>NZ_JBXENW010000011.1:0-230347 GCF_059383835.1 Paenibacillus sp. J22R98
GTGCCGCTTTGGGGTCATTTCTTCCACTGTTAGCGGATATTCCGCTTATGGCGGTGGAAATCATGCGAGAAAGGTTACTTTTTCGCTGCTGCAGGCACTTTAAGCGGAATAGCCGCTAAGAGTGCCGCTTTGGGGTCATTTCTTCCACTGTTAGCGGATATTCCGCTTATGGCGGTGGAAATCATGCGAGAAAGGTTACTTTTTCGCTGCTGCAGGCACTTTAAGCGGAATAACCGCTTAACTTGCCTCATTCGAGCCGTTTCTTCCACTGTTTGCGGATATGCCGCTTATGGTGAGGACAATCATGCGCGGGAAGCTGCTTTTCTTCGGATGCGGGCATGGGGCACGGAGGATAGCGGCCCCTTCCACGCCCCGCGCAAGCCGCCCCACAACAAAAAAGTCGAGAACAGGCTGCATCGCGCAGCTTATTCTCGACTTTAACCTCTCTACCCCAGGACGATCCGATCGTCCGCCAGCTGGCGGCCGCTGATCTGCTCGAATTCGCCGAGCAGCTGTGGAACCGTCAGGTCGCGTTTGCGTGATTCCGGGATGTCCAGAATGATGCGACCTTTATCCATCATGATCAAGCGATTGCCGAGGCGAATCGCCTGTTCCATGTTGTGCGTCACCATCAGCGTCGTCAGCTTCATCTCGCGGACGATCTCTTCGGTGAGCACCGTGATAAGCTCCGCGCGAGCCGGGTCAAGCGCTGCCGTGTGTTCGTCCAGCAGCAAAATTTGCGGCTTCGTGAACGTCGCCATCAGCAGGCTGAGCGCTTGGCGTTCGCCGCCGGACAGCAAGCCGACCTTCGCGCTCATCCGCTCCTCGAGCCGAATGCCTAAACGCTGCAGCTGTTCGTGGAACAGCTTGCGCTTCGCCTTGCTGGCTCCCCAGCTTAGGCCGCGCTTCTTGCCGCGCATGTACGCCATCGACAGGTTCTCCTCGATCGACATCGTCGGAGCGGTACCTGCCATCGGGTCTTGGAAGACGCGCCCGATCCAGCGGCTGCGTTCGTGCTCCGGCAGATGGTGAATCGCTTTGCCATCGATGCGAACCTCGCCGATATCCGGCTTCATCACGCCGGAAATGATGTTCATCAGCGTCGATTTACCTGCGCCGTTACTGCCGATTACCGTAACGAAATCGCCGGGGTTCAGCTTCAGCTGAATGTTCATGAGCGCGATTTTCTCATCCGGCGTTCCCGGATTGAATAGCTTGGATACTTGAGCAATTTCCAACATATTAAGCTCGACCTCCCTTGCTGCCAGCTGTGACGAGCAGCTCGTGAGTTCGTTTCCGGGCCAAAGCCTTCTGCTTCATCGAGCGCCGAACGGTCGGGATGACCAGAGCAGCGACTACGATTAGGGCCGTAATCATTTTCAAGTCAGATGCATCGAAGAACTCGACGCGCAGTGCAAGCGCGTAGATAATCCGGTACACAATGGAGCCGAGAACGGCTGCCAATGTCGCTTGAAACACGGTGCGGAAGCCGAAAATCGCCTCCCCGATGATAACCGAAGCAAGTCCCAGTACGATCGTTCCGACCCCCATGGACATGTCCGCAAAACCCGACTCCTGCGCAATTAACGCACCGGATAACGCAACGAGTCCGTTCGATAGACTCACGCCGATGATTTTGGTCGTATCCGTGTTGGCACCTAGGCTGCGAATCATGCGGGCATTATCGCCGGTTGCACGAAGCGCAAGGCCCACATCCGTATGAAGAAACCCATCCAGCAGCAGCTTAACGAGCAGCACAAGTACGGCAAGAACCGGAATGTACACCCAGCTATTGTCCGAAATAGCGGAGAACAGCGTATCTGTATTCACAAGCGAAACATTCGGCTTACCCATAATCCGCAGATTAATGGAGTAGAGCGCGATCATCATGAGAATACCGGCAAGAAGCCCATTGATTTTGCCTTTCGTATGAAGAAGGCCCGTAATTGCCCCCGCAGCCAACCCGCAGATAAAAGCACAGATGGTGGAAATCCACGGTTCGTAGCCATGCGTAATCATGATCGCCGCAACAGCGCCGCCTGTCGTATAGCTGCCGTCAACAGTCAAATCGGGAAAATCGAGTATGCGGAACGTGATGTAGACGCCGATCGCCATTAAGGCATACAGCAGACCCAGCTCTACCGCTCCGATCATTGATCCTAGCATCGTCAGTGCCTCCTTATTTCGCAAATAAAAAAAGGAGCGAGCGACAGGAACCGCCCACTCCGATTAACCTTTATTTATTTAATAATGTTGTTGTCTTGATCTTTCACTTCGCTCTTCATATCGTCTGTTACCGTGATGCCTTGTGCTTCAGCGGCTTTCAGGTTAAGAATAAGATCCAGTTTCTCCGGCACTGTTACTTTCATATCAGCTGGTTTCTTGCCATTCTTAAGAATTTCAACAGCCATTTGACCAACTTGGTAGCCGTGGTCGTAATATTTGAAGCCTACTGTTGCAAAAGCACCCTTCTCAACCGTATCGCGATCGCTCGAGAAGAATGGGATTTTGTTATCGTTCGCTACTTTAATGATGGAGTCAACGCTGCTTACAACCGTGTTATCCAATGCGATGTAAAGGGCATCCGCACGGCCAACCAGCGATTCAGCCGCTTGGCTTACTTCGGAAGTAGCCGTTACAGGCGCTTTAAGCAGCTTGATGTTATGCTCGGCAAGAGCCTTCTCAGCCAGGTCTGCCATGATAACCGCGTTCGGCTCGCCTTCGTTGATGACCATACCTACTGTCTTCACGTTCGTAAATTTGCTTGCGATAAATTCCATCAGCTGCGTAATCGCGGCAGGGTTTGTGTCCGATGCACCGGAAACGTTACCGCCGGGCTTATCCAAGTTGCTGACGATCTTCGCCGCTAGCGGGTCCGTTACAGCCGCGAACAATACCGGATTTTCTTTCTCTTCTTGTACAACAGCAAGTGCAGATGGCGTTGCGATGCCTAAAATGAGATCGTAATCTTTGGAAGCGATCTTCTGAGCGATAGATAGATTATTGCTGGCATCCGCTTGCGCGTTATTCATATCAACCTTCAGGTTGTCACCTTCTGTAATACCGGCATCCTTCAGTGCTGCCAGGAAACCTTCACGTGTTGCATCAAGCGACGGATGCTCCACATACTGCGAAATCGCGATCGAATACGTTTTGGAATCTGCGTTGTTGCCAGAACCTGACGTGTTGTCATTTTTGGCCCCACAGCCAGTTACCGCTACAAGTGCAGCCGCTGAGATAAGGAGAGAAGCAATCATCTTTTTCTTCAAAATTATTACCCCTTTTCATAAATGTTTGTCTAGTAATCCGTTAACGCACATATGCTTTGACTCGGAAAAGTGCCAAAGTGATTATCCTTATTCTAACGGCGAGGACACAATTTCGTCAATTTATTAAACAAATTAATTGAGTTTCCATTGTTTGGGAGTCGTGCCATACGTTTTCTTGAACAATCGGATAAAATAACTCGTCTCCATCCCAAGCTGCATCGCAACCTTCTCCACGCTGCCGCTCGCACCTCCAAGCTCCTCCAAGAGCTGCACCGCCCGCTTCATTCGGATGCGATTCATGTACTGATTCGGCGTCATCCCATAGCTGCTTACGAATAACCGATGAAAATGCTGAACAGAGTAACCGGACGCTCGGGCCACATTAGTAAGAAGCAATCGTTCATTATAATGGTCATGCATCATCTGAACACCTGCCTTCAATGCGGCATTGCCGTCGCCCCCGGGAGTAACGGATTGCTTCAGCTCCATGTCGCTTTTCCCCCGAATAGCAGTCAACAACAGATCATATGCGCCAAGAGAGGCCTCCCAATATCCGTCTTCACCGCTCACACTGATCAGATGCCATAGCTGTTCGAGCTTTTCCCATAGCTCATCAAAGTTAGTAGGTTTGAAGAGATCGTATTTGTCCTGCTCAGTAGTTGCTTCCGTTTCCGCAGCCATCTCGGATGATCCCATAAGCGTACCCAAGATCACGTCCGCCGCTGCACCCCGGAATGCTACAAAACCAAGCTCCCACTGCCCGCCGGTGACAGAGTGAGGATAATATTCATGGCGCACATGCTCCTTCAGCAGCAATGCGCTTCCGGGCTTCAGCAGGATATCGTCCTCACCCTCTATACAAAATAATCCCGTCCCTTGTCGAGTCAGAAACAGCTGATGGGTCGGGAACCCGTCAGGCCTTACCAAATGCTTCTGCTCATGGCTGCCGATGCAATAGATCGATAGCGGCAATGGTCTCATACGCTGCGGCTGCTCAGCCAGTAGAAAAGGAAGCATCATTTATCCTCCATTTATGTTCAAATTGTCCGATTTATTATTCATTTCGTTCGATGCGAGTTCCGCAATAATATTCTATTATGGAGTTCATACAGACCGCAAACCTAACTTCGCAATGCGTGAATTGTACGATAATATCCAGGAGGATTTCAAACCATGACGACGAAACTGCAAAAGTTCCCCCCAATCAGCAACAAGCTCCCTGCTTTCATGCATGGCGCGGACTACAATCCGGACCAGTGGCAGCATTACCCCGAGGTGCTTGCCGAAGATATTCGACTGATGAAGCTGGCAGGCTGCAATACGATGGCTGTAGGGATTTTCGCATGGGCTGCACTGGAGCCGGAAGAAGGTGTGTTCACCTTCGAATGGATGGACCGCTTGCTGGATACCTTCGCTGCCAATGGAATATTCGCTTGGCTTGCTACGCCAAGCGGTGCGCGTCCGGCATGGATGGCACAGCAATATCCCGAAGTGCTCCGCGTTGAAGCTAATCGCGTACGCAACCTGTTCGGTATGCGTCATAACCACTGCTTTACTTCGCCGGTTTACCGCGAGAAGACTGCCATCATCAATAAGAAACTGGCCGAACGTTATGGGAATCACCCTGCTGTTCTCGGCTGGCATATATCGAATGAATATAACGGCGAATGTCATTGCGATTACTGCCAGAATGCTTTTCGCGACTGGCTGAAAGCCAAATACGGTACGCTGGATGCGCTCAACGCTGCATGGTGGACGACCTTCTGGGCTCACACCTATTCGAATTGGGAGCAAATCGAATCCCCGGCTTTCCATGGTGAATTCCTGGTCCACGCTCATAATCTGGATTGGCGGCGTTTCGTCAGCGACCAAACGGCGGACTTCTGCAGACATGAGGTTGCTTCGGTTCGACCGTTCAATCCCACTCTTCCGATCACAACCAATATGCACATGATCGAAGGGCTCGATTACCGCAAGCTGGCCAAAGAAATCGATGTCATTTCGTGGGATGCCTATCCGACTTGGCATTCAGCCGCCGACGACAGCGGACAGGCGGCATTCTTTGCCTTCTATCACGATTTGTACCGCTCCTTGAAGCGGAAACCTTTTCTGCTTATGGAAAGCACGCCGAGCTTAACGAACTGGCAGCCGGTCAGCAAGCTGAAGCGTCCAGGGATGCACCGCCTATCTTCCCTTCAAGCGGTGGCACATGGCTCCGATTCGGTGCAATACTTCCAGTGGCGCAAAAGCCGCGGCTCCAGCGAGAAGTTTCACGGCGCTGTCGTCGATCATGACGGAACCGAGCATACGCGCGTATTCCGCGATGTGGCCGCACTCGGGCAGACACTGTCCGGCTTGACGGAGGTGCTGGGCAGTGCGACGCCTTCGGAAACTGCGCTGCTCTTCGATTGGGATAATCGGTGGGCGATCAAGGACTCGCAGGGACCGCGAAACGTCGGGCTTCGTTATGAGGAAACCGTCATTGCGCATCATAAAGCCTTCTGGGAGCTCGGAGTTCCCATTGATGTTGTCGGCTCCGATGAGGACTGGTCCAGCTACAAACTAATCGTCGCGCCGATGCTGTATCTGTGCACGGAAGAGACAGGCCGCCGCCTAGAGATGTTTGTGGAGAATGGCGGCACGCTCGTCACGACGTATTGGTCGGGCATTGTCGGCGCTACCGATTTGTGCCATCTCGGTGGTTTCCCCGGGCCGCTGCGTAAGACGCTGGGGATCTGGGCGGAGGAAATCGAAGGGCTGTATGACCATGACCGCAACGGTTTGGTTCTCGCTGAAGGCAATCCGCTGAAGCTCAGCGGTTCGTATGAGTCGCACGAAATTTGTGAGATCATCCATGCAGAAGGTGCGGAGATACTCGGCGTTTATGAAAGTGACTTCTATGCGGGGCAGCCGGCTCTGACCGTGAATCGACTTGGTGCAGGCCGCGCATATCATATGGCGACGCGGCTGAAGGGAGATTTTCTGCGTGACTTCTACGCCCGTATTGTGCAAGAGACCGGCGTGAGCCGTTCACTGGAGACGGATCTGCCGGAAGGCGTGACTGCACAGCTGCGATCGGATGGGGAGCATGATTATATCTTCGTGATGAATTTCAGTGGCAAGGCGCAAATCGTTAAGCTGGATGGACGTGCATACGAGAATCTTGAGAGCGGCGCCGCGGTCAGCGAGTCGGTTCAGCTTGAATCGAACGGGGTTCTGTTGTTGAAGAGGAAATCGCAGGTCGTGTAACTGTAAGTTGTTGAACTATAAACGAAAAAGGCGAGCTGTGAGGGATTCCGAATCCCCCGCAGCTCGCCTTTGTTCATTTCGAAGATTGGACCTTATGCTTCCTGTACTTCGGAACGCCGCCCGCGCTTCTGCAATAAGTAGCCAATCCCAATGACAAGCAGTCCGCAGATGAATGGGAAGACATTGTCCGCGTACTCGGAAATCTTGTGCAGCCCCGACTTCACGGTTTCGCTTTCTTCCAGCATTTCTCCGGCTGTATACCCTAGAATCCCGGCACCCAGGTAGATGAAAATAGGGAACTTATGCAGCAGCGACATAATCAATTGGCTGCCCCATACGATGATCGGAATGCTAAGCGCGACACCCAGTGACATCAGCCAAATATTATTGTTGGCAATGGAGGCAATCGCCAGTACATTGTCCAAGCTCATAATAAAGTCAGCCGTCACAATAATGCGAATCGCTTTCCAGAGGGATTGCGCGCCCTCGATGTCTTTACTTTCTCCATCATCCTTCAACAGCGTTATCGCTACCCAGAACAATAGCAATGCGCCGGCTACTTGGATGAACGGAATTTTGAGCAAATATACGGCAACTGCAGTCAAAACAATCCGCAGCCCTACAGCAGCCATCGCTCCCCACCAAACCGCTCTCTTCCGGTGCTGCAATGGCAAATTACGGCTCGCGAGCGCGATAACAACGGCATTGTCGCCGCTAAGCACGAGATTGACCAGCATGATTTCTGCCAGCAATAATAGGTATTCCATTCCTCAAACTCCTTACGTCAGACTGAGTATCATAGTAGTTGATTGATTATCTCACAGAACAATTCGACTTGTCTATTGACGTTCCAGGCCAAGTTATGGCCTATTATTGCATTTCCTTTGCAAAAATATCACTGTTCGCCCTCTCTCGGAGAGAGGCACAACATTTCGTTTTTCTCGCTTAAGTGGCGAGCCACGCCACACTATCCACAGCTTTACTCACAAACTATCCACATTTCGCCAACATTCTGGGGATAACTGCCATAGTTATCCCCGTTATCCCACTCCGCAGCTCTTCTTCTTCGGAGTTGCGACACCGCCAGTGACGCCGCCCGTTCCCGTGGCAAGCTGCACTGTCCGTCCTTGCGAATGCCGGTAAAGCTCCTCGTAGTAGCCGCCGCGCGCGAGCAGCTCCCTGTGATTGCCTTCCTCAACAATCTCACCCTGCTTCATTACGATGATCCGATCGGCCCCCATAATGGTAGACAACCGATGTGCAATAACCATCGTCGTCCGTCCTTGGGAGACGACTGTCAACGCCTCTTGAATAAGCTGCTCGGAATGCGAATCCAGGTTGGCTGTCGCTTCGTCGAGGATAAGGATTTTCGGCTTGAACACGATGATTCTCGCGAACGAAATCAATTGGCGTTCACCTGCAGACAGCCCGCTTCCCCGCTCAGACAAGCGTGTATCGTAGCCGTCCTTCATTCGCCCGATCAGCGTATCTACGCCAACGAGCTTGCACGCCTCCATGACTTGCTCCCTCGTAATCGTCTCGTCGAACAGCCGGACGTTGTCGATAATACTGCCGGAATAGAGATAAGGCTCCTGCTGCACCAAGCCTATCAACCGGTGAAGCGTCTCCTGCGGCAGATCGCGAACATCGGTACCGTCAATCGTGACGCGGCCTTCCTTCACATCATAGAATCGGCAGAGCAGACTGATGAGCGAGCTTTTGCCAGCACCGGTTGTACCGACGATCCCGATCATTTCACCCGGCTTCACATGCAAATCCAGATGATGGATAACCGGCTGGCCATCCTTATAGCTGAATTTCACGCCGTCAAAATCAATCTTTCCCTTCACAGCCGAATCATCCAAGCTGCGCGCTTTCTCTGCATCCCGCACTTCCGGCACCGTACCGAATATGCCCCAAATCCGGTTCAACGATACCGTTGCGGATTGAAGCGTATTCCACTGCTGCGAAATATTATTGATCGGCTGGAAGAACTGACGAATGTACGTAATAAACGCGAAGAGTACACCGAACGGCAGACTTTCGCCAAGCACCGCATTCCCGCCTAGCCAAGTGACGAAAGCAACGGACAAGTTGCCCATCATTTCAAAAGAGCGGTTAAACAGCACGTTCGTGCGAATCTCCCGCAGGTTGGAACGGAAGTAGAGCCGGTTTTTCTCATCGAACTGCTTCTGCTGTTCTCTCTCTTGATGGAACACTTGGATGATGCGCATCCCCGCCAAATTCTCTGCGACAAAAGCGATTAAGCGCGACAAATTGGTTCTCGCCATCTGATAAGTGACGCGCATATAAGAACGGAATGCAATGGCATTCAGTGCGATGATCGGCAGCAAAATAAGGCAGTAGAGCGTCATCTTTACATTGAGTTGAAACATTAACGCGATAATGAACACCAGTGTCAGGCCGTCACGCAGCACGCTGAGCAGCACTTGCGAGAAGAACTGATTGAGCGACTCCGTATCGCTCGACACATGCGTGATGAGACTGCCGCTTGGCACGCGGTCGAAATACGACATGGACTGCTTCGAGATATGGCGGAACAGCTTCTTGCGAATCGTAGCGACAATCCCCTGCGCGGCCTTTTGAAGCAGATTATTTTGCAAGAAGGTAAAGACAAATCCTGCGATGGAAAGCAGCAGATAAAGGCCGGCAATGAGGAAGAGCGTGTTCGGGCTGCGATCGCCCTTCATCAAATGATCATCAATCGCGATCTTAACCAGGTAAGGCTGCAGCAAATCTGCCGCGATTGCAACGATAATACAAGCAAACACCGCCAAGAAGGTCAATCGATACGGCTTCGCATAAGCGATTAGCCCCTTGTAAGCTTCCTTGTTACTCTCTTTGCCAGGTCCAGGCGGACCCGAAATGTCCGTTCTCGCGTCGATCTGCGCGTTGTGGATTAGTTTAGCCAACGCCGCTTCCCTCCTCCTGAATGGCATGGAGCATGGCATAGATGCCGCCCTGCGCAAGCAGTGACCCATGCGTTCCCCGCTGCACAATCCGTCCCTCGTCGAGCACGATGATTTCATCGGCATGTTGGAGAGCACTGATCCGGTGAGCGATAATAATCGTTGTTTTGTTCTTACGCTTCTTGCGAATCGTATCAATAATAGCGGTCTCCGTAACGGCATCGACGGCGCTTACGCTGTCGTCAAGAATCAGAATTGGCGCATCCATCATCATGCCGCGCGCAAGGGCGGTCCGCTGACGTTGTCCTCCTGAGAGTGTGACGCCTCGCTCGCCAAGCTTCGTCTCGAAGCCATCGGGAAACGACATGATACTCTCGTGAATCTTAGCATGCCGCGCTGCCTTCTCCACTTGGGCTAAGTCTGCGCTGCGCTTGTAGAACGAAATGTTATCCCGAATCGTCGAGCTGAACAGGAACCCATCCTGCGGTACATAAGCGATTCCACCGCGCAAGTTCTCAAGCTTCAAGCTGCGCAAATCCTTGCCGCCGATCGTTACAGCTCCCAGTGGAGGATCGTAGACACGGAGCAGCAGCTTGGTAAGCGTTGTTTTGCCGGAACCGGTTTTCCCTACGATGCCAATGGTCTTGCCCGGTGCCACCTGAAGTGAAATATGCTTAAGCGCCTCTTCCGGAGAATCCGGATATGCGAAGGACAGATCATTGATTGACAACGTTTCGCGCTCCCAATCGACCTCCACCGCAGCAGGCTCTTCTTTAATTTCCGGCTGTCTATTAAGCAATTCGTTCAATCGCTCGACCGATGCGCGTGAACGTTGAATCGTATTGATCACATTTCCGATTGCCTGCAGCGGGTTAACCATCATGCGAACGTAGAGCGTAAGCGCAACGAAGTTACCGAGCGTAATCGTGCCGCCAAGTGCCAAGTATCCGCCGTAAGCCAGTGTAATGATCAGGGATAGTGCCCCAAGAAAAGGAATGAGTGCTTGAAAATAAGACGAGATGCGCACCAGCTTCAGCTGATTGTCCATGATCCGGTCCACTGATTTACCGAATCGTTCATTCATGATGTCCTCTACGGCAAATTTCTTCGTTACACGAATGCCGCCGAACTGTTCTTCCGCAGATTCCGTCATGGCGCCAAGCGACTCTTGCACAGCAAGGGAGCGCTTACGGATATTAGGTCCAATCCGCACCACAACCCATGGAATAAAGAGCAGCGGGGAGATACAAACCAGAATGAGATAAATCGGAATGTCGCTCAGAATCATCATGACGATAACAGATATGATGAGCATCACCGCGTTCGCCGTCTGATTGACGCCCATTGCTATCGATTCTCGAACAGTCGTGACATCATTCATCACATAGCTGAGCAGCTTACCGACACCGTTCTTCGAATAGTACTGCTCGCCAAGCGTGGTGAAATGGCTAAACAGCCGCCTGCGTGTGTACCACTCAAATTTCCGGCCCACATACATAATATGAAACTGCCCGATACCGCCCAGCACCCCGTATGCAATACCGATTAAGAGTAAGATCATGCTGGAATCCCAAACGGTCGCTTTGGTCAGTCCACCTTGCTGAAGTTGATCCGTGAAATTACCGAGCACTTTCGGAAAATAAGCCTGAAAGATATTCGCAACAATGGAAAACGAAACGCCGGATGCGTAGATATACCAGTTGTTCCGTATATACGTCACCAGCAACCCTCGCTGACTTGCCATGAAACCGCTCCTCCCCCTTACCAAAAATTGCATATCCTCACACAAAATTGTGTATACCGTTAACCGTTGCTTGCCCACATAAATCAAGCAACTTGCGCATACGCACGATTATCCAAAAATTGCAATTTTCACACATTTTACTCAGCAAAAAAGCCTCTTCCAGGTAGATGGATAATAGAGGCTTTGCGTCACAACAGTTCAATTAGTGCGGCGCTTGCGATTGAACGATAAGATGGATCGCGATGCCGGACGGGTCGCGTACGATGACCGTGCCGCGGTCGGTTTGCAGAGGTACACTCGCAGCCTGCAAACGTGCGAAGAGCGCCATTTGCGCGGCTTCGGTTGGAAGCACGATTTCAAAATAATCGAGTCCCGGCGCGTTCTCCGGCGTAAGTTCTGCACCGATGCCGGCCCACACATTGAGTCCAATGTGGTGGTGATAGCCGCCTGCTGCGATGAAGAGCGCAGAATCAGCCATTTGAGCGACGAGCTCGAAGCCGAGTACATCGTGGTAGAAATGTTCCGTAGTCGGCAGCTCGGAGACATGAAGATGAATATGTCCCACGGTTGTTCCGGCAGGCAGTCCGCTCCAAGGCGTATCTCCTGCTTCAGCCAGCAAGCCATCCCAGTCGATCCGATCGAGGCCCATGACATACTGCCCCTTCTCATCGCGTTCCCATTCTTCGCGCGGACGATCTCGGTAGATTTCGATCCCGTTGTTGTCAGGATCTGCAATATATAGGGCTTCGCTTACGAAGTGATCAGCCTGCCCGATGTGGATGCCGCTTGCAATGAGGTTGCGCAGCGCTAGTCCGAGCGATTTGCGGTCCGGCACCAGCAATGCGTAGTGGTACAGTCCTGCTCCCGATCGGCGCGGACGCGGCACGGCATTCGGGATTTCCCGCAAATGCAGCAGAGGTGCAGAGCTGTCCTGTGCCCCCAGCTCCGCTGTTCCTTCTCCTTGAGAGAGAACCTGCAATCCTACAACCTCACGGTAGAACGCAAGCGAACGCTCCAAATTACTAACTCGCAAATAGACGATTCCAATTCGGGTTGCGGCATCAATGACAAAGGACATTCCAATCACCTCTTCTCTATAAATATTCCGCTACGATCTCTTTAATCCGATCAAGCCCTGCCCACATGTCGCCGGGACCATCATAGATTAGCACGATTGCGCCGTTAAACTCGGCCGCACGCACGGTTTCTAAGCATTTGAGAAATTCTTCGCGGTCGGGCAATCCATCGCCATCATACTGTGCTTTGGCATGAACGGATACGCTGCGCGGCAAGGTCATCGCAAACTCTGCATATTTGGCAGGTAATGCGAAATTGCCGAAGTCTGTAATGAAATCGGCTGCATCGCCGATGCTCTCCAATAGTTTAACACTCGATGAGCCTGTTGAGGTGAGCGCCTTGAAATTCTCCGAAACGACGCGTACACCTTTGCTCGAGGCATAATGACCAAGTTCGATCAGGCCAGCGGCCGACTTCCGGATCGCTTCATCCTGATCCGGCTTCGCCTCTCCGGCAATGATGCGAATCTGCTTTGCGCCTGCCAGCGATGCGATGTCAATCCATTCACGCATAAAGCGAATGTCTGCTTCGCGCTTCGCTTCGTCCTCAGAGGTTAAGTCGCCGTAATCCAGCAGCAGCGTATCGAAGGACAATGCCGCAGCTCTGAATGCTTCACGCAGCTGTGCTAAATAATCAGGTTCTGTGGATGGAAAATGAAAATGGCAAACCTCTGCCGCTTGGTACCCTCTTCTCGCGAGCTCTGCCGGAAGCTCCAGCAAGGTCAACGCTTGCGGCTGTTCCTGAACTTGCTGCTCATGCTGCCCGGTCTCGGCATTCCACGACGTGAAACGAAGCGGTCCTAACAGACGATGCAAACTCCACGTGCTAATAGATAGATAAGACAACTAGTAAAACCTCCTCATCGAAGCATGATAAAATGAACACGGAATGTCTACATCGTATCATATTACGGATGATTTACCAATTTCGGGAAGGCAAAAACATCTATCATTTTTTACATATGTACTTGCAACCACCACTACTGATGCATGGTTGCATGCAAAACAGGCTACGATGAAATTTCCATCATAGCCTGCGACTCTGACATTCTTTTTAAGAAGGCGTATACGACAGACTGGCGCTAAATGAGAGTTGCGTGATATCCGCTGCCGAGGGATCTGTCGATTGCAGCGTCCTTATCCGAATCCCAATTCGATCACCTGCAGCCACTACTAATGATCCCACATTGATATTCGTTGCGGCACGGAAAGTGCCCGCTGTAATAATATTATTCGGAAATCCGAATCGAAGCGAACTGGTTAGCGGAGTGGTCACGTAAGGTGAAGCACTGTGATCAATCCCGTTATTAGGAACCGATGGTGCGAGGAATACTGTGAAATCATATTGAAGGCCGAGGGTATTTATGGAAACCACGGAAGCAACCAATAGATCAGCGCTGATTTGCAAATTCTGAACGGTACCCGCAAACGGAATCGGAAAAGCAAATCCGCCTGCTTCCGGCGGCATCGTCGATTCTCCGGAACCGTCAATGACTTCAACCGTGTGACTACCAAAGCCCATTAATATTGGAGCTGCCGATACTACTGTTGCACCGCTTATGATGATCCCCGTCGAAAATGGAATCAATCCTCCAGCTCCCGGAGCTCCTGTTGATCCTGTCGGTCCTGCTGGTCCTGCAGTTCCTGTTGCTCCTGCCGGCCCCGCTGGTCCTGCAGTTCCCGTTGCTCCTGCCGGCCCTGCTGGTCCCGCAGCTCCTGCTGCTCCTGCCGGCCCTGCTGGTCCTGCTGGTCCTGCTGGTCCTGCCGGTCCTGCTGGTCCCGTTGCCCCGGCAAGCCCTGCTGCCCCAAGTGCCCCAGCCAGACCTGCCAGACCTGCAGGTCCGGCCTCACCGATGGCTCCGGCAAGTCCCGCTAACCCAGCTGGTCCAAGCGCTCCTGCAAGTCCTGCGGGTCCTGCTGCTCCAATTGCGCCTGCAAGTCCTTGAAGCAATTGCGCCCCTTCTGCCGGAGGTCCCGGAGGTCCTTGGGGCCCGCGCGGTCCTTCCGGTCCCGGAGGACCTGGAGGACAGTTATGTTTACCCATATAGTCTCGTCTCCTTATTTAGTAAAGTAAAGCTGTTTCATCATATTCATCATCCGGCAAATGGATGGGAGTAGTTGCCTACATATCTGAAAATGGGTGGAAATTAATGTCTATTTTTCCATACTAGTATGTTGTTGTCCCTATCAAAAATACCACTCCGGCATTTAATAGTAATAGTGATCAAAGACTGGGAGAGTGGATAGATTGGAGAGTCAACCGTTAGTAGGGATTTTAGTAACCGAGAGAATCAACAGAAAAAGTATTTTGAAGCTCTATCAGCGGTATGACAAACTGAACATGAAGCTTTTTGCCTTTACCCCGTCGGATATTGATTGGAAGGAACAACGTATCCATGGACTTAGCTTAAATAAGGGCTTATGGAAACAAGGGCTGTTTCCTTTTCCTGATGTCGTCTATAATCGCAGCTTCAACAAGAAAACAATCACCATTCAACGCCTGGAGAACGTGATTGGCACGAACAAATGCTTTAATAATATCAACTTTTTTAACAAATGGGATCTCTATACCTTATTGAAACAGTCACCACTTAGCCCCTATATACCAGACACCTATCTATACAATGATGTGAGCGTATCAGAGCTAATAGAGAAATATAAAATCGTATATATTAAGCCAACGTATGGTTTTAAAGGGAAATCCGTCTATCGAATCGAGCAAACGACTACAGGGGATAAACATATCTCCTTGAATGCCTTAGCTCCAAAATATATTTGCAGAGCGAATGAGAGCATCGCGAAAAAGTTAGATGAGCTTCTCGGATCAGAAAACTATATGGTTCAACAGGGAGTTAGCATACGTCAACTAAATCATCGTTATTGCGATATTCGGGTTCTGGTTCAAAAAGACATTCGGGGTGAATGGACGGTATCCACCATCGCATGCAGAGTGGCCTACCAGGATTATTTCAATACGAGTGTTTGCGAGTTCATTTATGATGCCGCAGAAATTTTCCACCTCTTATTTAGCCCTGAAAAGACAAACGAGATGCTTCAATCCCTTCATGAGATAAGTGCAGCGGCTGCGCAGCTGGCTGAAACTCATATGGGTTCACTGGGCGAATTGAGCGTCGATTTCGCTTTAGATGACGCAGGAAAGCTATGGATTATCGAACTAAACGGAAAACCCCAGAAAAGCATGTTCAACGACCTTCGTTGGTTTAAAGACAAAGCCATCCTCTACAGCCGACCGCTGGAATATGCCTATTACCTCGCTCGATCTGAGCGATAATCCTTGTGTTCTCTTTTTCACAGAATGGTTCCTGGTATATAATACGGGTGACTCTTACTGTGAAGATAGGAGAAATTATATGGATATTATTCAAATTGCGACTCATCTTATCGATGAAGATACCGACCAGCCGCGCTATCAGTTTGATGAAGAAGCGCTTCAGGAGCTAATGAAAAGCATCGAGGAGATTGGCCTGCTCTCCCCGATTAAAGTGCGTACGACCCCAGGCGGACGATACAAAATCATTTACGGCAACAGACGTTACAAAGCGAGTAAAATGCTCGGTAAAGAGACGATTCCCTGCATCGTGTCGACGGTGACCGATGAAATGGAGATTTATCTGGAGCAGATCGCGGAGAATCTAACGCGCGAGGGCTTCTCGCCGATTGAAGAAGCAGAAGCCTTCCACAAGCTCATGAATGAATCGAAATTCAACAGCTCGATTAAATACCTCGCCGGCAAGCTCGGCAAGCCCGAGAGCTATATTAAGAACAAATGCGAGCTGCTGAAGTTCGGAAATTCCGTGCGGAAGCTGATTGTCAGCGGCACGGAAATTCGGGAGGGCAAGCTGACCGAAGACCAGCTGCTGCCGGTTAAGGATCTTCCGATTGAGCATCGCGATCCGCTTGCGCTCATTATCGCCCGCGACGCACTGCCGGTCAGCGATGTGAAGAAGATCGCTAAGCTGTTCAAGGATAAGGAAATTTCGTCCGGTACGAAGGACAAGCTGCTGTACAAGAACGGGCATGAGCTGCTGCAAACGTGGTCCACTGTGCAGCAGAACAAGGCGGAGCGCGAGCGCGCCGCCGAGCTTGCGGCGGAGAAAGCGGAGCTCGCGGCCGAGGCGAAGGCCGAGCGAGCGCGGCGTGCGGCGGAGGCTGCGGCCGAAGCGGAGGCGCTGGCTGCGCGAGGCGCGGCGCCGGGCGCTGCGGCTGCATCCGCAGGTGCGACTAACACAGGAACGGTATCAGCGCCGGTGGCCGCGAGCGGATCTGCCCTGAGCTCGGCTCTGGCTGCGGCCGTGAATGCAGCCGGAGCCGAGCTCCTCGGCGGCAGCACTGCCGCAGCTGCAGCAGTCGGTTCAGCTGCATATTCAGCCGAGGCTGTCCTCGAAGAAGCGCGACTGCTATTGTCGACGCTTCCGATGCCCGTCAGTCTTCCGGATGAAGCAGCGCCGGAAGCGGATTTGCACGCTTTTGTCGCGGGGGTCGACCAGCTCTTGGCTCTTCTCGAACAGCGCACCGAAGCATGGCGTTCCCTTCGTGAGCTCGCTGCCGCCCGCGTTCATGGTTGATTGGGCAGATTAGGATTGCCAATCGAACAGCCTCCTGTGGTACTATTAGCAGGAGGTTTTTTCTTCACAGGATTAAAGACAAGAGAGTGAGGATGTTTAGACATGAGAGTTGTTATCCTAGGCGGTACCGGCAATATCAGTACAAGCATTGTTCGTCTTCTGGTGGCACAAGGCCACGAGGTTACTTGTTATAACCGCGGTCAAAGCAGTGTTGAACTGCCTGCCGGCGTGCGCGTCATCAACGGCGATCGTCAGGAACGCGACAAATTCGAGCAAACGATGCAGCAGGAGAAGTTCGATGCGGCCATCGATATGATCAGCTTTAACCGTGAGGATGCCGAGAGCAGCATTCGCGCCTTCCGTGGCGTCCAGCATTTTGTCCAATGCTCGACGGTTTGTACGTATGGCGTGGAGTACGAGTGGATGCCTGTTACCGAGGATCACCAGCTTCGTCCGATCAGCGGTTACGGTCAAGGTAAAGTTGATGCCGACACGGCACTAATGGAAGCTTACCACCGCGAGGGGTTCCCGGTTACGATTCTAAAGCCGTCGACTACATATGGTCCGCAAAGCGGCGTTCTGCGCCAAGTGGCATGGGACTTCTCTTGGATCGACCGTATTTTGAAAGGCAAACCGATTCTCATTTGCGGCGACGGCAAAGCGCTGCACTCCTTCATGCATGTGGATGATGCAGCAAAAGCATTCGCAGGCGTACTTGGCAAGAAGCACTGTCTGGGCCAAACCTACAACGTGGTACCGCGCGGCTTTACGACTTGGGAGCAGCAGCATAAGCTGGCCATGAAGGTACTTGGTCGAGAAGTTGAACTTGTAGGTGTACCACTGCAAACGCTCAAATCCATCGATGCAGGGCGTTTCGGCATTTGCGAAGAAATTTTCGCGCACAACGACTACTACAGCTCCGAGAAGCTGATGCGCGATGTGCCTGAGTTTGTTCCAACCGTTTCCCTTGAAGAAGGGATGCGCCAGGTGTTCGAAGTGATGAAGCAGGAGAATCGCATTCCGAACTCCGACAACGAGACTTGGGAAGATGAAATTATTGAAGCGTATCGCGGCGCTTTTGCACCGCTTGCCGCTAAAGCATAATAAAACAGGCGAAATCCCCGAGTGAATGCTCCGGGACTTCTCCTTTTTTATGCATACTATTTGATTAACTAGGCGAGTTGGGTGATAACAAGATGCGCTGAAACTGGCCTTGTTCCTCCGGCGACAGGAGTTATGGTTAGTGCCGTGGCATTGCCAGCAGGATTCCTTACAGTGAGTATGGAGTTGGCAGCTACCGTTTGCACAAGAGCCATTCCTATTATTTGAGAAGTGCCCGTTGCTCGCCCGACCACCGTATAAGGTAGCTCTACGTTATTGAGTGACAAATCCAATTGACCCGCTTCGTCCACGCTTACCTGAAACAGCACCTGATAAGTGCCGGCTGCAGATAAGTTAAATGTACTGGGACTCGTTCGGGCAATAGCAGTCCCACTGGACGGACCATTCTGCGGAAAACTTACGTCTGTACCAGGAGCAACCGTCGCTGCATTGTCGGAAGGCATCAACGCATAAAAATCTGCAAAGTTCAATACTGCGTTGGCGCCGGTTGCTCCGGTTGCTCCTGTTGCTCCTGTTGCACCTGTCGCTCCGGTCGCCCCTGTTGCTCCGGTTGCTCCTGTCGCCCCTGTCGCTCCTGTTGCTCCTGTTGCTCCTGTTGCTCCTGTTGCTCCTGTTGCTCCTGTCGCCCCGGTTGCTCCTGTTGCTCCTGTTGCTCCTGTCGCCCCTGTTGCTCCGGTCGCACCGGTAGCTCCGGTCTCACCTGTCGCTCCTGTTGCTCCTGTTGCTCCTGTCGCTCCGGTCTCGCCAGTCGCCCCGGTCGCTCCGGTCGCTCCGGTCGCCCCTGTTGCTCCGGTCGCCCCGGTCGCCCCGGTTGCACCTGTTGCTCCGGTTGCTCCTGTTGCCCCGGTTGCTCCTGTCGCACCTGTCGCCCCGGTTGCTCCGGTGGCCCCTGTTGCTCCTGTTGCTCCTGTTACACCTGTCGCTCCTGTTGCTCCTGTTGCTCCTGTCGCTCCTGTTGCTCCTGTTGCCCCTGTTGCTCCTGTTGCCCCGGTCGCTCCTGTTGCTCCTGTTGCTCCTGTCGCTCCTGTTGCTCCGGTGGCCCCTGTCGCTCCTGTTGCTCCTGTTGCTCCTGTCGCTCCTGTTGCTCCTGTTGCTCCTGTCGCTCCTGTTGCACCTGTCGCCCCGGTCGCTCCTGTTGCTCCTGTTGCACCTGTTGCTCCTGTCGCTCCGGTCGCCCCTGTTGCTCCGGTCGCCCCTGTCGCTCCGGTCGCCCCTGTCGCCCCGGTTGCTCCTATCGCTCCGGTCGCTCCGGTCGCTCCGGTTTCACCTGTTGCACCGGTCGCTCCTGTCGCCCCGGTTGCTCCTGTCGCCCCGGTTGCTCCGGTTGCCCCTGTCGCCCCTGTCGCTCCGGTGGCCCCTGTTGCTCCTGTTGCTCCTGTTACACCTGTCGCACCTGTCGCTCCGGTAGCTCCTGTTGCTCCGGTAGCTCCTGTTACCCCGATTGCCCCGGTCGCTCCTGTCGCCCCTGTCGCCCCTGTCGCTCCGGTCGCCCCTGTTGCTCCTGTCGCCCCGGTCGCTCCTGCTGCCCCGGTCGCTCCGGTAGCCCCGATAAATCCCTGCAATCCGGTTGCTCCAGTTACTCCATTTACTCCAGCTAACCCGGTTGCTCCTGTCGCCCCGATAGCCCCGGTTACCCCTGTCGCTCCGGTAGCCCCAATAAATCCCTGCAATCCGGTTGCTCCAGTTACTCCAGCTACTCCAGCTACTCCATTTACTCCAGCTAAACCGGTTGCCCCTGTCGCTCCGGTCGCTCCGATTACTCCTGTTGCTCCGGTAGGCCCTGTTGGACCCGTGTTTCCTGTCGGTCCTATTGGTCCACCTGAAGGACCAGTCGCCCCTGGTAAACCAGTAGCTCCGGTGGCACCGGTAGCGCCAGATAACCCTATCAATCCAATCGCACCTCTAGCACCTGTTGAACCTGTTGAACCTGTTGGTCCTATTAAACCTGTATTTCCTGTTGCCCCCCTGACACCAGTTGCTCCCGTTGCACCTGTTACTCCTGTTGATCCTGTTGCACCTTTGACACCCGTTGCTCCCATTGGAGCATTTACGATTATTTTAGGAGGAGGGCACCTTACGATTTTCCTTTTCTTAACGACGTCCTTTTTACATTTGTCTCTCTTTTTTGGACGACCTACTTTACAATTTTTTCTGTTGGATTTATGCATCTATATAGCCACCTAGATTTCCATTTTGTTCATATTATGGAGTTTGTCTAGGTCGGTGTTCTGCTTGGGTGCCAATATAAAAAAATGTACTCATATCACAGGTCGAGTTATTCATCTTCCAACACTCTCTTGTAGTTAAGCTGGATTAGTCGAGCAATAGTCGGTCGAGCCCGATGGCACTGATCAGCATGCGCTCTTTCTTGCTGCCCAGCAGCTGTTGGGTCCAATCGACGTAACCGCCATCGCCAATATAATGAACCTTTCCGCTGATGGTCGTTTTGATTGTGAATTGAAGTCCCTTGTAGTAGGCGTTGTCTGATGGCTCACTGTTCAAGGTGACTGTTAGCTCCGGTACTTGCTCCTTGATATGTTGAATCAGGCGGCTGTTCAGTCCTTCAGCATCCGTGTAACCAGGGCGAGCATTCATGATGATCTCGATCTCCGCTCCTCCGAATCGTGCTCGGAACATCTCACGGTACACCGCAATATGCTCCCATACCGCCTGCTTCTCGAAGGAGTAGGAGCCGCTGTCCTTCCCCGACGTGACCATCGCGTAGAGGCCAAAATGCGGCAGCATCCCAGGTGCATCCAGGAATTTCTGTGCCCTGACATGGCGATGCGTCGTGCAGTAGCGCAGCAGCTCCGGTGCGTTGGTGAGGTCGCCGGACTTGATGCCGTCCGCGATGTAGAGCGCAAGCAGGTTCGTCACATCGGCGACGACCTCGGTGCCTCGGAGGGCGGAGATGATTTTGTTCTGATCCGCCGGCGCCACGATGGAGCAGGAGCCAAGCGGCGCAACGGGCGACAGCTGCAGCGGCGCGTAAGCTTGCTGCTGCGCGATCCGCAGCAGATCGAGCTCCAGCTGCTTCAGCATTAGCGGATCAACGACCGCCGGCTTCACGAAGCGGTTCTCCTTGTAGCTTCGCAGCAGCTCGCTTGGCTGCCGTTTGGCGGCGCGCTGCCTGAACACTTCTAGCAGCAGCGTGCTGAAGTCCGAGCCGGACATGCGCTCAGACAACACTTCTACAAGCTCCTCTTGCCCCAGTTGGCGGAGAATTCGCTTGAGCTCGCCTCGATCGGGTTTATTTTGCGTAGACATGGCTTAGCTCCCCCTCACAAATGTTTTTAAAAACGAGTATACTCCACATTGAGATCAAATGGGAATGAACTAAACAGAAAATTGCAAAAAAACACGATTCCCGAAGGAACCGTGTTTTCATCGCGTTTGTGGAGCTTACTTGCCAAACACGTTGCGAATTGCTTCTAAGTACTTCATGCCATGAATCGTGTCCGGCTCCAGATAGCCGCCCTCGGTCCACTCGTTCCATGCATAAATGGTGAATAACCGCGTGTCGAGGTTGGACTCATCGAGATAGTCTTTCACCTCTTGAAGATTCGCCTCGAACGCCTCGGGAGTATTGCCGGTCAGGATTGGTGTGTACGGATATTCACCGCGCACGAGCGGAATATCTTGTCTGCATCGCGGCGAAGGGTCCCAGCCCATCGTCGAATTGGGGTAGTAGGGAACCTCGAAAGCATCGCGGAACTCCGGCCATTTGGCGACCGCCTCTGCAGCACAATCCGCGTATGGTGAGTCTGGGAACGATGCCGGCTCCACATGGTGGACCCACACGTAAGAAGTAACGCTATCTATGCTTAACGTGCGGATCAGCTCATTCGTGTCAGGTCCGATGATGTCACGATTGGCCTCGTTCAACCCCCACTCCACCAAATTGAGATGGAGCTCGCCGCAGCCGGCTTCACGTGTTTTCTCACGGAAGGACTGGAGCGCATCTCTCGTTTCCGCGATGCCGCCAAGCCCTTTGATCAGGGTATGGCACTCGTAGATGGAGAAGTAGAGTTTACCTTCGATTTTGAGAAAATTAGGCTCGTTAAAATAGCGGATAATTAAATAGTCCGTCATCGCATCAAACCGCTCGCGCGACACCTCATTATGATTCGCCCACATGATGCCGAAACGCAGCCGGTCGCGATTAGCCGCCTGCAGGAAACCATCCTCAAGCGCGCGATGCAGGAACGGCCCTTCGCCGCCGCCCAAATCCCAATACCAATCATAGATAAAGGAAGTGATGCCATGATCCGCGGCTGCATCAATTTGCTTCTCCGACACTGCAGGATCGGACTCGTCAAGCTCGCCCCAGAGCGGCACCTTCGGCTGCTCATGCCCCGGGAAAACCGGCTTCGCCACCCGAAGCGAAGGCCATTCCGTCCAGCCTTCCCCTTTGGCCGCCTCATTCTTCGGATCCGGATGCCACTGTGGAAAATAGTACACCGCTACTTCGTACGGTTGGTTATGCTCTGCCATAACTAAACATCGCCTCCTGCGAATATACTAGTCGCGCTCATGGCACGCCTGTTCTAGCTAAAAGTTCCGCTGGTCCGCTCATGTAGATCTCCTGCTGCGCTTCTTGCTCCGATTTGACCTCATTCTCGCTAATGTAGATCTCGTGGTGCACTTCTTGCTCCGATTTGATCTCATTCTCGCTCATGTGGATCTTCCCGTGTTCTTCTTGCTGCGATTATCAGCAACTGAAGGGTAACTAGTACCACTCTTCATTACTTATCAACGCTTTCCCGTCAATGTGAGGTAACTGGTACCTCTCTTGATCTCTTTTCGCCGCTTTCCCAACAATGTGAGGTAACTGGTACCTCCCTTGATTACTCTTATCCACTTTTCCACTAATGTGTTGCTCTCAGAGTTACTCTTTCACTCCAACAGCTACTTTTCCACTAATGTGTTGCTCTCAGAGCTACTCTTTCGCCCTAACTGCCACTTTTCCACTAATGTGTTGCTCTCGGAGCTACTCTTTCACTCCAACTGCCACTTTTCCAATAATGTGTTGCTCTCAGAGCTACTCTTTCGCCCATTCTGCTACTTTCCCATTAATGTGTTGCTCCTTGAGCTACTCTTTCACCCGTTCAGCCACTTTCCCGTAACTGTGTTTCTACCTGAGCTACTCTTTCGCCCAACTTGCCACTTTCCTGTGAATGTGTTGCTCTCTGAGCTATCTTTCACCTATTCTGCCACGTTTCAGTAAATGTGTAGCTCTCTGAGCTACTCCCCCCCACTTCTACTGCGGTTTGCGCAGTAGCTCAACAAGGTTTGGGGCATTCCAACGCGATCAGCGCAGCAACGCAACCGGGCGGCATCCCAACGCGATTAGCGATGCAGCAGCCGGCATAGCAACCGGCATCTCGCGATTAGCGAACATCCCAGCGGCAAGCGGCATCCCG
Source organism: Paenibacillus sp. J22R98 (assembly GCF_059383835.1). Classification (NCBI taxonomy): domain Bacteria; kingdom Bacillati; phylum Bacillota; class Bacilli; order Caryophanales; family Paenibacillaceae; genus Paenibacillus; species Paenibacillus sp. J22R98. The sequence continues at coordinate 23,400 of NZ_JBXENW010000011.1, forward strand.
CTTCACCGCGACCAGCCGCCCTACCCCTTCACCGCTCCTGCGGTCAGGCCGCGGAGCATGTACTTCTGCGTGAACGCGAACAGGACGACGAGCGGCAGCACCGCCAGTACGCTGACGGCGAACACGGGGCCGTAGTTGACGGATTGTTTGTTGAACATGAATTGGACGATTTGCGGCATGAGGGTCATTTTTTCCGGCTGGTTGAGGAAGATGAGCGGGGTCAGAAAATCATTCCATACCCCGTACACATTCGTCACGATAAACGTCCCCGTGGCCGGCAGCAGCAGCGGGAAAATAATCCGCCAATACAGCCGAAATGGCCCGCAGCCGTCTAAGCTCGCCGACTCCTCCAGCTCCCGCGGAATCGACTTCGTAAATGCCGCATACAGAAACGATGCGAACGGGATGAAACCCGCCGTGTAGATAAGCACGAGCAGCGTATGCGTATTCATCAAATGGATATCGACCGCCATCGTAAAGAGCGGAATGAGCGAGCCCATCGTCGGAATAACCATCCCGGAGAGGAAGAACAAGTAGGCGAAGCGAAACAGCTTCTCCTGCCTGCGCGACAGCACATAACCCGCCATCGAGGCTACCAGAATGGTGAGCCCAAGCGCACCTGCCGTAACGAGCAGCGTGTTGGATAACCCGCGGAAGAACGCCATATCGGTGAAGGCCGATTTGTAATAGTTCAGATATAAGCTATGAGGCAGCTCATAGGGTTTGAAGAAATAACGCGGCTCCTTGAAGCTCATCTCCACCAGGAAGAAGACCGGGAACAAGAAGCATAAAGCAGCTATAAACAACAGTACCTCAAGCACAATCGAGGGCCTCTTATTCAGTCCCATGCTATAGCTCAACCTCCCTGCGCCGCGTGATGCTGAGCTGAATGATGGTTACGATGATAATGAAGACTGCCAGCACAATTCCCGCAGCCGTCGCATACCCGTAGCTCTGATTCTTGAAGGCCGCGTTATAGACAGCCAGAAACAGCGTGTACGAGGACGAGCCCGGCCCGCCATTCGTCAGCAAGAAAGGCAGATCGAACAGGCGAAGCGCACCTACGATGGTCAGAAACAACACGATCGTCACAGACGGCATCAGCATTGGGAAGGTTATCATGCGGAACAAGGCAAACCCTTTCGCGCCTTCCATATCCGCAGCCTCGTAAATATCTGCCGGTATCGCTTGAAGGCCGGCGAGATAGATCAATGCACAATACCCGATGGCCTGCCACTGCGTCAGCAGAATAATCGTCGGGAATGACGTATACACCGTGCCTAGCCAGTCCTGCACATTCGCCTCGCCAATGATGGGCTGCAGAATGCCGTTGATAAAGCCGTCATATTTCAGCAGCTCGCCCCATACAACCGAGGTAACAACAAGGCTGATAATGACCGGTAAATAGAAAGAGGTACGCAGAAAGCCGCGTGTCCGAAATTTTCGATTGAGCAATACTGCCAGCAATAGAGCCAGCGGATTTTGTACGACGAGACCAAACAGAACCATTTTGAGCGTATTCTTCATGCCATCAAGCATTTGCACATCCCGAAACAAATACTTGTAGTTGTCGAGTCCGATATAACGCGGTGCTTTAATCCCGTTCCACTCGGTGAAGGAATAGTAGATGCTCTGCAGAAACGGATAATAGAAGAACATGCCGAAGATGGCAAGCGCCGGCACCAGAAACAAGCAGGCGATCCAATATTGCTTGCGATTCAAACTCATTTGACTTCACCTACTCAGGTTGGACTTTGTAAAACACGTTCAGCCTTCCGGCTGAACGTGTTCATCATACTGTGGATGCTGCTGCGTGGTTAGCATTGCCCATGCTTATTCTGCCGGTGGAGTTACAGTCGCTTTGTCTTTCTCGAAGCTGCTTTGCGCCGCTTTCAGATCATCCGGGTTGAATTTAATACCGGATACCACTTTAGTGAGCAGATCAAGCATGTTTGTTGTCGCGCTTGCCGGAATGTAGCTTGTAATGTTCGATGTCACAACCGTGCTGTTCGCAACCGCTTCTTGAACGGCATCCATAGCCGGGTCATCGTATTTCACCGTTACATCGGTGAAGGAAGTAAGTGCGCCGTCACCTTTCATGAACGGGCTGATAATGTCTTGCGTCGTCATGAGGTTAATCAAATCTTTGGACTCCTGCAGCAGTTCGGTCTTCGCATTAATACCGAGCGCTTCGTTGCTGCCGAGTCCCATTGCTACTTTGCCTTCGTCATTCGCAAGCGGGAAGTAGCCGATATCGAACGGTTCGAAGCCGCCTTTGGCGATGTTATCCGCATTCGCACCGGGCATCCACGGACCTTGAACGATCATAGCCGCTTCGCCGGAAGCGAACATTTGACCGGATTGCGGCCAGTCGATGCTGATCGCGTTTTTGTTGAAGTAGCCTTTGGATTTCATCGTTTCGAAGTTGGTATATACCTTCTGGATAAGCGGATCTTCGTTGAGCTTCACTTCGCCGTTGTAAATTTTCTTGCCAAGCGTTGGGTCGGCCAGCTGATACGAGCTCATCCAATTTGTGAAGAAGAGCTGCGCTGTCCATTGATCCTTGAAGCCGAGCGTAATCGGCGTTTTGCCGGCACCTTTGATTTTCTCAGCGGCGTCGAACAGCTCTTGCGTTGTTTTCGGAGGATTAATGCTAAGGTCGGAGAAAATCTTCTTGTTATACCAAACGCCGCCGCCAATGGACAATCCCATTGGTACGCCGAATGTTTTGCCGTCTGCGTGGGTTTGGAAATCCTTCTGGCCGCCGTCGTTCAGACGCGGAACCCATGGCTCGGCGGAGAGATCAAGCAGATTGCCGGATTTCGCAAAATCCACCCCTTGGTAGAACACGACATCCGGTGCGGAGCCCGAAGCGAATTGCGCCTTCAGTTTGTCAAAGTAAGTCGCGCCTAGCACGACATCCCATTGAATCTTCGCCTTCGGATAAAGCTTCGCGTAACCCTCTTCAACGGATTTCTTGAACGCCACCATATGCGGGCGATCATCCAGGAACCAAGCGCCAACGCGGATTGTAAACTCCTTGTCATTGGCAGCCGGTGCAGCTGCATCGTTGGTAGCTGCATCATTTGTAGCCGCTTCGTTCGTGCTGGTATCATTCGTAGCAGCCGTATTCGTACTCTCATTAGTCGTCGTTGCACTACTGTTGTTCTTCGCCGTATTGCCCTCGTTGTTGTTTGAATTGCCGCAAGCTGACATGACCGTTGTCAGAAGCAGTACACCCGCCAGCGCTGATAGTCCTTTGAGCTTCATTGCCACAACACCCTCTTTTCATTTCTGTTATCTCACAAGTTAATTGTAGCGCTTACATGATGCCCAGAGGATAGCTGCATTTTACCGTTTCTATGCTGGAATTGCTTTCTTATTCCTCCGTGACCCCTTGTCCGCCTCTAACATGAGCGCGGTAGGCACTCGGAGAGAGACCCACCTTCTTCTTGAACATGAAGCTAAAATGGGCCGTATCCTTGAAGCCGACCGCGTAGGCAACCTCATAGGTTTTGAGATCAACGCGAAGCAGCTTCGTCTTGGCCGCCTCAATCCGGTAATCCCACAGCATATCGGTAAAATTATGGCCGGTCTCCTTCTTGATCAGCCGGCTCAGATAGGAATAGTTGACGTTCAGCTTATTCGCAACCGCCTGCAGCGTCAGTTCCTCGGCGAAACGTTCGCGAATAATCTGCTTCACATCCGAAATTACTTTCAGCGGCGAATCCTGCAGCTCCTGCTGCATGAAAACTTGATAGGCAATGAGTTGACGTTCCAGTTCCTTCATGATGTCAGTCAGCAGCACGGCTTTAATCAGCTTCTCACGGATGTCGACGGACAAGCCATGCGAAGGCCGAATGCCGAGATCAGCCAGAGCCGCCTCTGCTTTCTCTATCAAATGAAGCGCGTAATGCTGCATGTCCTTCTTACTTGCGCCGACGGAGAGCATACTGCGATACGAATCCTTCAGCAGTGCGCGAATCCCCTCGGGATCGTTGCTGCGCAGCGCATCTGCAATTAAGCTAAGCGATGCGTCCGTTTCCTTCTCTTTCTCCGTCAGGAACGATTCCATCGCATCGTAGGCGATGACGGAGTTTTTGCCGAGCAGCATGCGGTATTCCATGCATTTCTTCACTTGGCGCAGCGCCTCCGGCAGCCGGCAGAAGGTCGAGAAGGTCTGGCTGATCCCGACAGACAGCGATATCGCGCGAGACCCGCTGACCGATGCGATTTCCTTGGCGAAGGTCATTAATTGCTCCCGGCTGACAATCAGGCCGGATTGCTGCTTTAGCGGGACGAACAAGTAAATCCCGCTCGCGGATGACGCGGTCCAGCCCTGCAGGCCGATGCCCCCGGCAGCCGTCTCAATTTGTCCGCGCAGATGTGCCGCCGCAAACGGAAAATGCTCGTTATCCGAGTCGCGCGGTGCATCAAGCTCTGCATACAACAGGATGAAATCACCGTCCTGCAGTCCATTGCCTTGCAGCCACTGCTGCTTATACGCCACTGAATGCTGTTCATCTGCCAGCAGCTCGAAGAACTGATCATGCTCACGCCAGCCGGCCAGCATCGGCTCATGTTCACGAAGCGATCCGACCGTGCGGATCAGCTCTTCCGGCAGGAAAGGCTTCGTCATGAAATCCGAAACGCCCAGCTTCACCGCTTGCCGTGCATAGTCGAACTCATGATAAGCCGTCAGAAAAATAATCGGCATATCCGCATATCGCCTGCGCACATGCTCCGCAAACGTAATGCCGTCCATAACAGGCATGCGAATATCGGTAATAATGACATCCGGAAGCGATGTGCACGCGTTCAATATGCCGAGTGCTTCTTCACCATTGGCCGCCGTCCAAGCGACCTCACAGCCAATCGATGCCCAACCTTCCATGCCAGCCAGAAATTCGCGAATCTCACGTTCATCATCCACAATCATAATCCGCATGTGCTCAGCCCTCCTCGTTATCTTGCAAGATCTGTATTGGCATTAGCACCCTCGCCATGGTAGTTCCATCAAGGTGGAGCAAGGTGATCCCGTAGGTATTCCCGTAATGAAGCCGCAGTCTGGCATTCGCATTATCAAGCCCGGTGCCCAATCCCTTCGGATGCTTCAACAGGGAGTCACCGCTGCTTGCCGCTGTCTCCAACAGTGCTCCGTTAACGAGCGAGCTGTTCTCAATCTCGATGACCAGCTCATATTGCTCTTCCTTCACGGTGATGGAGATCGAGCCTCCTTCGGGCAGCCTGTCGATGCCGTGAACGACAGCATTCTCCACCAGAGGTTGAAGAAGAAGCTTAGGGACGGCGATTTTGCGATACATATCAGGCAGGTCGATCGTATAGGCTAAGCGCTCCCCGTAGCGGTAACGGTGAATTTCGAGATATTTTCGCACGAACTCCATCTCGGTACCCAGCTCGACAAACTGATTGCCCGGTGTGATCGAGAATCGGAATATCCCGGATAAATGCTGCACCATCTGCGGGATATGCTTCGCTTTCTCCGGCGAATGGGACATGATGCTGATATATTCCATCGTGTTGTAGAGGAAATGGGGATTGATGTACATGCGAATGGCTTTAAGCTCTGCCTCGCGGACCAGCAGCTCGTTCTTATAGTTGGTTTCGATCAGATGGCTCGTCCGCTGCACCAAACTGTTGAAGCCGTTACAGAGCATCGCGATCTCATCCGTCGTGGTAATGCCGCTGATGAGCTGGTATTCCTCCCGCTCCGCGGCACGCATTAACCGCGTTAAACGCTGGATGGGGATCGTTATTCTACGCAGGATGACGTAGGTCACAATCGTAATGGCAAGCCATGCTGCAACCGTGACGCCGATCGAGAACAACGCTTGCTTCTGTACAAGCCCGCCGGTGCCGGGATTCGCGAGCAGCACATATTGAAACTCGGAGTAACGCGACTTCTGCTGAATGACCAGCTCACTTTGCAGCTTGCGGCTGTCGAGCAAGTGTCCGATTTGATTTTGCAGGGAGGCGGTCATGATCTGATTATCTGCATTCGTAATATAAAAGGTGCCTGGGGCGTAATCCATGAACAGCGACTGTACCTTGGCGGCATCGAGCGTAATGATCAAACGGCCGATCTCGGAATCGACTGAGGGGCGCTGCCCTTCGTCGAAGATTTTGACCACGCAGGCCATACGTTTATCGTCATTAAAGAACGCCCATTCCGGCATACGATCGAATTCGAACGGCATCTTCCAAAATGCTTCCGCGTAAAGCAGCCGCTTCTTGGCGTCTGTGCTGTACAGCACCTTGTTATTAATGCCAACCACGTACAAATCGCCGACAAAATCGCCGATCTTGAGCTTCGCCGTAGCCAGCTCGGATTGCAGCAGCTCAGAGACGGATGCGTTTAAGCTTGCGTTGACTTGGCCTTTCTTGACGTTGCGGAACATAGCTTGGAGGAGTACATTTTCGCTGATGGGGAGCATTTGGCTTTTTACGGCATATAGCACTTCGTCAAACTTCTCTGCGGAACCGGACAGTCCTTGCTGCGCTTCTTCGGTGGCTTTCTTCTCGATCAGATGACTGGAGCGAATGTAGAAGGTGGAGCCGACGATAATTAACGGAATTAAAGTAAGCAGCGAATAGATGATGAGCATCTTGTAAAACAACCTGGAGCGAATGGGATCCAGCAGGTGCGAGGTCAGCCATTTCATAGAGGAGTCTCCTATTCGGTTAGTAGCTGCTAGTGGGGTTTGCCTCTATTATGCTATAAACGATAGGATATTCAAGAGGGAAGGCGGCTGTCCTGAATAGAATGTTATTTTACAGGCAGCATCTCTGGATAAAATGGGAGAATCTAATAGGAATTGCTGCAAATAAAAAAGCCGAGAGCACGGAATTCGTCTCTCAGCTTATCAGCACTAATTGAGGTCTGCTCATGATGTTGCATCCACTTCAAATATCGAATCCACCACCACAGGCAGGTTATTCCTCAGCGAGACTGCCCCAAGCACGGATCTTGCGTGGTTCCCTTTGTTATCGCCGAACACTTCAAACAGCAAATCGGAATAGCCGTTCAGCACTTTGTGATGTTCTTCGAAATGGGGTCCTGCATTAACAAAACCTTGAATTTTCACTGCCCGCTTTACGCGATCGAGCGAGCCCAGCGTATCCTTTAACACAGCTAACACTTCTAGACCCGCCAGTCTGGCGAACCGATAGCCTTCCTCTGTCGTATAATCAATCCCAAGCTTCCCCCTCGGGTTCCCGGCCGGCCCTTTGCCTGACACAAACAGGAGACCGTTCACGATCATACAATTGGCATATTTGGCGGCGGGTTCACTCGCGCTTGGCAGCTCAATATTTAATGCCTTTAACCGCTCTTCAATCGATTGTTCAGCCATACGAATACCTCCACTTATTTTCTCGTTGGAAATCCAAAAGCCATCAGTACAAATCCGATTAACAAGAAGAACCAGACGAAGAAGTTGCCGAAAAACATGCCGACGCCGCCAAGATGATTCGCATACAAATCCAGATTTGCGCTGCTCGCGGTCGCCACTGCATAAGCAATCATCTTCACGCATCGCTCAATTGTGTAGATACCTGCGCCAACCATCATAAAGATTGCACCGAGCACCATATAGGTTTTATTTTCCATTCTACACCTTCCTTAAACGTGCTTGAACGTTTCGTGCTTAGATTTGATCCATCATGAGGCTCGCAAGCTCATCCCAATTCTTCTGATCTGTATTGACCTCTACGGTCGGCACCTTGGACAAAAGCGCATGAATGCGACACTGCTCTTGCGTTTCCAGCAGCTCTTGGCATGCTTGTCTCACTTCGGCCTCGGACTTATGGACCCACTCCAATGGAACTCTGCTCTTGATCCGTTCCTCCGTCACCTCCGGAGAAATCGTGAGCAGCACGCACTTCGCCCCCAGCGCTGCCAAATCCTCTTCAAGTCTCGAAATCTCAGTCGTATCTTCCTCTGCAAAAGCAACCCGGTGATTCAAGTGGAACCGCTCCAGCACATAAAATAGCCCTCTCGACTTCCGAGCATGCGGCCCCAGATAGACGGCCCATTCATTTAACTGCTTTAACATGTCGACTCTGCTTCGTAACAGCTGCAGATGATCCTCTCGCGACAGCCGCTCTAACGAGCCTTGGACGTTGTTCAGAACCTGTGAATAATGCTCACTGAGGACGATGGCGCTGTTTTCTGCCGTTTCATCCTGCGCCTGAAGTTTCTTGATTGCCCGCAGCAGTGAGGTTTTGCCAGCATTCGAGTAGCCTTCCAAAATAATACCTCTTATGTTCAATGTAATTCTTCCTCCGGGAGTTGGATTCGTTGCTGGGCGGCAAACGTCAGCCAATTTCCTCTAAATTCGATGGCCCGTCCATTCTTCTTCTCGGAGATGCTCTGGGGGATGTAGCTTTCGATGCGTATATCCCAATCCCGGTAGAGTTCTCTCAAGAGATGGATTGTTTCTTCCGTCTTCATAGGTAACTCTATTACTCCGGGGCTTTGCGAGCCCAGCTCGATATCGTATTCCACCACTTCCGTGTTGATCAAGATGCAATTGATCCCCTGAGCTTTCGTTCCACGGATCATACGCCGGACGACAGCTTGAAAGGCATCGCGATCCGAAACATGCTCCAGGCAAGAGCAGGCGACAATGTAGTTGTAAGCATGCTGTGCGATCTCATAATGCTCGACATCCGCTACCACTGTCTGAATAGCGCTTTGCACCTCATATTGAACGGCATACTGCTCCAGCTTCGCGGTGGCAATAGGGAGCAAATCGACGCAAACGACCAAACCTCCTGCCGGTTGAACGGCCCGCGCAATCGGAATACTGTTTCGCCCCACTCCGCAGCCCAAATCAAGAACATGGATCGGCTCGGCTTGGCTGAACTCCTGCAGCAAATTCATGACGGTTGCAACCGGCTTAGCAAGCCAAGTTCCGGGCGCAAATAGCTCCGTCTCGCGATAAAACGCTTCGTGGTACTTCGTTTCCTGCTCCCTGGCCTCAGCAAAATGGTTCATATTGTCGCACCTGCTTTCTACTTGTTACTTATTTCGCAAACCAACAACATTTTCCTTTATATGCTGAAATTTATAGCTTTGCGGCCGTGCTGGCTCGAGATGGATGTCGGCATTTGCTCTAACGAACCGTACAGGCCTTATTTGCGGTAAAATGGCGCTGGGAAAAATTTAACGAACCACAGAGGCCTTATTTGGTGTTTTAGGGGGAGATTGGAGCCAATTTTACTAGAATAAGACCTCTACGGTTCGTTAGAATCTGAAACCTCTGAAATTGGCCCAAATAAGACCTGTGTGGTTCGTTAGCGTACCTGTTGCTAGTTGCAACGCGCCGATGTCGGCCTTCAGCGGCCGCGCGCTCAATTAAGCTGCATCCATTGAAGCTCCAGCTAAAAAAAAGGCAAGCCACAACAAGTGGCTTGCCTTTTCTTGCCTTTCAAGCATCTATGTGCTTACGCGAGTTCCCGTCTAGCCTTCATGTTCCGGCCGTTCGGCCAGCCAGTCCTCCAGCGTCGCAACGCGCTCCGGAAACTTGCTGCTTCTGGCGAGGAACCCTGCGCCGTGCTGGGGCATTGGATCTTGATCCGTCGGCTGATAGCGCAGGTCCACGCTCCAGCGGACATGATCGGAATTGTTCGGCGTCGACATATGGAGCAGCCGATCGTTGAACAAGATCGCGGTGCCGGCCTTCACCGGCAGCGCGATGGTTTTGCGAGAACCGAGCTGATTCTCGTGCAGCGCGGTGTAGCCTGTGCCGCTGTAGCTTTCCGCATGCCATTCCAGCAGCTTCGTGTTCTGGGTGCGCGGCTTAATATGGAGACAGCCGTTCTCCAGTGTGGCATCTACGAACGAAATCCATACGGTAATGACGGGATTCGCATTGGAATCCGGCCAGTAGGATTTGTCTTGATGCCAAGGCACTGCGCCCGCTGCTACACGAGGCACTTTAGGCCGCACATTATAGACGGGGCTTGCGAAGATTTCTTCCCCGATCAGCGACTCTACCGCATCGATGATTTTCGGATTGCTCAAGAGATGGTAATACCCCTCAAGCCGGTCTCTCCATCCGCGTCCAAACTTGAGAAAGTCCTTATCCGTTAGTCCGTCAAACAGCTTCGCGAGCCGGTATTGAAAGGGTTCATGCTCCAATTTGTCCGTAATCAGCCCGTTCGCAACCAAATCATCGGCAATAATAGATACCTTATCAGACATCGCCTGCCGCGGCGCCGCCATATCTTCTTCGTCCAATAAGTCCTCCAAAATCAGATAACCGTCCCGATTGTACTGCTCCAGCTGCAAGTTGGATAAACTTCCACGCGTTGCACGGTGAATGGCCATTCCGATACCCCCGTAACCTGTAGTGCTTACATGTTAAATGTATCATCACAGCCTGAGAATGTATTTATTTTCCTTTCCACGAATTTGTCAAAACTTCCACTAAATCAGTCTGTTCACTTCACTGTTATCGTCGTATAGACCTCACCATTGTAATGACTGTCCACGACTTCCTGAGTAAGCGAGAACATGCAAACTGCTGAGATATAGTAGGTGCCCGGAGGAAGCCGAAGCTCTTTCTCAGCATAGAAAGCCCGCCAGAAGTCGGCATCGGGATCATCCGCACCGTAGCCGCCGCTTTTGAAGAATGGATATTCTGTCGTTTTGCCTTTCGCGAGCTTAGTCGCTACTAATTCAGTCGTGTTGGCGCCTTCCATATTGAACTTCTTCCCATCCGTAATGGTGAAACCGATATAAGTGTGGCCGCCCCAAATGGTTATGGCATCTCCGTCGCCAATGTAGGTCAAGCTGGCCGAATAGACGATCGGCTCATCCTTGGCATAGGTTGTTTTGGCGATATTCAGCTTCATCTCGAACAGATCATCCTTGTACTGCAGCCGCGGTGCGGATATCTTCTTCTGTAGGGCTGGGTCAATGGCAGCCTCCTTGGAATTCTTGCTTCCGGAGCTGCCACAAGCTGATACTATCAAAATCAGCATAATCATAAGCATCGATTTCATAACGTCCTCCTACTGGTCCGTCTTCTTACTCCTCAGACGATTACTTCCAGGAAAAGGTTACTTCCCCGCATTAGAAAAGACAAAAGACCGGCGCTCTCCCGCCGGTCTTTCACCACCTGCATGTTACTTAATCGTATCCAAGATATCTTTGTTTTGCTCATTGAAGTATTTGGTCATGGCCTCCAGTGATTTGGCGTCCGCCCCTTGTTGAACGGCAAGCGCTTGGAAGTCCTTCCACATCGACTCGAATTGCGCGTCGTCCTTGGCCGCCATCGTCTTCGTCAATGCTTTCTCGAAGGCGTCGCGGTTTTTCCAGAAGGCATCCGCTTCGGGAACGCTGCCGAAGAAGCTCCAAATTTCGTAGTCTTTGTTCACCTTCGTCTCGAAATTCGATTGTGCTTGACCTTCCAGATTACCCGGGTCAAAGAAGCCCAGAGCGTCACCTGCGTTTAAGACTCGGTCATAGTTGTTGTACGGAGCCAAAGGTCCTGCTCCCCACATATAACTTGGATAATACGGCCATGCAAAACCGTAACCGTCCGTCGAGGCAATGCGCGTATTGAATAGATTATAGGACATTTGAGCTCCGCTGGTTTGATCCGTGTACACCATTGCGTTTTCTAGGTTTTTGTCCTTGAATACGCGTTTGCCGTCCTTCTCTTCGAACAGGCCAGCGCTCTTAGGACCCCACTCGTACATTTTCTCGCCCGTTTCGGAAATCATGTAGTCCAGGAATCGGATGACTTGCGGCAAATCCTCTTCGGAAACTTTGTCTTTGAAAATCATGATCGAGAAGTTGACCCCATTTTGGCCGCTCGGAATGAACGTTTTGGAGAGATCAATCGGCTGGTCGATCCACAATTTTCTATAGCGGTACGGTTTGCCAGCAGCCTTCAATACGGCGGCATCCGGCGATTCGTATGGATAAGGCATTGCATATTGACCGTTGTTCAGCTTCTCGAGATGGGTAGCATTGTTCTCGAGGAGTGAGTTTGGATCCATGACTTTGTCGCGGACAAGCTTGTTGAATTGCGCGATGCCGGCTTTGAACCAGTCTTGTTGGAATTCGTACTGAATGCTCTTCGTTGCTTTGTCATAGTAAGTAAAATAGGTATTGCCTGCAGGCATGCGGTATAAGTAACTGAAGAATTGCGTCATCAAGGCCCAGTTGTCTCCGCCGCCGAAGGCGTAGCTGACTTGAACCGGTTTGCCGTTTTCCTTAATGTTCTTGTCTTTGATCAGCTTCTGCATATCGTACATAAATTTCACCAAATCATCGGTCGACTTAATGGGCACATCGAAAATATCGTCATGCGTAAACTTGCCGTTTTTGACGTACAACGCGTCCAATTCATCCTGCGTTTTGGCATTTGGATAAAGCATCTTCAGAAGGTCGTCGCGCACCCAGACAAAGCTGTTGCCTCCCGCTCCGTTAAGCGGACTCGGAGGAACAAAGTCAGGGTTCAGTTGCTTGATTGAGCCGTCAGGATTGCCGACCATCGTTGGGAATCCCCAGATTTTGTTGCCGTCCAGATGTTTGCTAGTAATTTGTTCTTCAATTAGAGGGAAAGTATCAAAAGGCATCCTCTTGGCCACGTGCGGTGCGTACTTGGCGATCGCGTCGGTCAGATCATACACTTTACCCGCTTTGATCAGGTCTTGGAAAGTCGCCATGTCGCCATCGACAAAGGCAATATCCGGCCAGTCATTGGAAGCATTAAGCAAGCCCATTTTGACTTTCGCGTCTTGGCCGCCGTTATCGAACGAGCCGTCTTTATCGAACGAAACGCCGGTTACGCGTTTGATTTCCGGAGAGACGACATCTTTGTCCGCGACCGGACGTTTGGCGTCACCGGGACCATGCGTATACCAAACTTTCAAATTCAATTGTTTGCCCGTCCAGTCCGGCAGCTCCGAGCTGTCGGATACGGTATCGAGCATGTCGTAATAGGCAGCCGGCTCCGCTGTCGTGTTCGTCGAGTCGGTTTCCGTCGCTGTCTCCGTACTCGTGTTCGTATCGGTGCTGGTGTTCGCTGCCGGTTCATTTTTGGTATTCGTGTTATTGGTATTGCTATTATTGGAGCATCCTGCGATCAAGGCTATGATCATGATCGCAGATAGAAGCACGGAAAGCGATTTTCTCGTTCTATTTTTCATCGTTTAGCCTCCTGATTTTATCGTTATCGGTTTGGCATCCTGCATGAAATGTGAGAATCGGTTGACCTGCTCACGTCTTTGACGTTCCTGCCCCACCTCCTGAAAGTTAGTAAGGTGCGCCTTACTCTTTGACGGCCCCAAGCGTGACTCCTTTTACGAAAAAGCGCTGTAGAAACGGATAGATGATGACGATCGGAATCGTCGTGATAATAATATTGGCCGCCCGGATCGCTTGCGGCGTCGTATGGGCTTGACCAGTAGAATTGATGTTGATCCCCTTGATGATAGCCTCTTCCAGCAGCTTCGCCACGCGTTCTCCTTCTTTCAATATTTGCATGAGGATATATTGCATCGTGAACAGCTTGCGGTCGGTGACGTAATAGAGCGTCGTTGTCCAGTCGTTCCAGTGGTAGACCGCTGTCCACAGCGTCATGACGGCAATGATCGGCATCGACAGCGGCATATAGACGCGAGTCATGATCGTCCAGTCGTTCGCTCCGTCGATCCGAGCCGACTCTCCTAAACTATCGGGAATGGTGTACAGGTACGAACGGATGATGACCATGTTGTAGAGGCTGAAGCCTACCGGGAGGATATACACCCAGAATGTGTTGGACACGTGCAGCTCCGAGTAGATCAGGTAAGTCGGAATCAAGCCGCCGTTGAAGTACATCGGAATAATCAAGAAGACGAGAAGGACACCTCTGCCGAAAACATCTTTCAATGTAAAAGCGTAAGCGCAGGCATATTGCACGATAACTGCGATTGCCGTGCCCGCCGCTACCCGTGCAAGCGAAACCCCAAGCGCGTGGATGACCTCGTCATTCTCGAACAGGAGCTTGAAGTTATCCAACGTGAATACGCGCGGGAATATCGTGATACCGCCGAATTGAGAATCCATGGGATCGTTGAACGCGAAAGCCAGAACGTTCAAATAAGGGAACACCATCGCGAATACCAGCACCGACAGGAATGCGATATTCACGACCTTGAATATTTTGTAGGGCGTTGACTCATGGTTCATATGCGCCTGCTCCTTTAGAAAATCGAGATCTGGGACACCTTTTTGGCGATTTTGTTTGTCGCGATGATGAGGGAGAATGCAACCACGCCTTCGATAAAGCCAACCGCAGCGGCCGTTGAATAGTTGCCTTGCTGGATCCCCGATGAATAGACGACTGTAGAGATGACGGGGAAGTCAATGAAGGCGTTCTGCATCCCGTACACAAGCTCGAAGTTGCTTCCGAACAACGATCCAAGCGTGAAGATGAGCATGATGATCGCCGTCGTTTTGAGGCCCGGCAACGTAATGTAACGATGCTGTTGAAACCGGTTGGCTCCGTCAATCTTGGCTGCCTCGTACAAGCTCGGATCGATGGAGGTAATGGCGGCCAGAAAAACGATCGTCCCCCAGCCAACTTCTTTCCACACGCTGAGCAGAAGCAGCATCGGAACGAATAACACCTGATGAGACAAGAACATCGATCGCTCGCCACCATCGCCGATGAGCATCATTTTCAAATCGTTAATCGGCCCATCGATATCCAGAAGCGAATACGTCAAGCCGACGACCGCGATCCAGGACAGAAAGTGTGGCAGATAACTTAGCGTTTGCACCGATCGTTTGAACAACCCGTTACGAAGCTCGTTCATCAGAAGCGCGAGAATAATCGGGGCCGGGAAACTAACGATAATCGTAAGTATGCTGAGAATGAGCGTGTTGAGTATCGCCTGCCTAAGCATCGGGACGTGAAACACCTCTTTAATGTGCTTCAATCCGACCCAAGGGCTGTTCCACAATCCGGCGAAAATATTGTGATCCTGAAAAGCAACCAGGATACCGGGCATTGGCAGGTAACTGAAGATGAACGTCAGGACGACGGAAGGAAGCATTAATAAATAAGCAAAATAGCTCTTCTTCATTTTTCGCTTCCAGTTTGGTTTCTTGGATGTCATAACAGGTGGTGCAGCGATGTTTCCTTCCCTGGTTGTAACCGCCTTCACTTTAACTCACCCTCCTAAACGCAATTGAATGACTTGGATTTAGCATACCGATTGAAAGCGCTTAATTAAAGCTAATATACGGAAATGTGATGTAAGAATCAGGAGAATGTGATGCAAAAAAACCTGCGCGGTACGCGCAGGTTTAACGGGCTATTTCTAGTGCAGGTTCCTCCCCGATGCCGACAGCAGCAGGAATTCGTATGATGACGGTCGTTCCATTCCCCGGCGCGCTGCGGATTTCCAGCTTGTGCAGCTTCGGATAGAAAATCTCCAGCCGCTTCCTAACGTTCTTCATCCCATACCCTCCGTACAGCCCGTTAGCTTCGCCTTCGAGCAGCTGCTCGATCTGGCCCGGCTCCATCCCTGCTCCGTTATCGGAGATGGCAAAGACGATGTCGTCCCCCTCTTGCTGCGCTGATATGCGAACGATACCGCCCGTCTCTCTTCCGATTAATCCATGCAAGACGGCATTCTCCACGACTGGCTGCAGCAGATGCTTGAGAACCGGCCGATAACCAATTCCCTCATCATATGCAATGTCATAGTGGAATTCGGTACCGAATGCGAACTTCTGAAGCCGCAGATACTGTTCGATCATCTCCAGTTCCTGCACAATCGTCACGATACTGCTGCCTTTGTTCAACGCGATCCGGTAATATTTGACCATCGAGTTGATGACGTCCTTCACCTGCTTGTCCCCGCTGATCGAACGAATCGTGGATAGCGTGTTGTAGAGGAAATGAGGATTAAATCGCTCCTGAAGCAGCTGCGTCTCTAACATCTTCCGTTCAAGCTCGTAATCGGTGATGCGTTTGTAATATTCTTTGACCCTCTGGATCAGTTCAAAATAAGAATTGCCCATTCTCTCAAATTCGTCATGCGTGGTATAAGTCAGTACCGTATCCTCGTCGTTAATGAGACTTTCCACGTTTTTGTTCATTTTGCGAAGCAGCGTTTCGAGCCGCTTGGTCAAATAATAAGAGACGACCTCGACTGTAAAGATGAGAATCCCGATAATAATGAGAAAAATAACGCCCACAGCAACCCAGTACCATTTCAGCTCTTGAAACACGAGACTCTTCGGGATGTACCAGGAAATATGGCCGACCGGCGTGTGCAATGGCAGGCTAAGTACGTAGAAGGAAGAATCCGGATTTCGATTCGCATCCGCCTTCAGCTGATAATCGCCATACGACCCGATTCCTTCGAAATTGATATAACTCCCTTTGGGAATATCATAGGAGAAGAAGTTGATCAGCTGGCTCAGCTGGATGCGCATTTCGATAATGGCGAGCGGCTTATTGAGCGAAATCAATTTTTTATAGGCATAGATGTAATCGGCCTCAATGGTAGAGTGGGCATTCAGCTTCGCTTTTTTAATTTCCCAGACGAGTTCTCCATCGTTAGCGTTTAAGATCTTGTCCTTGAGCGTTGTTGTGGCATTGACTTGCTCACTCTCCAAATTGGCGATGCTCCGCATATACTCCCCGTCGTAATTCGTGTCCTTCAGCGCATAGATGACCATCTCCGACTGGATATTCTCCGTTTTGGCTGCCTTCATCACGCTTTGCAGGTAATCACTGAAATCCATGATACGGACAAGGTTATGATCGATATTCGTCTCTAAATAATTGATAATAAAGTAATTGCTGTTGATGAATTCGACTTTATTGATGTTGGAGTCAAGCAGGGCATTCACGCTGTTTACGCTGGTCTCAAGCTGGGAGCTTTTCTCGGCCAAAATATCCTTTACCTTGCTGCTGTAAATCCGGCTTGTCAGGAAAGAACCAAGCACGAGCATCGGCAGCAGCGCAAAGACGAATATAATCGCCGCCACTTTATGCCGATACCTTAACCGATTCAGTTTGAACATGGTTTCGCCCCCGATCTCACGGTCATGAGCCTTACAGCGCGGCCTTGCTTTTGAATTCAGCAGGTGTCATGCCTACGTTTTTCTTGAACGCAAGAATGAAATAGGACGTACTCACATAACCGACAGCTTCCGCCACTGCGGCTACTTTGCTGCCTTCTTCCTTGAGCAGCTGCTTCGCCTTATCCGTTCGGAATTGGACCAGATAATCGAAGATGGTTTGTCCGGTTTCTTTCTTAAACAATCCGTTCGCGTGACGCCCGCTCAAATAAACGGATTTCGAAATTTCCTCGATGGAGATTTGCTCGCGATAGTTATCATGAATCATTTGTTTAATTGCCGCGATGATTTTCACATTCTTGGAGCTGTTCCGGTCGGTTACCCGCTCCTTAATCACCTCGAACGATTGCCTAATCCACTGCACAACCTCTTCTTTCGTGCTCATCCGGTTCAATTTATCCCACACGGCCATGTTGTCGCCGAAAATATCCTTCATCGATTGGTTCGCTTCCATGAACAGGATACCCGACAGATGGGAGCATAGCAGCGCGAAGCCTTTCACGTAATTCTCGCCTTGCCTCACGTTCACGACGTTCAAGTATTTATCAATAAATTCTTCCACGTCTTGGCCATTTCCGAAAGACATAAGTGCTTTCATATCCTGATAGACTTCCACCAAGCTTGGCATGTCCTCCACGGGAATGTCGGAACGGTCGTCAATCTCCTCGAAACGAATGATGGGATTGCTCCCGCTGTAAAAGCGCGTATTGACCGCTTGCTGGGATTGCATATATAAGCGATCAAGCTCCGTCAGCTCGCGGGAGCTCGTGCTGATACCCATTGTCGTATGGATGCCCAGCTCCCCGTTGATTGCCGTATGTAGCTGAACTGCAGTGTCGATGACATCTTGACTGCCCCTATCTAGGTCGAAGACGATGACGGCGTATTCATCCGCCGAAATTTGAACGGGGTACATGGCTCTTGAGGCGTTTCCTGCTTTGGAGATTAGATTCTTGATGGAGTAGGAAAGAAAGTAGGCATCCCTGGCGCTTCGGTGCTCCCGCTTTGGATCCGCGGCCAAGGAATTAATAGAGATGACGCTCATATTCGCGTGATCGACGATCGGAAGTGCGAGGAATTCAATCTTGTCCAAAATATCTTCTTTATTGCGGAAGTTACCCAGAAGCACTTCCTTCAGAAATTGCTCCTGCACGAGCGGAAGCATCCCTTCCAGCTGTTTCAGCATGCGCTCCTTCTCAATCTGCTCGCGGTGCTGCTGCGTAAACTCGGCAAGCAGCTTGTGAATCGCCTGCTCTAATTCGTCCGGCATAATGGGCTTCAGCACATAACCGTAAATCCCAAGCTCGACGGCAGATTTGGCAAACTCAAAATCGCTGTGTGAGCTGACGAAGATGATTTTGACGTTCGGATGCGATTGCCTAATCCGGGCGGACAGCTCGACTCCGTTCATTAATGGCATTGCAATATCCGTTATTACAATGTGAGGTCTGAGGTCCTCCATACGGGAGAGCGCTTCCAATCCATTCGCGAATAGGCCGACGACTTCTATGCCAAGCGACGTCCATTCGATCAATTCTTTGATCGTATTCCGTTCATATTTGTTGTCATCCACGATGAATAATCTGAACATCACATTCACGTCCTTATTCCCGGATGCACTGCTACCTCCATTATTTCAATAAAAGGGAACGGAACACAATAGCCTATTCGGTATCCCGATACTTTCGCGGCGTGACGCCGTTCACTTTCATAAACACATTATAGAAGGACGGCTCGCTCTGATAACCGACGATCTCGGCAATTTCCTTAACCTGAAGGTTGGTGGTGCGCAAATATCGCTTAGCTGCCTCCATCCGGCAGTAGATCAGAAACTGAATCGGGCTAACGCCTATCTCGTCCTTGAACAGGTGAGCGAGATGGTATTTGTTCAAATAGGTTTCCTCGGCCAGCGACTCCAGCGTAAGCGGAGCGCTGTAGTTCTCCTCGATCATCCGCTTTGCCTTCCAAACCGCTTCCTTCGAGGGCACTCGCGCTCGGTCCGCCGCATCGCTGTAGTGAGCAATCCGCGCCAGCTTAGCGAACAGGATGGCAAGGTAATGATTCGTAATGGTTTGCGATTCCGGCTCCCCCTTGCGAAACTCGGAGATACAATCGCGCATCAGATTGCGGATGGCCGGCAGTTGATCATGCAGAGGAATGACTGGCGCCGCTTCCGGCGGGAGAAAGAAATCCGGCGGAAGCTCCTCGACCAGCAGCTCTCTAAATCCGATATAGGTAGCGCGAAAAGGATGCTTCGTCGACTGCTCCTTATGCCACACGCCCCGATGGTAGACAAGCATCGTTCCCGCTCCGGCTGTGTAGCTCCTCCCGTCAATCTCAAACTCGCCTTCGCCTTCCTCGATCAGCAGTATTTCACTGTTCGCATCGTGCTTGTGCAGCTCCAGCAGGAACCGATCCGGATCTCCGCTTAGGTCAAACGAGCTGCCTCCCAGAAACAGCGGCGGCCTGCGAAATATTGTCGAATCCCCCATATTAGCGTCCCCCTAACCCGGCGCAAGAATGAATAGCTTTTCGCCCAAGTTCACTTATTGTCTCTCCGGCACAGATGACATAATCTTAGTATAGATAACGCTTGCATTTTTATTTTCAGCATAATCCAGAAGACCGGTTTCGTACAACATTAAATAGTTTACTAAGGAGCGTGCGTGCTTTGCTTCAATTCAAGAAGAGACAGCTGTCCGAGGAGAAATACGAGGCTTGTGCTGTGTTTGATGTGAACGGAGATGGCATTGCCGATATCGTCAGCGGCGCCTACTGGTACGAAGGGCCGGACTATGAGAAGAAGCATTTCATTTGCGATGTGCTGGAGATTTCGGAGTATCACGATGATTTCTCCGATTATCCGATGGATGTGGACGGCGATGGGCGGCTCGATATCATTACCGGTGCTTGGTGGGGCGAGACGCTTCGTTGGCGCCGCAACCCCGGTGAGACCGGCACAGCCTGGGAAACGTTCGATATCGACAAATGCGGCAGCATTGAGACGATTCGTTATTACGATATCGACGGCTGCGGGGTGCCGGAGATCTTCCCGAATACGCCGGGGATGCCGCAGGCGTTCTACAAGCTGGTTCGCGATGCGGACGGCCATGGAACGGGACAGTTTCAGAAGGTGGTTATCAGCGAAGGGGCAAGCGGCCATGGCATGGGGTTTGTCGATGTGAACGGCGACGGCCGCATGGATATTGTGCTGTCCGGGGGCTGGCTGGAGCAGCCGGAGGATCCTTTTGCCGGACTGTGGGCGTTCCACCCTGAGTTCTCGCTGGGCAGCGCAAGCGTGCCGGTTCTCGGCCATGACGTGAATGGCGACGGACTGATCGATCTGATCGTCGGCCAAGCGCATGATTACGGGCTGCATTGGTATGAGCAAGGCCGCGCCGAGGACGGGTCCCGAACATGGACGAAGCATGAAATCGACATGTCGGGCTCCCAGTTCCATGACCTGTGGCTCGTAGATCTGGATCTCGACGGCGAGCTGGAGCTCATATCGGGCAAACGCTATCGCGCTCATAATGACGGCGATCCGGGGGCGCATGATCCGATTGGCATCTACTATTACAAGCTGGACGGCGGCAAGTTCAAGAAGCATGTCATCGACTTTGGCCCTGCGGGCGAGGCTTCCGGAGCCGGCATCTACTTCTGGGTGCAGGATCTGACCGGCAACGGGTATCCCGACATCGTCGCTCCAGGCAAGGACGGCTTATATCTATTCGAAAACCATGGAAAAAGAGAGGGATAATCGAATGAGCAAATTACGTATCGGATTTGTCGGCGGCGGCGGCATGGGGCAGATGGCACATCTTAGCAATTACGCGGTATTGCGAGACCAGTGCGAGGTTGTAGCGCTGGCTGAAGTGCGGCCGCAATCTGCGCGATTGGTAGCGGATCGCTATGGGATTCCGGAAGTGTATGCGAGTCATCACGAGCTGCTCGCCCAGGCGAAGGTTGACGCCATCGTGGCGCCGCAGCAGTATCGCCATCACCCTGCACTTATTCCCGATATATTGCGAGCGGGCATTCCCGTCTTCACCGAGAAGCCGCTTTGTTTAACCGTTGAAGCCGGCCGGGAGCTGGTGCGCATCAGTGAAGAAACCGGTACGCTCCATATGGTGGGCTACCATAAACGCTCCGATCCTGCGATGGAACGCGCCAAGAAGGAAGTCGATGCATGGCGAGCAAGCGGCGACTACGGCAAACTGCGCAGCATCCGCGTTTCGATGCCGCCGGGTGATTGGATTGCCGGGGCCGACATGCCGCTGAGTGCCGGCGAGCCGTATCCTTCGCTTGTACTGGAGCAGGGTCCGGCGGATTATACGGATCAGCAGACGCGGGATCTGGATGCATTCGTCAACTACTATATTCACCAAGTCAATGCGATCCGCTTCTTCTTGGGCGAGAACTACAAGCTGACCTTCGGCGATCGCGCCGGCGTACTGCTCGTCGGCGAGAGCGAGAGCGGCGTAACCGTCTCGCTTGAGATGGCGGCTTACCAGACGTCGATCGAGTGGCATGAACAGGTTATCGCGACGTTCGAGCAAGGCTTCGTCCGCGTCGATCTGCCTGCTCCGCTCGTTCGTCAGCAGGCGGGCAAAGTGACGATCTACAAGGACAATCCGCAGCTTAGCTCGCCGGAAATCGTGCAGCCGATCATGCCGAACGTCTCGGCGATGCGCAATCAGGCGCTGAACTTCCTCGCCGCGGTGCGCGGCGATCGTCCTGCGCCATGCACCTCCAAGGAGGCGCTCGAGGATCTCATCCTCGCCCGCTCCTATATTGATTTCATGTCGCGCACGTACGGGCAGCAGCCCGCGAATACGTAGGGATGGCGCGGCGCGGAGCTGGCGGCACGAAGCCGGCGCTGGCGGCGCGGAGCTTGGCGCTGGCGGCGAAGAGCTGGCACTGGCGGTGCTGAGCTTTGCGCTGGTAGTACGGAGCTAGCGCTGGCGGCACGAAGCCGGCGCTGGCGGCGCGGCTGGCGAAACGGAGCGTTGCGGTCTTAAGCGCAACGCTTCTGCTTAAGAAGCGGCACCGTACTCTAACGGGACAGCGGCTTTGCCGATAGAGCAAAGAGCACCGCCCGTTTCCCTTCGCGAAATTCTAACGAACTCCACAGGCCTTATTTGGGCCAAATGAACGCCTTAAAATTTCTAACGAATCATAGAGACGCTATTTCCTCCTAAAGTGTGCATTTTGCTCGAAATTTGACCAAATAAGACCCCTACAGTTCGTTAGATTATTTTCGCAGCCTATTTTGCCGAAATAAGACCTGTAGGGTTCGTTAGAATTTTCGGAGGTTTGGGAAGAGGTCTTGCAGAGGTGTGTTGATTCGTTGGGTTGATGTGTTGGGTTGATGAGCAAGGTTTGAGGTTTGTGTGCTGGTTGTGCGTGCTGTTTGCAAGTGCTGGTTGTGCAGGGCTGGTTGTGAGTACTGGTTTGCGCGTGCTGGTTGTGCGGTGCTGGGTTGTGCATGCTGGTTGAACGTGCTGGTTGTGCGGTACTGGGTTGCGCATGCTGGTTGCACGTGCTGGTTGTGCATATCCGGTTGAAGTGGGCGTAGCCCCGAAAAAATGTTAAGGAGCTGATACCATGAGAAGAATCGCGATCATTGGTGCAGGCAGTATTGTGTTCTGCAAGACGCTGATGCTGGATATTATGGCGACGAAGGTGCTGGAAGAGACGGAGTTTGTGCTCATGGCACCGTCTACGAGCAAGACGACGCAGGTGAAAGCTTTTGCCGATAAAGTGATTGCTCACAATGGGTTGAAGTCCAAGGTTACGATTACGACGGATCGCCGGGAAGCGCTGCGCGGCGCTGACTATGTCATTACGTCCTTCCAGGTCGGCGGCGTCGATCTGTTCGAGAAGGATTACAAAATCCCGCTCTCCTACGGCGTTGACCAATGTATCGGCGATACGCTCGGACCCGGCGGCGTCTTCCGCGCGCTGCGCAGTATTCCCGTTATTCTCGACGTTGCCCGCGACATGGAAGAGCTGTGTCCGAATGCGACGCTGCTGAACTACGTTAATCCGATGGCCATGATTTGCTGGGCGCTTGGCGAGACGAAGATTAAGTATGTCGGGCTTTGCCACGGCGTGCAGACCACACTGGATCTGATCTCCGGCTATGTCGGCGTACCGAAGCAAGAAATCGACTACGTGTCTGCGGGTATCAACCATATGGGCTGGTTTACGAAGCTTACACACAAAGGCGAAGACCTGTACCCTCGTCTGCGCGAGAAATTCGAAGAGCCGGAATTCTACGTCAATGAGAAAGTGCGCGGCGAGGTATTCCGTCACTTCGGTTATTTCATGACCGAATCGACCGGTCATCTCTCCGAATATGTCCCTTGGTTCCGCTCCAGCCAAGAAGCGCTTGATCTCTACTGCGACGAGCCATCCTTCGGCGGCGAAAGCGGCGCTTACTACACATGGTGTACGTATGTTGCGGACAAATACCGCGAGAAAGATGTCCTTGCCGACGAGCCGGTTGACCTTCCACCGCGCAGTGTAGAGTATTGCGCTTATATCATCGAAGCGCTGGAAACAGGCAACACCTTCAAGTTCAGCGGCAATCTGCGTAATAACGGCATGATTTCCAATCTGCCCGAAGATTGCTGCGCCGAAGGCCTTGTTTTCGCAGACCGCAACGGCCTGCATCGCACGGTCAATGGTGATCTGCCGCCGCAATGCGCCGCTCTGAACATGACCAATATCAACGTGCAGCGCCTAACCGTACTTGCCGCGAAGACCGGCGACCCGGAAACGGTCGTGCAAGCCGTTGCGCTTGATCCGCTCACATCCTCGGTCCTCACGCTGAAACAAATTCGCGAGATGGTGACCGAGATGATGATTGCGCAGCAGCAGTACCTGCCGCAATTCGAGGGCCGACTGCCTCGTCCGACGCCAACGATCAACATCCCGGCGAATGTACAGCGGGCTGATGTGCCGATCGATCCGGCGCTCGCGGTCTACTCCCGATTCGGGGAGCTAGCGAAGTAATAGAAGGCAAGTTTCTCATGATGGAGGTCAGCACACCTACGCCTCTAACCGAGAGTCTGCCTGCCGCCTCCTCCCCTATCAACCATTCAAACAGCAGCAAAGCCTATCCGCAGCGGATAGGCTTTTTCCTAACTAATAATATTGATTCTCCTTAAATTGAGTAACAAGCCGCTCCTGCATCTTCGCTTCCACTGTACTCAGCTCACGATCCAGCTGCTTCAGCTGCTCATCCGTCAACTGAATCGCCCCCGGTGCAAGCTGCGCATGATGCTGAAGCGTCTGGATGCGATAGGCGGTTGGCGGATGCGTGCGGTCTAGCGTAGAGCCCTCCATCATCTCGACGCGCCGGATGCGCTCGAATTCACGCGGCGGAATAGAAGCCGCAGCTGCCTTAAGCTCGTCAAAATAATTCCCCTTCGCCCCCCTTAGTACAAATCGCTGACGCGACAGCACAAAGGTGGTGTCACTAAACAGTTTACGCGATAATCCTAACGCGCCTTCTGTACCGCCAACTTTTGCCCCGAGATAATCGGCCATATACTCGGCCCTCTGACTGTCGTAATAAATCGAATGAACAAAGAGCTTGATAAGCAATTGCGGAATCATGGAAACCATCTTCATTAGCATTCCTACAACATTCGAGACGAGTCCAAATAAGTTGCCTTCAACCAGAACCTCATCTTCACCCCTTGAAGCGAGCAATCTAAACCAATTTTCCAGCGTAATAATCGCAGTATGGGTATATAAATTTCGAGTGGAATCGCCATTGATTCCATGTCCCACCTCATGTCCGATGAGCGCAGCCTTCTCAGCCGGACTTAGGATGCTGAATAAGGGAAGCCCTAACGTCAAATACCGTTTCTGTTTTAACCCTACTTGACGGTAAGACGCATTAAATTCTTCATCGATAAGAATGCCCTCAAAATGAGGCAAATGGAGATAATCGGCAATCTGATCCGCGAAGGCATACAGGGTAGGAAATTGCTCTCTTGGCACGATGTCCCGTTTCTCATCCTTGCTTAATTTCGGGATCCGCGGACGCTGCGTCCATAATAAGATCAGCATTGGAGCAGCAAGAATCGCCAACACCGGGTACTCTCGATATATAGACAACGCGAATAAACAGAGCAGCACCATACCCAGGGAAATCGCATGAATGACCGTCGCCATTACAAGCGTAAACAGCCTGGTTTTCGTCGGTTTGGGCAATAAATGCTCGAGCACTTCCATATCGCCAAGCAGCTGCTTCCCTACCCGTTGTCCAAGCCGCTCATAAAAGGAAGCAAATATAGATGGCGCATGTTCCTGTCGATGAGGCTTCAGATTCCAGCCGCACTCGCACCAAGACATGAAATTCGGATGTGCCGCAACGTGCGAATGGCATTGTGGACATTGCTCGGTTTGAACCGCCGCTTTATTCTCTTGAACCAAGGCTATGTTTTCGGACATGTGCAGCTATCCCCTCCCGGCGCGTTACTCTTAATCTCATTAAATGCAAGGTATAGTTTAGCACATAAAATATAAATGCGGTTACATCGATTTTCGAGAATCCGAGGGGGCTGCAATGAAAACAAAGAAGGCGCAAGGGGATTCTCCCTTGCGCCTTCTCGCAACATGCTGCCACAGCAGCGTAACTTCTCTATGCTTTCAATTCACGCATGATTTCCTGCAGGAAATCCCAAGTCCGTTCCACGGACGAGATCGACACATGCTCCTCCGGTGTATGGAAGTTGTACATGTTCGGCCCGTAGGAAACCGCATCGAGATACGGCATTTTCTCAATTAAGATGCCGCATTCCAGACCGGCATGGATCGCTTTCACTTCCAGCGGTTTGCTATACGTGCGCTCGTAGACCGCTTGGAATACTTCGCGCATCTTCGAATCCGAGCGGTACGGCCAGCCCGGGAAATAATGATCGTGACGGAACGTCACGCCGACTGCCTCTCCGAGCGTTGCCATCTGCTGCAGAACCGCATCAAGCTGCGAACGATGCGAGCTGCGAATGAGGCTCTCGAAGACAACCTCATTCTCGCGCGTCGACAAGGTCCCGATGTTCGTCGATGTCCGAACGAGGTTCTCGATCGCCTTGTTCATGCTGAGCACGCCGCTTGGGATCAGCGCGAGCAGACGGATCACCGTCAGCTTCGTCTCTTCTGCGAACCAACGAGCAGCCTCCCCACCGCCGCTACCAGCGTCTATCGACACCTTAACTCCCGGATCCGAAACTTCATACTCATCCTGCAAGATCCGATTCCACTCCGCAATTCGCTCTTCAGCAACGCGCAGCCCATCTTCATTTAAGCCCACCACCGCTTCCGCCTCGCGCGGAATAGCATTGACCTTCATCCCGCCGCTGATTGCGGCCAAGTCAAATGCCGTATGCCGGCGCAGGTCATCCAGCACCCGTCCGAGCAGCTTGTTGGCGTTGCCGCGCTCGTGAATGATGTCGTCCCCGGAGTGACCGCCCTTCAATCCTTGCACAGCAATGGTGTACGATTCCCCTGAGCCGCCTCCATCTTGCCAAGCAATCGGCACCGAATGAAATGCCGATGCGCCTCCGGCGCTGCTCACGAACAGCACGCCTTCGCGATCAGAGTCGAAGTTGATGAGCATCTTCCCGGTCAGCTTCGACGCATCGATATGCTCCGCGCCGGCCATGGTTGTTTCTTCCTCTGTCGTCAGCAAAATTTCCAGTGCGGGATGCGCCAGATCCGTTGCATCGATTAGCGCCATCGCAAACGAAACCCCGATGCCGTTATCCGCCCCGAGCGTTGTATCCTGTGCGTAGATCATATCGCCGTCCAGCTTGAAGCGGATCGGATCCTTGGTGAAGTCATGCTCGGTCGATTTGTTTTTCTCGCAAACCATGTCCAAGTGACCTTGGAAAATAACCGTCGGTGCCTGTTCATACCCCGCCGCCGCCGGCTTCTTAATGATCAAGCTGTGACGTTCATCCTGAAACACGGTGCAGTTGCGCGCTTCCGCAAACTGCTTCACAAAATCACTGACCGCCTTCTCGTTCCCGGATCCCCTTGGAATCGTGGACAGCTCTTCGAAGAAACGAAGCACCTTGCAATCTCCGGTATATACTCTATTTAGTTCTGGCATCGTAATCCTCCTATATGTAGACACAGATTAGGCCCGACTTGCCCTAGGCAGGCAAAGTCAGGCCATTTCCATTCGATACCGTCTAGTTTAACGCATGCATGGCGAGGAATCCAGTTGCGCCTGCAGACAGACCGTTTTATTTTATACGCCGCCGTTCTTCTCGAAGAAGCTCTCGTAAACCTTCGTCATTTCGTCTTGCTTGCTTGAGATGATGAACAGCACGTATTTGCCTTTGGTCAGCAGCTTGTAGTTCTTGGCATTCTCATATTGATCGGCCTTCTTCGATTGGAACTCTTTCTGAACTTCCTCAGCACGCTGCTTAATTCCCGCTTCCACGGTAGGAATATCCTTGGCATCCTTCACTTTGAAAATAGCAACTTCATTCGAGGACAGGTTCGCCATCGGCATGCGCACATTGAAATCCTCCAGCAGTGCCGCATCGATTTGATAGAACCGCTTTAACGTCAACTTGTCGAGCTCCATAAACATCGGCTGACCCGCTTGTTTCGTCATTTGAGTAATCATCTCTTTCGCAGACAGC
Organism: Paenibacillus sp. J22R98; assembly: GCF_059383835.1. Lineage (NCBI taxonomy): Bacteria > Bacillati > Bacillota > Bacilli > Caryophanales > Paenibacillaceae > Paenibacillus > Paenibacillus sp. J22R98. The sequence goes on from NZ_JBXENW010000011.1 coordinate 51,192, forward strand.
TTCGATTCGGCGGCCTGCTCCTGATTCTGATTCTGATTTTGCCCTTGGTTCTGTTCCTTGTTTGGTTCCTTGCTGCCGCATGCGCCGAGTACGATTGCGATGACGACGGTCAGCATGAGTATCATGATTTTTTTCATTGGGTACATTCTCCTTGGTGTGAGGTGGTCAAGCTATCGTATCGTATGCGTCTATTGACGGCAGCCGTGGCTGAAAGGTTACATCATTACGGTTCCCAATTTCTGTACAAAAAAAGACTTCCCCTCAGCAAAAGCTGAAAGAAAGTCCTTTTTCGCTAGCCGGGATGCTGCTGCTAGCTTGTAAACAAGCAGCCTGTAGGGATAATTTGCTTCGCCTGCGAAGCGCTCGACCAGGAGAGCTGCGCGTGCGCGTTACCGCCGTTCTCGATATATTCCATCTTGATGTCGTATTTCACACCAGCGGTGAGTGTAACGGTTGCGCTGAGTTCCCCGTTCATGGCGACCCAGTTGTTAATGATTTGTACGCCGTTCACCCACAGACGCACACCGTCATCTGTATTTGTGTAGAACGTATAGGTCTCCGAGTATTGCGGCTGCACTTTACCGGTCCATCTCACCGTGAACCATTCACCCGGTACATCATCCGTCGGCCGTCCGCCGCCCCAATCGAAGTCGATGGTGGCATCGGTTCTGCTCAGAGCCAGCGTACCGAACTCACCGGCATAATATTGGCCCAGCAAACCGTTCGTTCCTGAAGACGGTGCATTCGTCGTGACGTTCAGCGTGGAACTGGCAGCGGATAAGTTATTCGCCGCATCCTTCGCTTTGACCGTGAAGGTGTATGCCGTGCTTCCGGTCAAGCCAGTGACTGTGAATGTCGTTGCACCTGTTGTGGAGCCTGCAAGAGTTGCTCCGTTATAAATGTTGTAGCCGGTGACGCCGACGTTATCCGTCGAGGCCGTCCAGGACAGATTCACGCTCGTATCCGTCTTGGATGGCGAAGTCAGCCCGGTTGGAGCTGTTGGTGCTGTTGTGTCCGAAGATGCGTTTGTCGTTACATTCAGACCGCTGCTCGCTGCCGATACATTGCCCGCTGCATCTTTGGCCTTAACCGTGAATGTGTAAGCCGTACTTGCCGTAAGGCCGCTCACTGTGAAGGTTGTCGCACCGGTAGTGGAACCTGCTAACGTGCTTCCGTTATAGACATCATAGCCGGTTACGCCGACATTGTCGGTCGATGCTGTCCAAGACAAACTAACGCTTGTCGAGGTTTTCGATGGCGAAGTCAGCCCGGTTGGAGCCGTTGGCGCTTGCGTGTCGCCGCCTGTACCGCCGGCTTGATTGACGTCACACGTCTTGTATTGCCCAACTGCCGGATCCGTTCCGAAGCCGTTGTTGGAACACATTACCGTGTTCGTAAACGTTCCGTATACATAGCTGCCCGGTACTCCGTAGCGAACTTGCTTCGTACCTGTGAAGTTACACGGATTGTTCTCGCCCGCACAATTCACCCAGTTCGCGGCAGGATCCGTTGTCACAGTGAGCGCGTTGCTGGCCGCCGAAATATTGTTCGATGCGTCCTTCGCTTTGACCGTGAACGTAAACGCCGTGTTCGATGCGAGGCCCGTAACCGTGAAGGAAGTTGCGCTTACGCCGGTAGTCGTGCCCGCCAAAGTTGAACCGTTATAAATATTGTAGCCCGTTACGCCAACATTGTCCGAAGACGCCGACCACGACAAGCTGACACTCGTGTCGTTCTTCGCCTGCGAAACTAAATTCGATGGCGCCGTTGGTGCCTGCGTATCGCCGGCATCTGTCGTCACGTTCAAGGTATTGCTTGCTGCAGATACGTTGCCGGAAGCGTCTTTTGCCTTAACCGTGAAGCTGTACGCCGTGCTTGGCGTCAAACCTGTCACGGTGAACGTCGTTGCGCTTGCACCCGTTGTAGAACCGATCAATGTACCGCCTTTGTACACATCATAGCCAATGACGCCTACATTATCCGTGGATGCTGTCCACGACAGATCTACCGTAACATTCGATTTCGTAGGTGCAGACAAGCTGCCCGGAGCAGTAGGAGCCGTCGTATCCGGCGGTCCAGTAAATACCGTAACCGTCTGCTCTTTCACGCTTGCTCTTCCTCCGTTATCCCAAACGCCAAGAATGACTTTGTAAGTACCCGCCTTCTGGTACGTATAAGTCGGGCTTGCCGTCGTAACCGGGATGCCTTCGCCCAAATCCCACAGATTCTCAACGATCGTTCCGTTATCCGTGGACGTATTCGTAAACGTAATCGGCTGTCCCAGCTGCACGGTCAGCGGAGCCGTGAAGTTCGCGACCGGCTTCGCATCGCCGAAGCCTCTGCTCGTAAGCTGCGTATTCGTACCATTGCCGCTTACCGTATTATTGGACCACTCCAGATCCGCTGCAGAGGACGGATATTGATCAATCGATGGACCGCCATTGCCTGTAATCGTGTTGTTAATGAAGCTAATACGGTCTGTACCGCTAGCCGTCGTAATTTCTATCGCTTTGCGTCCGTTATTGAGGATTTGGTTGCTGTCGAATACGATGTTCTTCGTATCGCCATGGATCCGAACCGCATTGCCGTCATAACCGGGATAGGCTGCGGCAGGATTGCCGGTTGGTCCGTTTTTCCAGGTGTTTTTGTAAAAGTACTGATATTGCTCGGTAAATCCGGTTCCCGCACCTTGGAGCTGCATGCCCCACATGACGATGTTCTGAACCGTATTGTAGTTCCACAGCTGATAGCCTGTTCCAGGCGATTGCTGCATCCCTACTTGCTGGCCGCCATCGACGAGGTTGCCGGATGTAACGCCATGATCGACCATGACTTCAAGCCCCATGTTGCCCACCGAGCCATCGTTGGCTTTCACGGTGTTATTGCGCACCGCAATGTATTTGGAACGCACTGCGCTGATCCAATGGTCGACGTTGTTATTTTCGATGACGGAATAGTCAACGTTGGTATGCAGCTCGATGCCGAGACCTTCCATCTTCTTGCCCGTTCCTGTAATCGTATTGCCGCGCACCGTCGCATATGGACTGTCATCGTTGAGGAAAATCCCCCCGCGGCCGGTATTGGAAATCGTATTATTCTCGATCAGCGCATGGCTCGAACCCCAGCCTGCGCGTACGCCTGCGCCCCAATCCGAATTCACGCCGCTGTTGTTCACGATGTTATCGGAGATCTCCAGATTGGTGGACCCAATCGCATAGAGTGCGAAAGGACCGAAGCCTGCAGAAGCTGCCAAATCCTTAACTCGCAGGTGGCGCATTTTGTTGCTGTCGCCAGATTCGGACGTCACGGCGGACAACAATACCGTGCTGTTGTTGCCGTCCAGCGTCATATCCGCCACTTCCGCATTGGTCACGTTATGAAGGTAGAAGAACATCGTGGAGGCTGAACCGGATGTCATCTTCACCGTCGTCAAATCACGTCCGGCACCTGCAATCTTGACACCGGATTTACCGTTCACATTCGCAGACAAATAATAAGTACCGGCTGGCAGCAGCACCGTATCGCCGCTTGCGGCAGCATTGACCGCATTCTGAATGGCCGCCAAGTCATCTGCCGTGTCGCTTCCATTCGCACCGTAAGCGGTTACATTTAGTGTCGCAGCAAATGCGGACGTAGCCGGAATAATCGGAAGCATAAGCGATAATGCAGATAAAATGGTAATGACCCGCACCTTCAACGTTCCATTCTTGCCCTTCTTACTTCTCATCCTCAACAATCCCTCATTTCATTGATTTCATCTCGTCTGCCCTAATGAACCACAAATCCGACTGTCATACCGCCTCTTCAAAAGTTCAGCCATCCCTCCTCTCAAGTTCCATCCTGCCATGCCGCCAGAGTCCCGTAAACTGTAACAAATGCGAAAATACATACTGGGCGATTGTATTAAATAGGAATTCATGCACCTCACCTACACGATCTCCTACAATCATTCACGAATCGCTATTGGCCTCCACCTCACGCCTCGATTTATGTGGAATGATGCGGTGACAAATAAAAGGACTTTCCTCACCTATCGTGAGGAAAGTCTCCGGATATTGCCTACAAATTAGCTGTGTTTTCATCCGTTATTTCTTTAAGATGCAGCTGATCCTCTTCGTTATCGCGAATGGTTTTCTGTAAGACGAGACAAGCAACGATGAGGAACGCACCGCCGATGGCGTAATACCCTTTGACGTAGAACGGCTCTTCCAAGGTGTAGAGACCGATATACTCAGCGAGAATCGCAAGCACGAAGCCGGCCCATGAGAGGAAGGTAAAGGCCGATGTGTTTCTTTTGCGGTAGCTTGGATTAAACTCTTTCAGAAAATTATCTTCGTCGTTATCCCGCGCAACCTTCTGCAGCAGGAAGGAGGTGATGATGAGCAGAACGCCTGTTACCGCATAATAGCCTTGGACCGATAGCGGCTGCTCCAGCGTGTAAATCCCCACAAATTCGAAGCCGCATGCCAATACGAATGCTGCCCATGCCATAAACGTATACGTCGGTGTATTACGGCGGCGGTAAAAGTTTTTGCGATTCGTTGTCGTCGTTTCCATCATGGCTTAAAGCCCTCCCGTATAACCTGTTCGGTTATTTGTTATGGCTTCATCATACTGCGGACCTTCGACTTCCATAAGTACCATCTTGTTCTAGTACCAGGTATTAGCCCGAGCTGCCGTTTTCTATGCTGCACACAATTCCCCCCTCACCAGTGCACAACTTTGCCTTTACCATAAAAATCCACTTTGGTAACCTCTTACTGAAGGAGGTTGAAAGCGCTTAAATTCATGGGAACAAGGCATTCTTACACCACTATTCAAGGAGGCATATGTAATGAGGAAATGGCTTTCGATTGTGCTGGCAATTGCCCTGATTTGGTCCTTTACTGCTTATCGCGATGATACCAAGGTAATGGCGGCGACAGATATTACGTTAAATCCGGTCGCAGACACAGATACGCAAAGCGATGTCGCTGCCGGTACGAATGCGACATTGAACATCAGTCAGTGGAATAACTTGTTCACCAAATTCAGCTTGTCCGGCGTGCCGAGCTCCATCGCAAGCGCGAAAGTCAGAATCTATCATTCCACGCACACCACGAATCATAACTTAATCGTAAACGGCGCCTCCACCGAAAGCTGGAGCGAAGGCTCTGCTAAACCGTCCTTAGGCTCACAAATCAATACGAAAGCCGTGTCCGCTGTCGGGTACGTCGAGCTTGATGTAACCGCAGCCGTGCAGAGCAAGCTAAGCACCGCAAGCTCCTCCGTCACCTTCGGCTTCAGCACGAATATCGGCTCGTGGGAAGTCTATCAATCGCGGGAGAGCAGCAACAAGCCGGTGCTCGTCATTACGCCGAACGCTGCCAGCTCAACCTCTACGCTGAATCCTGTCGCAGACACGGATACGCAGAGCGATGTTGCTGCCGGTACGAATGCAACATTGAATGTCAGTCAGTGGAACAACCTCTTTACGAAGTTCTCGCTTAGCGGTATTTCCACATCCATTTCAAGCGCAAAGGTCCGAATCTACCATAGCAGCCACGCTAATAACCATACCCTCATCGTAAACAGTGCCTCGACCGAGAGCTGGAGCGAAGGTGGTGCAAAACCTGCATTAGGTACACAAATCGCTACCCAGTCGGTTACGGCGAACGGGTATGTGGAGTTTGATGTCACATCGGCTGTGCAGAGCAAGCTGAGCGCAGCCAGCTCCTCCGTGACCTTCGGCTTCAGCTCCAATCTTGGCAGCTGGGAAGTGTACCAGTCGCGGGAGAGCAGCACCAAACCGGAGCTGATCATTACGACCGGCACCGGCGGTGGCGGCACTAACCCTCCGGGCGGCGGTACGGGGACGATGAAGATCGGCACGAACTTCTGGTTCATGGGTACGTGGAGCGGTGAAACGCCGTTCAAAACAACTGTGAACTGGGCCACTGCCTATACAAACGGCGACGATGTGTGGAACCCGACGTTTATTAGCGAGCTCGCGCCTTACACGACGCTTCGTTTCATGGATTGGGGCGGCACCAACAACTCCAAGGTGCAAACGTGGTCACAGCGCCGCTTGCCGAATGATCCCGTGAACAGCGACATCGGCTACATCGGGCCATCTGACCCGATCAGAGCCGGCCTTGCCTATGAATGGATGATCGATCTCTGTAACCGGACCAATAAGGATATGTGGGTGACCCTGCCGCATATGGCGGATAACAACTATGCCAACCAGCTTGCTGCGCTGATTAAATCGAAGCTGAAGCCAGCGCTGAAAGTGTACGTTGAATACTCGAATGAGACATGGAACGGCGGCTTCGCGCAGTTCCAATATACACTCGATCAAGGCGTTGCGCTGGGCTTGCCCGGCTCCAATCAATGGTATCAAGGCGGCGCATTCAGCCTGTACAGATCCGTTCAGATCTGGAACCAATTCGCGACTGTGTACGGCTCCGAGATGGCCGCACGCGTAGTGCGGGTTGCCTCCTTCAGCGGCAACTATGACATCTTCGACCAAGGTTATGCGAATGTCGTGAACAGCACCACTTGGAATCCGACGAATCAGAAAGCGGATATGATTGCCATCGCGCCTTATGTCGGCAGCGGCCTAGACGGTGCAAGTGCCAGCATTCAAAGCCAGTTCCACGCCGATATTGATGCTACTTTCACAGATCGCGTACTGACTGCAGTCGCCATCGCGCAGAAATATAACGTGAAGCTCGGCTGCTACGAGGGCGGACAGCATGTGCTGACCAACGCCGATCAATGGAGCGGCAACCAAAACATCTACACCGAATACACGTACATGCTGAACAAATTCGCTCCGTATTTCGTGCTCTATAACCATTATGCGCATGCCGGTTCTTGGTCTTCCGGCGGTGCGTGGGGAGCTAAAGCGTTCACCGGCCAATCGAACGCAAGCGCGCCGAAATACCGCGCCATCGTGGATTGGGTTGCAGCTCATCCTTGATGAGCCGCAACTAAAAAGAGCACCTCTTAGGAATTTCTAAGGGGTGCTTTCTTTTGTAATCAATCATCTGCTAGATGCAAACATCTAAGCACTGGTTCATAAGTGAAAAAACAGCCGACCAAGGAACTCCCCTTGGCCGGCTGCTTCTGTGAACGGAACCGCCTCGCAACGTTTATTTTTTATCTTTCTTGTCGTCCTTCTTATCCTCTTTCTCTTGCTTCTTCTCTTCTTTCTCTGCCTTCTTCTCTTCTTTCTTGTCATCCTTCGTCAAAGGCAGCATGACAATCGGGTCCGCCAATTGCACCTTATCCTGAAGGTTATTCCAAACCATCACCTTAACCGTAAACTTCTCTGCGCGTTTCGGCAGATCGAAACCGCTGGTGAATGTAGCGGTCTCGCCGTCCTTCAACGTTCTCGATACAGAAGACATAGCCTTCATGACGCCTTTCTTATTATACAACGCCACAACAAGGGTCACGGGCTGAGCCGCGCCATGATTCGTTGCCGTCACTTCGGCGAGCAGCATCCCTTCGGCAGGCACGCTCGTAACAATTGCGCCTGCCTCGTTCTTGAATACAGCGGTATCCAGCGTCAAGCCTTGCGGCTCAGGGGTCACCTCACCAGGATCTTCCGTTGTTTCGACGAGTTGAACGTTGTCGATCAGCAAGTCAACGCCCGCTGTGTTTTTCCAAATAAATACGTTCGAAGCCGCTACACTGGCTCCCGTCTTAAACACGACCTCTTTCTTTGTCCATTCGGTCGAGTCAAACGACAGCACATGTTTGATTTGGTCGGAATCCGGTGATTGGTCCGTCGGCTTGTATTGGAAGCCTGCCGCAGCGCCATCCGCCTCGGTTGCGCCGCTCACCTTGCCCCAGATCGCCAGCTTGTAATTCGTGTTCGGTTTCACCGTCACGAATTGACCGCCGCCGCCAGCACCGCCGGCCGTTACTTTCAGCGCCTTCGAGCCGCCAATTCCTGCTCCTGCCGCTGCTTCAAGACGTCCCCAGTTCATCCAGGCGTCCAAATCCTTCTCGAAATCGCCGTTTACAACAATTGGCGGTTGTTCCGCAAGCGATACGTTGTCGACCAGCAGGTCCACGCCGGCTGCCGACTTCCATACAAATACGTTTGCTCCCGCAACGCTTGGCCCCGTCGTGAACGTCACTTCTTTCTTCGTCCATGCCGTCGAATCGAACGACAATATGAATTTGATCTGATCGGAATCCGGCGATTGCTCCGTCGGCTTATACTGGAAACCCGCATCAGCAGTATCTGATTCAATCGCACCGCTTACTTTACCCCAAACTGTCAGCGTATACGTGGTATTCGGCTTAATCGTCACGAATTGACCGCCGCCACCCGCTCCACCTGCGGGCACCTTGAACGCTTTAGAATTATCGACTCCAACTCCTGTTGCGAGCTCAGCGCGCGACCAGTTCAACCAGCCGGTCAAGCCATCTTCAAAGTTACCGTTGACCATCACAGGAAGATTAAGCGTCACCGGTAACGTCAACGAATTATGATTGTCATCCCACACTTGATTGCCAAGCCAGCTCAGATTCGTCGGACGTGAGCCGTCTAGCTTATCGACTTCCCAGCCGCCGCCTTTGGTCGTATTGGCAGTCAGATCGAATTGATCCTCGCCTTCCCATGCCCATACAAGTCGACCCACATGACGCTGAACAGCCTCATTGAACATCGCCGCCGTTACGTTCGTAGTCTGACTGTCGCCGCCGCCATACTCTCCAATGATGAGTGCCAAACCTTTGTTTGCAGCTTCATCCAGATAGTTCGCGAGCCGCTGCTGGCCATTAAACCATTCCCCATACATGTGAAGCGAGAACACCAGATTATCGTACGATGCCGCCAGCTGCTGGCCCGTAGACAAAATCGCGCTGTCAGACGTTCCATTTCGGAATCCGCCCTCTTGGCCGTACAAATGACCGTCCAAAACGATGATATTCTCCGCTCCAATCGCACGGATGGCTGCAATGATTTCCTCATGCACCTCTTTCCAGCGCGCAATGGACTCGCTAGTCGAATACCCCTGTCCGGCCTGCCCCGGTTCATTCATGATGTTGAACCAGACGTACGGATTGTCTTTGTACTTCGTTGCAAGGTTAATCCAATAGGCTTTCAGTTCGTCCACGGACATGGAATAACTGCCATCCGCAGCGGTTGAGCCGGTTTCACCCGGATACGAGCCCGTGAAATCATGATCCTCAAGCATGGTTACGACATGCTTGGAGGTAAACGCATTTACGATGCCGTCCAAATCCATGTTATTGTTGATGTTCCAATGCTCCATACGCGGGAACATGTTCACACGAACCGTATTGAATTTCCAAGTGTCCACGATCATATTCACGTCTGGCAATGTCGGACGAGACCAAGGCCAGCGCGGGCCGTTCACGTTCACGCCTTTGGCAATGAATGTGTTTCCGCTTGGGTCCTTAATTTCACTCCCTTGGACAATAAAGTTACCGTCTGCCATAGTTGGCGTCTCCACGACCGGCACTTCCGGCTGCTCCGGCGCGGTCAGCACTTCTACACCTTCAACTACGCGGAAATGATCGAAATCAATCGGGCTGCTTCGAACACCGATCGCAATTTTGCCCGCATTATACGCGTGATCCTCAACCCGGTCAAACAACTTGGTAACCGTGTTCGCTTGAAGGGCATTCACCGAGATATGTCCGTCATCCTCTTGAATGACTTGCAATGTGGTTGTTTTGCCGCCTATTCCGTAAACAATATCAGTTGCCAAACTGGTTTCCGCATTGTTCACGATTTTCTTCAAAGAAACGTTTGCCGCATTGTTCGCAACGCTTGCATTGCCTAACAGCAATTCGTAATAGTTGCTTGCGTCTTGATATCCCCACAGCAATCGCGTTGCATTCCAGTGTCCGCTCGACAAAGGCGCCTCGACGTCGACTTGGAATGAATACGTACCGTCAAAGCTCTGGTCTGTGACCGCTGATTGCAGATAGGCACTCCATGACTCCGAATGCAGCTTGCCATTGGCAATTGAAAGCGTGGCATCCAGTGTCCAACCTTCGGCACTGCTAAAATCGCTTGTGTATTCCTCATTGGAAGCGCTTGCGAGAACGGGTACGACTTGGCTAACCAATGAGAAAATCATCATAACGGCTGCCATTATCGAGACCCATTTCTTAATGCTGACCATGCTCACCATTTCCCTTCATTTTTCAAGTGATATGCTGGGACCGCAATTCTAATTATAATTTTGGCGCGGATGGCTCCAATATGGAAAAAAGTAGGTAGAACAGTGAAATCTGTCTCCTCCTTAACTGGAAATCATACGCAATTCCACCCTGGAAATAGAAAAGACCGCTACACATAGGTAGACGGTCCTAATGAACGCATGGACGAACTGCAAAATGACTAGGAAACGAATGCGATCTTCCTGCTCAGCTCCACGACCATCTTCGCTTCGTTCGCTCCGCGAAGAGCCTCGCCCTGATAGGTTAGGTTGCTGATCGTAACCTGCTCAATCATATGCTCGGCATCATAGCCGCGAATAATCGACACCGGCAGCAAGCCGCCGACAATGGCAATGTCCTCGAAACGAATATCACGGACATGACCGCGCTCCGCATCCTTCGAGTATTGCGAGAACTGTACTTTAATATCAATGAGCTTCTCGCGTGAATCCTCCACTCGGATGTTCTTGTACAGCACATTATGCACATCCGCACGATCGCCATTATGAATCGTAAACGTACCGCCGGACTCGTAACCTTCGAATTCGCAGCGGATAATATCGCAGTCGCTGAATTCGACTTCGGAGATGGAAGCGCAGCGCGTCTCATAGCCGATCTCGAGTGCATTGCCCCATTCAGCGTTCCAGAACACCGAGCGGGTCACGCGTACATTTCTCACATCATGCAAGCCGGCCGGATGGAAATAATCGACGGCTTTGATCGCAATGCAGTCGTCCTTGGAGCGAGCGAACACATTATCCACCGTCACATCCTCACAGCCTACGATATCAATGCCGTCACCGGTTCCCGCGTAAGTCAGAATGTTGATGTTGCTGATCGCGACTTGCGTGCTGCCTGCCGGCACCACATGCCAGGTCGGCCCATCGATAACCGAAATCCCCTCGATTGTCACATGCTTGCAGCCTGCAAGCAGCATCATCAGATGCCTTTTGCTGCCTTCCTCGGCCTCTCTCCACGACGAACCATCCAGTATACCTCTGCCGCGAATCGCAATGTTCGATGCGTTCTCAGCCTTAATTCGTCCATATACGATAGCACCCTCTTCAATATAAACCGTTTCTCCGTCCGACAATACGATTTCACCTGCTTGATGAACCTCTCCACCCTTAAAATAACGCACTGATGGATCGGCCTGATCCGGACGTGCCTGGGCTTCCAATGGATTGATCCAAATAAACAGCGGTTCGCGGATGTTATCGTTGAACTCTACCGACAGCTTAATCGGTGCCTCTGCCTCGAAACGCAGCACGCCGCCGGCTTGAACCGGCTTAATCGCATGACGGAGCGGTCGAACGACAACTTGTTCAGCTGCTTGGCTGTCTTCGATTTCAACCGTGACCTTGCCTTCGGCGGACAGCATCGCATACCCTGCGCCTTGACTGCTGTAAACGAATACCGGCTGACCGTTGATACGTACTTTATAGCGCTCGGAAGCTGCGATTTGCGCTGCCGGGGCCAGATACTGAATCGTGGATTGCTGCATAGTTACACTCTCCTCATGAGCTGATTAAACTATTGTAGCGAACGTCCATCATGTAACGTGTGCGAAACTCGTCTGCACCCCGTACGAAACTTATTCTTTACGTACATGCTTGGGCAGCCTGCCGGTCTGCTGTTTATAAAATTTGCTAAAATACTTCTCGTCCTGAAAGCCCGTTTTCTCCGCGATTTGATAGACGGGCTCGTTCGTCGTAGCCAGCAGCTCCGTCGCTTTCTCGACGCGCAGGTCGTTCAGCACATCCTGAAATTGCTTCCCGACATATTGCTTGAAGCAGCGGCTGAGATAGCTCCGGTTCAAATTGATGCGTTTTGCCACCTCGGTCTGATTCATGCTGCTTTGCAAATCAATCGAAATCATCTGCATCGCCCGCAGGATGCCGATGCACACATCCTCGGAGAGCTCATGATGGCGCAGCCGCAAGCGAACGAGCCTGAGCCAGTCCGTCCATTGCTCCCAGAACAGCAGCTCTTCGCAAGCAGCAGCCCAGTCCATCGACTCCGATATCGACTCAAAATGCCGCCACAAAAGGACGGTGTTCTTCAGATGCTCGATCCAAACCGAAACCGCCGGTCTTCGCTCCCGCACCTTTTCCATCAAGTCGTGAAATGCGCCATCGTGGTACACCCAGTAGAAGGAACGCCACTGCTGCTTCAGCACTTGCATAACGGCATCTTCGGTGGTGATAGGCCGAGTCTCCAGCTCAATCCAGTCGATTTCATAGCCTGTCTTCTGCGCCTGGAAATCAAAGAACAGCTTCTCGTCCCGGTACCGGGTCAACAGCTGCACCATGACTTTCTCGGGCAAATTCCGCACACCGCGGATTATGACCGGAATCCACTGATTCCAATCCATCGCGGCATAAAGCTGTGCAATATTCGTATATTTCTGAAGCAGGTCTTCCCGCCTGACATAAATGCCCTTCTTCTGTATCGTAATTGCGCGACTCCTATGGCTGGGCATCATTAGCTCAAAGGGCAGCTCCCAATTTGCCTCATACGTAACAGGCGTCAAGAACAACGCCCATGGCTCCTCCGCCTCCTGATGCTGCTCCTGCAGCTCCAGCTTACGTTTCTCCTCTAACCGTATGCGTTCAATGATGCGGGCGATGGATTTATTTAAGGTGTCATTCTCCAGCTCTGTTTTGACCACATAGTCGATCGCACCAAGCCGCACAGCCTCTTGAATATGATGAAAATCCTGATGACAGGTTAAGACGGCAATCCACGTGCCAATATGATGTTCGCGAACTTGTTTTATCAGCTCAAACCCGTTCATCACCGGCATCGTCAGATCCGTAAGCACCAAATCCACATGGGATTGCTTCATGAGCTCCAAGGCAAGCTCGCCGTTAGCCGCCTCGCCGATGATCTCAATCCCTAACTCATGCCAAGGAATAATATGCATGAACCCTTTGCGCACAAAATATTCGTCGTCCACGATGATCGCCTTCATCATACGATCTCTCCTCAAAGTTAATGCGTGGCTGTGCCTGATCTCCGACTCCTCTGCCACCGCTTCAGACTTCACATTTTAGGGCGCCTCTGCCAGTCCGGATGCCAAGTTCCCCCTAAATATATATGGATCTAGTTAAGTGTTCAATAAAGGGAGGGGTGAAACCTGTTGGGTCCGAGTGGGAAGATTGTTACTTTTCATGCCAAAACAAGCCGCCCCGCTGTGGGACGACTTGTTCGGCTGTTTAAGTATGCTTGTAGGAGGATTGCTGCTAACCGTCTTGTTTAATACTTCGCGGCATGAATCGTTAACTACCTCAATTGAAGCAGCACATCAAACGGATAACGTCCGGCATTCCGACCGTAGAGGGCAAGACCGCCCTGTTCGGCCTCAAGCGTCAGCTTGAAGCTGCGGCTGCGATCCAGCTTCGCTGCGATTCGGCTTGGCAAGGTTACGCTGCATAGGTAGCCGAAAGATCCCGCTTCATCCAGCTTGTTGTACACCTCTTGATACTGCCAGGACAGAACGCCTCTGCTATCTGCAGGATTATCCGGAAGCAGGAACGAACCGACACGCTCCCCATCAATGAGAACATGGATGCGGGATTCATGACGCTCTTCATCCGTCATGTAGTACGTGTTGCTGTTGCGCTCCACGTTTGCGTCAGCCCCATGCATGAAACTAATCGTGTGCGCGCGATCCGTAGCCCCTTCCACATTGCGGGCAAGCAGTCGCTTCGCGCTGGCTTCGAAGCGGATATCTACATGGTGGATGACGTTCTGCTCTGCTTTGCTCGGCAGGTCAATGTCGTAAACGAATTGGCCTTCTCCGCCGCCGTTTGTTTTAAAGCCTTGAATCGCATTCCACTGATAGTTAAAGCTGTGCTCGGCAAATGCCGTAACCGGTACATTGACGAAACGCCCCTCTGCATCGTAGACGCCATCTTCGCTTCCGCTGCGCACATCGAATGTAATGAAGTTGCGTGTTACAACTTTGCCGGAGGCATCCTTCAGGGAGACCGCCAGCACGGCAACCGCATCCTGATTCGGCATCGTAACGGTAAGCGGCGCATCAATTGCTGTTACGCCGAAGCCATCCCAGTTAAGCGCGATTGCGCCTTGATCCGCAACCGTGCGGATACCGAGGTTGTCAAACCACAGCTCATAGCTCAGCTGCAGCTGCTGGCCGTGGTATTGGTCCGAATAGCTGGAGCGCAGCAGCGGCACCGCTACCCGCGCATTGGCTTGAACCGTCTGACATGGCGGCGCGTCGATGACGATAAAGTCTGCCGCATGCAGATCGGCAAGCGACATGCCCGGCACAAACTCCTCGTAACCGAAATATTTGTCCGTTCCATCCAGGCGATAGTAGCCGTTAAACTCATTGGTTACATCGCGGAATTCCGTAAAGACGAATCCGCACATCTTGTCATGGCGACGGAATTCGTTGAGCATGTACCGATAGTGCCATGCGAGATCGCTGTCGCCCGCACCGCTCGTGAAGCCCCATACATTGCCGCACTCACTGTTGATGAGCGGAGCGTCGCCTTGCAAGTTGCCGCCGATATAGTTGAAGTCTGAGCCCGGATAGGTCTTCTCTACAATCTCCGTTACATGCTCGCGTACTTGCTCATAGCCGTTAATATAGAAATGCCACGAATTCAAATCCGACTCGACATGGTCAAAGTTGCACGGGGAATTATCCTCGATAACCCGGGTCGGATCCGTTTGCTTCGCCCAGCGGTAAATCCCGCGCACCCATTCCTGCGTTTCCGGCAAGTACCAGCTCTGCTGGCCAGGCTCTCCTGTTAACCCATCCCCTTGCGGGTTGGTCTTCAGGCCCCAAGTTTCGTTGAACATAACCCAACAGAAGATCGATGGGTGGTTGTAGTCACGATCGATAATCTCTCTGGCTTCGCTCTCATAGGAAGCGCGCGCCGTCTCATCCGGGTTGCCCCAGAAGCATGGCATATCCTCCATCACGAGCATGCCCAGCTTATCCGCCCAGTACAGCTTGCGCGGCTCTTCCGGTTTGATATGGATACGGACCATGTTCAGGCCAAGGCGTTTCAGCAAGTAAATTTCATTATGCATCTCTTCATCCGTTGGATAGGTAAAATAACCGGTTTTATGGAACGACTGATCCAATGTACCGTTCAGGTAAACCGGCTTGCCGTTCAGCGTGATCCAGCGATACGAGCGGTCACCGAACAATGCCGTCCCGATTTCACGAATACCGAAATACGTGGAAACCGTATCCGTGCTTGTGCCGCTGCTGAGCGTGAGCTCGCCTTCATAGATGAACGGCGACTCCGGGCTCCACAGCTGCGGGTCGCTTACGATGAACGACACGTTAACCGCATTGCTGCCTGCTTCGAGCTGAATAACCGCCGTATGCTGCACCGACTGATCGGCGAAGCTGAACTGCAGCGTGGCTTCTCCCGCTTCCTGCGCCGTAATCGCGGCATTCACTTCAATGCTGCCGTCAATGCGGGTGTTGAACTTAGCCGATTGGATATAGGCCTGAGGACGCGCCTCCAGCCATACCGGCTGCCAGATCCCGCGAATTTCGCCATACCCTTGCTTGCCTCGTGCCTGCGAGCTGCGGTCGAAGTCTTCTGCGCGCACGATGATCGTATTCTCTGCGTCGTTTCTCCACAGCGTACTAACCTCGAACTCGAAGCTGCCATATCCGCCGGCATGTGAACCGACATGAATGCCGTTAACCCATACATCGGAGCGATAGTCGACAGCGCCAAAACGCACGAATACAAGCGATCCGCTCTCTACCGGCGCCCATGCTACAGTCTTCTTATACCAGCCTGTTCCAGTCTCGTTACGGCCGATACCCGACAACGGGCTGGACCACGAGAACGGTACCGTAATTTCGGAATCAAATTGATCCGTAGGCTGCAAAGCGGCAGAGTAATCGCTTACAATCTCTTCAGTATCTAGACGGAAATCCCATACGCCGTTCAGATTCAGCCAATCTTGGCGCTGCCAATCCGGACGCGGGTACTCGGGACGCGGCATTTCTGTTTGTGCAGATTTCAAAGCTTGAGCAGCCATTTGGGAAACACAACCTTTCAGGGTGGTGGATTTGAATTGCCCTCATTTTAGCATCGGTATATGATTTAATCAATATATATTATGTTTTTACAATACATCAATTATAGAGTACACTGGTGGTAATGAAAGAACTGAACGATGAAGGGTTGAAATGCAGATGAGTGAACTCAAACAAGATACCATTCGTTATCCCTCCACCCGCCTAATCGATGTGGCCAAAGCGTTGTCCGGTGACGTTCGCGTCCGTATCCTGGAAGCACTGGGCGAGAAATCGATGAGCGTCAGCCAGCTCGCCGAAGCACTCGGCGTTGCGCAGCCGACCATTTCCGTGAACGTGCAGATCCTGGAGAACGTAGAGCTGATTACATCCACACTCGGCGCGAGTCGGGAGAAAATATGCTCCGTCACCTGCCGCTCCATTCAGTTGGACTTGCCCGTGAAGCTTGGTGAAGGATTGCTTCGCACGGAAGAGCTGCGCATGCCCATCGGCATGTACGCTCATTGCTCGGTCCAGCCCACATGCGGCATCGTTACCCGCGATTGCGTGCAACTGGGATCCGTCGATGATCCGCGCGCCTTCTACTTGCCGGAACGGGTAGAGGCTTCCTTGCTCTGGTTCGCTGGGGCAGGATATGTGGAATATTATTTTGCCAATCCGATGCCGCCCGGCGTTGCCATTGATGAGCTGTGGTTCAGCGCAGAGCTGTGCTCCGAAGCGGCAGGCTTCCAGATGGACTGGTCGTCCGATATTTCCCTTATCATCAACGACCAACTTGTCGGCACATGGACAAGCCCCGGCGATCTCGGCGACCGCAAAGGTAAGTTAACTCCGGACAAATGGAAGAGCGGCACCGAATACGGTAAGCTTACAGAGTGGCGCATCTCCGCAGCCGGCAGTCGAGTGAACGGCGAAGCATCGTCGGAAACGACGCTTGCGACACTCGGCCTGCAGTACAACAAGCCGATTCGCGTCAGGCTTGAAGTGTCCGAAGACGCAGTCAATTGCCGCGGGCTTAACCTATTCGGCGCCGACTTCGGCGACCACAGGCAGGATCTGCTGCTGTCGTTTATCCGCTACGCGGAATAGATCCATAGAAGGACTGACTCAACAGTGCGCAGCCGCGACTTTTGGGACAGTCCTTTTTTTGTGGTGGGAGCTGAACGCTGGCAGGGGCCCTGCTTGGCGCCTCTCTGGCTCAGAATGGGTAGTTCACACTGTGAAGTTTCAGGGATATGCCGCCGGCCTCACTCTAACAAACCACAGAGGCCTTATTTCAGCAATTTGGCTCATTTTGAAATTCTAACGAACCCTACAGGCCCTATTTCATGTTTGGAGTCCCCTTTTCGAGCCTTTTGGGCGGAATAACGTCCCTACGATTCGTTAGATTTGAAAGAGGGCGATTTTCACCTAAATAAGGCCCGTACGGTTCGTTAGCGCGCAGCGGCTGTAACATCCGGGGATCTACATGGACGCCAAAGAAGCAAATATCTCGCAAGGAGCATACCTGGAGGTCTACATGAACGCCCAAAGTAGCTAATATCGCACAAGAGGCTCACCTAGAGATCTACATGGACGCCAAAGTAACTAATTTCGTACAAGAAGCACACCTAGAGATCTACATGGAACACCAAAGCAGCTAATTTTGTGCAAGAAGCTCACCTGGGGATCTACATGGACGCCAAAGTAGCTAATCTCACGCATGAAGCCCCTCTAGAGGTCTACATGGAAGCCAAAGTAGCAAATTTTGTGCAAGAAGCGCACCTGGAGATCTACCTAAACGCCCAAGCAGCTAATTTCGTACAGCCCTCGCCAAGAGAGCGGCTTTCGGTGCAATACAGTGGTGGGGGAGCGACGAATGAAGTAGGTAAGACACAGTTAGTTGAAGAGCCGCCTTTTGTGAGAGGTGTCGGTTGCCTCTCTCGCAGGATTACAAGACAAATTTCCAGAGCAACCACGAAACAAACGCTGCCAGCCACGACACAAACCCGAATATCATGACAATTTTGTTCTCGCTCCAGCCATACTTCAAGCTAAAATGATAATGAATCGGCGCCATCCGAAAGATGCGCAGCTTCGTCTTCTTGTAATACCAGACCTGCAGAATCACAGACAGCTGCTCGGCCAGATAGATGATAAACAGAATCGGAATCAGAATCTCTACCTTCTCGATGACCGCCAAGAAGGTGAGCGAACCTCCAATTGCTAGGGAGCCGGTGTCGCCCATGAATGCTTTTGCCGGGTAAATATTATAGATGAACAGTCCCAGCAGGCAGCCTATCATAACTAGAGAGAACGTCTGCACTTCGATTCTTTCGGAGATGACAAAGAAGAAGAAAAAGGTCGGAATCGCGACGTTGATTAACAGCCCGTCCAACCCATCGGTAAAGTTAATGGCGTTAGCGGAGCCTACAATGAACAAAAGCATGATCACCAGATATAGCCATGGGGGTAAGCTGAGCGAGAAGCCCCGAAACACCGCAATGTCCGTGCTTAAGTTGAATTGCTGAAGCAATACAAGCAGCAATGCACAGGCGAAGGTGAACTGAAGAACCAGCTTCATTTTGCCGGAAATGCCCGATGGATCTTGAAATGCTGCCTTTCGAAAATCATCCATGAACCCTACGACCCCGAATAAAACAAACGTTGCGCCTAAAAACAGCACCATCGGCTGGGGATGAACGTAGACCGAAACCATAATGCCAATTAGCAGGATTAATCCCGACATTAACGGTGTGCCGCGTTTAGCTTGATGATCAGGCGGCAATTCTGCACGAATAGGCTGCGTTAGCTTCAGTGTGCGCAAGCCCCAGATGAGCAGTGGAGTCAGCAGCGTTACGAGCAGAAACGAAATTCCAGACGCACTCAGTATGGAAGTATCCATTAGCCCGGTTCTCCTTCAGCGCGAGATTTATGACACTTCATAATGAGCGTAGATGGGATGATGCGCGCTTTTGTGCCGGAGTACCATTTTGCCGGATTGACGTTGTCCTCATCATCCACCTCAGACTCTTCGATTACAGCATCGATGACGAAGCCGGCGCTGATCAACGCGTTGATGAACGTGCTCACCTTGCGGTTGTGCATGACAATCGGCGTACCTCTCCATGCCTCATGCCGCTCGAAGCCCTCTGTCACATAGGACCGTCTGAATTTCAACTCTGCATCGCTGTATTCCACCACACTATGTACGGGATGCTCCCAGCTAAATACAAAGATCCCGCCGGGCTTCAAGCTTCTATGGATGTGGCTTAACGTCAGTGGCAAATCCACGGTCCAACCGAGTCCATAAATCGATACCGCTTTGTCAAAATAATTCTCCGGCAGCTCCGACATCTCTTCCATAGGTGTCTCCATGAGGACGACAGGCGTGTCCAAGTTAGAGGTAACCTGCCTTGCCGTCTCAATCTGCGAGCCAGACAAATCAACGCCCCAGAGCTCGCGCGCTCCACGCTTGGCCAGATACTCCAGTGTATGCCCGCTGCCGCACCCTACTTCAACGATCGCACAATCTGTAATTGTCCCCAGCAGGTTCAACTCCTCCTCCGTTGGCGCATAGGAACCATACGATAGACGTTCGAGCGAGCCTTCAAAGAATTGATCCGCTACTTTATTCCAGCCTTCTTTATTGATTTGAATGATAGCCTTGTGCTGCTGCAGCATGTTTGGATCCCTCCGCTTGGTTTGGAAGTCTACTATCCTAAATGCTAGCATTATATGGAAAATTATTGCAAGAGCGAATTAGCACGATTCGAAACAGAGTGGCATATTGTACGATCATAAGCGTGTATCCTTGACTTGGAAAATACTGTGTATTATAATCTCGAATAAGCTGAATATTCAAACAAAAGCTGTGAAGAGAAAGAGTATCGCGTTGATGTCTTTAACAGAGAGCCCCGGTCGGTGCAAAGGGGTAAAGAATAACCGCGAGAATATGGTCTCTGAGCTGCGCCCCGAACCCTCTATGGGAGTAGACTGCGCCGGATCCTGCACCCGTTACTGTGCTAGGGTATAACCGCGAACGCGTCGTACCTGAAGAGGTGAATGCCGCGAGGCATTTATAAAATTGGGTGGTACCACGTGAGCACAGCTCTCGTCCCTTCGGGATGAGGGCTTTTTCTGTTTTCCATTAAGGAGGCGATGTGGATGGCACCTATATTTATTGGCGGCGCTTGGCCGTATGCGAATGGCTCCTTGCACTTGGGGCGATTGGCGAGCTTATTACCCGGAGATGTTCTGGCACGTTTTTACCGTTCCAAGGGCGAGCAGGTTTTGTATGTATCAGGAAGCGATTGCCACGGCACTCCTGTCGCGGTTCAAGCGATTCAAGAAGGCGTTTCTCCCAGCGCTATCGCAGACCGCTATCATCAGGAATTTGCCGATTGTTTCGCACAGCTTGGCTTTACCTATGACCTCTATACGCGGACGGACCAGCCCTTCCATCATCAGGTCGTGCAGGAAATCTTCCTGAAGCTGCTCGAGAATGGCCATCTGTACAAGAAAACGATTCAACAGACCTACTGCGAGACGGATAAACGGTTTCTGCCGGATCGTTACGTTGAAGGAATATGCCCGGTTTGCGGAAGTCGCGCCCGAGGCGATCAATGCGATGCTTGTTCCACCATGCTCGACCCCGCCGATCTATTGGATAAGACCTGCAAAATATGCGGCAATCCGCCTACTGAACGGGCCACCGAGCACTTCTATCTTGCGCTATCCCATTTTCAGAATGAGCTGTCTGCTTATGCTGCCGGCAAGTCACATGACTGGCGAGAGAACGCGGTTCAATCAACTAAGCGCTACTTAGAAGAGGGCCTTCATGATCGAGCGGCAACACGAGACTTAGACTGGGGTGTTGAAGTACCGGTAGAGGGCTTCGAGGATAAGAAAATCTATGTCTGGATCGAAGCGGTCAGCGGCTATCTGTCAGCAAGTAAGCAGTGGGCTGCTGAGACCGGCGGGAGGTGGGAGTCCTTCTGGAAGGATGGCGAAGCGACTATAACGGCTTATTATGTGCACGGCAAAGACAATATCCCGTTCCATACATTAATATGGCCTGCCGTACTTCTGGGCGGAGGCGGACTGCATCTGCCGGATCGGATTATTTCCTGCGAGTACATGACGCTGGAGGGAAAGAAATTCTCGACCAGCCGCAACTGGGCGATTTGGCTGCCTGATATCTTGAGCCGGTATCAACCGGACTCCATCCGATATTTTCTCATCGCCAATGGCCCTGAGAGGCGGGATACGGATTTTTCTTGGCGTGAGTTTATCCACAGTCATAACGGGGAGCTGCTCGGCGCATTCGGTAACTTCGTGAACCGTACGCTCGCTTTTATAACAAAATCGTTTGAAGGACGTGTTCCCGCAGGCGAGCTTAGCGATGAATGGAAGCAGGTTCTTACGGAGTTGTACCTGGAGTCGGGGACTCTTATTGAAGAAGGCCGATTGAAAGAAGCGCTGGAATTGATCTTCGCTCAAATCCGCCGGGCCAACAAATATTTCGATGAGCAGAAGCCATGGGTTCAAATCAAAGCGGATCGCGATGCATGCGGCCATACACTCCATACCTGCACGGGAATCATTGCGAATTTAGCCAATCTGCTGCAGCCGTTCATCCCCTTCTCCTGTGAGCGCATCCGGACCTTTCTCACGCTTGAACAGCCGACTTGGAAGCTTATTACCGTTCCGGCTAACCAGCAAATTCAGAGCTTAGCGCTGTTATTCGAGCGCATTGATACTCTTCGTATTGAAGAGGAAGAAGCTAATTTGTTGAATAGCAGAACGCAGCAGCTGTAGCTGAGGCACCGTGGCCTAACGAACCGTACGGCTTCTACTCTCTACTTGCTCAATAACGTAACGAGCAAATAAACAGCCGTTCCCCACATGACTACAGCGGAGACTTTGTTCAGCGCCATCATAATCCGCCCTGATTTATCCAGACTGCCCGTTAGGCGTCCTGCCGCAGCCAGACTAGTAAACCATAGCCATGAGACAACCACGCAGGCCACGGTGAAGAACACCTTCTCGGCCCCGCTATATTGCAAGGAGCCTGTCCCAATGACGCCGATCGTGTCCAGAATCGCATGCGGATTGAGGAGCGACACCGACGCTGCAAAAGCAATCTGTTTGTTCGCTCCGAGAGCTTCCGCGGAAGAGGATTCCCGATTGGCCGGCTTGCTTTTCCAAGTCAGCCATCCCATGTAGAGGAGGAATAGGATGCCCACGGCGAACAGGATCGTCTTCAGCCAAACGAACTGCAAGACAAGGACCGATACGCCGAGCACCGCCAGCAAGATCAGCAGCGTATCGCAGATAGACGCCGTAATGACGACGGGCAGCGCCTTGCGGAGCCGGCTTTGAACCGCACCTTGATTAAACACAAACACATTTTGCACACCGAGCGGCAAAATCAATCCTAATGCCAATATAAATCCATGAATCATTGCACCAAGCATGGTTCCATTCTCTCTCCAGTTCCAGTTGTTTATTTACCTTAGCCCCGTGGTAAAACGATGTATATGCTGATTCACTTCCGCGCAATTGGCAGCACGCAGGACGAACTCGCCCGTAACGGCTCCATTATAATTATAATAGGTTACATGCGCCGCAGTCGCATCCAGAACGGTATTATCCAAATCTATGGCAATGTGCAAACGGGCTCAACTCCTTCGAGGCGGTGCCTATTCGTTCTACCTGCATGTGTGGAAGTATGTTTTCTCATTATCGGTTGCCGATCAGTCAAATACAAGAGGTGCGCACCTACTTTCCACAGCGAATTAATGAGTAGGAAACGGTTGCAATATTGTATCCAGCTGTGGATAACTTAAATTGTGGATATGTTCATACGTCCCCAATACTTATACACTCATTGCTGTTAAAGGCTGTTGGCAATGGGGGTAACTTTGTGAATAACTGTTGGGACAACTTTATGAACCGGAGGCCTCTATCATGTCCGAATCAACGACCCCCCCTATAACTGCCTTGCCTATGTTAGGGCAAACCCTCTCCCCCTTCGGGGCGGATCTGGTGATTGCCGAATGGACCGCCGAAGGTTGTTCACCGGAAAGGGAACCGATGCGCATTGCACCGCTGCATCTTCATCATGAAGATGATGAAGCATGGTATGTGCTTGAAGGGAAGCTGGCTATCCAAATTGGCGACACCATTGTAGAGGCTTCCGATGGCAGTGCCGTCATAGCCCCGCGCGGCGCGAAGCATACCTTTTGGAATCCGGCACCGGAGCCTGCCCGTTATCTGCTTATCATGAACAAGCGCATTCAAATGTTAATCGATGCGATTCATGCGATGGAGCAGCGAGATCCGGATTCGATGAGAGCCCTGTTTACCCAGTACAAAGCCGAACTGCTCGAATAGTTACGCACAAAAAGGCCGCCAGTCTCCTTCCCCGGAGAGTGGCGGCCTTTCAGTAATTCTATGAACCCAATCTTCCAATTGCGATAAATACGGCAACCGCCAAAATCACTACGTTCATCACGATCGCTTGGTTCTCGCCTCTTCTGGCATGAACCCCAATGGCCAGCACCATAATGACCGCAATCCCAATTCCGGCAACGCCGGCCAGCCATGGCAGAATGTCTGTTGCGGTTGGCACGATGAAACCGATTGCCGCGAGCAGCTCGGATAAGCCGACGAGGAGAACGAGCCCCCGAGAGGAATCTTTTGCCCAAGGCATGCTTGCTTTAACCTTCTCATATTGGAACGTCTTCATGATGCCTGCCATTAAGAACATAAGCGCCAGTATAATCTGAGCGGCCCACAATGCGATATTCATAATTTGTTCTCTCCCCTTATTGGTTGTATGGGCTTATCATACGACAAAGGGTATTTAATCAGAAGTAGGCACTTGAAAGTTTCCTTGTTTCCAAAAAGAAACCATAGATAAACACGGGAAAATCCGAGCAGGAAGCACACTCCCCCACTCGGATCTCCGCCTACATTTTACAACATGCCATAAGATTTTAACGTCTTTAATCGTTCTACCGTAACGAAACCGCGCCATTCGGCTTCAGCTCCGGGGCCTACCGGCTCCCAGCTGATGCCCCAACCCCCATCATCCCGCTGCTGATCGATTAAAGCATGCAGATGCCGATCCAGCTCGCCTTCCGAAATCACCTTGCCTGCATAGCTGCTACGCTTCGGAGCCCAATCCAGTACCTTTTGCACATAACCATCGGCTTCCGGATCTCGCTCGATGATGCCGGGCTGCTGCAGCCATTCCTCTATCCAAGCTAGATAGGGAGCAGCTTTCTCTTGCTCGGGCGTATGCTGCAGAAACGTAATCCACTGGATTCCATCGTGAAAACCTATCGGCTTCTCCTGTTCTAGCGCGCGCCAGATATAGGCTGTGTTTCGCTGAAACCATTCTTCCTTCCAAATGTCCGTCCGTGCTTGCTGTTTGTATAACGTTCCGATTAGTAGACCGGTCGGATTAATCGAAGCGACATCATCCCGCTCGGCATTCCACCAAGGCGCATGCGGGTATGCCGCCGCACTGCGGAATACGAACGGCACGCCGCCTTCCGGTAATGTAATGCTGCGAACATAGCGGATAATGCCGTCAAGGATGTCCGGATCATAGCTGTCCATCTCCTCCATGATCGCCAGCGCTACCTCAGTCGGCACAGGCTGACTGTCCGGACAGCGAATGTCCGCTTCCAGCGCATGTCCAAAACCGCCGTCCTCATTCTGATAGGCGCGAAGCGCGCCGAAGACCGCTTCTTTTGTCCCGTCCTCGAAGAGATATTCAAACCTTCTCCGATCAATCAACCTGCCGTTTCGGTATAGAAATGACTTTGCCCGTTCGAGAATTTTATTGTTTCCCATCCTGAACAACCTCCTCTAAAATAGGAATCCCTACTCAACTGTTATCTCTGACTGTATCTTGTATCTGTCGTAAACTTGTCTCGCCATCTGGAACAGCTCTTCCCGCAAATGCAGGGGTTCCTTTACTTCCGCATCCATGCCAAGCCAATAGAAAAACTTGATCGCCCACTGCCATTCCGAAGCCTGGCACATGAAATCCAGCTCCCAGCTCTCATCCGTGACCTGTTTCACGTTGTCGCCAATATGAAAGTCTTGCTCCGCCAATAACGCTCCCCGGTACGTTAATTGAGCAATAATGCGTGTAGAACCCTCATCGCTGTCGGCCGTACTCTCTGCTTCCCGAGCCGAACGTTCCGCTTCTTCGCCGGGCACCTCAATGAGTTCCATCGCTTCGAAGCGATCAACGCGAAACGTCCGCTGCTCGCCGTGGGTTATCGAATACGCTTCGCAGTACCAATACCCGTGCGCTGAATACATTTTACGAGGCCACAGTTCCAGCCAGCGGGTCTGTTTCTCCGAACGATAGCGCACACGGAGCCATCTCGAGTCAGCAGTATGGGCCAATAAATCGGTCAGAAACGGGGATTTGACGCTGCGCTGCGGCACTTCGACCTCGACATAATCAAGCATGGACTCGATCTGCGTCAAAATCTGCTCCGGCATAATGGCCTTCAGTTTATCCATCACCGTCCATCTAGCCTGCTGAAACGGCGTATCGGCCATCCTCGTCAAGCTGCGAAGCGCGAAGAGGACAGATAGCGCCTCGCCGGAATCCAGCTGCAGCGGCGGCAGCCGGAAGCTTTCCATCAACCGAAAGCCTCCTGATGGACCCGATACCGCATACAAAGGAACCCCCATCTCGGAGAGCGACTGCATATCCCGCAGAATCGTCCGCTTCGTCACTTCGAATTTGTCCGCCAATCGTTTGGCTGTTGCCGGC
The DNA here is from genome assembly GCF_059383835.1 of Paenibacillus sp. J22R98. Classification (NCBI taxonomy): domain Bacteria; kingdom Bacillati; phylum Bacillota; class Bacilli; order Caryophanales; family Paenibacillaceae; genus Paenibacillus; species Paenibacillus sp. J22R98. The sequence continues at coordinate 77,210 of NZ_JBXENW010000011.1, forward strand.
TCCTGCTGCAGCGCAATTAGGATCGCCATCAATCGGTCCATCCGCCTCACTGACATCCCTCATTTCAACCTCATTATATCACCCTATCGGTGACATTAAGTCTGTCACCATGCGAGCAGCTTCTAAACAAAAAAAAGATAACCTCACCGCAATATTGCAAACATATGTTCGGTACTGTATGATAACCGTATGGGCCATACTGATATGGCCACCCCAATCACAAAGGAGCGATTTTAAGATGATTACAATGTTGGTCCCTTATCTAGTCATGAACGGCAATGCAACGGAAGCCATCAAATTTTATCAAGAAGCTTTACATGCGGAAGTAGTCATCATGCAAACTTTTGGCGAGATGCCGCAGAACCCGGAGATGCCGCTTCCGGAAGAAGCTAAGAGCCTAATCGGCCATGCAACCATTAAAGTCGGCCAGACCGACCTTATGTTCTCCGATGCATTCCCAGGTACGCCTCATCAACTCGGCAACCAAGTTACAATTTGCTTGTGCACGGACGATGTAAATACTTCCAAGCAAGTATTTGCCGCACTCGAGCAAGGCGGTCAAGTCAGCGTGCCTTTAATTGAAACGCATTTTAGCCCGGGCTATGCGGTGATCACGGACAAATTCGGCGTTACTTGGCAGCTTTACACGAACATGCACCAATAGATTGCACGTTTTAAGGATAAAGAGACACGGCTTCGCACATGATGCGGGCCGTGTCTTTTTTGCTTACAAAGCAGGGGAAGTTATGTCTCATTTTGTCGTTTTTATTTCGTTTATATGCAATTTGCTTCTGATATAATGGAGTCAACTAGTCCAAATGTCGTAAAACAAAAGAAAAATGTCAAATCTATTCCTTCAGACATGGTAAAATGAAGCTATATGGCCTTATAATACTAACTTAGGAGGGAAAAGCGGTACTATGAATTATTTATACTTCATCTTGGGTTCATCAGTAGAATACTTCTCTGTTTTCGTTTTAATGTTTACCTTATTCCGCTTTCCCGTGACAGAACGGCTAAATATTACTTTGATTGTCTCCCTTATGATGAGTCAGGTTTCTTACTTCACTCGGCTTATCCCTGAAATCGGAGATATATCTTCCTATATACAACTCGGGATGCTAGTTATCGTCTTATGGGTCTTGTTCCGGGTTCCAATCTATTATTCTCTCATTATGAACGCCGCGGCCTTCATTGTCGGATTCGCCATTCAGGGGTTGACGCTTCTCGTACTCTCCCTAACCGGTACGCCGCTGGAAGTTGTGGCAGGTACCCCGATTCTGTCCGCATCGGTGCAAGTGTTGTCTGCTGCGATCGTGTTCGCCATCAGCAGAACCATTTTTATCAAACATTGGGGTTATGATTATGTACCAGCTTCGCATCGCGCGAACGTCACCATAACGGGAACCAATGCGATACTGCTCGTTGTTGTCGTATCCAGCCTCGTCATTGCTGCGGGCGCCGGACTCATCCTGCGGGGAAATTATAAAGACTATGCCATAGTAGCAAGTGTCATTTTTCTACTAACGATCCCCCTATTTCTGCATTACTCCATTAGAAAAGACAAAGAAGACGCTAAATAGGAATCGTTATTACTCTGATAAGGAGGTGATAGCGATGCAAAAAAGAGCTTACCAAATGTTGGCAGCAGCCATTATCGGCGTTTCATCCTTGTTTGTACTGACAGGATCTTATTTCCTGCTCCACAACCCGCGCATTCCAAACGAATTAAGAAAAAAGGGCGTGTAATATGAAGATTCCAGTCGTAAAAAGATACAATAAAAAAGAGTTTGATATCGTTTTTATTGATCTTGAGGACGTTCTTCTTATGCGCAGCTACCGCGGAGAGGTATACTATCAGACAAGAGAAGGTCTTTACAGTCAAGTTTCTACGTTTGAAGAACATGAGCGCTTCTTGGTAGGAGAAGGCTTTAAGAAAGTCGATCGTTGTTACGTCGTTCAAATGGATCAAGTCGAGTTTTTTGATGAAATCCAACAACGACTATACTTCGTGAAGAAACCAGTAAATAGCGATTCACCAAGCGCACCAGTTTCCGGCGCACATCTGAAGGAAGTAGATCGACTCTGCAATGCTGCAGAATCACCTGCGATCCGCAATGATCTGACCGGCGGGTTATCGACAACATAGATGGAAAGAACTAAAAAGCCTTCTTCCCTTAACCGGGAAGAAGGCTTTTTGGTTAGGCCGCCTGAATGGCGGCGCCTCTGGCACGGCGAATACGCAGCGCCATAAGCGAGGCCAGCAAGCAGAGGAAGCCGGACATTACGAATGGCACCGTGTAGCTGCCGAGCCAAACGCGCAGCAGTCCCGCTTCATAGGCTGCAAGCGCCGCGCCTGCTTGATGCGCCACGACGACCCAGCCGAAGATCATGCCGGCCTTCTCTTTGCCGAAGGTATCGGAGGCCAGCTTCGCGGTTGGCGGAACAGTCGCGATCCAGTCGAGACCATAGAAAACAGCGAAAACGGTCAGCTGCGTGTAGCCCATGCCCAGCGCATAAGGCAGGAAGATCAGCGACAGTCCGCGCAGGCCGTAATACCAGAACAGCAGCCACCGGCTGTCGAACCGATCGGACAGCCAGCCCGATAACGTCGTACCGACAAGATCGAACAGCCCCATCAGCGACAGCAATCCTGCCGCGGTTACAAGCGGGATGCCGTAATCGCCGCAAGCCGGTATCAAATGCGTTCCGATGAGTCCGTTTGTGGAGAAACCGCAGAAGAAGAATGTGCCGGCGAGCAGCCAGAACGTCCCGCTGCGCGCAGCGCTCAGCAAGGTCTGAATCGGAGTGAAAAACAAATTGCCGGTAAACGGTACAGGCTTCACCACTCCGGTTGTTCCTAGCGCAGATACGCCGACATCGTAAGGATGGTTTCGCATCCAGATTCCGACGATCGGAGTCAGTACGGCCAACACCCCTACAACCGTATATACAGCGGTCCGCCACCCGATATCCTCTGTCAGCTTAGCCAGCAGCGGCAGGAACAGAAGCTGACCCGTGGCAGCACTTGCGGTGAGCATGCCGATTACTAGCCCTTTGTGCGTGACAAACCACCGGCCGGCAATCGTAACACCGAGCACATTGGCCAAGGAGCCTGTTCCGATCCCGACCATGATGCCCCATAGCACGGTCATCTGCCAGATCGACGTCATGATCGGCGTAAGCGATAAGCTCACGATGAGCAGAAGCATGGAGATCACCATGATTTTACGTACGCCATACCTCGCCATGAAAGCTGCCGCGAATGGCCCCATTAAACCATACAGCAGAATACGAATCGAAACGGCGCCGGATACCGCGCTGCGATCCCAGCCAAATTCTTTCTCCAGCGGCAGCATGAGAACGCTTGGCACGGAATTAATCGCCGCTGAAACGAGCAGCGTCAGAAACACAATGCCGACAACTACCCAGCCATAGTACAACCTCGATGATTTCATTCCCCGTATCCCCTTACTTCAGCTTATAGGCAACAAGCGCCATCTCGAGACAACGCCGTTTATCGGCTTCCAGGAAGTCTTCTCCCAGCAGCAGGCTGAGCTTTTCTAACCGATTATAGAGCGTCTGGCGGTGGATGTGAAGCTTCGCCGCCGTCTCTTGCTTCGAGCCCATGCAAGCCAAATAAACATCCAGCGTCTCTATAAGCTGCAGATGATGCTCTCTATCGTATGCGATTAGTTCCCCCAGATGGTCATCCACATACGATGCGAGGAACGATAGCTTCGGAACAGCTTTCAGCAGCTGGTATACACCAAGTCGGTCATAGAAGATGCATCCCTCTTGCGTCGCTACATTACGTGCAACTTCAATAACCTGCTGCGCTTCTTCGAAGCTTCTGGAGGATTCCACAATTTGCGTACGCAGCTTGCCGAAGCCGGCATGAAGCTTTAATGATTTTCGCGGTTCATGCGCAGATGCTCGCAACTCCTCTGCTAGCCGCATAAGCGTCGCTTGGAAGTTGTCATGCGACTCCTTGTGCAGGGCGTCTTTGGCGCAGAGCATATAGATGCGATTGTTCTGGATCATGACCAGATTGTAGAGCCCATGCTTCTTCAGGAGCTGCCGAACCAAGATGAGCATATCCTGCTTATCGGCCTCAATCGTAATCGGTTCAATGTCGGCCGTATGCTGAATTTCGATAATGCCGCTGGCAAACAAATACTCGCCTTTGTTCAATTGACGAAGCCCCATTCGGGATTGTGCCTGGTCCTCGTTCTCGATGCGGTTATTCATAATATCCAGGATAAATTCGTTATGGTCGCGAGACATCTTCTCTTCCAGAAACTCGGTGCGCAGTGTAATCGCTGCAACAGCCTTCGTGGTGTAATCAAGCAGCAGCGTCAGCGACTCTGTAATCTCGGCGCGATTGTGCAAGAGAACCCCTACATAGGAGAAGGTCTGGCCGAAACAAATAACGGGCTCCACGACAAGCAATTGCTGCGCATTCATCGGCAGAATGGAGACGTCTTTGGCAGAGAGCGCCTTGGTATCCATCTGCCGCTGCAGGAAGCTCGAAATCGGCCCCGATACTTTACTGGTTAAAGCCGGGTAGAAAATGCTGTGGTCGAGCGATGAGAAATACAGCACCTGTCTGGCCGATTGTTCATGGAAAGCTTTCAAGATTTGCGCAATCCCCGTACTCTCCAGGGTTAGACGCTGCAGCTTTCGCGAGTAGACCTCCAGCTCCTTCAGAAACTGATGCTGCCTGTTAATAATCAGGGCGTGAATATCCTGCGTAATCTCGACAAACCGTACCGGCTGCTCAAACACAATAAGCGGAAAATGATGCAGGTCCGCGAGCTCCACAATTTCTTTCGGAATGTTATCGACGGTGGTGCCCATCTCGATACATAGCCCTGCCGCCTGTTGATCGATCAACTGCTTCATATAGGCAAAACGTTCCTGTTCATTCTGCTTCAGCCACAGGCCCGTCGTCAGAATCAAATCATTCGGGCTCACGTACGGCGCCACATTCGTAATTTCAAGCACATGCACCCAGCCGACCGGATGATGGATGCCTTCTCGTCCTGCAACCAATCTCGCGGCGCGAAAGATCGGCCGTTCGAGCAGCTGCTTAATCCCAAACGTCATCGTGTCCATTTTATCACCTTTACAGTAGACATTTTGTCTATACGTACTAGGCTCAATATACATAAATGTCTATCCATCTGTCAATTCACTTTATATTCTGTATGATGTTTATGCTTCAGATCCATTTTATAATGCAAATAAGAACAGGAAACAACTTACGACTTTCAGAGGTTCGCATTCATGAACGGGGAGAGATCACTAATGATCATTGGCGTGCCGAAGGAAATTAAAAATAATGAATGCCGCGTAGGCGTAACACCATCCGGTGTAAAGGAATTCGTGCAAGAAGGACATACCGTTTATGTGGAAACAAATGCCGGTTATGAGAGCGGTTTTACGGATGCTGAATACCAGCAATCGGGAGCGATTATCCTAGCCGATGCCGCAGCTGTTTGGCAACAAGCAGATATGGTTATAAAAGTGAAAGAGCCGCTGCCAAGCGAGTACTCCTTCTTCAGAGAAGGTCTTATTCTCTTCACTTACCTGCATCTCTCCGCAGAGCCAAGCTTAGCTGAGGCACTTGTCCAGTCGAAGGTGACTGCAATCGCTTATGAAACAGTCAAAGAAGGCGGAGCCCTTCCGCTCTTGACGCCAATGAGCGAAGTGGCCGGCCGGATGGCCGCACAAATCGGCAGTCAGCTGCTCGAGCGCTCCAAAGGTGGACGCGGCATTCTGCTCTCCGGCATTCCCGGGGTAGCCAGAGGCAAAGTCACCGTAATCGGAGGCGGCGTTGTAGGTACGAATGCAGCGAAGATCGCCATCGGCTTAGGCGCGGAAGTGACGATTCTCGATTTGAATGCGAACCGTCTGCGACAGCTCGATGATCTGTTTGGCAACCAAGTACAAACGCTCATATCGAGCCGCTATAACATTGCACAGAGCGTTGCCGAAGCAGATTTGCTTATCTGCGCTGTACTGATTCCGGGCGCGAAAGCACCTGTCCTCGTCTCCGAGGATATGGTGAAAACAATGAAGCAAGGCGCTGTAATCGTCGATGTGGCCATTGACCAAGGCGGCAGCGTGGAGACGATCGATCATATTACAACGCATGACAATCCAACGTATGTGAAGCATGGCGTCATTCATTATGCCGTAGCGAACATGCCGGGTGCCGTTCCGCAGACGTCCACCATTGGGTTGACCAATGCAACAATCCCGTATGCGCTGCAAATTGCTCGTAAAGGTGCTTATCAAGCGATTCAAGATAGCCCAGCGCTGCAAAGCGGCACGAATATTATTAACGGCAAAGTAACGTACAAAGCAGTAGCCGATGATCTTGGTTATGCATATACTCCTCTGGCACAAGTGCTGGAGCTGCATACCATTCACATATAAATCCATTTGAAAACCTGAACCAGGTTCAGACCCCTTCATATTTTTTAAACCCCACGCGAAGCCCCCTTGAGATAATCTCAAGGGGGCTTCGCGGTACATCTACGATTAACGGTATTGCGACAACATGATTTGTTATGATGTGGGTGATTGGACAGGCTGTGCAGCTAGGCTAGTTCAGTGATGCCGCCACCTCTTGCGTAACCTCGTCGCCTCCGGAAAGCTTCCATGTAGAGACAAACTTATCAAAGTCCTCGATCGGTGCCGCACCGGTTATGATGCGCAGGAACGTTTCATTCTCCAGATTATCAAGGCTGGTCCCTTTCTTCACCATCGTCGCCGTTGTGCCATAGAAGATCGGATTGATCTTCCTTATTTCCTTGGTCCCCGTAACGGCGCCGCCTGTGTAGTAAGCGAGAGAATCCGCGAACGCTGCAATGTCCATCTTCGGATCCTTCTTATTCTTCAAGATTGAATTCACGCGCTTAATTAGCCGTGCCGGCAGATCCTGCAGGTCGTTATCCTTCAGCACCTTGTCGTAGATCGGAATATCGCGGGCTAACGAATCTTGGAAGTCCAGCTGCACGTTCAGCGGATAGTTGAGCCAGCTGACGATCTCATCCTTGTACAGCTCATGCGACTTCGGATCGATTAGACGAATACCCTCGTATTCGACACTTAGCATCTTCAGTGCCGCCTCCGGATGCTTCGCATTCTTGTTCACTACAAGGAATGTTCCTGATGGCGCGGAAAGCACAACATTACGGTTGCCATCCTCGTCAAGCGGCGCAGCAAGCGGCACCCACTCTGCTTTCGGATCGGTTTTCACGCTGTCCGCCAGCATCCAGCCGGCAAACCATGGCGCAAACAGAATGCCTGCTCGACCTCCGGATACCAGCGCGGCATTGTCCTGCCATTTGCGCGTCAGAAACTCTTTATCGATGAGTCCTGCTTTGTACATATCCCTCAGCTTCATGAGCGCTTCCTTCGTCTCCGGTGTCGTAGATCCATATACGATATTGCCGCCGTCATCCTTAAACCAGCTCTTCGGATACGCATGATACTGGTTAAATATCGGATCGAAGGTGAAAAACTCAGCATCGCCGACAATCTGTTTGTCCCCGAGCAGTCCTACTGTATCCGGCTTGCCGTTCCGGTCGGGATCTTGCTCCTTGAAGGCTTGCGCAATCGTTTGAATATCTTCCATGGAAGATGGGAGCCCCAGCTTCAATTTATCCAACCAATCCTTGCGAACCCACAGCAGCTGGTAGGTACCGTCTATGTTCGTATTTGGCAGCCCGTACAGTTTGTTGTCGATACGGCCTGTATTCAGCACGCGATCGCCCGAGAACGACTTATAGTAGTCTTTAATAAGCGGTGAACTGTATTTCTCGTAAATCGCGGTCAGATCGGCAAGCATGCCTGCTCCTGCCATTTCTTTGAATTGCTGCTCATTGACGATCATGATATCCGGCATGCTATTATTGGCAATCGCCAAGCTAACCTTCTGATTGTAGTCATCTACGTCTTCAATGGAGAACTCGTAATTCACTTTCACATTGAGGCGGTCTTCGACGTATTTGAGAAACTCGTTGTTCTCCAGTGTATCCCCATTAGGTAAGTTATTGCCGGCAATTCCTTGCCTCCCGAGTGTAACCGTTATCTGCTCCTCATACTTCGTAAAGGGTCCATCATCATTGATATCCGCATATGTAGTTGAGTTTTTCTCTGCATTCAAGTCGCCCTCATGATAAGTAGCACTAAACGGATTGCCCTCATCAGCATCCTTCCGATCGCAAGCCGCCAAGCTTAACACGATTGATGCACACAGAAATAAACTCACCGCTGTAGGTTTCATCTGCTTCCCCCAAGTTTATGTTTGCTGTTTAACCCATTATAGTATTGAAAGGTCTTCTATTCTATGTAAAATCCATTTTAATTCGCACTATCCCGATAATCATCCTAGTAGATTCCAATTTTAGGAAAGTATTTGCGTTCTCAACACGTGTAAGCGCTGTTATTGTTTCGTTAGAACATGCTGCGTTGACGGTCCTCGAACCGGTATTGCCGTTTTTCGATTAAGCTTCCTGTACCTTGCCGGTGTCATGGCGAATCTGGACGAAAACATTTTGTAGAAATAACTTAAACTGCTGTAGCCGCAATCCAGCCCGATGTCGAGTATGGACGCTTCCCCCTGCTTCAACCATACAGCCGCGTGCTGCAGCCTTTGTTCATTCATCCACTCCGTCGGGGTGATGCCGAGATACTTCCTCATTTCCCTGCAAACATGCTCTTGTGAATAGGGAGCCAGCCTGTAGAGTGCGCCTGTTCCCTCGATTAGGTGCGCTCTTGTGCCGACTTGGTTGAGCAGATCATTTAACCACTTCGGTGCACTGGGATGAACATCTGCGGGCGGTGGCGTAAAATGCTGCACCAGCAGCTCAATTAGCAGGCCTCGTGCCGCAGAGCGAATGGCGGATTTATTCTCTGCACTCATGGCGTTGATTCGTTCGTATTGCCCAATCAACCATGCAGCTTGCTCCGGCGAGAGTACGCATTGCGGAGGCAGCACCGGCTCGGTCAACCGCGTTCGGTCAAAGCCTTCACCCAGATAGGCCCAAGCTTCCTCTACCATCGAGCAGCGAAAATTGATATTCAACAGCTCCACTTCTTCACTGCCATATCGCTCATAACTATGTATATCGGTTGGACGGATAAAAGTAAGCATACCTTCTGTCAATAGTTGTTTCACATCGTTAACAAGATGGTAGACGCTTCCCTCTGTAATCAGGAAACATTCATAGAAGTCTTCGTGATCATGCACGGTCGTCCAGTATTGAAGCTTGCGGTGATAATAGAACTCCGTTTCAAGTTCCGCATCGATCAGCCCATTCGCGGTCAACCGCAGCATGGCCATACCTCCCCTGTCATGTCATGTTCATTATATCAACAGAACGCAATTCTGAATCAATAAGAATGAAGATTCTTTGATGCCACGAATGGTACGCTATCAACAGAACGAAGTCCTAACCAATTTGATTACATAAAGGGAGATGAACCGCCTTTGCTGCGAATTCCGTTACATGACGATTGGCAGTTAACGTTTGAGGATTTATCCTGCGGTCCTGGTGCGGCTTATCGGATATTGGGCAAGCCAAAGGATTGGATGCCTGTTGCCGCGCTGCCCTGCGATATTCACATGCCGCTCATCGAGCAAGGCCTTATTCAAGACCCGGTGCTCGCCGATTATTGCTTCGCCGCAGAATGGACGGAGAACAAATCGTGGTGGTTCTTAAAGCGGTTCTCCCTCGACGAAGGAATACTTGCTCAGCAGCGCATTATGCTTCATCTGGAATCTCTCGATTCGGAAGCCGACATCTGGATGAATGGCGTTCATCTTGGCCATCATCGCAGTGCTTTCTACCCGTTCCGTTCATCCGTACAATCCCTGCTCCACGTAGGCGAGAACTCGCTGCTAGTGCGCGTCACATCGGGACTTGAGCATGTGTCTGCTCAAGATATGGTGATGACCGCCGGGACACTCGCGGAAATGGAGAACGAGGCGATTGGCAAACGCGGCGACGATCGGCGCGCGAACGTGCGCAAGCCGCAATTCGTCTATGGCTGGGACTGGGGGCCGCGAATTGCTACGACGGGCATCACCGGCAGCGCTTGGCTGGAAGCGGACAGCCTCGTCTGTATTCGCAGCGTCAGCGCGGTGACACTGTCCGCACCAGGAGCGTATGCGGAGGCGGGAGCGAGTGCGACGGCGGAGGCGAGTGCGACAGTGGGAGCGAGTGCGACGGCCATGGTGAGTGCGACAGTGGGGGCGAGTGCGAAGCTTCGCTTTGAAGTAGAGGCGGAGCAGCTTCATCCCTTTAAGACGCGGGAAGCGGTACTCTCTTTGCAGCTGCTTCACCCGAACGGCAGCATTAGTGCCGAAGTGAACGAGCAAGTCTATCTTCGTTCCGGCATCAACTTCCTTACCTATGAAGTGGAGGTGCATAATGCTGAGCTGTGGTGGCCGAACGGCATGGGAGGTCAACCGCTCTATATGGTGCACGCTTCACTGGTAAGCGGTGAAGAGCGGTTTGAGTATCCCGATTTTAAACTGGGTATTCGTACGATTCGTATTAACACGGATCCGGTGGTTTCAAATTTGTCAGACGGAGACGAGCCGGAGCGGCAGTTTACCCTTGAAGTGAATGGTGTGCCTGTCTTCTGTAAGGGAGGCAACTGGATACCGGCCGACTCTATTATCGCCAGAGTAAGCAATGAGAAGTATGATGTGTTGATCGCTGAGGCTCGGGATGCCAACTTTAACATGCTGCGCATTTGGGGCGGCGGTATTTATGAGCAGGATATTTTCTATGAGCGGTGTGATGCGTACGGTATTCTGGTCTGGCAGGATTTCATGTTCTCCTGCGGGAAGTACCCGGACCATTTGGACTGGTATAAGCATGAGGTTACAAAGGAAATCGATTACCAGACTCGGCGGCTTCGTAATCATGCTTCCCTTGCGCTCTGGTGCGGCAACAACGAGAACCATTGGGGCTTCGATGAATGGTGGAACGGTACTCGGCATCCGGATTTTTATGGTGGGGCCATTATCTATAATGAAATTGCGCCGGCGCTGATTCGCAGCAACTGCCCGCATATTCCTTATTGGAACAGCTCGCCTTATGGCGGCGAGCATCCGAACGGCAATGCTATGGGCGACCGCCATCACTGGCATGACGGCACGATGAACCCGGATATGGAGCGGCGGATTACACCTGAGATCTATGACGAGGTGCAGGCAAAATTTGTTTCAGAGTATGGCTATATTGGGCCATGCCGCTTATCTACGATCGAAACCTATTTCGATGGGCGTCCAATTGATACGAGCAGTCGCATCTGGGGGCTGCATACGAACACTTTCGAGAAGGACACCGTCCGCGCCGGTATCCGCAAGCATTATTCGGACCGTGACGACCTGTCGTTGGATGAATATTTGCTTTATGCCGGGCTTTGTCAAAGCCTCATGTACCAATATTCGCTGGAGTCCATTCGCAGCAAGCCGTTCTGCTCCGGTGCCCTGTTCTGGATGTACAACGATTGCTGGGGTGAGGTCGGCTGGACAATCGTGGACTACTATCTGCGGCGGAAGCTGAGCTATTACGGTGTACGGCGAGCTTTTGCTCCGGTGAAGCTGATTCTGCGTGAGGGGTCATCCGGCATGATGGAAGTAACCGCCGTGAACGAAACTGATGAGCCGCTGAAGGGGGCACTGGAATGCGGTCTCCTCTCCTTCGATGGGCAGACACGCCAGACTGAGCGGATTGACGTGGTCATTCCGGCACGCTATCGCGGAGTGCTGCATCGGTTCTCCGGTGGAGTTTCTTCCGCTGGGGCTGGGGTTGTGGCCGGCGCTGAGGCTGAGGCTGAGGTTGGGGCTGGGGTTGAAGGCAGGGTCGGGGGCGAAGCCGGTATAGAGGCTGGGGCTGGGGTCGGAGCTGAGGCCAAGTCTGGCGCTGAGGCTCTTGGGGCCGGCGGGATGTTCGCGGCTGCAATTCCTGTGGGCGGCCTCTCGCAGCGAGTTCAACCGGCAATGCTTCGCCCGGGTGATATTCGCGCACTTGGTCTCCCGCAGGCGGAAATCAGCATCGTTTCCACGAACGCTAGTGGGGCTGACCTTCTTGTTACGGTGAAGTCGCAGACCTACGCGCACGCCGTGCATTTTGACTTGGCGGATGGTGTGCGGCTAAGTGATCATTACTTTGACCTGCTGCCTGGGGAAGTACGCACCGTCACAATCTATGGCGGCGCCTCGGCAGGAATTGAGTTAGAGGCATTAAAAATTGCCTCTATTAAGTAACGGAAGCCCGTCTCAAAGCTCGCGCAGTCGCGGCTTTGAGACGGGCTTGTTTTCGCCTTCGGCGAGTGATTTCATTGCTATTAGCGGTATATCCGCTAATAGCGATCAAAACCAATTATAGTTGACATTGTTAGCGGATATGCCGCTTATCAATGCAACTATTCACCAAAACTCAGCCTTCAGCCGGTGATTTCATCCCTGTTAGCGGTATATCCGCTAATGGCTGTCCAAAACTAACCGAAATTGCAAGTGTTAGCGGATATGCCGCTTATCAACTAACTCCCGAAACTCAGCCCACTATCATCAATCCAACTGCATATGTGGGAGTGAGAGTCTCAAATCCGACCTCTCAACGTCGAAACCCGCGTCAAAATGAAGCTGAGAGTGCGAAAATCGAACTCTCAGCAGTCAAACTAACCTAAATAGCTCCGGGTGTGGGAGTGAGAGTCTCAAATTCGAACTCTCAACGCCGATACGGCGTCAAAATAAAGCTGAGAGTTCGAAAATCGAACTCTCAGCAGTCAAACTATCCTAACTAGCTCCGGGTGTGAGAGTGAGAGTCTCAAATTCGAACTCTCAACACCGTAACCGCGCCGAAATGATGCTGAGAGAACGAAAATCGAACTCTCAGCAGTCAAACTAACCAATCCTGCCGCTATGTATGAAAATGAGGGTCTAACCCACAGAAAACCGACCCCAGCCGGCACTCCTTTGCCATCTTCGGCGCGGAACAAACAAAAGGCGTTAGAGGCAACTCCCCTAACGCCTTTTCACCCTTATTCGTTGTCGTCCTCATCCGCGTAATAGGTGCATTTGAACCGCTCCGTACCGGGATACTTCTCGCCCAGGCTCTCCACCGTGAATCGGCTGCTCCGATAGAAGTCCACTGCTTCTTCATCTGTCTCAGCCAGCAGCACCGCGGGTTTCTCCAGCTCCAGCAGCTCCAAAATAATCCCTCTGCCATAGCCTTTGTACCGCTCCGATGGATCCACGGCAATATGGTCGATCACAATCGTATCGCTGCCCGTTTGGTGATACCCAATCAGACCAATAATTTCTTCCTCCGATACATAGCCAAGCAGCTTAGCCGACGCATCGTCCTTATAGTGCTGCACTGCTCTCTCCAAATGCTCCGGGTCCGGAAATACCGACCAGCCGAGCAGCTCCTGAATCGCTTCTTCGTCCAGCTTTGCTTTAATATCAATCAACATACGAGAATACCGCCTTTACGTGGTTACTTTGTGACCAAGATTATACCACAACCGCAGGCGACAACGCTCCCCACCTTCATGCCATGCCATCTGTCACCCATCTAACCCAACCATCCGCTCCGTCATCAGCTTTTCCGCTGCCGCCCAAGCCTCAACCAGCGCATCATACCAAGGACGCTCGCCCGCCGCTTCGATCGCACCCGTCTTATCCAGCTCCTCAATAACGCCCCGAATGCCCTGCTCCCACTTCACTGTGTAGCGAAAATCCAAGTCGCGCTTCGCTGCCGTATTGTCGAACAGGTTATTGTACCGGAAATTCTCCACGCACCACTCCGCCTTCTTCGGCAGCAGCAAGCCCAGAAGATCGGTCGGGATATGAACGATTTGCGGCTCAGGCGCACCCAGCGCAGCGGCAACCGTTCTCCAGTAACGGTCGTACGTCATCCATTCCTCACCTGTCACATTGTACGCTTTTCCGAAAGTTGCCTCATTACCGATGGCCTGAACAAAAGCTCTCGCCACATCATCCCGATGGCAAGCGACCCACAGCGAAGTGCCGTCACCATGAATGACGATCGGGCGTCCTTCACGCAGCCGCTTCATATTGTAATTCCCGTCTGCGATGGAAGGGACAGCTGTCCCGCTTCCGCCATACGTTTGAGCAGGCCGGAAGATCGTAACCGGAAACGTGCCGGGATCATGAGCTTCCAGCAACATATTTTCGCTCAGCACCTTATTAAATGCATACGGGAACGAAGGCAGCGCCTCACGTTCGCCATCTTCCGTAATCGGATAAGTCTTAGCCTGCTTCGTATATACGTCAACCGTGCTGCAATAAATGTACTGTCCCACTCTGCCCTTGAAGGCGCGGATGGCGCTCTCAGCCTCGTCCGCTTGAAACCCAATCATGTCGATGACACAGTCGAACCCTTCCGCTACCGACGCCATCTGTGCTTCGAATGCTGCAAAATCCCGCCTGTCCCCAATAATCGTCCGAACACCCGCAGGCGTCACTCCCCGCCCCCGATTGAAATGCCAAACCTCTGCATCCCCGCGGCGCAGCAGCTGTTCCGTTATCGCCGTGCTGATCGTCCCCGTTCCACCGATTATGAGCACCTTCATCTGATTGTCTCCTCCTTCATCGCAACGATAAGCACGTCCGTATTTGTTTCTGACATTGGGATCCTGCTGCTCACGCCAGCCGCAGTAACTGTGGTTGAAACCGCTGGCCGAATGGCATTCCGCCTGTCCAAATCTATCATTTTCACCGAATAACCTTCTGCAGCCAGGTCTAAAGAGAGCTCCACGTCGATGCTGTATGGAACATAAATCACCACTTTACTTAAATCGCGGCTCCCGGCTACGCGGATCTCCGGATAAGGCGTGACGAGCAGATCGTTACGCGGAACAAGCTCGAACATGGCATACTGCTCGAACAATTCTTTGGCATAGCCGGTATCCCAAGCACCTGAGAATCGCAGCGCCACTCGCCAGTCAAACGGTGTTTTGGCAAACTGCTCATTATTGAACGGCGTCCCCTTCCTATGCCAGGACCAGATACCGTGCGCACCATAGGTAAAGCCTGCTTTTGCACCACCTAATACACTCCACCAGAAAGCCCGGCGAACGTCAAACGCACCATATCGGCCGTATTGATTACCAAATCCATGACCCTCATAGCAGGGCTCGGAATTAATAATGGGTCTGCGAATGGTTTTCTCCATAAATTGCTCCGGGAGCTCGTAACAATCGGACTGCGTTTCCGTCAGATGGCCGGATTGATAAATATACAGATCCAAATCCTCCGATTGCAAAATCGTACCCGGAATATCATGCTGATGGGATCCCATGTGCATCGCCGTTACTGCCTCAGGAGCGCAGCGCTTTAGCGTTTGCAGTGCTTTCTCGTAATACGAGGTCACTTGCTCATTCTCAAACTGCGTGTCGCCGCTGATGTAATAGAGCGGGCTGTACCGCGCGAATCGCTTCGCGACATACTCGGTATAGGGCTGAACAGCCTCCCACGGAATCGTGTACTCCGGATGCATGTTATTCACGCCGGTACCGGGAACATAGTTGTGCCAGAGCACGACTAGCACGGGAAGGAAGCCGCGTTCGCAGGCCATCTGCAGCATTTTCTCCGCTTTATCGAAATAAGCCTCATTGCAGCTCATAAAGTCCCAATTCCCATCGGCATCAAAACGAAACGGCAATTCATCAGCAACCGTTTCATGCACGAGCGGCAGCACGCTGATTTGCAAGGCATTAAACCCCTGCAAGCGGCGGTATTCCAGATAGACCTCCCACTCCTCCAGCTTCGCGGCCGAGAATACACCCCACACTGTATCTGCCAAATAGAAAAAAGGCTTCCCGCGGTCAAGGAGGATTTCCTTGTTCTCCGCTACCGTAACTTGTCTCATGATTTCCCTCTTTTCGAGTCCATGTCATGCTTTCTCCTGCACTATACCATGGCTCAAAAAACGCTGTCTATGTAATAAATACAGAATGTATACAATAAAATAATGTTTTTTCATTGCACCGCAATGAAGCAGGAAAGTGGAACACACTCCCAGAAAAGGTATAGTCGAGGTTGAGTTCGTATTCGCACAAATGGAGGAATGACAATGGAAATCAAGTCGCTTATCGAGGATATTTTTCAAGCCGCTCGTTTAGATGAAGTCGCTCAGCTTCGTGCTATATTGGCCGCTCATCCGGAGTTAGCCAACACCGAGAATGATGACGGCTTAACGCCTCTGGGATTCGCAGCGCATTTCGGAAACCAGGATGCTGTGCAGGCTCTGCTCGATCACGGCGCAGATGTGAACGCTGTCTCCCATTCCAAAGTGTCTTACATTCCATCGAATACGGCTCTACATGCGGCCATCGCAGGGGAGCGCAACGTGGACGTAATCGGGCTGCTGCTTTCTAATCAAGCTGCGGCTACAATTGTTGACAGCAATGGGCATACAGCTCTCCATACGGCTGCGTTTCATGATGATAACGATGAGATCATTCGCTTATTGCTGGCACACGGTGCCGACATTCATGCTTTAACCGGAGACGGAGAAAAAGCATCCTTGATCGCAACCAAGCAAGGAAACCACCGCGTTGCGGAGCTGCTTCTTGCGAGTGAAGCTGTGGGCTAGCAAACGGTGAAGGCTATACGAGCTAACGAAGCCGTGAACTAATTAAGGGTTGTCTCGAAAGTGCGCCATGCGCATGTCGAGGCAACCTTTTTTGAAGGCTGGGAGATTTTCAGTGTAAGAGAGGTATCGGATACCGCACATTTACTGCAACGACTGAAAGTTTCAATAGCGTGCCCTAAAAACAAATACAAAAAAGCAGCCGAACAAGGTCCTCCCCCGTTCAGCCACTTCTGACGCCACTCCCCCTGCTGGGACAGCAGCCAACTTATATTAAACCGGAACCTGCTGCAGCGCGGCCAGCTCAACCGGCTTGTTGATGTAATACCCTTGAATGCCCCAGCAGCTCATCGCTCTGAGCATCTCGTACTGTCCTGCATCCTCCACGCCTTCCGCGATAACCTTTAAACGCAAGGCACCGGCCATAACTAGCATGGCGGATAGAACGGACTCATTCATTTCTTGGATAAAAGAGCGATCAATCTTCAGCGTATCGATAGGCAGTAAGGTCAGCATGCTCAGCGACGAGTACCCGGTGCCGAAGTCATCCAGCGCTATGCTGAAACCGACCGACCGCAGCCGGCTGAGCGTCTGCTTCACGCCTTGGGAATCGCTGATTACGGTGCTCTCCGTCAGCTCTAGCTCGATCGCTTGCGGAGGGACGTTTTCTTGCTCGACGATTTCGATAATTCGATCTACAAAATCCGGCTCACTGAGCTGCACGCTCGATATGTTCACGGATACACGAATGTCTTCTCCATAGCTCTCCACCAGCAGATGCCAATCCTGGCACGCCTTGCGGAGCACCCAATAGCCAATCGGCACAATAAGCCCGGTCTGTTCCGTGATCGGAATAAACTCTGCAGGCTGCACCATGCCTACATGAGCCCGGTTCCAACGAAGCAGTGCCTCTGCGCCGACCACACATTCTTGCTGAGGGCTGTAAATCAGCTGATAATGCAGCTCGAATTCCTCCAGCTCAATCGCACTCGACAGCGCAAGCTCGTGGATGAAATTCTCGACATGGTCGTATCGGGAGGTCGCCTCGTACACGTGGAAGCTTTTGCGGCCGGCCCCTTTTGCCTTATAGAGTGCAATATCCGCTTGCTTAAGCAGCGTCTGAATATCTTCATTCCCCTGCCTCAGCGCGATCCCAATGCTGCAGTTCAGCTTAATTTGCTGACCGTTGATCCGAAAAGGTGCACGGAACAGCTCCATAATCAGCAAGGCCATCGACTCCGGCTGCTCTACAGAGGTGCTGGCAGCTACAATAAATTCATCCCCGCCAAGCCGAACCAGCGTATAGTTCGCCATAAATACCCCGCTTAAACGGGTCGCAACTTCTACAAGTACTGCATCTCCTGCGTCATGGCCGAACGTATCGTTAATATTTTTAAAATAGTCGAGGTCCAGCAGGAAGAGTGCCTCGGCGCTCACCATTTTTTCCATCAGATATCTGCGGTTGTACAGCTTCGTACGATCATCGTGGTAAGCATAGTAGAATAGCAAATTCTCGTAATTCTTACGTTCGGTAATATCGCGCGTCATGCTGATGACATACTCGACTTCGCCGCTCTCGCCAAAGATAGGCGACAGCATCGACTCCCCGCTCATCGTCCCATTCGGCATCACAACGCCATCCTCGTAGCGAATGTCCTTTCGCTCCGTCACCACTCTGGCATATTTCTTATATAAATATTCAGCCATGGCAGGCTTATTGCGTTCGAAGAATGTCTGCCCTACATCTGCCATCGTAATCCCTGTCATACGGGTAGCTGCTTTATTCACGTAATAGTAAGTCAGTTCCATATCATGGGCTTTCATAATAAAGACGCCGTCTGCAATATCATCCAGCATCCGACCAATTTGCAAATGAAACTCGTATGGGTTCAAATCCCTGATCAACTCCTTGTGCGGTACCTCTACGATGTAAGCGATCTCTGTACCCCTATACTTCTGCAATTAGAGACGATTTCCCTGCTCTCCTTGCTCGCTTAGGCCATGAATATTTAATCCCTTTAAAGATAGAAAGGCTTCGCCCTGATTCGTCGTACCATCTCTTGGTGCACTCGACAAGGAGGAAGAAATCAGGCATGCTAGTTACTAAAGTAAATGAGTTAGGATGGAGGAATATCGAATGGATTTAGGATTTCGAAATCGTACTGTGATCGTGACGGCAGCCAGTAAGGGACTTGGAAAAGCTTCCGCGCTTCAGCTCTCTGAAGAAGGAGCGAACGTGGTGATCTGCGGCAGAAACGCAGACACCATTGAGGCGGCTGCAGCCGATATCCGCTCTGCTACGGGAGGGGAAGTGCTCGCGGTTCGAGCTGATGTTTCCTCGCCTGCAGATATCGAAGCGCTTATAGCCGCTGCTGTGGAGCGGTTCGGACGCGTTGATGGGCTCGTATGCAACGCCGGGGGCCCTCCGGCTGGTACGTTCACCAGCATTACGGACGAGCAGTGGGAGTCCGCATTCCAGCAGAACGTGATGAGCGTTGTCCGACTGGTTCGGCATACGCTTCCGCATTTCCCGGCTGAAGGCGGACGGATCGTGTACGTGTCCTCCACGTCGATCAAGCAGCCGATTCCCGGCTTGGTGCTCAGCAACTCGCTGCGCCTTGGCGTGCAAGGGCTCATAAAGACGCTTGCGGACGAGCTCGCGCCGCGCAATATTCTCATTAACGCGGCGGCGCCAGGCCGGTTCGCGACCGATCGCGTCCGTTCGCTGGACGAGTCGCGCGCGTCTGCAGCGGGCATTACGTACGAGGCGCAGCGTACGCGGAACGAGAGCGAGGTCGGCGTAGGCCGTTATGGCGATCCGGCGGAATTCGCCCGCTATGTCGCTTTCCTCGCATCGCCGGCGAACAGCTACATGACCGGCCAAGCGTTGATGGTCGACGGCGGGTTGGTTCGCGGGCTGTAGGCATAGTAAAGGGACGCCTCGCGGGCGTCCCTTTTTAATTGGCTGCTCAGTGATGTAAGTTCATCAATTTAGTTTCCGGCGTTTCATCTTGGCAGCGCAGGGTTAGGTGCTCAAACACTCCCGCTAACGAATCCTAGAGGTCTTATTTCAACAAGATGAAGGGGTTTGAAATTCTAACGAATCCTACAGGTCTTATTCGATGTCAAAAGGGCTTTCCTTGCTCGATTTCCTCACAATAAGGCCCCTACGATTTGTTAGATCTGAAAAATGGCTATTTTTGCAGAAATAAGACCCTCAGGATTCGTTAGCGTAAAACTGCTTGTGCATAGCGACCTCGTGACTAAATCCTCCACCATCATTTGTCCCATTTACAGTTCTTCAACAGATCTCAATAAAAGAGATGCCCCCAGCCATGACCGACATGGCCGAGGAACATCTCTTTCCCTCACTTCTTATTCCACGTATCCTTCAGCGGCACGATCCGATTAAACACAAGCGCCCCCTCAACGCCGCTGTGTTTCCGATCCACACTGAAGTAACCATGGCGGAAGAATTGGAACTTCTCCTCCGCACCGGCGTCTCGAACCGACGGCTCGATCAGCGCGTCCTTGACGATCACGAGTGATTCCGGGTTGATCGCGTCGGCCCAATTACCTTCCTCGCGGGTTGGCGCACTCTCGTCTAGCAGCAGCTTGTCGTACAAATGAACATCCGCCTTCACCGCATGCGCAGCGGAAACCCAATGAATGGTCCCCTTCACCTTGCGTCCGGTGAAACCCGTACCGCTCTTCGTAAGCGGATCGTACGTGCAGCGCAGCTCCGCAATCTCGCCGCTCGCCTTATCCTTGATCACTTCCTCACAGCGGATAAAGTACGCGCCTTTCAGCCGCACTTCGCTACCAGGGCTCAACCTGTGATACCCTTTTGGCGGCACCTCCATAAAATCATCCCGCTCGATATAGATCGTCCGCGAGAACGGAACCTCCCGTTTCCCCAAAGACTCGTTTTCGCTATTGTTATCAACGGGCAGCAGCTCTGACTCACCTTCAGGATAGTTCGTGATGACCACCTTTAACGGCTGCAACACCGCCATCACACTCACCGTCTTCTCCTTCAGCTCTTGTCTGAGACAATGATCCAGCAAGGAGATGTCCACCGTGCTTGTTGTGCGAATACTGCCAATCTCCTCAATAAATCGGCGGATACTCTCCGGCGTAAATCCCCTTCTTCTTAGGCCGCGAAGCGTAGGCAGCCTCGGATCATCCCAGCCGTCTACGTAACCGCCCCTCACGAGCTGCCTCAGGAATCTTTTGCTCGTCACAACGCCTGTTAAGCTAAGCCGCCCGAATTCCCTTTGACGAGGAGGCTCTTGGATGCCTGCCTCTTCCAGAACCCACTCGTACAATGGCCGATGGTCCTTGAATTCAATTGAGCACATGGAATAGGTGATTCCCTCAATGGCATCTTGAATGGGATGGGCAAAATCATACATCGGATAAATGCACCACTCGTTCCCCGTCCGATAATGCTCCGCGTGGATAATCCGATAAATGACGGGGTCGCGCAGATTGAGATTGGGTGATGCCATATCGATTTTGGCACGGAGCACCATGGATGAGGCCGGATAGTCGCCATTGCGCATTTTTGCAAAAAGCTCCAAATTCTCCTCCACAGACCGGTTCCGATAAGGACTGTTCTTCCCCGGCTCCGTTAATGTTCCGCGATACTCCCTCGTCTCTTCCGGGGTTAGCTCGCATACATACGCTTTGCCGCGCTCAATTAACGTGACGGCAGCCTTATAAATTTGTTCCGAGTAATCGGAGCCGTAATAGATGTGCTCGCCCGGATCATAACCGAGCCAGCGGATATCCTCCACAATCGCATTGACGTACTCTATATCTTCTTTCAGCGGATTGGTATCGTCGAAACGCAGATGGAAGTTGCCGCCGAACCTTTGTGCCATCGTATAGTTCGTATGGATCGCATAAGCGCTCCCGATGTGGAGATAGCCATTAGGCTCCGGCGGAAACCGCGTGCACATGGCTCTTCCGAAAGGCTTTTGTTCCAGCTCTTCACTGATTAGCTTATATAGAAAATTTTCGTTATGGTGTTCTTTCTCGTTTTCCAAGGTCAACGCCTCCTAATGAAGTAGTGATCTGACACTCCGATTCGCTGCAAAAACCAAAAAAACTTCACCCCCAAGACATGTTGTCTTGGGGACGAAGTTTATCGATCGCGGTGCCACCCCAGCTTCATTAATATGTCGCCATATTAACCTCTTCAAGTACGCCGCCTGCCGGCGCCGGTGTTCATGCCGATGCAGATGGTTATACTCTAGCTCTGTAACGGGAGCTCCCGTCATGCCATCCCCGTGCGGTTCCGACATGCTGCTCAGAGGCTTGTTTCGCGAAAATGTTCCTTGCTCCTTCTCAGCTTCCGGAGCTCTCTGTACAAGAACGATATTTCCCTACTCTTCTCGTCATCGCGTTTGAATATTGGAAAGATGATAACAGAAAATCTTTATACAGTAAATAGGCGTTCAAACTTCAGCTCTCGTTACAGTGTTCCCGATACCACGCTGCCACGATACAGCGATGCAATCCGCGGCGCTCTTCTGGCCACCGCTTCCGCGGAGCAGCTCGCCTGCACGAGTACTGCCGATGCATCGTCTCCGACAGCCGGCCAAACCCGCTCTCCTTGCTCATTAAGCGGGAGTACACCGCCCGTAATAAATCCAAGCGCGCGGGTCAGCGAATATTCGTCCGACATGTGGTACACCTCTGCCAGGCGGCCCGCTTTCTCCAAGTTGTCCCCATTGCCAAAAGGCGACCAGTGATCCGTAAGGCTGTCCGTACCCAGCTCCACCTTCACTCCTTTGCGATGCAGCATCGGGATCGGCATAACCAGCCCTCCAATCGGCACCGTAGATGCAACCGAAATCCCCGCTTCCGCAAAACGTTCCGCCAGCTGCTCTGCTTGCGCCGGCGTTCCACTCGCAAAACCAAACGCATGGCTGACTGTAACACGTCCCTGCCAGCCGGCATCAATCGTCATCTCGGCAAGTCGATGCATCGTCTCATAGCCTGCCGCCCCTTGCTCGTGAAGGTGCATGTCCACTCCGGCGCCGGTTTCGACGGCCAGATCCATCATCGCATGCAGCGATTGTTCCATGTCGCCATCCACAGAAGTAGGGTCCAATCCGCCGACATGAGTAGCTCCCTGCTCGATTGCCTGCTTCACCAAGCCGCGCGAATTCGAACGCAGCAAACCGTGCTGCGGGAATGCAACCAGCTCGTAGCCCAGTTTACCTTCATAGGCGGCAAGTGCATGCTGTGCAACTTCGAGCCCCCTAAGCTCGCTGGTCGGCTCGATATTGACGTGACCTCGCATATGCGTCGATCCGTATCCGAGCAGCAGCTCAATGATTTGCTTCGCCCGATCTACCGCAACCGGAAGCAGCTTCGGGAGCAAGATTTTCTCCTCTTCGATTCGGTCAAAAATACTTTTCGCCGGCTTCACCGCCTGCCAAGGACCCCCGAAATAGGTTTTATCCAAATGGATGTGCGCATCTCTGAATGCAGGAAGCAGCAGCATGCCTTTCGCATCCCGCTTCGGACGCTGATCCTCTGCAGGAATCGCCTCGAACAAGATCGACTCGACTCGGCCATCTACAATTAACACATGGCCAATCGCCGTCTCCGTTCCGGAAACAATCCCATTCTCGCGCTGGAACCCCGTCTCAAGCCGCACATTTTGCAGCCAATATGTCGTGACATTCATTATGCATTCTCCAATCTGTCAGTTGGTTTGTACATATCCTACTAATTTACCACATTTGAACAGGTTTCGAATCATTGGCGTGCGCGTTAAAAAACCTCCAGCTCCACTTGTTAAAGTGGTTCTTGGAGGCTCCGGCTCTTGTCTGGAATGGCGACGGTGAGGCTCACTTCTTATCCACTTGAAGCAGCGAAATGTTCTTCACCGCATACGTATCCTTCAGCTTCTCTTCGTTAAGTACGTTTAATTTAATAAGGCCCGCGATCTTAGCAGAATCCGGCCTGGACAGCAGCCGCCACACTTCCGGGTCACCAAGGGATTCATACAGCTTGATGTCATCGTATTCCTTGCGTTCCTGATGCACGATTTTCACCCGGTATTTCTCCGTTTCCAGCTCCGAGACGCCTTGATCCTCGCAATGCACCAATATTTCGCCGCGCAGCTCCGTCAGCTCCTGCTCAATTTCTTTCTGCTTCTGCTTCAACTGGAAATAACGCTTAACCTTCTTGTCCACTTTATTCACGCTCCTCTGTTACATACCTATGCAGAGGATGTTCTTAATATTTGGATGGCGACGAATTAGGTTATTTCGTCCGTATACCGTCTGAGTCCTTGTGCGAACGGCTTCACGCTATCAGGAGCAAGCTGCAAAATCGCATGCATTAACGTCCGTATTGCGCCTGCTTGTTCGCCCGCACTACACTGCGACAAGGCATAGAAACAGCGCTTGCCGATATGGTCCGGAAACTGGCCCGGCTCGGCGACGACTCGCCAATCCGGAGGCTGAGCTTAAAGCTCCACCATCGCTTTTATTACCTGCGATTCCGGCTTCAGCCAGCTGGGAAACTGCTCTATCATCTCGGCCAGCGGTGCACGGTGCGTAATGTAGCGGCTGACGTCAATCGCACCTGCGGACAGCGCATCCAAGACCGTGTCGAAATCTTCTCTTGTCGCATTGCGACTCGCCATCAGCGTGAGCTCGCGTTTGTGGAACTCGGGATCGTTGAAGGTGATGTCGGCTTTGACCAATCCGACAAAAACGAGCCTGCCGCCATGGGCTGCATAACGGAACGAGTCGCCCATGGACTTGGCGTTGCCCGTCGCATCGAAGACGACGGTTGGCAGCTCGCCGTCACACGCATCCATGATACGCCGAACTGGCTCATCAGGCAGCGCGTTCACAAGCGCATCGGCCTTTGCCCATTGCCCGCAGAAGCTAAGCCTGTCGTCATTCACATCCATCGCGATGACCTTGGCCCCCTTGTGCTTGGCAATAGCCATTACTCCGAGCCCGATCGGTCCGCCTCCGATGACCAGTGCCGTCTCACCCGCGGTTAGGCTCGACCTTCGCACAGCATGCGCACCGATCGCAAGTGGCTCGAGCACTGCAGTCTGGTCTAGCGACAGTCCATTCGTTGCCAGCAAACATGCGACCGGGACCGAGATCCGCTCTCTCATGCCGCCGTCGCGATGCACGCCCAGCACCGACAAATCGGTGCAGCAATTTGTTTTGCCGCTGCGACAGGCGATGCAAACTCCGCAGTGCAGGTACGGGATAATGCTGACTTGATCGCCAACTTGGAGTCCCTGTTCATTAAAGCCAATCTCTTCAATAACACCTGCAAGCTCATGCCCAAGTATTCGCGGATACGAGAAGAATGGCTGATTCCCTTTGAACGCGTGAAGATCCGTTCCACAGATGCCGATTCGTTTGATGCTGACGATGGCATGTCCCGCTTCCGGTACCGGTTCGGGCAAACTTTCCGTCCATTCGAAACGATCTACTTCCGCGCAGATGATTCCCTTCATAGCAGCCCATTCCCCCTGTCTATCTTCGTCTTATATTCATCACCGGTGAGCCGCTCCATCTCCACCATGAATGCCGTGACCTCTTCCGCCAGCCCTCCGATGGCAGACAAGTCGCTGCCCCAAATTTCCTTGTGACTAAGCAGCTGAGGAACAATCTCCTCAAGCGGAAGTTGGCTAGACCAGCTCCCGGTTAAAAGCTCCAAGGATGCCGCATCGTCCCTAACCGTATACGGAGTGCCATCAAGCGTGCGGCCTGTGAAACCATCGCCTTCCCGAACGACGCGGTAATACCGCAACAGTGCAGCAAGCGACTTCACGATTCGCTGCGGCAGCGCCTCTCCGCGCTCCACATAATAAAGCAGCGTAGGCAGCAGCCTGGTCCTGAACTTGCTGAGGCTGTTCATGGCAATATCCGCTAGGCGATGGTTAATGTATGGATTCAGAAACCGCTCATACACGGCCTCCGAGTACGCCTTCAATTCCTCTTCCGGCATGGCAACCGTCGGCACAATTTCATCTGCAACGGCTTCCTTCACAAAAGCGTTAAAGGTCGCATTCATCATGACATCTCTGACGTACTGCTCGCCATGCAGCAGAGCAAGCGGGGTCATGAGCGTATGAGCACCGTTAAGTATGCGTACCTTTCTTAGCTGATACGGACGCAAATCATCGACCCAGCGTACATGCAGCCCTGCCTGCTGCAGCGGCAGCTCCTCGTCCAGCTCCGGTTCCGCTTCAATCGCCCAGAAGTGATACGGCTCTACTGTTGTCAGCATCGCATCCTCATAACCCCATTCGTCGAACCACGCATTCGCCTGATCCCCAGGCGGATAACCCGTTACAATGCGGTCAACAAGCGAATTGAGGAATCGATTATGCGTGGATACCCATTCTCGGAACGACTCCGGCAGCGACCAATCCTCGCAATATTGCAGCACGCAGCGCTTCAATTCATCGCCGTTTCGTTCAAGCAGCTCACATGGCAGAAAAATAAGCCCGCTGTCAGGAGACGTACTGCCCAGCGCTAGATATCTGCGGTAGAGCAGCCATGCGATTTTGCCCGGAAAAGACTGAATCGGTTCGCCTTCCTCAAGAGGCTCCGGGTTGTAGACGAGTCCGGCCTCCGTCGTGTTCGAGACGACAAAACGTAAGGAAGGACTCTCCGCCAGTGCGATGAGCTGTTTCCAGTCGCTGTAAGGGTCGAAGACTGTGGAGAAAACCGACACAATCTCCTTTTTCTCCACTCGCTCCCCATTCTCCAGCCCCCGCGTCACTAAAGTGTAGAGACCGTCTTGGCTTTGCAGTGTATTGATTTTCGCCCGGCCGCTCGGCCTTGGCTGCGTCAGCGCTACACTTCCATGGAATAGACCTTGCTCACGGCATTTATGAATCATCCAATCGAAGAAACCGCGCAGGAAATTGCCTTCTCCGATTTGCAGCACCGTGATCGGACTTTGCTTGATACCCTCGTAGGCTTGCCGCTGCTTAGCAGGTAATGTCTCTTGGCTCAGCTGTTTCCCCATCGATTCAAACCCCTTTGCTTGTTTGGTCTTACTCTAAATTTAACATCCCTATGAGATCATAAAAGAGCATATTATTGCACATTTGTACCCTATTTTGATATATCCTTAGATAAGAGATGGACGACAAAGGAGCGCTCGCACATGAAGCCTATACGCAAACTTTTCGATGCACAGCCTTCCTTCCCTTTTGCCTATACATATAAGGATCGAAAAACACCGCAGCGCGAATTGCCTGATCATGTGCATGATTGGTTTGAGCTTGTCTATGTGTACAGCGGTAAGGGTGCTTTCTTTATAGACCGAACAATTTATGACATGAATAAAGGCGATCTCTTCATCATTCCGGGCAATACCATCCATCGCGCATTCCCGGACAAAGAGGATCCCGTTACGTCCACCGCTATGTTTTTTCATCCTATTCTTCTGGATCGCGTTTCGTTGGGAGAATCTTTTTCTTATTTGGCGTGCTTCGAGCAAAGTCGCATGAGTCATATGTTCAAAATGGAATGTTCGCCAGCGCTTCAGGAATCTGTTGAACGCGCACTTGATGAGGTTGAATCAGAGCTGCAAACAGCGCATACGGGCTACCGCCATGCCATTGTTCTGTATGTAGAGCAGCTGCTGCTGGCGGTCAATCGGGAGAAAGGTGGCGAGAGGAAGCAGAGAGCCAGCTCCGCCTTTATCGGTCCGAGCTGGATGAAGGATAGTTTGCTGTACTTGGACCAGCATTTTACGGAGGCTCTCGGCCTGAGCAAGCTCAGTCTGATGGCTTCCGTCAGCCCCGCGCATTTTAGCAGAGTATTTAAGCAGAGCACGGGAATGAACGTCACCGAGTTTATTACGGTAAAGCGAATATTAAGAGCTAAGGAGCTTCTGCAGGACAAGGATGATAAAATTGCAACCATTGCCGAAGCCTGTGGTTTCGAGAGCATGCCCTACTTCCACCGGGTGTTCAAAGAGATTGTTGGCATGACGCCATCGGCTTATCGGCATCGCACTTAAAAAAAGCCGCCGGTGAATGAGCATCCCTCGCTCCCGGCGGCTTCGAAACTTATCCGGTAATGGAGTAGCTTCCGTCAATATGAGTGTTGAATCGATATAAGCCTCCGCCTAATTGCTCGGCAGCGACAAGATTTCCTTCTGCATCCGTAATCGTAATTGGCGACTCTGAACGTAAGGTGCAGCTGCCTCCGGCTAGAGATTTCACGCTTGCCTTGTGTAGCTTGCCGTCCTTCCACGTCATGCCCACTTCGAATCCCCCGCGAGCGCGCAAGCCCTTAACAGACCCGTTCTGCCAAGCATCCGGCAGCGACGGCAACAGCCATACGTAATTCTGATGGGATTGCAGCAGTAATTCAGCAATGCCTGCCGTAGCGGCAAAATTGCCATCGATCTGGAATGGCGGATGAGCGTCGAATAAGTTGGCGTACACGCCGCCGCGGTGATAGTTCTCTTTTGCATATTCATCGACCAGTTGAAGCAGGTTGTTCACTAGAGCGAGTGCTCGATTGCCATCGCCAAAACGTGCCCATAGGCCGGTTTTCCACCCTAAGCTCCAACCGGTTCCTTCATCTCCACGACGTTCGAGTGAACGACGCGCAGCGGCAAACAGCTCCGGTGTACCTGCCTCCGTCAATTGACGGCCGGGATAGACGCCGAATAAATGCGAGACATGGCGATGGAATTGATCCTCATCCTCGAAGTCCTTGTACCATTCTTGAAGCTGACCATACTTGCCGATTTGCAAGGGGAATAAGCGCTCTTTGGCCGCTGCCAGCTCCGCTCTCCACTCCGCATCGATCTCCAGCTCCTCGGATGCTTCAATGCAGTTCGTGAACAAGTCCCAGATAATCGATAGATCCATCGTCGAAGCTACGCTGACGCCGGAAAGCCCGTCTTTGGTAACGAATTTATGCTCCGGCGATGTGGATGGTGACGTAATGAGTTTTCCTTGGCCGTCGTCAATGAGCCAATCCTGGCAGAACATCGCCGATTCTTTCAAAATCGGATACGCCTTATCTCTCAGGTAAGCTTTATCTCTGCTGAACGCGTAGTGCTCCCACAAATGCTGGGCCATCCAAGGTCCGCCCATCGGCCACAATGCCCATGCCGCATCGCCTTCTCCAAAATCACCGACCGGTGCCGTATGTCCCCAAATATCCGTATTATGATGAGCCGTCCAGCCGCGCGCACCGTAATGCATACTCGCCGTTTCCCGGCCGCTCTTCGATATCTTCTCGATCAAATCGATCATTGGCTCGTGACATTCTGCGAGCGCACAGGTTTCTGCCGGCCAATAGTTCATCTGCGTATTAATATTAATCGTATAATTGCTGCTCCATGGCGGTCTTGTTTCTTGATTCCAAATGCCCTGCAGATTCGTCGCTTGCGTTCCTGGACGCGAAGAAGCAATCATCAGATAACGGCCGAAATCAAACAACAGCTTCACTAATCCGGGATCGCTTGCCCCGTTTTGCTTAATCCGTTTATCCGTTGGAAGCAGCTCGTCCGATTCCGACGCTTGGCCCAGATCCAGTTCGACGCGATTAAACAACGCTTGATAATCCGCGATATGCCGCGCGCGAAGCTCCTCGTATGAATGGCTCAGCGCTGCATGAACACGCTGCGAGGTGCGTGCTGAAGGCTGCTCGTCTTTCGTCGCGAAATCCGTCGCCGCATCGAAGATTAAGACAACCGACGTTGCGCCGCTTACGCGCAGTCCATCCGGGCTCGCTTCCACTGTACCACCATCCGCAGATGCCGCCAGCCTTCCGTTGAAACGGATCGCTTTTGACGTCGACTCATCGCCGTAACGGATCGGATTATCGGAAGATTGATAGCTCGGCGCAACATGCTCAGGAGCTATGCCGCTCAGCGTTAATTCAGATGCTCCGTCTTGTTCCGTACGGTGACGAAGCGGACTGCTTAGCTTGGCATGGAAGGAGATCTTGCCCGGCTGGCTGGCAGTCAGTTTGATCACGATGACTTGATCCGGATGCGAGGCAAAATACTCCCGCGTATAAGCGACATTGCCGATGCGATAATGCACCGTCGAGATCGCTTCATCGATGCGGAGTTCTCGCCGGTAACCGCTCGTATTATTACCGTGCTCAAACAGAAGATGCAGATGGCCAAACGGCAAATACGACTGCGTGTACGCACCCATCATTCGTTTGCACAGCTGATCGGCTTCCACGTATTTCTCTTGCGCCAGCAATTGGCGAACTTCCGGCAAAGCAGCGAAAGCCTCTGGATTGTTCCAGTTAAAGTTCGGCCCCGACCAAAGTGTGTCTTCATTTAGCTGCAGCTGTTCGCTTTCCACACTGCCATAAATCATGGCACCCAATCGGCCATTTCCAATTGGCAGCGCTTCCGTCCAAACTCGTGCAGGTCCCGGATAATGCAATTTCAATTCATTTCCCTCCCAATCAGTCCTTGATGTTGTCCTATTCACACAGTATCAAAATTCTGCTCCTCTGTGTTGAATTTTTTCCCAATCGGGAGGATTCTCGCCGCCAGAGGGGGAGCTCCCGCCGGTGTGTGTTGCTCCTGGAGCTACTCTTACTCAAAAACCACCAAACTTCCGCTAATGTGTTGCTCTGGGAGCTACTCTTTCTCTAAAACCACCATTCTTCCGCCAATGTGTTGCTCTGGGAGCTACTCTTTCTCTAAAACCACCATTCTTCCGCCAATGTGTTGCTCTCGGAGCTACTCTTTCTCTAAAACCACCATTCTTCCGCCAATGTGTTGCTCTCGGAGCTACTCTTTCTCTAAATCCACCCTATTTCCGTGAATCTGTTGCTCTGAGAGCTACTCTTCCACTAAACTCTCCTTAATTCCGCCAATATGTTGCTCTGCGAGCCACTCTTTCCCTTGCTCTCCTACCAACACAACAAAAAAAGAGCCATCTCAAAAGTCGCTCTGCGCACTTTCGAGACAGCCTCTCTATCTAAACCACATCAAACACAGAATTCACATTCACATAGTGCACTGGCACGGTGGCGAATAATCGACTGAGCCGCTCGGCCAGCAGCCTCATGCCCGGCTGTTCGCTCTCCAGGTGTCCGAGAACGAGGAGGGACTTCGCCGCTCCACTGTGAACGGCGTCCCTCACGTACTCCGGCGTTTCCCACTCCGGTCCTTCGCCGTACAGAATCAGATCCAGCTGGTACTGCTCATAGAGCGGAATCGCCAACGCCCCGCCTCCCCTGTAACCGGCGAGTAATCCAACACGGCGGCACTGCACTGAAAGATCGCCTACGGCACGGAGCGATCCTACTCCCAGCCGAGCCTTCACATGTGCCGCAATTTCGAGGCCCGTACAGGAAGGAAGCTCCACGATCGAAGCTGCAGGAAGATGCTCCACGGCGAGCGCCCCCCATCCCAGCTCCTGAAGCAAACCTTCCATAATGCCATCGGGCTGCTGTCGATGCAATCCGTCATGGAAGCGATAAACTGCAAGACCGTGCTCGGCAATAAACTGCTTCTTCGCAGCATGCACCGGCCCCACAAACACCTCATCTCTATCTCGATCATGATGATGACTGTAAAAGATCCCTTCATGCGAAATCACCATATTCGCTCCCAACGAAACCGCCTGCTCCAAAACTTGCTGCGATGCGATAAAAGCAACGACGATCCCGCTGACAGCCTGCCCAGCTTCACCCAAGAGCAGTTGATCCGCGCGACAACCAACTGCTCCACCAGGCACCGTCGCCGCCAGCGCGTCAAGTACATCCTGAACGATGAGCGTCATTCCAGCCGCCTCCTCCTATACGCCTGAATAGGCCATGAATCCGCCATCCACCGGAACCGTAACCCCGGTGACGAACCCGGATACGGTATCGTCCGCCAGCCAAACTAGCGCACCAAGCAGATCTTCCGGCTTCCCGAATCGCCGCATCGGCGTATGGGTAATGATTTTATGAGAACGTTCCGTCAGCGAACCGTCCTCATGGGTTAGCAGCTTCCGATTCTGCTCCGTCAGGAAGAAGCCCGGCGCAATCGCATTAACCCGAATTCCCGCTTCCGCCATATGCACCGCGAGCCACTGCGTGAAGTTATCGATCGCAGCCTTAGCCGCACTGTAAGCCGGCACTTTGGTCATCGGACTGGGCGCGCTCATCGACGAAATATTGATTATCGACGCTCCTTCGACATGAAGCATTTGCTTCGCGAAAGCCTGCGTCGGCAGCAGCGTGCCTTTAAAGTTTAAGTCGAACACATACCCGAAGCCCTTCTCCGTTAAATCGAAAAAGGTGCGAATCCCCTCGGCTCCTACATCCTCAGCCCTAAAAATCTCGCTCGTCGTACTGCCCTCCGGATGATTGCCGCCTGCACCATTGATGAGCAGATGGCATGAACCCAACTGCTCCATAACTACGTTTGCCGCCGCATCCACACTCGATGCATCGAGCACGTCGCAAACAACCGATATCGCCTCAAAGCCTTCCCGGCGGATCTCCTCTACCACCTTCCGTCCCGATTCCTCGGTCCGGTTGAGGATGGCTACCTTCATTCCTTGCCTCGCTAATTCCTTCGCCATCGCGGAACACAGGACGCCGCTTCCACCTGTCGCTACAGCTACTTTGCCTCGCAGATTCTCATGCTTTGGCATGCTCATGCTCATTCCTCCACCTCGCCTGCACGCATGGAATCCCAAACGCCCCACAAATACATAATGCCTAACGCCCGATCATACAGCCCATACCCCGGCCGACATTGCTCGTCCCAGATATGTCTTCCGTGATCCGGACGAGCGTAGCCGGTAAATCCCGTTTCGTAATAAGCCCTCACGATACCTGCAATATCTACCGTTCCATCGGATGTCCGATGCGAAGTTTCAATGAAATCCCCATTGTCATAGACGCGCACATTCCGAATATGCGCAAACGGGATACGTCCCTTAAACTCCCGTACCATCGCCACAATATCGTTGTCAGGATTGGCACCGAGCGATCCACTGCACAGCGTCACCCCATTGTAAGGGCTGTCGACAAGCTGAAGCAGCCTGCGGATGCTTTCTTGACTGTTGATGATTCGCGGCAATCCGAAGATCGGCCAAGGCGGATCATCGGGATGAATGGCCATTTGGATGCCATGACGCTCCGCGGTCGGGATGATTTGTTCCAGAAAATACTGCAGATTACGCCACAAATCTTCTGCCGACACCTGCTTGTACTGCTCGAATAACGGCGCCAGCAGCTTCAGCCGCTCCGGCTCCCAGCCCGGCATCGTGAAATCCAACTCATTCGCAATGCGGTTCACAAGCTCGCCGGGGTCCATGCTGTCGACCTTAGCCTTCTCATAGAAGAGTGCCGTCGAGCCATCCTCCAGCTCCTTGAACAGCTCCGTCCGCACCCAATCGAATACCGGCATAAAGTTATAACAAATCGTTTTGACGCCAACCTTCGCCAGCTTCTCGATCGTCTTCTTATAATTGTTAATGTAATGGTCCCTAGAAGGCAGCCCCAGTTTGATATCCTCATGGACATTTACACTTTCGACAACCTCCAGATGCAGGCCGTAAGCATCGGCTTGTTCCTTGTAGGCAAGAATCTTGTCCATCGGCCACTCTTCACCAGCAGGCACATCATGCAGCGCCCAGACGATCCCTTCCACACCCGGAATTTGCTTAATCTGCTTCAAAGTAACGGTATCATTGCCAGTCCCGTACCAGCGAAACACCATTTTCATGCCGCGCTTCCCTCCTCTTCGCTTCTCTTCAAAGGTTTATTTATTCGTCTTTTCCGAAAAAGCGCAGCGCAAAAGGGTGAAAGGGATTGTG
Source organism: Paenibacillus sp. J22R98 (assembly GCF_059383835.1). Classification (NCBI taxonomy): domain Bacteria; kingdom Bacillati; phylum Bacillota; class Bacilli; order Caryophanales; family Paenibacillaceae; genus Paenibacillus; species Paenibacillus sp. J22R98. The sequence continues at coordinate 110,681 of NZ_JBXENW010000011.1, forward strand.
CCGGAGAGTTTACGTGCCGCCTTTGATAGTGTGTTATTACCTCTAAATCTCATCATAGAGAACACACAATCAACAGCGGCCGAAGGCACATCCCTGATCCCTGCAGCACTAGCGCTTTATCCTTAAACTAGTAGATCAACCGTCCCCGTTCATCGGCAATCCCCGACTTCCGATAAAAGTACGTATTAATGCAATCGCGCCATTCTTCCGCATGCTCCGCCTGGTGCGTAAGTCGATCGAGCACCTGCGCAAACCGTTCGCTGCCAACCGAGTCTAGCAATTTCCACTGCTCTACAAGCTGCGCCGCGCGCTCTGCACCTTCGAAATGCGTATCGTAAATATGCTGGATGACCGTCTTGCCGCTCTTAAGCCGATGGGTATACGGGACATGGTGGAAGAACAATAGAAGCTCATCCGGACACAACGCAAGCGATTCGTACCGTTCCGCCACCGGAGAATGATACTGTCCCGCGTAGCCGGTTCCGCTTCGCACGGTACGGTCAACGCCCATCCCATGGCAATCCGCATAGTGATACGTGCCCCATTTGGAATATTCATAGCCGTCTACGTTAGGGCCATAATGATGATTCGGATTGACCATCCAGCCTACGCCAAGCGGGGCCGTATAGTCCTCGTAAATGCTGTACGAGCTCAGCAGCATGCCGAGCAAAACACGCTCCACCGCCGAATCCAAGCCGAATGTCATCGCAATCCATTCCCGTGCAATCTGCTCCGCGCTTAAGCTCGGATTCCATGCCAACCGCGCATAGCCATACCAGTTCGCCTGCGCCAAAACATGTCCGGTCCAGTTCGCATCATCCCCGATATTCGCGACTGCCGCTACGCCGCCGCGCGCTCTCCCAAACAGCCGTCCGCTAGCTACTTCGGCAATGGTCGAACCTTCTCCTTGGGCATGAGTATCAAACTCCAAAACTTCTTTCCACTGTGGCACCAAGAAACACAAATGCTTTTGCTGTCCCGTATACTCCTGCGTAATTTGCAGCTCAAGCAGCTGGTTCGTTTCCTTCAGCCCGCCGAACAAGGGGGAAACCGGCTCCCGTACTTGAAAATCCATCGGCCCATTCTTGATCTGCAGCATCACATTATCCCGGAACGTGCCATCCAGAGGCATGAAATGATCGTAGGCGGCACGCGCGCGATCCGTAGTGCGATCTCGCCAATTCTGCAGGCAGTTGTAGACAAAACAACGCCATATCACTTCGCCGCCGTACGGTGCCAGCGCATCGGCCAGCATGTTAGCGCCGTCCGCATGATTTCTTCCATACGTAAACGGCCCCGGTCTGAATTCAGAATCGGCCTTCACTACAAATCCGCCAAAATCCGGGATATAACGGTAAATGTTCTTCGCCGCGCCATGCCACCACTGCGCTACCTCTGGCGCAAGCGGATCGGCCGTATCCAGCCCGCCAAGCTCCATCGGACTCGCATAATTAACGCTCAAGTAGAGGCGAATACCATACTCGCGGAAGATTGCAGCCGTCTTCGCTACATCCGGCAGAAACTCATCCGTAATAAGCTTCGATTCTTGGCTGTGCACATTAACGTTATTAATCGTTAGGGCATTAATGCCTCCAGAAGCCAGCAGCCGAGCGTAGTCCCGCACACGCTCTTGATCCTCAATAAAGCGACCCTCATGGAAGAAAATACTTCTTCCGGCATATCCGCGTTCAATCGATCCGTCCATATTGTCCCAATGGTTAATCATGCGAAGAGCGTTGCTCGGCAGCTCGCGAATGGCGAGCCTCTCGATGCTCTCCCCGGTTTGCAGCAGCCGGATAAAATGGAACACCGCATACAGCACGCCTTTATCCGCATCAGCCGACAAGTAGATCCGATTATCCCCAGACACGGACCGATGAATGACATACCCTTCCTCGCCCAGCTCATCGAAATTATAGAGACCTGCGAGCGGGTTCAGCAGCTGGGAGCTTCCAATTGTACCGACCACAATCGTCGGCAAGCTCCCCACAACAGCAGCATCCACCTCTTGCGGTGCTTCGCCCAGCATCACGCCCAGCGCAAGGTTCAACTCTCTGCATGCCGCTTGCAGCAGCGCTGAATCGCCTGTCAACACTAGCTGCGAGCAGCTCTTCTTATATTCTCTGCGTAATGACTCATTCGGGATTAGCTGATAATCAAGCCAGCATGCATAGCCGCTCTCTGTGCTTCTTTTATCCATGGCTGCGACAACCTGCCTCTCATTCGTGAAATGAAAAGGGCCTCCTGTAACAGGAGACCCTACCTACTACATATCAACTTTATTCTGCTGCTTCTATTGACCAAATGCGGTATTGCCCGCTTAGCGCCAACAAGGCAAATAAGTACAAACAATTATCATAATAGCGACGATCACCTTCGCGAACAGGCGTATTCCAGAACAACGCTACGCTCTCGCGCGCGTGAGGTCCATTCGGTGCCGCTATCGATGCGGCTGCATTCGTGGCGATAAGCCCAACCGGATGAAGCGATTTCTCCTCGAACGGCTCACCTGCAATCGTATACCGACGGTAGTCATCGGGATGCTTATCCGCGAAGAACGCTTGAATAAGCTCTGCCTCCTGCGTCATCCACTCGTTTGCGCCAAACCACAGCGCCTCTAACCCGATATTGGCTGCGACTCGGTAGGAATCGCTGAAGAAATGTCCGTATCCGCGATCATCGTTGGGCGTTCCGTCATAATGGGCGTACTCCGGGGCTAAGCCGGTTTCCGGATGGCAAGCCAGCAACAAAAACGCTCGGCTGGCTTCCGCCGCTTCTCTCCAGAATGGGCGATCCGCTTCATTAGCCCAAAGAGCAAACAACTCATAGAAATGCGGCAGATGATAGGACGGATCGGAGTATTCGCAGTTAGGCACGAATTTGATTAACTTATTGTCCGGGTTCCACATCGGATAGCCGATGCCGTCTTCCCCGTTGTGTATGCAGTCATGCAGCAGTGCGCGCGCCTTTACGCCGTAATCCAGCGGCGCCGCACCGTCGCCCCACCGATGCGAGGCGAACAATAGGGCAAGCGCGAAGTATTCCTCTCCATCCGGCGCCGGTCCGTTCGAACGCTTCGTTCCATCTGTGTTGCAGGACCAGGCAAAATAGCCTTTATTCTCACCTGAGGTCATGTACATATATTGATAGCTCCATCTCCAGAGCCGATCGAAGACATCCTTCTTATCCAGCTGTACAGCCATCATCATGCCGTAGGACATGCCTTCTGTCCGAACATCGAGGTTCCCGGTATCGAGCATATACCCCATATCGTCACCGGACGGGTAATAGATCCTCGTCGCTTCATGATCGCCGAAGAGCAGCTCCCACGTTTGCTCGACCTTCGCTTCGATGTCCTTCGCGTCATAACCATAGTCAAGCAGAAGATTGCGATGTGCTGCCATTAGCCTTTTACGCCTCCCAGCGTCATCCCTTTAACAAAGTACTTTTGCAGGAATGGATAGACCATCACAATCGGCAAGCTTGCGACAATCGTCATCGTGGCTCGAATGGATGTCGGTGTGACGAAGTTTGCAGCCGTTCCGCCCGACCCATCCATATTACCGCCAGAAGAGCTGATCGAAGCATTCGAGTTTTGGAGCATCTTCATCAGTTCGTATTGCAGCGTGCTTAGGCTAATATGCGACGAGTTATACAGGAACACATCGAACCAGGAATTCCAGTGATAAACCGCCGTGAACAAGGAAGTTGTCGCCAGCACCGGCATCGACAGTGGCATGACGATCTTCAGGAACGTCGTAAACTCGCCCGCCCCGTCAATTCTTGCCGATTCCAGTATGCCCTCCGGCAGCGCCTCAATAAAGGAACGAATCACGATGATATTAAATACGCCGACAATGCCCGGAATAATGTAGACCCAGTAGCTGCCCATCAGGCCAAGCTCGCGGATCAGCAAGAAGTTCGGAATCAATCCGCCGTTAAAATACATCGTCAGCACGAATGCCAGCGTGACGAATTTGCGCAATACGAATTCCGGACGGCTGATCGTGTAAGCCACCATCGCCGAGCAGAAGGTCGAAATAAGCGTGCCGAGAATCGTCCGCGATGCAGAGACCATAGTCGCGTGCAAGATGTCCCCTTGCTTGAACACATACTCATAATTTTCCCAGGTTAATACCCTTGGCCATAAGTAGACGCCGCCCTTAATGGAGTCCCCGGCATCGTTGAGCGAAACAGCCAGCATGTTGATGAATGGATATAGTGTCACGATCATGAGTAGCACCATGAACGTGTAATTGGCGATATCGAACAGCCGATCTCCTGCCGATGAATGACGGGCCATATTTACTTGCGATTTAGCCATGCTGTTCTCCTCCTTAAAACAATCGTTCTTGGCCTAGCCGTTTTGCAAGGTAATTCGCCGAGAACAATAGCACGATGCTGATGACCGTCTTGAATATCCCTGCTGCGACGGACAATGAATAGTTGCCCAGATTCATACCATACTTCAGAATAAAGATTTCAAGATTCTCGGAATAATCGAGGTTCGGCCCATTGCCAAGCAAATACTGCGGCTCGAAGCCAGTCTCTAGAATTTGTCCAAGGTTAAGAATAATCAGAATGATAATAACGGGCCGGATGCCCGGAAGCGTAACATGGAAGATACGCTGGAAGCGTCCTGCTCCGTCAATCTCGGCAGCTTCATACTGCGCAGGATCGATTGTAGTCATAGCGGCCAAATAAATAATCGTGTTCCAGCCTACGTTTTTCCATACTTCCGATATTCCAAGAATGCCCCAGAAATACTTGCCTTCTCCAAGCCAGAGAATCGGTTCCTTGATCAGCCCAAGACCCATCAGAATTTCGTTCAATACCCCGCCATCGGCAGAGAGAACGGTCTGAATGATCGTAGCTGCGACAACCCATGAAATAAAATGCGGTAAATAACTGATCGTTTGGACGACCCGCTTGAACGCTACTTTTCTTAACTCATTTAATAGAATCGCTAGTATAATCGCCGTCACGAAGCCCAGAACGAAATTGATTAAGCTCATGGCAAGCGTATTGCGAAGCACCAGCAGAAACCGATCATCGGAGAACATAAACTTAAACTGCTTCAACCCTACCCATTTCTGATCGCTGAAGGATTTCGCCGGCTTATAGTTCTGAAACGCGATCGTCCAGCCCCATAGTGGAATATATTTGAAGACAACAAGCCAAATAAGGAACGGAACGGACATTAGGACAAGCGCCCGCTGCTTCACAAGCTTCTCCAGAAATAAGCCGATACCGGATTTCTGACCGAGAAGTATCCGATCGGCAGTCACATCCTGCTGCTTGGTTTTTATCATTGCGATCACTCCTCTCCATACCTACCCGGTTCTATATGTCTAAATTAGGAAAGGCCGGCCCCGTACTGCATGCGAGTTCCGGCCTTCCCCCTTACACTTGATTAGCCTTTAATCTTTGCCACTTTTTCTTTGACTTTCTCAGTCATCGTTTTCTCGTATTCAGCTACAGGAAGCTTGTTGATTTCGCCTACGTACTCGTCCCACAGACCATCGAATTTATCCGGAGATGCAAGGACGATTTTCGCAAAATATTTACGTTGTACGTCTGGTTTCTTAGCCGTGTAGATTTGTGCATCCGAACCTTGCTCAAGTGCGATACTCCATGCCGGGTACCAAGGACGCTCATCCGGAGCAGCGAACATTTCTGCGTACGTTTGAACGCCGTATTTCGCAAGACGGTCTTTCTCAGCAGGCGTAAAGGATGCTTGTGCAACTTCTGGTTGTCTGCCTGGGTTTACGGCATTGCCATCCGGGAATGTGGAGCCTTGACCGTACATTGGCCAGTAGTACTCGAAGTAGCCGATACCGACTTGGCGTTTGTAGTCGTTATCTTTAAGCTTGTCGATTTCTTCTTGCGTTCTGTACAATCTGCCTTTGTCATCCACTTCATAGTTCTTGCCTTGAATGCCCCACTGTACCAGCTTCTGGTTCTCATCTGTCAGCAGGTTGTTGAAGAATTTAATGATACGAACAGGGTCTTTCGCGCTTGTCGTAATACCCACGCCGCGGTTATTTACAAAGGAAGCCGGATCGATGTATTGATCTTTAATGCTGCTGTCGAACGTGATTGGCAGCGGGAAGTACTCCAGATCGTCGTTGCCGCCGTTTTTCACCGTTTCGGTTTTCAACGTTTGCAGCGCTTGGTTCACCTGCCAACCGTAATCGAAGAAGCCAAGTACTTTACCGGAAGTCAGCTTCGCCAAGTATTGATCGTAGTTGTCTACGAAGGAGGACTTGTCGAACAGACCTTCAGCGTTTAACTCATTCAGTTTCTTCAACCAACGTTTGGTATCATCGTTAGCTGCGTAGATTTTGGCATCCATCGTGTTCATATCGACTTGAACTTCGCCATCATTCGGGTAGCCTGCAAGATGGTTCGGCGGGTTCGTTGTTGCAAAGAAACGCCAGTCGTGCGTCAGGGACATAAAGCCGGTCAATTTATCGTCTTTGTGCTTGCCTGCATAATCTTTAATCAGGTTAAAATACTCGTCGAACGTTTTGATCTTCGGATAGCCAGCATCCTTCAGGACGCGGTTTTGTACCCAGAAAGCGCCTTGGTCAATCGTTGGGTTCGGCTTATATTCGCCGACTATGGCACTGAATGGCAGGAAGTAAATATTGCCGTCTTCCGCTTTCATCAGGTTCATGTAAGGGCCGTATACGCGCTTAATGTTTGGACCATATTGATCGATAAGATCGTTAAGCGGAATGAATGCGCCCGCTTCCAACACTTTATCGATACCTGAATCGGGAGCCAGGATATCCGGATATTCGTTACTTGCGATCATCGTTCCGATCTTCGTATTCAAGTCGCCTACAAGATGCTCCATCTTGAAGTTGACGCCTGTTTGATCCTCCAGGATCTTACCGATTTCCGTCTTATTCGTATCTGTGTCTTTGTTTGCCGTAGCATTGAAGAAAGTAAAGGTTACCGGCTCTTCTTTCGCCGGCTCAGCTGCATCTGTTGTGTTCGTAGCTGTGTCTGTGTTAGTCGCTTCCGCATTGCCCGTTTCCTTTGGAGCGTTTTCATTTGCATTGTTATTGCCGCTGGAACAGCCGACAATACTCATCATCAGCGTGAGTGACATGATGCCTAATTGCCATTTCTTTCTCGTTTTCAAAGAAAAGTCCCCTTCCTGCTCTAATTTGTAAGCGCTTCAATTGAACATCTTCAGTATACAAAGCCGAGCAATCTTTGTTTACCAGGTAAACTATATATCGCGCTTAGAAAATTAAAGAGATCGTATTTCGATCCGAATCGACGTCCCCGCCCCTTTGCTGCTCTCCAAGTCGAAGGTCGCCTGGTCGCCATAAAACATCTTCAGACGCAAATACACATTGCGTATGCCGATGCTTTCCCCGATATCTTCCTCGGTCGAATACAGGTTTTGCAGCAGCTCGTTTCGTTTCTCTTCCGTCATGCCCACGCCGTTATCGCTGACCACGCAGAGGAGTCCACTTGGAGACTTGCGCACGCTGATCGTGATCAGGCCGGCATTCTTCAAGGGCTCGATGCCATGGATGCTCGAGTTCTCTACCAGCGGCTGCAGCGTCATCTTCGGAATTTTCTCTGTGACACAGTCCGGGTCTACCTCAATGCTGTAATCCAGCTTGTCACCGAATCTGTATTTCTGAATCTGCAGGAAGCTCTCGACCAAATCGAGCTCATCCTTAACCGTTACCATATCTCTGCCCCAGGAGAGAGACTTACGGAAGATCTTCGCCATATGATGAATGATTTTGGCCGTTTCTTCTTCGGACTTCATCAAGCTCCGCATGCGAATCGTCTCCAGCGAGTTGAATAGAAAATGGGGATTGATCTGACTCTGGAGCGCATGCAGCTGCGACTGGTTGCGGCTAAGCTCCAGCTCTTTCTTCTGAATGTCGGCCATATAGACATCATGAATCAGACTTTTGATTTGCATCGTCATTCGGTTGAATTCCGTTGTCAGCTGGCCGATCTCGTCATTGGCCTCTTCGTTATCGATCAGCTCGAAGCTGTGGTTCTTCACCCGCTTCATCTGCCTCAGGATACGGAACAACCGCTGATTTAGCGAACGCGTGAACCAAACAATAATGAGCGTTGGAACAAGGATGTTCGGGAGCGCCATATAAATGACGAATTCCCTAGACTTCCGGACTTCTACCAACACTTCACGCTCTTGAAATTTGCCTACAACGCGCCAATTTAGCAAATACTCCTTGTTCGCAAAACCTTCTTCGAATACGATGCCGTCATTGTCCGAGATTTCGTCGCCGTCCGCCTTGCCGGAAGAATACTGCACCGTATCCCCTTCGAGCAAATAAACGTTGCCCTCCAGCGTCACATTGCTTAATACTTGCCGGATGAGCCCGGGATCAAGGTCAATCTTGATGATTTTCTCGAAATTATTCTGCCCCGCCGAGCTGCTCATTCGCCTGACAATGCTGATCGATGGATCGGATGCAGACTCATTATTGCGCACAAGAATCGGATTAGACGTGCCTGAGCTTACCAGCCGTTTATACCACTCTGCATCGGGACTAATCTGCGAAATAGGCGAGACATAGCCGCCATAGATGATCGTATCGTTATCCGTATAGATGGTAATATTCTGAATCGCTCTATATACAGGCGCGTATTTCTCCAGCATGTCCGTAATATAGGAGTGGTAGTTCATGACGTAATCGGACGAATACACATAGCGTTGATCCAAGTAGTCGTTCATGATGGAATCGTTATAAAGGACGGAGGAGATGCCGACTACGGCATCGATCTGATACATGAACTCGTTGCGCATCTGCTCGATAGCCAGCGACAAGTCTTTCAGCTTCTGGTTTTTCACATTATTCGTCGTAATGTTGTAGAAGATGACGTTCGTGAGCACAACCGGAATTAATACCGATAGAAAATAAATCATCAGCATCTTGCTTCGAAGCCTGATGTTATGGAAGGCGCTGCTTATTCTCATGAACGTGAATCCTCCTGCGCCTTCTATGTTTTTGCGATCATCGCATTTTTGTATTCGGTCGGGGTTTTCCCTTCCACTTTCTCGAATTGGCAGACGAAATAGTCCGCATTGCCGAATCCGACGTTTGCCGCGATCTCGTAAATTTTCTTATCCGTCTGGCGAAGCTGACTCTTCGCTTCTTGAATCCGAATTTGCAGCAGAAACTCATTAAAGTACATGCCATAAGACTTCTTGAACAGCTGACCCAAATAAACCGGATTCATATAGAAGAGCTTGGCAATGCTCTTTAGGCTGATATTGCTGGCATAATGGCTCTCGATATAGCTTTTGATTTTGCCAATCTCGCCTTTCCCTATCTTGCTGCGAAGCGACGCCATATATGCCGTACATTCCGTTAAAAATTCCATCAGCAGCCCCTTAACGCTCTCCAATGTTCGAGGTTCGTTATACCAGTGCATAATGGAATTGAAGGCCGCGAGCTTATTCGCATCGCCTTGCATCGTTTGGATGATGCGAGTTGCCCCGTGCACACATCTGGAGATCGAAGCGCGTATCGATTCCAAGGCAAAGCCTTGCTCCCGGAAGGCAGCAAACATCGCATCCACGAGCTTCATTACGCCTTCGCCGTCATGCTCTTCCAAACGCTCCATCAGCTCGACATACTGGGTCTGCTCGATCTCTTTATACTGCAGCACCAGGCCTTTGATATCCTCATAGAGGATCGCTTCTTTGGGCGCCTGCGCGAATTTATATTTCATCGTTTCCATCGCCGTCGTGTAAGAAGCTTTCACTTGATCCAGTCCGTTGATTCGCTCGCCAACATAGACGCGTAATACGCCTTCGCTTCTTCCTGCTATCGCCCGGATTAGATCATCAGCCAGCCGCTTCACCCAATCCGGCCCCTGGTCGGATGGAATCAGAAATCCGAGTCCGTACATACTTGGAATGTAGATGAATGGTTCTTTGTCCGGTGCGTACCTCCGGAGCACTTTAAGGACGGCTTCTTTCACCTCGCCAATTTGCTCATTCTTCTCTTCCTCACTGAGGTGAGGAGGGACATTATTGAGCTCAAGCGCAACGTATCGCAGCGGTTTATGGACCGGCAGCCCCAAGAACAGCGCCGCATCCGCAAGCAGCTTCTCATCTGATTTGCCCGAGAGGAGCTGTTCAAACAGCGAGATTTGGAACAGGAGCTTGCTCCCTTCTTGCCACGGTGGACGCTCATCAAGCGTCTCGTTAATGCGCGCTAACGTTTCCATGAGCTCGTTCTCGTCAATGGGCTTGAGCAAATAATCATGAACGCCGTATCGAACAGCCTGCTGTGCATATTTGAAATCGCCATATCCGCTAATAATAATAAATTTAATATCCTTGCCGATTCGCTCCTGAACGGTCTGAATAAGCTCAAGCCCATCCAGCACAGGCATACGAATATCGGTAATGACGAGATCCGGCATCTGCCGCTCGATCAGGGCGAGCGCTTCTTCCCCATCCTCGGCCTCGCCAACGATCTGAAAGCCATATTTCTCCCAAGGGATAAGCCCTACAAGCCCTTTGCGGGCAAACATTTCATCATCAACCAGAATCGCTTTTCTCATAGGAATGCCTCCGATTTTGGTTTATTTATTTCTGTAATCGCTTACAAGTCGCGTCACCAGAAAGTTTCTGTTCCTTTAGTATTTTCAAATTCAATCCATTTTACTAAGACATCCTGCTTTCGTAAACTTAAAGAAGTATAGGTTTTGCTTAGTTTTCTAAAGAAAATGCAGCGATTGCGCTCTATTACCTGTTCTGTGATACTCTAAGGCTAGGCATTCGGACAACAACCGTCAAGTTATGAATGAGGTGAAATAATGGGGAACATCACAATTGAAGTGATCGAGGACGGCAATATCGAGCCATGCAGAGCGCTCTGCAATGAACTGATGGCATTCCAGCAATCCCAGGCGACGATGCTGCCGGAAGTGTTTGATGCGATGAATTTCGATACGCGGATGAAACGAAGCTATGACCATGCACTGGAAAGCCAGGTTATTGTCGCGAAGGATGATGGTGTGCCGATTGGCTATGTATTCTCAACCATCGACCAAATCATTGAAGGCAGCAGAAATGCCTACCCGGACTGGGCTCCCCGCGGAGGCAAAGGCTTCTATCCGGATTGGGACGACCTGCCCGCTAAAGTCGGCTGCTTGAACAATTTATATATCCGCGACGGCTATCGGGATATGAAGCTTGGCTCCAAGCTGTTCGACATGTCGATCGACTGGCTGGAGAGCTCCCCTCATGTGGACATCATCTTCATCTATGTTTCCAATGGCAATGAGGCGGCGCTGAACTTCTACCTCAGCCGCGGGTTTACGTACAGCCACGAGGTGTTTGGCGGGTTTATTAAGGCGGTTTATAAGTTTACGGACGCGCATAAGTAGCATAAAGAAGACCAGACCTACACACGTTTAGAGACGTGTATCGATCTGGTCTATTTATTAAGCTCTGCTTATATCCCCAGGTCGTAGCCTTGGTGCACGGCTAAACCAATCTGCTCTACATGCCCGCTGCGACCGTTGTACCACAGAAGCCACGACTCTCCATCAAAGATTGCGAACGGCTTGTAATTAGCCTCCGCATCCCATTCTCCCGGCTGCGGTGACAGGAGCGGATTAAGCGAGTGGCGCTTCCAATCGGTAACTCCATCCCTCGACCAAGCAAGTCCGATCGAGGCATAATCCTCGTCCCGGAAACCGATATAGAACATCGCAAAACCATCCATATACGGAATGACTTGGCATGCCGTTACTTTGTGCTGCTCCCAGGTATGCTTCGGCTCGCGGTCGAAGACCGGATTAGCGGGGCTCTTCTCCCACTGAAGCCCATCGCGGCTCGTGGCATAGCCGATCGCATTCGGCTCATACTGATCTCCGGCGGAGTACCACATCCGGAAATGCCCCGCTGCCTCATCCCACAGAACATGCGGGCACATGACAGCAACTTTCTCCCACTGAGCTTCAGGCTCCAAGACCGGGCGTTCACTTTGACGTATCCACTGAACGCCATCTTTGCTTGTGGCATAGCCGATACACGATCGCTCCGGACTCCCCACTTGCCCGGTGTACCACATATGGTAACCATCGTCCCGCTTCACGACGACCGGACGATTCAGATCATCCTCCCAGCCCGTCGCCTTGTTCGGCTCCAGCACGATAACCGGCTCGCTCCAATGGATGCCGTCCGTGCTCTCGACTAAGGCGATGCTGCTCTTGGGACGCCAGGAGAACCACATCCGGAAGACAGGGCCTTCCTTCAGCAGTGTAAGATCAAAGCAAGTTCCGTAATCGCCTCCCAGCACAGGATTTTGCTCATATTTCGTCCAGCCTGCATGATTCAACTTCATTGCTCATAGCTCCTCTCAGCTTGTGCTGTTGAACGCCCAGACCGCACCGGGCAGCACCATCGCCCGGCAGGTATCAGACAGTCCAAGATTACTGATTAGAATAAAGGTCGGAATCAGTTTGATTGCTCCAAATTCACTAGAGTGCGAGGGCGACCCGTTGCACCTCATCCGCCCGGTAACGCAGGACCCCATTTATCTCGATAAGGAAACCGCTCCCCTTGCCGTATCGCGTCCCATCCCTATCGTAAAGTACAGCTACGTCATGACCATGGTAGGCAACATTCTCTAAGCAGAAATAGTCCCACTTCGCATGCTCGGGAATAAGCGGGTGAAGCTCAAGTACGGCGTCGGAACGCGGCTGAATGCCGATTAATCCGGCTATAATCAAATCGCAGAAGGCCGAATGATTGTAATCCGCGCCTCTGTTTTTGTTCGCGTCATCACGCTCATGCAGCTTTGTCCGGGCAATCCATTCCCCCGTATATGGATTCAAATTCTCATCAATCCATGGAATCCGTTCATCATCCTCGTTGACTCGCCAGTGAGAACGGGCATAGATCTGGAGCAACTCATAGTAGTCTGCCTTATTTACGTGAGGCTGGCTGTAATCTCTTAACAGCCTTGCCAGCGCAGTCAACACCTGCGTCGTTGCGAAGGGCCAAGAAGGTCCGTTCCATAAGCATTCATGATCAGCCTCGGCCATAAACATGGGGTGCATCTGCTCTGCCGTAGTCGGGCCGAACGGCGCATAGAATTGACTTGGATCCATCAACCGCCGCCACGCCTCCGCGAACTCTTCGCCGGGCAAGCCGTAACACCACGGAACAAAGCCGACTAATTCACATACACCGGCAAGTCTATCTACCTGTAAGGCTTCCTCGGGCAGTCGATCGAGCCAGTCGTCGGCATGCTTAAGCGTGTAGGTAAGCCCTTCCTGATTGGTGCGCACCTTGAAGAACTTTGCCTCCGGATCCCATAACAGCAGTTCCACCTGTCGCTTAATCTCCAGCGCCTTACTTCGGTATAAGGCGGACAACTCATGCTTGCGAGCTAATTCCGCAATATTAGCTATTGCTATCGCATCTCCGTACATATAGCTATTGATTGTTGGCCGTAACCCCGATCCTCCAATGGAGAATTCCATCCCATCGCGGTCATCATATTGCCAGAACAGGCCGGATTCATCCTGCCGCTCTGCTTCCCAAGCCTCGTAATTGGCGACCAGCTCCGGGAGCAGACTCATGATGACTGTGGAGTCCCCCGTAACCAAAAAATGCGAATATAAGGCGTCCGCTGCCCAGAAGCTGTATCTTCTTGGCTCTCCGCCTTTGCGGAACCAAAACTCAGCGTATTCATTTAAGTATTGAGGGTCCCTCAGCCAGCGACCTTCGTAGAAATGATGACCGGCGGGGCAGCTGATCGTGTTATGCGTGCCTGCCCATGGCACTTCAGGCAGAAATTCTGTAACCACATAGCCGTCAGAGGCTGCTTTCAGATGTTTGCGGAATACGGACCAGCGAAAATAATAGATTCGCTGCAGCTCCTCATCCGGGCATTCGAAAATCGGGGCATGCTGCTCAAGCCACTTTCTCTCGTCCGGCGGCAGGAATACACAATTGGTTATCGTCATGTATAGGCTCCTTCATCGGGTCGACCTCTATTGACATTGTAGTTCCTTCCTGTAGTCTGTAATAGTCGTGATTTGAACTTGTTTAAACACAATATTGACTAATTCCGTTTCCATCGCAAGCCTTACAGCCATCCTCCGAAAGCGAGTGCTAGCCTATGTATCTGCAATTCACATGCCCGCCGTTTCCCTGCTTCATGGCAGCTGGGGAAGACACCTATTATTTCGGTGATCGCCATCCGAATCGGGTTAATCTTGGCGTCTTTGATCTACTGCTTGTAACCAAGGGTACGCTCTATATGAGTGAAGAGGATTGGCGTGTCGAAGTGTCCCAAGGACAAGCACTCATTATGAAACCGAATAAGAACCATTTCGCTTTCCGTTCCTGCGATGCGGAAACGCACTTTTACTATATTCATTTTCAGTCATTGGGCATTTGGTCAGAAGAATCCGCGCATGGATGGACCCATTACCAGCATCCTCACTACCAGGAGTTCAAGCATCTGGATAGCGATGACCGGTTAAATATCAAGACAAGCTCCCTGCGGCTCCCATCTTATGGCATACTGTCAACTCCCCAGAAAATCTACGCCCTCGCCCAGCAGTTGCTAGAGCTGGAGTCGCAGCCGCAGGCTTGGGCCAGATGGCAGCAGCAAACGATTTTTCAAAGCATCCTGCTTGACCTTCATACTTCCGGCGTACAGGAGAAAGATCGGGTATCGCTCCACTTAGCCGAAAAGGTGGCACAATACGTGCGCCTGCATTATCGCGATCCCATCTCTTATGAGCTGATCCGAGAAACTTTCAGCTTTCATCCCACCTATATCTCACGCTGCATGAAACAGGCGTATGGCATGAATTTGACGGAGTACTTGATTGCCTATCGCATCGAGCAAGCAGCCCTCATGCTGATCAAAACAGACCTGACGATCGGTGAAATCGCCGATCAGGTCGGATTTGCGAACATCTCCTATTTTGCCCGGAGATTTGCGAAAGCGAAAAACATGAATCCAAGTCGATTCCGTAAGCAGTTCTCTAGATAGGCGGATTAACGTTGCAATTAACCAGCTAGCCGGTCGAGATCGCTAACGAACCCAGGAGGTCTTATTTACGCGAAAATAGCGTCTCCTCGATTCTAACGAACCGTGGGGACGCTATTTGAGGGAAATGGAGTGAAAAAGGGCTTCTCGACACGTAATAGCGCCTGTACGGTTCGTTAGCATTTCAGAACGAGCCATTTGGCCGAAATAAGCGCTCTATGGTTCGTTAGAATTCTGCGGGCGGCGTGTTCAGCGCTCTATTGCGAGCACCAATCAGCCGATCATCCGGAAATCAATATGCAGCGGCGGCGGACATTGCTGCATCGCTTCCTCGATCAGTGCCTGCGTAAGTTCGACGTTCCTTTGTTCCGCGAGCTTCTTGGCGTTGTACTTGAACCAAAGCTCGATGATCAAGGTTTCGCCCTCGCGGATGACAGCGAACTCCGTGGCGAATAGCTTCTCCATGAAAGCGTCATGGCCAAGCTCCAGCGCGACTGCGCCTACGATAATTTGAATACGGTCGCTGCTCGCGAATGCCGGCGGCAACGATTCATACAATTGCCATGCCCGCTCATAGTCCTTATTCTGAATGACAAGATTGAGATACTCTTCCACGAATGCACGGTCGGGGAAACGACCGGAAACCGCATACGCCTGCTCATAATAAGCCAGCGCGCGATCCGTCTCTCCTCGCTGCTTCATCACCACGGCTAAATTTCGGAATACCCATGCCGAAGGCTTCAATCGCAGCGATGCTTCCCAAGCCTCAATCGCTTCCGCGTCCAGCCCTTTCTCATAGAGCATCACTCCATGATGCAAGAGTGCCGTCCACGAACGATAATCAGCCTGCTCAAAACTGCTTTTCAGCCTGTCCATCCACTCCTCTTGCATCATCCACGATGGCGGAATCTCTTCAACATCATGCTCCGGAAGATAACCTTCCCTGAGGAGGACAAGCCAAGGCTGCTGCTCCGCCCCCTGCGTCTCATCCGCGAAGACGAAACCCTCCGGGATCGCAGCAACAACAGTAGCAGCTTCATCCCCACCACCGCCGCCTGCCTCTTCCCTTCGCACTCGCTCTAACGCGCCCCAGCCTGAACCCGTATGCAGCGACAATTCCGGTGTTTTGCCCGCCTGCGCCTGAAATCTCGCATGATTGGCATACACCTCTTCCTCGCTGAGCTCCTGACTGACTTGCGCCTCTATATAGTCACGTGCTTGATCCCAATTCTCTTGATAAGCCGATTCCGTATCGATATTCAGCATCCCTATCATTTGCGTGAAATCCCATACGGTATGTGCAGGCATCTCGATGCCATGCAGCTGCGTCGGTGCAAACCCGCCCTGCACTTCAATATAATGGCCTTCGCCCGGCTTGGCCAAGAAGTCGCACCACCGTCTGCCGCCTGCATGATTGCCCCAGCAAAACATTTTGCGATAGCGAAGCAACGAAGTCGATCGCTCGAAGAACATGCGGCCATCCTCATAGGCGACGGCTTCCCACGGCGACCTCTCAGCGGCAGGCGTCTGGAAGAAATACTCGCTCGCATACGGGAATCCCATCGGATACGATACATCCACGCCCGGAACAGAAGGAAGAATCGGCAGCTTGTCGGCACCGTAGCCCTTCTGCGCAGGATCGATATAGATGACCTCGCCGGTCCCCGAGAACACCCGCGACTTCTCCGTTTCCTCTACGGCGATGTTCGTCCACCAATACATGGGCACCGCCGCCGCTTGATCATTCACGATACGAACATAGACCCCTAGCTGCCTAGCGCCGGGTGGCAAATGAAAATCGATGTGCCAGAACAGATTCTTGCACCGCTCATACTCGTAGATGCGCAGGAACTCGTTCCCTTCATCATCCGTGAGCTTAGCCGCATGCATTGGCGAACAGGTCGTAAACGTATGGCCAATGTGACCGATATTCCATTCGATCCCGCCCGAGAACCAGGCGTTCAGAATCGCCAAATTGGCCGGCTGGAACACCGGATTTTTGTACAGGATCTCGCGCCCCGTTGCCTTGTCTTGCAGCGAATACAGCCTTCCGCCATACTCCGGCAGAAAGACAGCTTTCAGCACGTCATTTTCCAGCACAAGGGTCTTCAGTTCAATCGTCTCGCGTTTCCTCGAATACCGGTCCTGCATCCGATACGGCAAATATCGCTCGCCTGTATTGTCGCCCATATATAGCTTATGTTCCGGCGTCAGACTGCCGTTATCCGTTACTTCGCGATGCTTGTCCTTGCTTCTGAACATCGGCAGGGGGTTCTCCCCTTCCGGCCTTGCTCCTTCAATCGTCAGACTTGCGGTCGTCACCAACATGGCGGCCCATCATCTCCCCACGGTTTTAGCCCTTAACGGCGCCTACAGTCAATCCCGAAATAATACGCTTGGATACAAACAGATACACGATAAAGCTTGGCAGAAACACGACCATACAGGCCGCGAAGATACCGCCGTAATTGCCCGTATTGGCATACCCGTAAACGATCGACTGCAGCGATAACGCGAGCGTGCGCGAATTGGCATCATTGGAGAAGATCAGCGCGAAGAAGTATTCGTTCCACACCCCAAGAAAGTTGAAGATCGATAACGTGATGATGCCCGGCTGCGCTACCGGCAGAATGATTTGAATGAACGCCCGAATCGGACCGCAGCCGTCCATTGCGGCAGATTCCTCGAGTTCTTTGGGAACCGAGGCGAAGAAGCTGGTGAGGAAAAACACGGCAAACGGGACATTCGTGCAAATATAAACGAGAATCAGCGTGATGATCGAGCCGGTCAGCTTCAATTCTACAAAGATCGAGAACAGCGGAATCGAGATGAGAATGCTCGGAATCGCAAGCGCAGACATGAACATCATGTTCAGCAGCCCGCGTCCCCTAAACTGCGCTCGGCCCAGCATATACGCGGCCGGAGCCGCAACGACGACGATGCCGATGCAAGCCGTAACCGTATAAATAACACTATTCGCAAAATACCGCCCAATGTCCTGCTGCTTAAACAAGTCCGTATAGTTGGAGAAATGGATACCGCTTTTCAATAGGGAGTTCGTGAAAATATCTCTCGTTGAACTCAGCGAAGCCAGGATGACCCAACCGAATAGAATGACGGAGAATAGCAGCCAGGCATAGAGCGGAATGTAAGCCGGTAATAGATTCATTTTCTTTCGCATTGCGACGCTACGCATGAAGGTCCCTCCTCCTCTTAATATTCCAAACGGTCTTTCGGGAAAAGCCGGCTGATGAGCGCAGATGCAAGCAGCGTCGCTAACGTAATCAAGATGCCGACACTCGCCCCTGATCCGACGTTGAATGCGCCGCCATCGGTCAGCACGGAGTTCCCTTTGGACATGCCGAACACCTTCTGATACATGTAGTACCCCGGTGTAACGGTATGCGGATCATCGAGCCCGAACGTTGCCGACCATACGAAGAAATTGAACGCTGTAATCGTCCACAGGACCAGCGTTGTACGAAACACATCCCGCAGAAGCGGCAGCGTAATCTTGAAGAATTTCACCCACGGATTCGCACCCTCGATGGTAGCTACTTCGTAGAAATCGCCGGGAATCCGGTTGATGCCGGCATTCAGAATAAGCATGAAATAACCGATCGAACCAAAGCTGAACGCCATAATCATCGCATAATAGATATGCTCGTTATCCGTCCACTGTATATTGGCAAGCGCCGTTAAACCAAGGCGATTAAATACGGTAGTTAGCAATCCGAAACTCGAATTGTAAATATATTGGAGCCACACAACGGACATAACCACCGCGGACACCGTATTCGGCAGGAAGATGAGCGACCGCCAGAAGTTTTTCCCCTTCACTCCGGAAGTAAGGATGGCCGCATAGAGGAAAGCAAAGACGAAGATCAGCACGCCGCCAATCGCCCAGATGCCAAGTACATTTTTGACTGACCCGATAAAATAAGTACTGCTCGTTACATCCTTGTAATTCACGAGTCCAACAAACTTCCACTCGGCAATGCGGCTGGAGAGCGTCGGGATATTATAGAAGCTCATAGCAAATGTGCGCAAAGTCGGATAGAGGAAAATGGCCAAATAGATGATGACGGCCGGCGCTAAGAACAGCGCGATAATTGATTTTTTCATTCTCATGACAGCACCCCCGCAACATGTCAGCCTTTAATTCAGAAACGCGGCGTTCCCATGAACGCCGCGTTCCGATACCAATAGCGTTACTTATTTACCGTCATAGAACTTTTTCGCTTGCTCCGCCATTTTGCTCACATACGCTTCCGGCTTGATTTTGCCTGTTGCCAGCTCCATGAATGTAGGGATAACTGTGCCGCTCGAGAAATCGCCGCCGTTGTCGATACCAAAGCCCCATGGCATGTTAACCTTCGCGTTGCCGAATGCAACCGCAGCTTCCGCAAGCGGAGCAGGCCATGTCGAATCGATCGTAGCCGGAATCGCAAGTGCTTGCGCCGACATTCCCTCTTGTGCCTTCTTGCCGACAAGGTACTTCACCAGCTCGAATGCAGCCGGAATATTCTTGCTGTTCTTATTCATCAGGAGGCCTTGCGCGCCGAAGGAAAGTCCTTGTTGGCCGCCCTTGTCATTGCCATTGGCCACGATAGGGAATTGGAACGAACCCCATTGGAAGTCAGGTCCCGCTGTTGCCGCTACTTCGTTAGGAAGCCAAGTGCCGTTCAGGTACATGGCCACTTTGCCCAGTGCCAGATCTTGCTGGCCTGCCGGATATTTGTTGCCTGCGATTTTCTTGGAGAAGTAACCTTTTTCATTCAAGATTTGCATGTCTTTCGCGAACTGGAGCACAATCGGATCTTTCCACATCTCGCCTGTTTTGTCTTTGACCAGGCTGTCCGTCCAGTCGCTGCCCATTGCGCTTCCGAGGTAACCGCCGATGAAGAGATCGCGGTAGGCATCATCGAAAGTTAATGGCTCTACGCCTGCTTTCTTAAGCAGCTCGCAATCCGCCAGAAACTCATCCCACGAAGTAGGAACTGCCGTGATGCCGGCTTGAGCAAACAGTGCTTTATTGTAGAAGAACAGTACCGCATATGGCTGCTGAGGAATCGCATAGTAGCCCTCTTCCAGACCTGCCGGTGCAGCCAGTGATTTCACCCAATCCATCAGCGATGGAAGCAAGGAGTCCTTCACGGACTTGCCATCGATACCGATCGACGGCTGCTCCAAGAGCTCATCCAGCTTCAAGACATGATCCTTCAAATTGCCGAGCGCCGAGCCCGGGTCTTGCTCGAATATATCAATTTGCTCGCCGCTTTCGAGAGCCGGCTTAATCAGCTTGTTAATATCGCGGCCGTTGTATTTCACTTCAACGTCCACTTTCGGGTTGGCCGCCTCAAACTCTTTGACCGCCTCATCGATGACTTTAGCCTGCGGCTCCGCATTGCTCCACATCGACCAGAAAACGACTTTCCCTTCGAGGCCTGCTGCAGTGCTTTCGTCTGTTGTCGCATTGGCAGCATTCGTGTTCGTGCTCGTATTCGCAGTTGCAGCTGTGTTCTCGGATTCCTTCTCATTCGCAGAAGCATTCGTTGTCGCAGCATCGTTGTTTGACTTCCCGCAGCCCGACAATACGGACAGCGCCAGCATCGTCGTTAACGTTAATGCGGCTAGTGGTTTTCTTTTGATCAAAGTGAATTCCCCCCGGCATGTAATGGCTTACAAGTGTGATTATAGGCGCATGAAGCGCAGGGAAGTATGACCGCAGATTAGATAAAACTGGATAGAAATAAGCCTGCTCCGAACGCAAACAAATAGAGAGGGAACATCGGCCCCCCTCCTATAAGCAACTTGAAGTGTTAAAAGTATGTAAACCAATTATAAGAATATGGATTAAATTAAGAGCTTTGCCTGAAACCGACTCTTTCGAAAACGATGATGTTATACTAATTTACATAAACGCCATCTCAATCACGATACGGACAGGTGCTATCATGGGAATCTTAACGAGAATGCGCATCAAGACGCAGCTTAAGCTAGCCGTTGCCCTTATTGTAATCATCATGCTGATGATTATTTACTCCTTATACACGCAAACCTCCCAAATCGTAATCAAGAACAACAATCAATATACCGAAGATACCATTCGCAAATTCAAGCTCAACCTCTCGCAGAAGACCGATGAAATCAGCCAGATTATCCTCAGCTTAGGGTTCGATCCCTTCGTGCAGAAATTCATGACGCAGAACGACCCCAGCTTACTGTACGAGATGAGCAATGAACTGGACCGCAAGATCATTTCATTAAAGGCAGGCAGAAAAGGCTTCCGGGATATCGTCTTAATCGGCACCAGCGGCATGCGGTACAGCCTTAACGGCAGCATCGATTTCGTGCAGCGCTCCAATAAAGAAATTGCGTCCAGCAAGTCCGTGTATGTCAGCGGCTTGGAGCCCTACGACTACAACTCCACTTCGAAGAACAGCATGCTGTTCGCCCAGAATATCTATTCCAGCGATCTCGGCAACGGCACGGACGGCAATCGGATCGGTTACATAGCAGTCATTGTCGACGTGGAAGCAATGTTCTTCGATGACGACAAGAGCAAGGCGGAGCCCGGCGTCGGTTTCTATCTCATCGATCGCTTCAGCAGCGTCTATCCGGAGACGAATTCTCCCGATATCACTAGAACGATTAGTACGTTAAGCAGCCAGCATAATAGCGAGCAGAAGCTGACGGATTCCATAGGCGGGATCAAGGGAGCCATCCAAATCCAGCGGCTGGACCAGATTAATGCCTCCGTGCTCAGCTTCGTTCCCCAGGAAGCGTTACTCGCGGAGCTCGACTCCGTGCGCAACCGCAGTATTCTCATCGTCATCCTATCGATTCTATTAATGGCCATCCCTTTCGCGGTTATAACCAATAACATCGTGCAGCCCATTCAGCGGCTCGTGCGATTCATTAACGGCATAAAGTCCGGCAGCATCAAGGATTTGAAATCAACCATTCACCTTGAAGGCAATGTGGAAATGAACGTAGTTGCCGAGAATTTGAACGGCATGTTAAGTGAGATCGACAATCTCACGCATCGCCTCGTCGAGACGAACACCCACCTGCTGGAGGCCGAGATCGAGAAGGAGAAAGCCGCCACGGCTTATCTGCGCAGCCAGATCAATCCGCATTTTTTATATAACACCTTAGAATCGATCAAAGGCGTCGCCCTCGAAGCCGAAGCTCCCCAAATCGTCGAAATGACGAAGGCGCTCGGCAAGCTGTTCCATTACAGTATCAAAGGTTCCGGCTATGTCACGCTCGATCAGGAGCTGAACGCGGTCAAGTCCTATGTGTACCTGCAGCTGATCCGTTTCGAGGATCGTTTCGACGTGACTTATCAGTTCACGGACGAAGCCCTGCAAGTATCCGTCTTGAAAATGATTCTGCAGCCGCTCGTCGAGAATGCGATTTTCCATGGACTTGAACCGAAGACGTCCAAAGGAAACCTCACCATTACCGGCGAGGTCGAGAATGGGAAGACACTCGTGCTCCGCATCACCGATGATGGAATGGGTGTCGATGAAGATACCTTGCACCGTATACAAAGCAAATTGCTGGAGAAGCCATCCTCTTTAAGCCGTGACAGCCAGGATTCATCCGACAGCGACAGCATTGGCTTACTTAACGTGAATAATAGGCTGCGTTTAGCCTATGGCTTTCAATATGGGCTTACCTTCGAAAGTGAAGCCGGCCATGGAACATGCATAACCCTTACGATGCCAAGTCACTACGTACAACCGGGAGGGGATATCCGTGTATAAAGTACTTCTCGTGGACGATGAGAACCTTGTTCTGAAGAGTTTGGCGGCAGGCGTGGATTGGAAGAAGTCCGGCTTCTATGTCGCGGGCAAGGCGAATAATGCCACCAAAGCGCTTCAACTGATTCAAGAGCTTCAGCCGCATGTCGTGTTCACCGATATTCGCATGCCGGGATTGTCCGGCCTTGAATTAATTAAGCAGATTAAAGAGTTGGATAAAACTATTCAAATCATCGTCATTAGCGGCTACGCGGAATTCGCCTATGTGCAGAAATCATTGAATTACGGCGTGCTCGGCTACTGCCTGAAGCCCTTCGACGACCATGAAATCCATACCTTGCTCCAAACGGCCGCCGGCAATTTGGATGAAATCAAGCACAAACGCGAAGGCAAGCTGCTGGAATTGCTTGATGATCCTACTGCATTAAGGGCACAATCCGCTTTCAACGAAATTTTGGATGACGCCGGCATCACCTCAGACACCCTTTATCTGCTCGTTTCCGTGGGCAAAGGCCGGCTAACCTTCCTAGCGGAAACCAATTATGTAGGCATTAATCTCGGTTATGCCCGCAGTGTTTATTGGGTGCAGGCGCCAGATCGGGATGCGTTATCAGCAGCCTTCTCCTCCCCGATCCCGGATGGGATTCTGGGGGTAGGCATCCTGCAATCGGATCGAAATTTGGAAGGCATGATGCAGCGAATCGAACAATGCACGGTGCGCGCCTGGGATTTCTTTATTCATAACCGCAGGGATTTGTATTGGGAGGAACAACAGGCGAAGGACGATCATGCTGTGCTGTTGATCCGAAAGCTTGAGCGAGCCGTTGCAAAGAGCGAATTTGCCTTAGCTAAAGACTTGCTGAATGAGATGAGTCTGCCTTCAAACAAGCAATGCCTGACGATCTACCACACGCTGCGGATCTATAATATCGTTTATTTTCATTCTGCTTCCCATTCGTCCGAGGACGATTACATCTTTAGCAAGGAGCAGTTATATCATCTCTACTCCAGCTTCGATCAGATGATCGACAGTTTGCAAGAAAGCTTAAACGAGGAGTCCTTAGCCCCCGAGCCTGTAAGCGCATCCCGCGCTGTGAAGGGGGAAACCGAACACGCGAACTTGAAAGAAATCATTAAATATATGAATGAAAATTATCGCAATCATATCTCCATCCAAAGCATCTCGCGCATCTTCTACTTGCATCCGAACTACTTGAGCCAGCTCTTCAAGCGCGAGATCAAAGTGACATTCACGGAATACTTGACGAATGTGCGGTTAAAGGAAGCGAAGAATCTGCTGCGTACGACGAATCTGCCCATTGGCGAGGTTGCCGAAACGATCGGCTTCCGAGACTACTTCTATTTCACGCGCATCTTCAAAAAGAACACCCAGCAAACCCCGAAGCAGTACCGATTACTGAGCAATGGGGGCGGCGAGGAATGATGAGAATGAACATCATGACACGGCGGCTGGCTCTGATGCTTGTGATTGCGCTGCTTGTCGCAGCTACTGCAGGCTGCCGCGGCAGCGCCGATCAGCAGCGTTTACCGACACAGCCCGCTTCCACCGCTCCGGCGGAGCATATGGATATTTCCGTTGCGATCTGGGAGCTGACGGATAACCCGCTGGAAGAGGACCCGCTTGTCCGACGTTTAGAGAAGAAGCTCAACATTACAATCAAGCCGATTCCGATAACGACCGCGAATTACGTGCAGCAGTTTCAGATGTGGGCATCCACGGGCCAGCTGCCTGATATTTTCGCCGTCGATGCCGTCAATACCCAGTACTACCGAAACTGGAGGGATCAAGGCGTCATCAAGCCGCTGCCCAGCGATTTATCCGCCTATCCTTATTTGGCCAAGTATTTGGCGACACCGGAGTTTCAAGACCTTAAAGATCATGGCAAGCTTTATTTTATCCCGCGCAAAACCTACGACAGCACCGACTATAACGTCCTGGATCGATTGGTCGCCTATCGTTGGGATCTGGCTCAGCAAGCGGGCATCACCAAAGAACCGGAGACCTGGGATGAGTTCCGGGCCATGCTCAAAGCGATCGTCGATAAAGACCCGGAGAACAAACATATTACGGGACTCACCTCCGTCTCCAAGCTGCTGCTGGGCGGATTGTTCTGGCTGTACGGCTCACCTGCTGCAACAAGCGACGGCAGCGGCAGTGATTTTAAATGGATCAAGGAGGATGGGCGCTTTATTCCCGCCGTATTCTCTAAACATGCCATTGCGTCCCTGCAGCTGCTTCGGGATTTCTATACGGCCGGGTTAATTGATCCGGATCTGCCGATCACCAGGGGCAACATGGGCTTTGATAAGTTTGCCGAAGGCAAGGTGGCGGCTCTCATCACATCCGGGATGTTCCGCTCCGTGGACAGCAATATAAACAAGAATCGCTGGCAGAAGCTGCACCCGAAGGTTGAGGATTTCTACGATAGCGTCCGGTTCCTCAAGCCTCTTCCAAGCATGGACGGCAACCGATACGGTGCGGTGTTCAAAACCTTCTGGTCCGAGAGCTACATCTCGTCGAAGGTGTCCGAGGCTAAGATGGACCGCATCCTGCAGCTGTTTGACTACATGAACTCTCCTGAATTTCTGGAGATGCGGCATTACGGCCTCATCGATGTCGATTACACCAAGAGCGGAGATGCCATACGGAAGAGCGATCCGAGTACCAACATTCTATTAAAATACCCATCGTTCACAGCCTTCGCGAATTTGGTCAATTGGGATGGGATGTTCGGGCTGGATCCGAATTTTTCCGGCATTTCCCCTGAAGCCTACGATGCGCAGCAGGAGCTGATTGACTACGCTCTGCGCATGACGAGTAAGCAGGCGTACGAGCCGAGGCTGACGAACCTATCCACGCGGACGAAGGATACGTTCACCATCTTCGACAACGATGATATGATTCGCGTGATGATCAGCAAGCTGCCCGTTGAGGTCATATGGAAGTCCATCATTGACGGCTACAAGGCCAAAGGGCTGGATCGGATGATTAACGAGGTTAATGCGGAAGCGAAGAAGCTCGGCATTGAATAAGCGCTTCAAGCTCGCGTGCTTATTCGCCCACTGCCAGGCCGCGCGTGCATTTCTTTCGCCTGAAGAGCAGATTCACGCCCAAATGGAATAGACATCGCAAAAAGGTACAGCCCCTTCAACGTTATTGGAGGGCTGTACCTTTTCTAGTGGTTTTATCGCTTATTGCACTCTAAGGTTATCGAAGTAGTAATCCAGTGTCGTTCTGCCGTTAATTTGAGCCGTAAATCCGGACCAGAGATACAGATTCACGCTGTTAATCTGATGACGGTTGGCTTGAGCAATACCGGTCAAACTAATGGTCACCGTGTTCCACTGGTTCGCCGTCAGATTCGGCAGCCGGTCCTCGTAGATGACGCCGCCTGTCTGATCCTGCAGCTTGAGCACGATCGGCTCGGTCTGCCCCGATGGCGACTGCGTTGTCGGATAGACATCGAGCTTCAAGCTGGTGGCGTTTGCGATGTCCACAAAAGGGCTGCTAATGGTGTAATAACCATTAGCCCAGCCGCTTGCAGGTACCGTGTAGTGGAACTTGATGGACTGAGTACCTTCCGTTTTCTTCGTTGTATCCGCCGTTCGCGCAGCCTCGCCTGCCCACTGGGCCGCACTCTCGAAGCCGTTAACCAAGAGGCTTGAAGAACTTGCCGTTGTCACCGTGTAGCTGTCGATATCCGCTGCCGGATTATCGGCCGAGTCCCGCTGGATCTTAATCGTATTCGTGGCGCCTGCATTCAGCGGAATCGTAATGGAGCTCGTATTGGCGAACGTATTCCAGCTGCCCGTCGGCGCGAAGCTGGTTTGCTGGATTTTCACGCTGTTCACGTACAGACTTAATGTTCTTGCAGCGGTGTTCGCGTTCGCGAAGCGGATCACCAGAGTGGCATTACCTCCTGCGCCTCCATCGACGTTATTCACCTGCGACGAGGCACCGACGCTGTTCAAATTGCCTACTACTTTGCCGTTCGACGCATTAGTTGCCGTCTGCTGCTGCCCGCCGCCGGCGTAGGTTCCGTTCTCCGCCTCATAAACCGTAGTTCCACCTGATGGCGGTGCGCTGATTAACGTTCCGTCGCCGAATAGACTTGGGTTGAGGTACGCATTTGCGGTTCCGTCATTCCAGCCCATTTGCGAGTCGCGCGCGCCCCCATCGTCATCATCATTAATCATCATATCGAAGCCGAAGCTCATATTGGCCGTCGGCACCTTGCCGAGCGTCGTCCAAGGAATCTTCACTTCGATTCGGTAGCCGCCTGTTCTTGCTGTTGTGGCCATACTCACGCCTGACGTGGCGCTATGCTTGAGTTCACTGACCGCCGTGTCCCCGTAGCCGAGCTGATACATGAAATCATCAGCGCCGTACGTCGTCGAATGATCATGGTTCATATCCAAATAAATATCGATGCTGTCATCATCCGATGCTGCAGTCGAATCATTCCTAAGCGTATCGTCATTAATATCTGCCAGGACATAGAGATTGGTGCTGTCCCACAGCACGCCGAAGTTACCGGAGAGATCCGATGAACCGGATACCGTTCCAATCGATACTTTGGAGATGGCATTGCTTACTTTCCCGGTCCAAGCCGTATCCAAATTGCCATCGATCGTTACCGCTGAGCTGACTTGGGTTGCATTAAAAGTACCTGTGGTTGGTGGTGGGGTTGTTCCTCCATAACCTGAGGTGGCCGGAGCCGGCGGTGGAGGCGAGTTCGTCATAATCGAGAGAAGCTGGCTCATAACGGGCTTGAACGTATTATTGTAACGCAGCAAACCGAAGTTCGATTCCGGATCATTCAAATTCGTGCTGCCATCTTTGTAGGTGTACAGAAACATCGGTCCCGTCCATGCTGCCCATGCAGACTGCGTCCAGACCTGGAAAGCAGATACGATATAGTCGCTTTGCTGCTGCTCGGTTACCGTATTCGGACCGGAAGTGGGATACCCGAACTCCGTTGCCCAAATTTGTTTATTCCCGTCCCCGTTGTTGACCATAATGGTATGAATTTCGTCCGCCCGCAGAAGAGCATTCCATACGCTCGGTGTTGTCGGAGCGGCAGGCCAGCAATACGGATGGATCGCTAAGGCGTCAAAATAGTTTTTCCCGCCGTTTGCATAAATCCCCGTCACCCATGCGTAAGGATCCACAATTCCGGATACATTGATCAGGTTCGCCGGTGCGCCATTCACGATCGTAACCGGTACATGCAAATCCGCGGAAGCGGCCCGGATGGCAGTCGATCCCGGGATTAGAATGTTGCTGACGAACAAGGAAGGACTGGATTGGACGGAGTAGTTGGGCTCATTCCAGATCTCATAGGTGGTTACCCCAAGCGGCAGGTAACGTCTTACGGCAAGATCGAGGAAGTTCTTCCACGCATTCATATTCGCGGCATTCGGATAGTAACGCGTATCCGAGTTGCCGCCATTCGCCCAGCTTGGCGTATAGCCGGCCACAAGCATGACTTTGAGCCCTCTGCTCAGAGCGGTATTGACCATTTTGTCCGGCCAGCTCCAGTCGTAGGAGGTCGCTCCCCCTGCTTGCACGATGTCCCATTTCAGATCCAACCGAACCCACTTCAATCCTGCGGCCACAACATTATCTGCGGCCGTATTGAGCTCGGCTTGCGTCCCATAATACCATTGCCCCATTATTCCGCCTCTTGTATTCGGCGTGCTGTAAGCGCTAACACTTGCTGGCATGGCTAACGTTGAGATCAACATAGCCAGCATGGCGATGACCAGTACAAGCGATATCCTGCTGCTTCTTTTCATGATAGAACCTCCCGATAGAGTTTTAATCATGCCGACCCATGATGGATAGAAGCCTTCATACGCTGCTTTGTACGGTAAGTAACCAATCTTCCCCCTTTGTAGATGTTGGTAGCACATGATTTCAACAGCGCTTCGCGCCTATCGTACTTTACCGCCATATAGGCGTCAATTGAAGATCTTTACCTCTGTTCTATTGGAATTGTGATTGTTGCTGCGAGCGATAATTGCAGGCAAGTCCTCACGTTTCAGCTTGTTGCTGTGCATAGACGATTTCAATCGGAATGCCCGACAGATCGTTGATCGGCGGCTGGTTCGTTAATCGCCTGATACTTGCGGGGTTCTCAATGAACATTCGTGCCGTCAGCGCGAGGACAGTGGCGTCCAAGACATCGTCCATTTTAGCCGAAACACCGTTCCAGACCGAGGTTCCGCCGCTTGCGGCAAGGTCGATATAGTTTGGGATATGGGCCTGAATAACCGCGAGCCTTTCGAATAGTCCGGGGAGATGATGCTTGCTCGAGAAGCTGCCGCGATTCGATAAAGCTATGAAGCAAATTTCAGGATGCGCTTCCGAGACCATGGAACGGTCCGGGATGCTTAACACGAACTCCCGTACATTCGCGATTCGAGGGACCAAGGCATAGCCGGGCGGGGTCAAATTGAGCTGCGTATCTTTCACATTAATGCCATTAATCGCGTTGTACTTCTCTCTTGGCGACATGGATCGTACGCCTTCGGAGTCAGCGCGTGAATGCCGCCGCCATTCCTCT
The DNA here is from genome assembly GCF_059383835.1 of Paenibacillus sp. J22R98. Classification (NCBI taxonomy): domain Bacteria; kingdom Bacillati; phylum Bacillota; class Bacilli; order Caryophanales; family Paenibacillaceae; genus Paenibacillus; species Paenibacillus sp. J22R98. Next base: position 140,081 of record NZ_JBXENW010000011.1, read on the forward strand.
AACGCATTGTAGCTAGGCGCGTGGAAGCATCTCTTCTTATTGGCAGGACCAAGCAGATCCATAACGAATTCATCGCAACTGCGTTTGCCGCTGCTGCTAAGTCCAAGCGGCATATCGATCAGCAGCTTCCGGCAGCCGGTTCCGAATTCAGCCCAGAGCTCTTCCAAATGCTCCACCTGAACATAGCGGATTGTCGTCTCTTCCTTAGTGCCCTCTAGCAGGGCAGCTACCCATTGATTCTTGGAACCGTCAACGCCGATATACATCCGTTTATCCCCCTATCCAAACACCTTTTATCGCTCTTCACGCAATAGTCCAATCATACTCCGCGTAGGTGTTCATTCGCTAGTGCGAGACTCTCTCGTCTAACCTGCCGCTGAAATTAAAAGCCTCATCAGCAGCATCTTCGCAATCAAAAAGCCGGACCCTAGTAGGGGCCGGCTGCTTTTCGCTCCGCTGTCAATTCACTTTCACGAGCTGCCACTGCTGATTCGTTCCGCCGTTGTCCGTATACTGGATGACATCGCCGCCATCCGCGGTCGAAGCGCCGCTGACATCCGCGACTTTACCGCTATTTCGGTTGATCAGCTTATAATAGCCTCCGACTAGTACCGGCTGCCATTGCTGATTAAGGCCAGTGCCGCCCGTATACTGGATGACATTGCCGCCATCCGCGGTTGATTGCCCCGACACATCAAGCACCTTGCCGCTATTCCGGTTTACCAGCTTATAGTATCCGCTGCCGGCGGAAACGAATTGCCACATTTGGTTCATACCGCCGTTGTCTGTCCACTGAATGACATCTGCCCCATCTGCTTGCGATCCTTGGCTAACGTCAAGCAGCTTGCCGCTCTTGCGATTCACCAGCTTGTAGTAGGCTGACGTATCGATCGTCGGCGTGCTGACACCCGAAACGCCGGTGATGACGAAGGTGCTGACAGACCCTGCCGGCACCGTCGCCGTGAATTTCTTATTCGCCAGCGATAGGCCAGAGACCGCAGCCAGATTCTCGGTGCCGCTGGTCCGAGTCCCCGACACCGACCCAGTCACGTTCGTAAATTGCGACAGGTCGTACGTCACCGTGTTGGAAGCGGAAGCGTCATTAACCGTAACAATGACGAGCTTGCTGCCCGCGCTATCGTACGCTGCAATCGAATCCCCGTCGGAGATATCGAGGATTTTGTAGCCTGGGCGGATGTACTTGCTCCACTGGGCCATGGAATAATACTTTTTCTTCACTGTAAAGGTGCCGAGGTTGGCGCTTGCATTGTTCAGATCCGTCTCGATCATCCCCCAGCCGCCCGGCGTCTCCACCGCCTGCCAATAGACCCATGCTGAATTTTTCATATATTTGATATCCCACAGAATATTTCGGGACATCGTAATCCCGTTCGCTTCTCCGTCGCCGTGCTCGGAGTTCCAGATCCGCTTGCCGCCGGCCGCGGTGTTCAAGCCTACACGGTCACTGCCTCCGTACGTATGGGAATTGTACTGAACGAGCTTCGCCTTGGTCGCCGCCGAGTAACTGTTGATCGTATCCCTCGCCAGATCGATGCTCGTTTCTTCCGGCGCGCTGATGCCCGTCGTTAATCCCTTGGTGATCAGCGAGTTGTACAGCTCACCGATCATAATCTGCTGATTGGCGGGGTACATGCGGTTGCCTTCTTGCCGGTTGCCGAACGTCCAGTAAGCAGAGCTAGGCTCGTTAAAGGCAGAGAGCGTACGGAAATTAATGCCCCAGCTGGTCTGAAAATGCTGCGTAACGGTCGTCAGATAGTCCGCGAAATCATCATACATGTCTACTTTCAAGTTCTCGTCGGCATTGTTATTCCCGGTAACGCTGCCGCTCTTCGTCATCCACCACGGAGGCGAGTTGGCGAAAGCCTCGGCAATGAACTCACTCGCATTAATCCTTGTCTTGGCGGCACTCAGCATCCAGCGCTGATTCGCATCCTGCGTCCAATCATAGCTTGCCGCAGCCGCAGCCTTATAGCCGGGTATTCGCGCCCGTAAGTCCATATGATCCGGATAGGCGGGATTCTCGCCGCCTCCGATATTGTAGCGCACGATGTTCAGATTCAGCCCGCTCGCGCCGAACAGCCGGTCCGCATAATCGTTGCGCACCGAATCTGCTGCACCTCCGACGCGGTGCGCCCACCAGGCGAGCGTCGTGCCCCAGCCTTCCCACGTCTGATATTGAACGCCTGGATTAACGACAGCCGTATAAGCAGCTGCACTTACCTTGGGAACATTCATGCCTCCCAAGCCCGATCCAATCATGGTCACCATCACCACCCAACTGAAAATGGACAAACCGATTCGTTTCAACATTACGCCATTACTCCTCTCATCTTCGAATGTTCATCAGGCAACTGATAACGCAACTCGGGCGGACTGCTCACAGTCCTTCCCCTCGTTTCGCCTCACCTCCTTTACGATCAAATCGATAGTCAGGGATAAGCAATAGACTTGCCTTCTACGGTAATGAAACCCATTTCATCAGAGGGCGGCAAGCAACTAGATTGTACCATATTTATATGTAAGCGTTGTCAATTTATGGTCGAGATTTGGAATAAAAAAAGCCCGCCTACGCGAGCGAGCATGTCCTTGCTATTAACCTCGAATTAGGCTGAGCCTTATACAGGCTGCGCTTCCCCGAGTCCATCGGACTCAATAGTTCGCGGCAGACGGACCTCGAACAGCGTGCGGATGACATCGCTCTGCGCCGTGATGCTCCCCTGATGCTGCGTCACGATATTCTTCGCGATGGACAAGCCCACACCTGTGCTTCCTTCGCGATGGGTCCGTGCTTTATCGCCCGTGTAGAACATATCGAAGATGAACGGCAGCTCCTCCGGTGGAATGCTAGTGCCGTAGTTAACCACCTGAATAACCGCTTCCTCGCCATCGATTTGCCCATTGATATCGATAAACAGACCCTCTTTGCCATAGCGAATGGCATTGGTCAGCAAATTCTCAAAGACGCGTGCCAGCAGCTCGCCGTCCCCTAGCACGGTCAAATGAGGAGCCACATTCAACCGGGTGGCCAGATTATTTTTCTCCACAGCCGGATAGAGCTCCTCGTTTAACTGAATGAGAAGCTCGCTCAGATCGATAGGTTTCATCTCCACAGGCAGCTTGCCGTAATTCACTCGCGTAACTTCGAACAGCTCGTCGATCAGCTTCTCTAACCGCTGCGACTTCGTGTAGGCAATGCTCGTATAGTGGTTGATTTGCTCCGCTGTCAGCTGATCGCCCCGAAGAATGAAATCCAGATAACCGAGCACCGAGGTGAGCGGCGTACGCAAATCATGGGCCAGGTTCAAGACCAGCTGCTCCTTGCTGTTCTCCGCAAAATCGCCTCTCGCCAGCGCTTGCTGCAATTTCTCGCTGGCTAGATTAATGTCCCGGGCAATATCCTCGAATTCATCATCGGATGAGATCCGTACGCGATTGTTGAAGTCACCATTGGCAAGCTGATTGATTCCGCTTGATATTTCACGAAAATAAGATGCATAACGGCTCGTGAGGAGGTAGAAAAACAAAATGGAGAGGGGGATAAAAACAATCATGAAGAAGTTGATATCCCCGATTTCGCCAATGAAAGCCCGTATCTTATAGAGCGGACTTTCACGCTTAGTAGTCCAATAGTACAGCTGCAGCACTTTATAGAGCAAATAAGTAATGCCCGCCGACAAAAACATGCTTAATCCGAAAAATTGAAGCATTTTGAACCGGAAGCTGCGGAACATCTCAGCCATGGAAGGAATACCCCACTCCCCAAACCGTTTTAATCAGCTTGTTTTTACGAACGTCTTCGCCAAGCTTCTTCCGCAGCGTACGAATATGGACCATGACCGTATTGTTGCCTTCAAAATAAGCTTCCCCCCATACCTGAAGAAAAATTTGCTCCGCGCTGAAGACTTTCTTCGGATGACTGGCAAGCAAATATAGAATATCAAACTCTTTCGGTGTGATTTCGATCGTTTCCCCATATAGGATTACGGTACGCTGTTCCGGATTAATCAGCAAACCACCCGATTCCACAACCGATTGCTTCGCTGCTGCGGGCTGATTCAGCTGCATGGAACGCCTCAGCTGCGCATTCACGCGAGCAACCAGCTCCATGGGATTGAACGGTTTGGTTACATAATCATCCGCTCCGCTGACGAGACCGGTAATCTTGTCGAGGTCGGTCGTTTTGGCGCTTAAGAAGATAATAGGCAGGTTATATTGAGCGCGAATTTGCCTGGTCGCTTCATAGCCGTTCAGCTTCGGCATCATAATATCCAGGATGGCCAAGTCAATGGGATGCTTCTGAATAGCGGCAACCGCCTCGTGCCCATCGCCGACTTTTATGCAATTGTAGCCCTCTTTGAGTAAATGCAGCTCGATTAAATCGGCAATTTCCGCCTCATCATCTGCTATTAGAATTGTGATCGACTTCATTCGTTCCTCCCTGGATTCCATTAGCATTAGGCATGCGCATTCTTTTCATACGACTAAGTTTAAGCGATTCTCGCAGTCACGATGACACCGTCCATATTGTTGCCTGACAGCTCATAGCTGCCATTCGCCGGCACCGGAATGGTTGTATCCCCGGAGATCGGATAATACGAGATCTCATAAGTTGCTTTATCGATGGTAATCGTAATGCTCTTCTTCTCTTTCAGGTAGTCCAAATACTGCTCCAGGACAAAATTTTTCTTCTGCATCACCGCGCTGTGCGGCAACCCCACATAACGGAAATGCCACGGCTCGAACTCGATCCCGGTAATTTTCGTCTTGTCACTCGGATACCGCAATATAAACCCGTATCGCCATGCATTCTTCTTCAGCCATTTGCCCTCAAGCGCTTGGCTCATCTCCGCTTGCGTCGAACCAATATCAAGCGATAGCCCTAAATTATGTTCGCTGTAGCCCGCCGGCAGCGCGTAATCAGCACCCTTTTGAGCATAAAGCTGATTCTGCTCCTCATTATTCCGATACCCGCTGTTGATGATAAAATGGCTCACTCCATCGTTCTTCGCCGCTTTGACCATCTCCGCGAATTTACGCGCCAAGCTTGGCGCTAGCTCAATCTCATTATCCTGTAAACGGAATCCGTTCACCAGCTCCAGATGCTCAGCCAGATTAACCGCGCCGGTCTCTTCGCTTCCCGGAGGTACCGGGTGATCCTTATTCACAAGCAATAAGTCACCTTTATTGATCTGATCTACACCTATGTGAAGCTCGCTCATATGAGACGTTGCCGCCTGAGCTGGCCTACCTTCATTCAGTTGGATTTCGTTATCGGCGTTCAATTTAGTCTCCCGAATGCCGTAAACAAACAGCAGTGTTACTAGTATAACAAAACAAAAAACCCACTTCTTCATCTCTTCAAGCCTCCCTTATCCCATCATGTACTTAAGGATAAAGAAAACTTTTTAAGAAGAAGTGGGGGTAAATCTAAAGGATTTCTTAAACTTCAATTGTTTCTACACCTTCAAATGATTAAGCCAGTTCCCTTATTCGAATATCATCGAACGAGACGCTGCCAAATTGAGCGAACAAGCGCAGTTTCAGCGGTGCCTGAAGCGGCCTTTGGAATCTCGAAATCAAGGTCCGATTGCCATTCACGCAAAGGTCGATCCAATCTTGTTTGATCACTACCTCAATCGAGGTAGGCTCATGCAGTGCTTCGAGTTCATAGATCGATGCCGCTTCATTCTCGAGCAAAGAGGAACAGTGGGCACGATGAATGCCGACTTTACGACGAGAAGGATCAAATCGGACATCATAACCGTCCTCGAATCCGTTCGGACCGGCAAGCGATATTCCGTAATATAAATTGCGGTTTCCAGGGGTCGCCTGGCAAGTAAGAATGAGATCGGAAGCCCCTTCGAGCTCGATATCGTGAACCATAAGTCCGTTGAAATCACTTAATGCTACGGGGTTTATCTCATGCGAAGCAACCGGCTCCTCTGCCAATTCCGGCATAGGCTTGAACCCTAATGTACCATCCGTGTGCTGCACAAGCTCACGAATGACGAGTTCTCCTGCGTACCTATCCGGCGAGGACAGAAATCCGGCAGCAATCCTTCGCCCGCCACGATAGGCGGCTGTCTTCGGCACGCGCCATTGCACGCAATCGAATACATCCATCGCCGGCCGCAGCCACGGCCCCATTGGCTCCCGCGAATACCGATACCGCGCAACACCGTCATTGCTGAAAATCAGATAATACCAGCCGTTCCACTGGAAATAATCCGAGCATTCCGGTTCATCATGGTACCCCGGTACGATAAACGGTTCCTGCTCCGTCCAACTCACGAGATCCGCTGACGTCAAATGGGCTAAGCAGCCCTGATTGCGAGAAGGCGTGAGAAGACTCGTTGTAATTAACATATGGTACAAGCCGTCCTCATCCTGAAACACATGAGGGTCCCGAACAGATGCCAGCGAATACTTGTTGGATAGCCCTATGTATTGCTCTGTTTTGTGAAAAGATGAACCGTCCGTACTTGTGGCATACGTTAATTTGGCGGGCGAACCGTCCGTAGCCCGAACGGCGTAATAGGCATAATACGTATGATCCTTCACGATCAGAGATCCTGTGCAGATCGAACCTTCCCAGTCTGCTGTAATCGCAACGGCCATGGGATGATGCTCCCACGTTTTGAAATCACGCGTACTAATCTGTGCCCATTGATGCGCGCCAAGACTCCATTTGCTTGCATGACCTCTGCGGTCGTACAGGTAAAACAAGCGGAATCGTTCGCCATCGAAAAAAGGCATGCAGTCCCCGACACCGGTATTGTGTCCTCGCGGTCTCCAATACTGGATCGACGTTGGCTCCACGCCAAGATATTGATCCTCGAGCTCCGTTGAAGGTTTCTCCGGGGTGATCGCGTTTTTCCATAGATAGAGCTTGTCGCACGCCTCCCCAACCTTCATCTCAACGTTCTCTAACGGCAGTGAACCCATCGGCCAATCTTCATCCACCAGCACGCCATCGACATAGAAACGAAGCGAGTAACCGTTATAGCCGACGAATAGGGAGTGACTCTCGCTGCCAATCGAATCCCATGGAACAGATAATGTTAACGGGTTCGCGCGCGCGTCTGTACGGAATTCCACGATAATCGAAGGCTTCTGTGCAGCAGCCGACGTTCCGGAATACACGCGAATGATCTCCTTGTGCTTGTGCTCCTGATCATGCTCCTGACTCTGCTGAACGATGGACACATAATCCTCGTCTAAAGCTTGCGTAATCGTCATTTGCATCGACAAACTTTGAACATTACCCCAATTAAACTGGTTAGCTTCTCGCTTATTTAGAATCAAATCGCAAGGTATTTCTACCGGCTGGCTCATGAATGATTCACTCCGTTCTATTCCGTTTCCGTAGTAGGAAGAAATAAGTCCCGATTACGCTCATAAAGCTGCTTGTATGTTTTATAGCCTCGGTTGTATGTATCCACATTTGCTTGAATCGGAACAATAGGCTTCTCGTGGATACTTACGATCGTGGAGCAAGCCGATTCCACGCTGCTGTATACTTGCACGCCTACACCTGCAATCATCGCCGCTCCGAAACAAGCCTGCTCCCGCATGGTGCTTACATACACATCGATCCCGAGTATATCCGCGAGAATTTGCTTCCACAGGCCGCTCTTCGCACCGCCCCCGGAAACAATCAGCTTATCCATCCTGACGCCAAGCGACTTAAAGATCTCCAAGCTATCCCGCATAGAATACCCGACCCCTTCCAGCACCGAGCGGACGAGATGGGCATCGCTATGCTTCAATGTCAAGCCGAAGAACATCCCTTTGGCATACGGGTCCATATGGGGTGTACGGTCGCCAGCCAGGTAAGGCAAGAAAATAACCCCTTCGCTGCCGGCTGGAATCGCTTGAGCCCGTTCGTCCAATCGCTGATAATCGGTTTCGCGCAAAATTTGCCCGGCCAGCCATTTTAACGAAAGCCCTGCACTCATGGAAGCCCCAAGCAAATACCAGCGATCCGGTACAGCGTGCACATAGGTGTGCGTCCGAAGCGGCTCATCATAGACAGGTTGAACGATGGGAGCAAACAATTGGCCGCCCGTTCCAATCGTGCAAGAAACTGTTCCCGGTGCAATGACTCCGTTGCCAATGGCCTGCATCGGCTGATCGGCCCCGCCGTACACGACCGGAGTTCCCATCGCGAATGGCCCTTCTGCCGCTGCTTGCTGCGTAACGGAACCGCTGACTTCCCAAGGCTCTCCCACGGATGGGAATAAGTCTTGATCAATGCCCATCTTCGCTAGAAGCTCTTCTGACCAGCACCTGCCTGCCACATGGAAAGCCGAAGTACTGGAAGCGTCCGTCGTTTCTACACCGATCGTGCCCGTTAGCCGGTAGCGAACATAGTCCTTCGGGAGGATCACGGAACGAATGCGACGATACAATGCCGGTTCATGGCTCTTCATCCACATTAGCGAAAGCAACTGAAACCCGGTCGCCACCGGATTTTGAATAAGCTCACCCAGTTGTTTCGGTGTGAATGCCTTCTCCAGCTCAAGCTTCTCGGCAATTGTTCGTTGGTCGCACCATATTATCGATGGTCGGATCACTCGGCCTACCTCATCAAGAACTACCAGTCCATGCATCTGACCGGAGAGGCCGATTCCAATAATCCGATCCGCTTGGAGGTTCGCCTGCTGAAGTGCCATAGCTGTGGTCTTACAGGTCAGATTCCACCATTCCTCCGGATCTTGTTCCGCATAATAAGGGGCTGGCATGTGCGTCTCATAATCCAATTGAGCAAACCCGAGCATTCGGCCTTCCACATCCATGAGCATGGATTTGACGCTTGAGGTTCCAATATCGATCCCCAGCAGAGCTTCCATTGCCTCCACCTCCATGAGTTTCCCTCTATAACATATAATCAATATACAGAATAGTCACAACAATCATACACAAGCTTCCAAATGAAGACAAGCATACATACTTATTCGTGTTTTACCAAATAATAAGGTGCTTTCAAAACAGCTTTAGAGGAGGTACCAATGGCTACGACCAGCAATGAGTTTCTATCGGGGATTCGCGAGAGACGAACCATTTATGCACTCAGCAAAGAATCGCCTATTCCAGATAGTCGTATCGAAGAAATCATCAGAGAAGCCGTAAAGCATACGCCATCGGCCTTTAATTCGCAGAGCACGAGGATTGTTCTGCTTTTAGGCGAGCAGCACGATAAACTTTGGAATATTACAACGCAGGTGTTGAAAGCGATCGTACCGGCCGAACATTTTGAATCCACCCAGCAGAAGATGGACAGCTTCAAAGCCGGCTATGGCTCCGTTCTGTTCTTCGAGGATGAGAGCATTATCCAAGGGCTGCAGGCGCAGTTCCCTACATACCAGGATAAATTCCCGGATTGGTCCCAGCACACGAGTGCCATGCATCAATTTGTGATCTGGACCGCTTTCGCAAACGAGGGGTTAGGCGCAAGTCTTCAGCATTACAATCCGTTGATCGATGAGAAGGTGAAAACCGAATGGGGCATCCCTGAGAATTGGAGGCTTATCGCCCATATGCCATTCGGCAAACCAACCGCACCGGCAGGGGAGAAACAATTCATGCCGATCGAAGAACGCTTTAAGGTGTTCAAATAAAAAGGAGGCAGCGATGATCTCGCTGCTTCCTTTTTTTATTATGAGGATGATTATTATTATCCCAGCCAGTGCTAGTGCGCCGATCTTCTCGCCTGTTCCTGCTTTAGCTTCTCCGGCGTAACGTCATTACCGTCCGGATCAATGATCGTGGAGTGCAAGAGCAGGCTGCCTACAGAACCACGAAAGATGCGAAGATATTCTTTGCGTAAATCGGCTTGTTCTGCTTTCTCCGCATCCGTTAAACCAGATTCTTTTTGTTTTCTCGATAGCTCATTAATTCGATTAAGTATGTTCAGCATAAGGGCTCACTCCTTTATTGCGGTCGTTCCATCTCAAACATTCTGCCCAAGGTTGCATAGAAATTGCCTGCCATCCGGCTGACGGGTGCCAGCTTCTGCGCATCGATTCTTCCGTGCTCCAGAAGCTCTTCCGAGATCTGAAAACGGACAACGCGCGCGATCAACAGGTCACATCCCGGTGCACCGCCTGTTCCGCCAAGCTCCAAAGCCTGTTCCAGCACACATTCCATTCTGATCTTGGACTCTGCGATTCCCGGTACTTTTACCGTTTCACTTTCAATTGGCGTGAGCCCTGCTAATGTTACCTCGCTTTCATCCGTAGGTAAATTCGCCGCAGTTTCATTAATAGCGCCTACGTTGGTCTCATCCACGATGTGAATAACAAGCTCGCCCGTTGCAACCGCATTTCGCGAAGTATCTTTCATCCTGCCATTCTTACGCTGAACGGCTATCGATAACAGCGGCGGATTGCTGGAAACGATAGAAAAATAACTGAATGGTGCGCCGTTCAATACCCCTTGCTCCGATCGTGTAGTCACAAACGCGATGGGACGCGGAACGACACTGCCGATAAGGAGCTTATAATTATCGCGCTCACCTTGCGCTGCCGGATCTATAGAGATCATATCGTCCCTCCCTTCGAGCGTCCATTAAGCTTCCGGAAAATGCTCTTGAAACCACTTGGTGGCTGCATTGACCTCGGAAGCGGTCAGCTGATGACCGTAGTTCTCCCAATGTACGGCAACATCGGCTCCCGCTCCGCCGAGCAGCTGCTGCAATTCTTCAGTCTCACTAGCTGAGCAAATCGGATCGTTCGTGCCGGCACCGATGAAGATCGGAGTGCCTGACAAGTCAGGCAGCTCCATGCCACGAAGCGGAACCATCGGATGATGCAGGATCGCACCTTTGAAAGCATCGGCATAATGGAACAGAAGGCTTCCGGCGATGTTCGCGCCATTCGAATATCCGACAGCTACAAAGCTGCTGCGGTCAATGCCATATTGAGCTGCGGCTTCATCCAAGAAGTCATAGAGCTCTTTAGTGCGGAATACTAGATCCTCTTCATCGAAGATGCCTTCCGCCAATCGCCGGAAGAAGCGCGGCATCCCATTCTCCAGAATGTTACCGCGAATGCTTAGCAAGGAAGAACCCGGAGAAATCCGTTGTCCAAGTGAAATCAGATCTCTCTCCGTTCCGCCTGTACCGTGCAGCAGCACTAAGGTTGGCGCACTGGATGATGTACCCTGTTCGAAAATATGCTTCATTATTTATTCGCCTCCAACTCACGAACTTGGATCGGATGCAGATTGGCTTCAATTTGCTCCCGTTTCGGTTCGAACCAAGATGGCAGCATCAATTTCTCACCCAGCGCATCCGCAGCTTCATCGTTCGCGAATCCCGGTGGATCCGTAGCGATCTCGAACAGTATCCCGCCGGCTTCCCGGAAGTAAATCGCGTTGAAGTATTGTCGGTCAATGATTTGAGTCGGCTGATATCCGGAATTCAGTACTTCCGTTTGCCACTGCGCATGTTCTTCGAAATCTTTCGCTCTCCAAGCAATATGATGCACCGTGCCTGCGCCGCCTGCTCCCCACTCCATATCGGCTACCGGTACATCGATGATGTTCCCGATATCTGCAGAGGTTTGGAAACGAGCATAACCTTGATCCTCGCCGACTTTGCTCATACCCAAAATATGCTCAAGGGCGTGTATCGTTTGCGCTGATTTGGTACTAAACAGTACGGCTCCGCCAAATCCTTTGATCGCTTTATCGGTAGGAACGCCGCTGAAGGACCATTCGCTATTCGATCCCGCTTCGCGTTCTACAATTTCAAGCCGCAGCCCTTCGTTATCCGAGAACTGAAGGTAGTCCTCTGAGAATCGGGTAACCTTCGTTACTGCAATCCCGAAGCCTTTCAAACGATCTTCCCAGAAGCTCAGCGCTCCTACAGGAACCACATACGTGGTAATCCCCACTTGCCCGCCGCCAACTTTACCTTTGCGGGAATTCGGCCAAGGGAAGAATGTAATGATCGTGCCCGGAGTACCGGCTTTGTCGCCGAAGTATAAGTGATACACATCAGGAGCATCGAAGTTAATCGTCTTTTTGACAAGGCGAAGACCCAGTGTTCCTGCGTAGAAATCGACATTGGCCTGCGGATCTCTTGCAAAGGCTGTAATATGGTGAATACCTGCAGTTTGTAATGACATGAATAATCACTCCCATAATTTATTGTAATTAAAGTGCACGATCTGTAGCTTTTTCAGTTAGTATTCCGCCATTTTCTCAAAAATAATGAGATGACCGAGATTAGTTAAACAGTGCATCCAGCGAATACGAACCCGCTCCGGCGAACGCTACGCCGATCACGACTGCGAGAAGTACAAGCGGGTATTCATAACCATTTGCCGTTGACCAAATTCCGTTCTTGCCATGCACTTTAACAATTGCTCCAAGCATGATTAGTGCAATAAGGGCGGCCGCCACCGGCGTGAACAATCCTGCTGCGAAGAATGCCCCGCCAACCAGTTCCATGAGCCCTGCTGCAACTGCCATCAGTACACCGGGTTTCATGCCGATCGATTCCATCCAGCCGCCTGTTCCCTTCGGACCGTAACCGCCGAACCAACCAAACAGCTTCTGTGCACCGTGTCCGATAAACAACAAACCAATCACTACTCGAATCATTAATAATCCTAATGCTAACATATTTAATCTACCTCCACATAGTTTGATTTTAACAATCTTTGATTAAAGATATTTGATCTGAATTCACTCGTGTTATTAGTTGAACAATAGTGCGTCAAGCGAATACGAACCCGCTCCGGCGAACGCTACACCGATCACGACTGCGAGAAGTACAAGCGGGTATTCATAACCATTTGCCGTTGACCAAATACCGTTCTTGCCATGCACTTTCGCAATAGCTCCAAGCATGATTAGCGCAATAAGGGCAGCCGCCACCGGCGTGAATAATCCTGCTGCGAAGAATGCCCCACCGACAAATTCCATCAGCCCTGCTGCAACAGCCATCAGTACGCCGGGTTTCATGCCGATGGACTCCATCCAACCGCCAGTTCCCTTCGGACCGTAACCGCCAAACCAGCCAAACAGCTTCTGTGCACCATGTCCGATAAACAACAAACCAATCACTACGCGAATAATTAACAATCCTAATGCTAACATTTGAAATTCTACCTCCATTATATTTTGGTTTTAATAATCTTTAATTTAAGATATTTGACAAAAAAAGTGGTGCATGGAGCTTCTAATCTTCTACGCCTTTCCCTAATTTCTTCAGAAGTTCAATAAGGGTCAGCTTCTCTTGATTGGATAAGCTTTGTGACATCAGATGTATGGAAGACGCATGCTTGGGAAAAATGTCATCGAACAAGTCGTTTCCGGCCTGTGTGATCTCCGCATAAATGACTCTTCGATCTGTTTCGCATGGGACTCGTTTGAGCAGCCCTTTCTTCTCCAGCTTATCGATATTGTACGTGATGCTTCCGCTAGTGACAAGGATCTTCTCCCCAATTTGCTGCAGTGGTATGCGTCCCTTGGTATACAGCACTTCGAGAATCGTAAACTCGGAGGATGACAGTTCATATTGCTTCATATCTTTAACAGCCCGGTCCATCAATGTTCTGAACGCTTTGGATAACACAACGAATGTTTTCAGCGAGACCGCTTGGTCGTCATCGATTTGGAATGACATTTGCACTCACCTCCCTCAGATGTCTTGGATTTAATTATCTTGAATTAAAGATAAATCATTTCGAGATTAAAGTCAACAACAAATTAATACCCCTAAATCCCCCTGAAAGGGGGACCCCGAGGGACCCGTCCCTCTGGACACCCGGAATGTGAATAACGTTGGCGCTGCAGAGAAGCGCTCGCGAGTTTGTTTGGTGCGTATGATCGCTTTCGTCCCGTTCGGGACACGCTTTACATTCGGCGCGGGATAGACGGGATGGTGGTTACCAGGTGCTCGCCGCTTTGCGACTCGCACGGTAACCTGGAGGCCCGCTCGTCCCCCCGCGGGGATGTTAGTTGAAGGGCGAGAAAGGCGATCTTGTTCCGTATCACGGAACTTTTTCGGTCGCCTACTTTTAGAGGCACAAGACAAAAGCAGAAAGAGGCTGAGTTGGATTCCCGATTATTGTTCGTTTAACGGAACCACTTTGGTTCCTGAATTGAGGACTTTCACTTTTACGTTGACATGAATGGGAACCTCAGGAAAAACCTCGTCCCATTTGGGCTTAAATGTACTCTTCCATGCTTTGCGATGCTGTTGATAGAAATGAGACCCGATTCCCAAGAAATCGGATTTACAGTCTTTTTGCGCTTTCGTTATTGCGGCTTCGAGTTCTTGTTTTACCGTACCTTCCAGCTCCTTCTCGCATTCGCGAAGAATTTCCGGTGTTATGGCTTTAACCGTGCTGTCGAATTGATACATTGTAGCATTGGCTTTTGTCGTAATGAATACTTCGGGTACCTTACTTCCCGTTTTAATTTTTATTTTCGACTTATTATCTTGAAGCCTGAATACGGCTTTTACAGAAGCTCCCGTGTCAGGTGCCCTTACGGATACCGAAGACAGTTCTTGTACTTTTTGATTTACAATTCGTCCAAATCCCTTGCTTTCGTTTCCATCCAGCACGCCTGCCAGCTTGAAGCCTTTGAATACAACCATATCCGACACCTTGATATTACCTTCCCCAATCATTTCTACTAATGGGGCGACAGGCTCTATTCCCTCTGCCATCAGCATCCTATTGAAATCTTTGATCCTGACTGGAAATGAAGCGCCTGTACGAGGTGTAACCTTAAAAAAACCCACTAACGCATCCCCTACCAACAGCCCCGATTTCCCGACCGGCATCCCCAGTATTTTGTCCGGTTTCTCCTTGGTAAAGGCCAGAAATACGGATTCTCTTATATTGGGCGTAATAAATAATAAATCCATGAAATTTTTCAGATGTTGCTTGGCCACTCTTTCGCTGATGATGAGCGTTGTAACATAACCTAAGAACAGTTCTCCCGGAACGCTGGTTTGCATGTTATCGAAGGCTTCCGGCACTGTTTTCCCTTTTCCTTGAACCAATACATTGGAATTCCCGCCTTGCTTGTCTTGTTTTCGTGTTTTTATGATTTCGTAAGTCAACAGAATTTGACCGTTGTTGTCCATATCGAGACCGATTGCGCGTACTAAAGCCATGCCTTCATACTCCATATAATCCCAGCATCCGGTGCAAACGGTCAGAATAACCATCGTTAGAAGGAGTTGTATCCATTTTGAATAGTTCATGTTTCCCTTACTACCGCCTTTTTTCCTTTTGCAACGATCAGGAAGGAAACTGTACAAAGGACAACGAGATAGAATGGATAGATACAATATTGAATAACCCTTATGTACCCGTAGAAGGCTTCGTTAAATGAACGCAAATTCAACGTTATGATGAATGTAACCATCGTAATGATGATGATGAGAAATTTGGAGCTTCTTTTCATAACAGATTCTGAAGCTACCCAGCTACTGTAGAAATTTCCTGCCAGCTTCAGCACGGTGATAATCACATATGGAATAAATATGAAAATTTCCAAGCCTTGAATGAACGTGCCAATTGTGATGGAAGAAGCCACATTGACGCCTGCAAAAGAAATTCTGGATGCCTCCTCCGGAGAAATAGCGGCTGAGAATAAGAACGATGCGGCTCCGGGCAAGAATACAACGGATACCAGTAACCCTACCGTAAGCGAGGTAAATTGCTTCCCCGGCCGATGCAACGATTCAACCATAATGAACAGGAATAGAATCACCTCAGAATGCCCTCCTCCTGCCAGTAATACAGCCTTTAGAAAGGAGGGAGCATCGCTGTCTATCATAGGGAAGATGTTCGAAGGTTCGAATTGCGTGATAACTCCGATAACGAGAACAGGTAAAAACATCAGGCCGAGGAAAAAAATCTCCAACGTAACGCTCATCCTGGCTAAGCATTCAATACCACTGCTTGCGATTAATAAGGACATTAAAGTAATCAGAAGCATGGGTGCCCACATCGGTGTATTGTGCAGAGCAATGGTCCTCACCAGTCCTCCGCACATCATTAACAGCAAGGAGGATAGGACGATGTTTAAGGCAACGTAAACTGCAATGAAAATCGTACTGATCCATTTCCCGCCAACCATCTCGACAATTTGGAAGATGTTTTTGCCGGGGTACTTCTTCGCAACGCTCAATACCCATAAGGCAAAGCCGATGTTAATAAACCCGCTTACGAACTCCGCAATCCACGCACTTCTCCCTGCCAGGCTGGTATTGTAAGAGTGATAGAAAAAAACGCCGCCATAAGCGCTTGCAAAGGTAAGAAAGATGGCTTGCATACTCGAAATCTTCTGCTTTTGCAACACGTTCCCTGAACCCCCTTTATTCTTTGGGACTCGGCTTCCTAGTGCTATCCCCCATCGAAGTTCCGTTATCGGATAATACTTTGGAGCGGTTTCTCAATTTCCACACGGGAGACCTTACGAGCAGATCCTTCATCAGGCTCATTTCACCGCCATCCATAGGATGGGAAATCGATACGCCGAACGAGCGAAGGGTAACCAATCTCCAGTGTAAGAAGAGGATACCGATAATAACACCAAACAGTCCTAATACGGTAGCCATAAATATTAAACCGTAATTGGCTATTCTTGACGTATTGGTAAGGTTTATCGAGGGCAGCGCAAAGCTTGAAATCGCAGAGACGGCAACAATGATGATGACGACAGGGCTGACATAACCTGCTTCCACAGCCGACTGGCCGATCACTACGGCCCCAAGGAAGCCGATGCTCTGACCCAACCCTTTCGGCAGCCTTATTCCTGCTTCTTTAAGCACATCAATCATAAAGGTCATGAGCAATACCTCAATGACGGAAGGGAACGGAACGTCACTTCTGCCTGCAGATATCCGAAAGGCTAAAGCCGAGGGAATGATGGAATGATTAAAGGCAACAAACGATACATACAGGGCAGACAATGTCGAAGAAAGAAAAAAGGCGCAAATTCGGGTAATTCGCATGATCGAACTGAACATCCATTTTTGCGAATAATCATCGGGTGTCTGAAATTCCTGTAAGATCAATAAAGGTACAATGACAACGAAGGAGAAGTTATCGCATAGTATCGCTACGCGTCCTTCAGCTATATTAGAGACGGTGACATCAACGCGTTCGGTCAGCTTATATTGCGGCCAAATCGTTAACGGATTATCTTCGGTTAGTTCCGTTAAGACCGATATCGAATGGACGATATCGATGTCGATCCGAGCTAATCTACTGCATATCTCTTCGATTATTTGAGGTTTGGCCACGTTTTTCAGCCATACGATTCTTACTTTCGTATGGGAAGTCCTCCCGACCTCCATCTGTTTGAACATTAAGTTCGGGGAAGGTAATCTCATTCTTAATAAGTTGAAATTTTTACTTAAGCTTGATGTAAAAGCTTCATTACCGCTCTGTATAGTAGGCTCTGTTTCTGATTTTTCACCTACTTCGCGCTTTAGTAAAGGGATGACTAAAGCGCAATCGCTATCGTCACTCGTTACTACAACATGACCTGTAAGGATAGCTTGTACGAGTTGATCCTTATCGTCCGAACTAAAGACTTTCGCTGCGGAAATAACCTTTGATTTCATTCTATCCATGAACTCGGCTGACGACTGAAGGCGATCTTCCGAATCTAGGTCCTGCAATCTTTCGATTACATAATGGTTAATGAGTTCATTTTCAATGAGATTCTCGATGTAACTAACACTTACTTCAAAATGTCCGCTCCAAACAGGTATCGTTCTTGAAACGAAATCAACATCACCGGAAAAGGTGTCTGTTAAATATTCCTTTAAACACATCTTACTTCCTAAATATATAGACATCGAGGATAAGGCCTCCCATAACCATTACAACCGTATAGATATAGATAGTTATGTTCAGCCCGCTTCTAAATTATGTGAAATCAAAAAAGCAGCCCCTACGTTACAGGGGCTGCATCACATTATGATTCTTCGCTAAATAGCGCGGCATAAGCGCCCCCGCATTTTATTCATCTAATAACTGCCACCGGAAAGAAACTCGCTCACCTTATAGCTTAGCGTACTTTTTCGGTAATAACCCTGATCTTCGTCTTCCGCCTTATAAAACGCAGTTGCCTCGGCGACCTTCGTCTCAACCCGTTTATGGAACCATCTAGACGATCTCATTTCCTTCCAAGATGCTTCAGCCCGCTCCTTCTGCTTCTGGCTCTGATAGAAGATGGCCGATTGATCATCCGTTGGATCAACATTTTGCCAGAACACTTTAAGCAGCTCGTCATAGGTAATCCGCTTCGGATTGTAATGAACCTCAACGGCTTCAAGCTGATCCGTGGTTCTGGAAACCACTTTATTATAGGTCGGATTGGTATCCCGTCCCCCCGAGTAGCCCGTATACACATCCGAGACGCCATCCAGCTTCTGGAAGGCTTCTTCCATATGCCAGAAGCAGCCACCGGTGAAGATTGCGGTTTCGACAGGTATATTCATCTCGTGTCTATTGCCTTCGTCTTGAGCTTCAGCAGCCTTCGCTTCCAATGAATGAAGCATGCCGTAAACGACACCTTGGTGATAATTCATATGCAGCGTGGTCAAGTAGATGAGCTCACCGATATTCCGGGCGTGCAGATTGTTTTCTCTCACCGGTTCATCCAGTCTATCTTTCAACGTCTCGTGGACATGCTTGTTCAATTCTTTGAACTTAGCGATCAATTCGTCCCACTCAGGCGGTTCACCCTGCCAGTCGGCAGGTTTCGTACCATACGCGAAGAAATCTTGATAGCGATCCGGAAGCAAATTGGGCTGCTCCGAAAGGACAAGAACATCAAACTGCGTGATGACAAGCACATGCCCTAAATGCCAATGGATATTATTCTTATAGCCTTCCGGTATGCTGCTGCGTCTCTCCGCCGGACATCGATTGAGTACACGAATGAATTGTTTGATGTGTTTGTTAAAATGGCGAAGTGCGAATTCATCTCTCATTGGATTGCTTCTCCTCTCCAAACTGAGCGGCATAATCGCCATATCCACTCTTATCAAGCTCAGCCTTCGGAATAAATACCATAGCTGAAGAGTTTATACAGTATCGCAGTCCCGTTGGTTTAGGCCCATCATTGAAGACATGACCTACAAAAGAATTCGCGTACCGGCTTCTTACTTGGGTCGAGGACGACGAGAACAATCCGCCGTCTGGCCTCAAGACAATATTGTCCGGCTCTAGCGGTTTAGTAAAACTAGGCCAGCCCGAACCGGCATCATATTTGTCCGCCGAGCTGAACAATGGCTCGCCCGAAACGATATCGACGTAAATGCCTGCCTCTTCGTTAGCCCAATATTCGTTCTCGAATGGCGGATCCTCGAAATCCTTCTGAGTGACGTTGAATTGATGCTTAGTCAGCGTTTTCAGCTTTTCCTCTTTATTGAACCCTTTATTGAACCCTTTAACGGCATGGAATTTCAATTCCCGATCCTCGCCCCAAGCATGATTCAGAAAAGAGTTACGTCCGGAGACGAGCTCGGTCAGCTCGTGGTGGAGTGGATTCTTTTTGTAATAATCCTGATGTTCCGTTTCTGCTTTGTAAAAGGTAGATGCAGCTAAAATCTTCGTGACAATCGGCATATCGAACCTCTTTGATGCTGCTAATTCATCTCTTGATGCTTCAGCCAGCTCTTGCTGTTCATTACTGCTATAAAATACAGCTGTTAGATAGTCACTGCCACGATCAGCGAATTGCCCTTCTGCATCTGTAGGATCAATGTTTCGCCAATAAACCTGAAGGAGATCGTCATACGTAATCTGATTGGGGTTATACAGAACCTCTACCGACTCAAGATGTCCTGTTTTTCCGGAGCCCACTTCTTCATAGGTGGGATTCTTCGTGTGTCCTCCCGTATAACCTGACTCCACGCGCAAGACCCCGTCAATCTGCTCGAAAGCCTCTTCCATGGGCCAGAAACATCCGCCTGCAAAAATAGCGATTTCGTAAGGCGTATTGGAATTTGCAATAAACGTAGTTAACAACGCTTGCGTCTTTGCTATTTCTTTCTTGTGATACGACATATAAACGGAATAAACAATAAAGAATATCAGGGCAATCGATAGTACGACCAACATGTTTTTTTTCAATTTCTTTCTCCTCTGCCGGATCTTAATAGTTCAAGAAGCAATTTATTTCATAAATGGATCCGCCAACAAGAGCAACGAGAAGAGACCAAATGATTACTTTTTTGTACATATTCAATTTCCTCCTCTTAGTAAGTAACTATCTATATTTGTTTTGATGGTTACAATATATCATGTGCACGCCAAGAAAACAAGTAAGTATCTATTTTGTTTTTAATGGTTACTTCTGGGAAATTCATCATTGTTGTCTGCTCTTACAAAAAATGCAGCCCCTTCTCATAGGGACTGCATGACTTCATAGGTTTCTTATACGTTAAGCAGAATGGACATGTGACTTTGGAAGAATCCTTCCGCAATCAAAAAACTCGCGGCAGACCACCAAATGCTCGGTCAAACTAACGGAATCATTATTGCTGCTTATTTCATCCAGCTTCTTGACCAAATTAATGATCTCATCAAACATGATGGAGCGGCCTACATAAGTAACAGACAACTCCACCAAGTAATACCCGTTGCCGTTTCCTTTGGTCGTATTCAAGATCAAGGTTACATCCGGTGTTGATTCATCTTCGCCTTCATACGAATAAATATTGATTTCCCACATTTTGGAGTAATCTCGAATATAATCATTTTCATGCCTGTACTTATCCAGTTCAAACCAGCCCTTTTTCATTACTTCCCTTCTTTCCTCCAACCTTTAGTCATCTATCTCCCATTTCAGCATCCTTGGTGTCTCTTCCCGCAATTATAACAAGAATCGAACAGGAGCAAATCTGTGGAAAGTCATGAACAATGTATGAAAATAGATCCTTCGTTTGACTGCAAACCATGAATAATTTCATGCCCTCCTGCCAAAAGTCATGCCCCGCAATTATCAAAGATGACGTACTGCAAATAAGGCTGCTTGTGTCCTGTCTCGCAGTCCAAGCTTCGCGATCAGATTAGACACGTGATTCTTCACGGTACCTTCCGTAAGATGCAGCAAGCCGGCAATTTCTTTATTATTATGCCCCTGCCCCAACAACGCGAGCACTTCTCTCTCTCGTTCCGTCAATTGTCTCAGCTCATCCGGCTCCGCTTTCCTTAATGAGTGTGCCTGATTCGAGCCCCTATCCGACATTTTATTTAATTCTTTGATCAGCATGGCTGTGATATCGTGTTGAAGCACCGTGCCCCCATTGTACACAGATTGAATCGCACAGATGATAGCCTCCGACGGCATATCCTTCAATAAGTATCCATGAACGCCTTTCTCCAATACTTTCATAATGAGCTCCGCATCATCGAATGTGGTCAGAATCAATACCTTCGTCTCCGGAAAGTGCTTGAGAATCAATTCCGTTCCTTCCACGCCATCCATTCCCGGCATGCGGATATCCATCAACACGACGTCCGGCTGCCATTCGACTACTTTAGCAAAGGCGTCTCTTCCATCTTCAGCGGTGCCGACTACCTCCATTCCAGGCTCCAAACCGATGATGGTCGCAAGACCCTCTCTCATCAGCCGCTGATCGTCGACAATCAGAACTTTCAATGCTGTCATCCCTCCGTTTCCGGTTTCGAATAAGGAAAATTCACTTCAACGGCAAAGCCTGTCTGCTGGTCCATCCTGAAATTCACCTCTCCGTTCCACTCCTTCACCCTTTCTTGCAAATTGATCAATCCAAACCCCAGCTTCAGCTCGACAGGCAAATCCCCGTCATTCCGTATGCTTAGCGAAAATCCGGTTTCGGCATAAGTCAGCAAGATGGCGATATGGGTCGCATGGCCATGTTTCTGCGCATTTGTAAGCGATTCCTGTACAATTCGATAGGCAGTCAATCGTAAATCGATTGGGAGATCAACCGGCGTGCCTTCGACTTCCAGAACAGTATGAACCTCAGCGAATTTAGTAAACTCTTCCGATAAACGGGCGAGGTTTTCATGTAAAGGCGTAGATGTATGAGGTTCGTCTCTGATCGCTCTAACGGAAAGACGTACCTCCTGCAAGGCAGACCTAATGAACTGCTCACATTCCAAATAGGTTTGTTCACTGCGCGGAGCGTCCAAGCTGCTCAGCTTGCGAGCCACTTGCATGTGAACCAAGACTGACGTCAGCTTATGACTAACCGTATCATGAATATCCCGTGCAATTCTCACTCTTTCCCTCGCGGCTGCCCACTCCTCCGTCTGGCTGGCATACGCCTGCAGCTTCTCGTGGGATTGCATCAATTGCGCATACAGCTGCATGGCTTCCGTGCTGGCACTTTTATAGAAAAGAATCAAGAAGCTCACAAAGCATGCAAACACAATGAAGGAAGAGGAGATAAAATAGCTTGTAACATCAAACCGTCGATACAGCGACCAATCGATGGTGCTCATCACACTCAAATAGATGACTAGCAAAAGCACCCCGGATGCGATGAGCGCTCGCGTATTCTTGACTAACATGAAAATCGCTAATGCCGTAATGCCTTTAAATAAAGGATCGGGTAATTTACCGCCTATATAAACATAGCCGTATGAAGCCGATACCATGAAATCAATGATGAGGAGCTGTAGCAGCCAATGTTTCTTCATGCTGGAGTAATAGAGATTAACGAAAAGAAAAACCAGTAAGGAGAATACAACAAAACCTAGTCTCCAGTAGTTTTCGGAAGTAAACAACCCCGCCAGGACTAAATCATAAACGAGC
Source organism: Paenibacillus sp. J22R98 (assembly GCF_059383835.1). Lineage (NCBI taxonomy): Bacteria > Bacillati > Bacillota > Bacilli > Caryophanales > Paenibacillaceae > Paenibacillus > Paenibacillus sp. J22R98. The sequence goes on from NZ_JBXENW010000011.1 coordinate 162,896, forward strand.
TTCAGCCCGAAGAGCCATCTGAGCGAAATCGAATTTTTCCACATGCTATCCGTTGCTTTCAGCATCATCTATAACTCCCTTTGGAGTAATTTTGCCCTAATAGTCTTAACCATATCGCAATGTCCTATGAAGGCATTAAAAAGGAGCCTGCCCACAGCAAGCTCCTTTACTTTCCTATAACAAGAAAATCTGCGGCCCAGAGCGGGCCGCAGAGCAGAATGACATATTTCCGATTAGCGCAGTGACTTCAATCCTGTACGGATTTCTGCAGTAAGAAGCGCAGGCTGCTCAAAGGCCGCAAAGTGTCCGCCCTTCGGAAGCTTGTTGTAGTGGATCAGGTTCGGGTAAGCCTTCTCTGTCCAACTCTTCGGCGCTTCATAAAGCTCATCCGGAAAGACGCTTACGGCAACCGGAAGTTTCACGCCTTTAACGGCGAAGAAGGAGCTCTTGTTCTCCCAGTAAATACGAGCCGCGGAAATCGCGGAGTTCGTCAACCAGAAGAGCGTGATGTTGTCGAGAACGTCGTCGCGCGTCAGACCTTCATTGATTCCGGCAAAAGCTCTGGAGATCAGGGCTAGGCTCTTCCAGTCATGGTCAATCATAAAGGCTGCCAAACCAATAGGCGAATCCACAAGACCGGTCAATGACTGAGGACGCGTTCCCATGAAGAAGGCGTAATAGAACTTATTCTCGCCAACTTGCTCGACCGCTAGTTTCTCTTCGTCAGAGAGACCGGCTGGCAGCGGGTTGCCGGACCACATTGCCGCATCAACGTCAGGCGGAATCACGCCGGCCATGTTCGTGTGAAGGCCCAGCAATCCCTTTGCTTCCTGAACGCCCATGAAATCAACGACGATAGCACCCCAGTCACCGCCTTGCGCTACATACTTCTCGTAGCCAAGACGAGTCATCAATTCGCCATAAGCGCGCGCGATGCGCTCCGGACCCCAGCCCGTCGCAGACGGCTTGCCCGAGAAACCGTAACCGGGCATCGACGGAATAACGACATGGAATGCATCCGCTTCGCTTCCGCCATGCTCCGTAGGATTAGTCAGCGGTTCGATCAGCTTCATTTGCTCGACGATCGATCCCGGCCATCCGTGGGCAATGATGATCGGCATCGCGTTCTCATGCTTCGAACGAACGTGGATGAAGTGAATATCCAGACCGTCAATCTCAGTTAGGAAATGCGGAACAGCATTGATCTTCGCTTCAATTTTGCGCCAGTCGTATTCATTCGCCCAATAACGAGCAAGTTCTTGCATCGTTTCAAGCTGCGAGCCTTGCGATTGATCGGATACGGTTTCTTTCTCAGGCCATCTTGTCGCGTTGATGCGATTGCGCAAATCGGTTAACTCTGCTTCTGGTACATTCACGTGAAACGGGCGAATACTTTGTGGTTTAGTCATGGTGTTAATCTCCTTCTGATATGAGTTTGTGGGTGGTCGAGCCATCTAGCGCATCGTGAAGTAATTAGCTCGTGATAACTATGCTCAGCCCAGCATTGCAGGGCTTGAATTTCGCCGAGACAGAAAGTGATCTTCTGGGTAAGCATGTATATCGATATCGTCTAGCGTTTTGCTTTCCCCACTCCACTTGTGTAACCATCTATATTTATTTTATTGGTTACAAACAGAACTATATCATGATCCACCACTTAACACAAGTAACTATCTAATTTATTTTTAGAGGTTACATTGCAAACCTTCATATTCGCCCGTTGCCGTTATCATATTAGACATGCTGCAGACAAATGGGAGCATTACGCTGTCCCATGCTGGCCGTATCTCCTCGTAATTGGTATACCTTCTCGTGATGCGCGAAGAAAGCGAAGTGGAAATTTCCTGCTGCGCGCAGCCGAGCGGTTCTGCCAGCTCTGCAATCGTGATGCGCTCGGCACCTTGCCGTCCGATCAACGTCACCAATGTTCCTTCCGGGCACGGTTTCGGAAGCTTGATCATCAGCTGGTCCATGCAAATCTTGCCGACTACCCGGGCACGCTGGCCTTCAACCAGCACGTCCGTACCCTGCATCCGCTGATTCCAGCCATCGGCATAACCGATCGGCACCGTTCCGATCCATTCGTCTTCCTCGGCCTGGTACGAATTGTCGTAGCCGAGAAACTCTCCTTTGGCCAGCCGCTTCACATGGATCAGACGGCTATGAAGGCTTAAAGCAGGCTCAAGCTTCACGGATCTCACCAGCTTCTCCGGATAAAAGCCGTACATGGCCGCCCCGATCCGCACCATATCCATCGCCAGATGAGGAAACCGCAGCGCCGCGGCACTGCCCGCGCAATGATAATGCCGGATCGCTAAGCCGGACGAGCGGCTCCATTCCTTCATCTCTATAAAACGTGCAGCCTGCTGCTCCAGAAAGTCCGTGTCGGCTTGCCCTGCCGTCGCGAAATGCGTATAGAAGCCATCCACTTCAACGTCCTCCGCGCGCAGCCATGGAACGAGCTCGTCCCATTCTTGTTGCGTACGAATGCCAATCCTTCCAAGTCCCGTGTCCATTTTCACATGAACCCGAAGCTTTCCCGTAGCGGAATAAGGCATGAAATTCCGCATTTCAGCAAACCATTTGGCACTTGTGACGGTTAAGGTTAAGTCGAGATCGAGCGCCATTTGCGTGAGCTCCGGCTTAATCGGCGTCAATATAAGAATAGGCAATTTCGTACCGCCAGCGCGTAAATGAAGTGCTTCCTCCAGGTATGCCACCGCCAGATAGTCGACTCCCGCGGACTCCGCCGCTGCAGCCGAATCGATGTCCCCATGTCCATAACCATTCGCCTTCACGACGGCCATGAGCTTGACTGAATGATGCAAGGTACGGCGAATGGTCTGCATATTCTCACGAATGCGGCTTAAACTAACTTCAGCCCATGTGTCTCTTAGCATCCCTTTCACCTCGCTCATTTCGTATATCGAATCGTTTGTTTGTTCGCGTGACGGGCGATGGCGTGGTCGATCAATTTCTCAACCAGCTGCGCATAAGTCGTGCCGTCGGTACGCTCCCACATAACCGGATACATGCTGAAATTCGTGAATCCGGGCAGCGCATTAATCTCGTTAAGGAACAAATCTCCTTCCCCATCGAGGAAGAAATCGACGCGGGCAAGACCCTCACAGCCGTGGGCTTGATAAGCTTGGATTGCCAGCTCGCGAATTCGCTTGGTCAAGTCGCCTGACAGTTCAGCGGGAATGGACATCGTAAGACGCTTGTCGAAGTACTTGGATTCGTAATCGAAGAACGCGTGGTCATGGATGAACTCCCCGGGCAATGAAGCTAGAGGCTTCTCGTTGCCGATGACGGCCACTTGAATTTCCCTGCCGGCCACCTCGCGTTCAAACACGAGCTTCTTATCGTAGGAGAACGCTTCTTGGATTCCGGCTAGCAGCTCTTCCCTGTTCCAGCATCTGTTGATGCCGATGCTTGAACCGAGGGAAGCCGGCTTCACGTAGCATGGATAGCCGATATTCTCTTCGACGCCACGAAGGACGGCCATTTCATCCATTGTCCACTCCTCGTGGCGGCACACGAGATATTCCGTTTGGTGAATGCCGGCTTGGGCCAATATTTGTTTCGACATCGCCTTGTCGAGCGTAAGCGCCGAGGACAGCACGCCGTTTCCAACGTAAGGAACGTTCAGCAGCTCCATCAAGCCTTGCACCGTGCCGTCCTCTCCATTAGAGCCGTGCAGAAGCGGCAATACAACTTTGGGTCCGGGCAGTGCCAGCACGCCTGTCAATATTTCGCCGATTGAACGAGCCGTGTCTTTAGACGAGGAACGGGCGACTAACTTCTCAACCGTTAGACCATCCTTGGAAAGAGATCCGGGCGTGCACCATAAGCCGTCGCGAGTAATGTAAATGGGATAAACCTCAAAGCGGCTTTCATCTATAGAAAGAAGGACGGTAACTGCCGTTTTCAACGACACCTCATGCTCGACGGATTTGCCGCCGTATAGCAGGTACAGCTTTGTTTTCATGTATAATGCCTCCTAATTTGCTTCTTGTCCGTTGCTCTATCTCTAAGATAACGCCATTGGCCGAGCAGGTTTATAACACGCCATAAAGGATTCCTTAAGAATTTCTTATTTGCAGCTTCGCTCTTAATCGGAGCTTCCGTTTGTTCTCGGCGATCCATACCGTAACCGCGGACATCCCGATGGACACTAGGCATACAGCGGCAAAATGGAGCAGGCTGTTCGCGATAAACAGCCGTTCCAGATTCGTTGCCTCAGCGGCTCCGCGAACGAGCACGATGGCAATTGGATGCAGAATGTAGACCCATACCCGCCACTCTCGGAAGGTTTTGTTCGATCCCACCTTCCACTGCATCGCCCAATGGAATAAGAAGTAAGTCGCTGGCAGCGCAAAGAGATACATGCTGTCATGCCTCGGAATATCAAAGGCATTCAATATCGATCCTTCAAGCAGCATCATGCCGAGCGAACACGCAAACAAGCTTGCATTGGTGTACGGCGATCTCGCCGGAAGCGGCTGCTTGGCTGCCCAAGCCCCGAGCGCCAAGAAGACAGGCGCGTAGAAGAATCCGTTACGCGTGTAATCGAACACGGTGAACATGCCCGCGTACATTTGAGTAATTCCTGTGCCGCTTGGCAAGATGCCATAGTAGCTATCCCCCAGCAGTCCCACAATGTACAAGAAACCCGCGATAGCCAGCATAACGTTCAAGGACTTCATCCGATAAATCGCGTATGTGATCATCAACCCCAGCATTAATGCCGGTAAATACCACAGATGATAGAAAGTACCGTTAAACACGATATCCTTGATCAACGAATAAACGGTGAAGGAATCCGAAAAATAACCTTTATACAGATTGAGCGGAAGGTACAGTATGATTGCAATCAAATATAACTTTCCGGTTCTCAGCATGTAACCGCGCAATGCTTTACGATCCTTCTGTGGGTCCCCCGTCAGTTTACGGAAGAATAGAAACCCCGCCGTCATGAAAAAGACCGGAACGGCAATGCGTGTAAGCAAATTGCTTAATAGAAAATCGGCAGTGGCGCTGTAAGAAAGAAACGGTACCGTATGATTAGCAACGACCATGATCGCGACAACGAATTTAAGCCAATCGAGTCCGCCGAAATTGGGTTTAGACATAAGCTTGGCTGCCTTGATCCCGAAATGCCGTGACAATAAAACCATCGCTGTTATTTCCCGATACGAGGTATCGATCGCAAGGTATTAGGGGAATGGTCGTAGAAATCCCCTCATCCGCCGCCGGTACAAAATAAATCTCAACGTACGCCCGATCATCCTCGAATACGAGATGATCGCCTTCGTACGGGAAGCCTCGGAGACGATCGATATATTCCTCCAAGCACCAATCGTTCCGCTCCATAAGCGCGGCGTGGGGATAGCCGACATAACGGAAATGCCACGGCTCGCAAGAAATATGCGTGATGGCTTCCTTCCCTTCCTTATAGCGTTGGATGAATCCATACCGGGCTGCAAGCTGCTTGAAGGTCAAATAGACATCGCTATCCGGAAAGGAAGGCGCGATGAAATCCACGTCCTTGTTTAACTTGCCGACGTCTATCGCTAGTCCCGTCTGATGCTCGCTCTGATTGGGTAATGCAACGTAACATGCCGTGTATTCGGGACCATTATCGACTAGCGAGGATTGATATATCAGCTCCTGCTCAAATCGGGTCCGATACCCGCTGACGGCGATAATATCGTTTATTCCATCGCAAGCCTCAAGTAAATGCATCAACTGCCACAAACAGGTCTGATCCAGCAGCATATCCTCACTCAGCGTATGAATAGCCGGGAACGAGCTAAGCGGCGTTAAACTCCCGGAAATTACCGTCTGTCGAATGGGATTCTCGCGATTAATTAAGACCAGATAACCTTGGTGAATCTCAGAATTAGCCACTTGCACGGAGTTAGCTTTCCTATGACAGCCTATATGTTGTTCGGCTTGTTGTAGTTGTTCCATCTCGCGCGAACCTCCTCATTATCGTTAAATGTTCCAGCAACTCTACGATAACGTCCAGGGACGAGGAGGTTTATAAAACGCCATAAAGGAAACCTTAAGATTTTCTTATTTGTGGATTCATCAGGTAGGTTGCGGAGACGATATCTGATAAGCTAATGCTACAAATGCGGTATTTAACCTGATATAAACGGAGAGATTCTATGAATCCGATTCAAATTCTGATCGCGGACGATGACCTTGAAATCGCCAAGCTGATCAAAATCTTCTTGACCAACGAAGGCTATCAAGTGCTGACGGCCAGTAACGGTCGCGAAGCACTCGACTTGATCGCCAAGGAATCGGTCCAATTGATTGTCCTCGATGTCATGATGCCGGAGATGGATGGTCTGGAGGTCGTGCGAACGGTTAGAGCGGAGTATGACGGTCTTCCAATTCTGATGCTGAGCGCCAAGGCGGAAGACATGGACAAGATCATGGGGCTGACTACGGGTGCCGACGATTATATGGTTAAGCCGTTCAATGCCCTTGAACTGCTGGCCAGGGTAAAGTCGCTGCTGCGCAGATCCATGTATTTGAACACCCAAACGCAGCCGGTGCAGGAACAAGACGAAATCCAGATCCAATCTCTGAAAATCAGCAAGAAACTGCATGCCGTAACGGTAGAGGATCGGAACGTAAATTTGACGTCGACGGAGTTTGATATCTTATATTTGCTGGCGAGCCATCCCAGGCAGGTGTTCAGTGCGGAGGCGATTTTCGAAGCGGTATGGAAGGACAAGTTCATGGAGTCCAATAACACCGTCATGGTGCATATAAGTAAGCTTCGCGATAAATTGGAGAGCGAGCTGGGCGGCGTGAAGCTCATCCAGACCGTATGGGGAGTTGGGTATAAAATTGATCCATACTAAACCGTGGGAGAGCCTTCGTTTCAAAATGTTGTATTTGTTCGCCTTAAGTGCTCTGGCGTCCAGCCTGACGGTCGTATTCCTCAGCTTGATTGCGTACGCAGCCTATCAGGTTAATATTCCATTAATTTCCGTTCTCGTAGGAACAATGCGATCACAGCTAGGCATTCCGGTTTCCTTTACTTTAGTCGGCCTCCTTTTTACTATTTTCTATTTCTTTGCCTTCAGCCGATCGACCATTCGCTATCTGGTGGAAATTTCGCAGGGTATCGAGCGAGTCGCGGGCGGAAATTTCGATTTCCGTCTACCGATTCGAAGAGATGATGAGCTCGGGGCGTTGGCGGACAATATCAATCGAATGACAGCGCAGCTAAAGCTGTCGATCGAGGAAGAACGGCGCGCCGAGCGGACGAAGGTTGAGCTGGTCACGAACGTTTCGCATGATTTGCGCACGCCGCTGACTTCCATCGTCGGGTATTTAGGTCTGATCAATGATGACCGTTACCGGGATGAGGTCGAGCTGCGGCAATACGTGCAAATCGCACACCAAAAGTCGATGCATCTGAAATCCATGATCGATGATTTATTCGAGTTTACGAGGACGAGCGGCGGCATGAAGCTTCGGCCGTCTCCGATCAATCTGGTCGAGCTGATCGGGCAATTGGCAGGCCAATTCCGTTTGCAATTCGAACAGGAGGAGATGGAATGTCGCTTGGTTCTCCCCGATCATCCCATTGTAATCGACGCGGACGGAGACAAGCTCGTCCGGGTGTTCGAGAACTTGGTCGTGAATGCGCTCCAATACGGGAAGAGCGGCCGGCGCATCGACATTACGACTTGGAGCTCTAACGGACAAGCGTTTGTGGAAATTGCGAACTACGGCGAGCCATTGCCGGCATCCATCATTCCGCTGCTGTTCGAACGGTTCTATCGCGGCGAGCATTCCCGTTCGCGGAATACGGGCGGTTCGGGGCTCGGCCTTGCAATCGCCAAAAACATCGTCGAACTGCATCGCGGTACGATATCCGCGGCAAGCGACGATGGGCGAACCTCATTCGAAGTGAAGCTCCCGCTCGCGAAATAACAACAACGGGGCAGATACTTAGATCTGCCCCGCTTTATTATGCCCGGTCGTGATGAACGGTTTTGCCTTCATAGAACATACGCTCCAAAGGCGCTGCTTGTTCTTTAGCCGACAACGTATCTACGGGCAGTTTATAGATAGCGGTTTTACTGCCTAAGCTGGAAACATAACGTTCCAAATGAACCCGCCCCAGCGGCCGATCATAATAACCCGGTACATATTTATCCAGCATGACCTGCATCGCCTCCATCGCCTCGTTCATATCCGTTACAGGAAGCAAAGATCCTTCGATGATGACGCTCATATACGCGGTATCCGTATCGGCTGGCACCGGGCTCGTAATCGTTCCATAATTCTCGCTGACCGTGAAACAAGCCCGAGGATTATCGGCGATATAATTGATTTTCCTACCTTCTTCCGCCCCATGAAAATAGATCGAATGATTCAGCCATGCATAATTAAGTGGAATGACATACGGGACGCCGCCTGAAGATAAACCGAGAAATCCGGTCCGAGCTTGCTCCAGAAAGGACTGGATTTGGTCTGTATCCGTACAGCTGCGGTTCTGATTGCGCATGGGGTACATGGAAGATTCACCTTTTCTTTTTCCGTTTACTTTTTACTTGAATTAGGATAACTATGAGCAGCCGATCGAAATGCAATCAAATAGTAACTATCTAACTTGGTTATAATAGTTACGGAACACACTTTATCATGAATGGCTACGCTCGTCAAGTAACTAGCTAAGGAACAACTTGGGTGTTACAATATAGAAAATTCTACATGAGGCAAGGGGGTCGTGACGCAATGTTTCAATTATGGGAGGATTTTCTGAGAAGCGATTATCGTGACTGGAGAGGCAGCGGTCATACCGAAGAACTGTTGGACAAGCCGGAATGGCTGGAGCAATGGCTGGCCATTCACGCCCTTCCCTATCCGGGGGCTCCGTCTGCGAAAGAAATCGATGAATTGAAACGGTTGCGAGGGCATATCCTCCATATCGTTCAGAAGCTGACGGTGAGCGATTCGGTGGACCCCGTTAATCTAGACGGGCTGAACCGCGCGCTATCTGGTGGACCTATGATTCTGCATATCGCGGAATCGAAGTCGGATTTCCGCTTGGAAACCACTCCTCTACAAACAGGCTGGTCCCGCATCGGTGCGGAGGTAGCCGCTTCTTTCGGCCGCTTACTCACAGACAGCGAACCTTCCCGCTTGCGTATTTGCGATAATCCGGATTGTAAGGCGGTTTACTATGACGAAACACGGAACCGATCCAAACGCTTCTGCGATGAGAGAGCTTGCGGCAACCTCATGAAAGTCCGCCGGTTCCGCGCACGCCAAAAAGCCGCCGAAACCGGCGGCCCTTCGAACCCTTAACAGCGAGAGTTCCATTTTCGAATTCTCAGCTTCCTGAGGAGGTGCATCTGCCCTGCACCTCCTCAAAATTTACGCTTCGCAGATTACTTCCAAAGCTCTTGGCGCTTATTGTAGTTGTCCGTAATAATCGCTTCCACATTCTCGTCGCCCGCGGCTTTCATCTCGGCAAGCATGCTGTCGAAACCGGCGTTCGCCTCTTGTTCACTCTTCGCGATAATAATCTTCGTGATCGATTGCTTCATAATATCTTGAACCTTCTGGTAGCTGAGCGATTCCGGCGTTCCGCCCCCAGGTCCGAGATTATCGTACGGTGACGTATCCCAAACGGTATCGGATAGATTCTTGAACGCCATCAGGTCGATCTCGCCGCGGTTGTTGTCTCCGATGTGATAAGGCGTACCATCGCTGCCCAGTCCGTTCTTGACGAACCATGTCCATTTTTGAAGACCGGTCTTCTTCGTCTCAGCCGTCCAGTCTTCCTTCAAGCCTTGCAGAACTTCCGGCTTCGGTGTATGTTTGCCGTCTTTCATATCCCAAGTTTGGCCTTCGATCCCCCACATGAGGAGATATTGCCCTTCTTCACTCGCAAGGAAGTTAATGAATTTCATCGTTTCTTCCGGATGCTTGTTGTTCTTGGAGATGGCAATCGCATCCCAGCCAAGCGGGCTCCGCGGACCGAATGTCGTCGCGCTAGGGTCAACTCCCGGTGCAACCACTTTATAAGAGAAGAGCTGGTGATCCGCTCCGCCCGATTTCAGCAAAGCGTTGTTCGCGTTACCCGGATCCCAATAGGCTGAAGCGGTTGAGAAGACGTAACCGTTCGATAGCTTTTGTTCCCATGTTTGCGATTTATTGACCGCCCATTCCGGATCGATCAGCTCTTCGCGGTACAGTTTGTTCATGTAAAGGATCATCTCGCGGTATTTCGGGTCTTTTACGTCAAACTTCAGGCTTCCTCCATCTTCGTAGTAGGCTTTCATCCCCCACATACCTTTGAAGGTGCCCAGTACAGCGCCCATATTCTCCGCGTTTAACGTGAGCGGAATCGAAGCTTTCCCATCGATGTTCGGATGTTTCGCTTTAAAATCCTTCAGCAGCTGCTCGAATTCATCCGTTGTGAACGGTTGGCCGCCTTCCGCTTTGTCCGGCGCGAGCTCCTTGAGCAGATCTTTGCGCATTTGAACGCCGAATACCGGACTGTTATCCATGCCATACCAGTTGGACAAATAGTAGTTTTTACCGTCCGTATAACGCGTCTTTTGCAAGACTTCGCCGTATTGGGATTTGACGTCCGGTCCGAAGTTCTCGATCAGATCATCAAGTGGAATGATAGCGCCGGCTGCAATGTATTTGTTTACGATATCGCTGCCGCGGTCCATGAGGATAATATCCGGCAAGTCGCCGCTGGCAAGCATCAGATTCAGCTTCTCCGACGGATTGCCGCTCGGCTGCTGGATTTCAACGGTAACGCCTGTACGTTTGGTGACTTCTTGCGCTACAGGGTTTGTGAAGGCATCGCCTGTATTTTTATCGAAAAAAGTAAGCGTAATCGGTTCTGCCGGTTTCGACGTTTCAGTTGTATTGTTCGCATTGGTAGCATTCGTCGTATTGGCCGTAGTCGCGGTATCGTCTTGTTCATTCGTTGCGGTGTTGTTATCTTTGCTGCTGCAGCCGATAAGCAACGTCATAAGGACCGTGATTGTGAGCATGACTGTGAATATACGTTTCTTCTTCATAGATTGTTGCTCCCCCCAAATACAATGATAGATGATTCATCGACTTTTCCAAAGACATTCCGTGGTAAAACGATATTTTGCTGACTGTGCGCCTGAATTAGCCGCCTTCCACTCACACTCCTTTCATGTCCCGCAAAAGATCAGCTTTTGACTGCACCCAGTGTCATACCCTTGACGAAATAGCGCTGCAGGAACGGATAGACGAGCACAATCGGAAGTGTTGCGACCATGGTCGCTGCCATACGGATCGTATCCGACGACACCGCCAGCCTCTTCGAAGAATCTGCCAGCTGCTGGGCTTCGGACACCATGCTGCCTGTTTGGTACTGATTAAGTATCTTAACTAGCACTGCTTGAAGGGTCTTCAAGCTGGGCTTATAGGTGAACACATACGAATCGAACCAAGCATTCCAATGGCCGATGGCCGTAAATAGAGCGATCGTGGCCAGCACCGGAGTCGTCAGAGGAAGAATGATGCGGATGAACACTTGCAGATCGTTAGCGCCGTCAATCTTAGCCGACTCCGTCAGCTCCTGAGGAAGCTGCTCGATATACGTCCGCACGAGAATCATGTAGAACACATTCATCAGCCCAGGGAAGATAAACACCCAGAACGAGTCGATCAAGTGTAAATTCTTCAGCACCATATAGTACGGGATCAGCCCGCCGCCAAAATACATCGTGAAGATGAAATACAAGGTAACCGGTCTTCTCAGCACCAAATCGCGATTGCTCAGCGGATAGGATAATAAGCTGATGACCAAAATCGTAAGCGGCGTCCCAATCACCGTCCGTGCTACGGTTACCCACACGGCGTGAATGATTTGACCATCGGTTAAAATCTCTTTATAGCTCGTAAACGAAAGCTCCCGCGGCCAGAAGTAGATGCCCCCCTTGATGGTATCGGACGCACTGTTAACCGATAGAACCAGCACATTCCAGAACGGGTAGAACGTTGCGAATACGACTGCCAATAGAAAGGCATATACTGCGCCGGAGTAAAGCATGTCTCCCATTGCCCTGCTTTTCATGCTCTCTTTCCTCCCTAGACTCCTTTAGAAAAGCGATTGATCATTTACTTTCTTCGCCAGCCTATTCACCAGCAACACCAAGATAAACGCCACTACCGACTTGAACAATCCTACCGCCGCGCCATAGGAGAACATCCCATTTTGCAGCCCGTACCTGTACGTATAGGTGTCGATAACGTCGGAATACTTCAACACCAAGTTGTTCTGCAGCAAGTATTGTTGGTCGAAGCCGGCATTCAGAATGCCCCCAACCGCCAGAATGAGCAGGATGACAATCGTCGGCCGAAGCGCGGGCAGCGTCACGTACAGCATCTGCTTCATACGGGAAGCACCGTCCACTTTGGCCGCCTCGAACAGCTCGGGATTAATGGAAGCAATTGCCGCAAGGTACATGATGGCGTTGAAGCCCATGTCCTTCCACATGTTGGAGGAAGCGATGATCCACCAGAAATAGTGTCCGTTCTGGAAGAATCCGACCGGCTTGTCGGTAATGTGCAGCAGCATCAGCACTTTATTAACAAGTCCCTGCGACGATAACAGCGTGATGATAATGTTCGCCGCAATGACCCAGGAGATGAAGTGCGGCAAGTACGAAATCGTCTGCACAATCCGTTTGAACGCCCCGCTGTTAATTTCATTAATAGCGATGGCAAGAATGATCGGTGCCGGGAACCCGAACAGCAGGCTTAACGAGCTTTGGGCCAGCGTGTTGCGCATGATCAGCCAGAAGTCGCCATTATTGAAGAAGTATTTAAACCAATCCAGTCCGACAAACTCGCTGTGAAAAAACGATCCAAAGAAAGAGCCGCCGGGTTGGTAATTGATGAACGCCATATATAATCCGAACATCGGGGTATAGGAAAACAGCAGCGTACAAATAAATGCGGGCAAGATCATGAGCCATAAATATTTTTGTTGACGGAAACGCTTCCACTTTCCGTTATTCTTTCCGAGCAGCGGCGCTCGCTGCAACGGGTGTTCGATATGCGCTTTCAAATCCGCTCTCCCCCTGCCTTATCGTCTTGAATATCCTCATTATAGGGGAGCTTTCCGCAGCCATTCCATGCAAACATCCGCTGATTCATACTCCAAAACACCTGAATTGATCCTGTGCCATTGTTGAAATACCGTAGGGCGACTACAATAATACAAGTAACGATCATCCCGCTCTCACATAGGAAGGACGTGGCGCTCACATGCATTCGATACTACTCGTTGACGATGAAAAGATAGAATTGGAAACGCTTACCCATTATGTGCCCTGGGAATCGATGGGGATACGGGTTGTAGGAACAGCCCGTAACGGCCGAGAAGCGCTGGAGTTAACCCATCAGCTTGATCCCGATATTATTCTGACCGATGTTCGGATGCCGATCATGGATGGACTGGAGTTTGTAAAACGTGCGAAGCAAGTTCGCAAGCGGGTCAAAATCGTATTCTTAAGCGGTCACGACGAATTTCAATATATTAAAGCCGCGCTCGCCGTCGAAGCGTCCGGTTATCTGCTCAAGCCCATCGACATGGAAGAGCTCAGGCATCTCATGGAGAAGGTCAAACAGAAGTGCGAGGAAGCCAAACTCACGGAGCGCTCGGAAGAGATGGCCAAGGAGAAGCTGCTGCGGATGCTCCTTATGGAGGAAGCGCCGGACCGGCGTATCGAACTGGTGCAGAAGCTGCTACAGTTGGATTCAATAACCCAGCCGCCGTTTCGCGGTCCCTATAAAGCAGCCTGCTTGGTGATTGACCGCCCTAGCCGAAATGACGGTTCAGCTGCTGGTGCGAGCATGCCGGACCCGCTTGAGAGAAGCATTGGCGAAGCGGTACATAACCGATTAATGGCGCTCGGCTATATCGGTGAGCTGATCGATTGGGAGTATCGTACATTCGCCGGCGTGTTTCCGGACTCCCTCTTTGACGGTGAACGGGAGACCTGGCAGCAATTACAGAAGCTAATTGAAGCGGATTTCCCCGTATCGCTGACAATCGGTCTATCCAGAACAAGCGAAAGATTGGAAGATGCCTATACCCTCTTTAAGGAAGCGCGTGACGCTGCAGGGCAGGCTTTCTATTTCGGTAACGGGGCGTTGCTCTCGGCAGAAGACATTCATAAGCCGACTACAGAAGAGGTGGAGGTTGAAGAACACCGGGCTGCACTTTGCCGCACCATCGTGCATCAGCGCTCCGAGGAAACGGAACATGAGGTCAATCTTTTCATCCATAAGCTTCGGGAGAAGCATGTTCACCCTCATCTTGCCCGCTCCGCAGCCGTTCGTCTCATTACGGCGGTGGAGCAGCATTTCGGAGGCGCAATTAATGAGCTTCAAGTGGGCCCGTTCAGCAGCGAATGGGAGATTATGAGCCACTGCCAAACGCTTGACGATATAGGCGAGCATGTCCTGCATGTCTGCCACAGCTTGATTATGGCCCTGTCCGAGAAGGACAAAGACCGCCATCAGCATATCGCCCGGCACATTCAAGATATTATTGACCGTTCCTATCACAAGCCGCTAACCGTGGAGGATATCGCGAAGGAAGTTTACTTATCGCCGAACTATATACGCACCATCTATAAAGAGAAGACCGGACGCACCATTCTTGAGGTCATTACGGAGACACGAATGGAACGAGCAACCGCGCTGCTCGCCGACAAATCGCTCAAAGTCCATGAAATCGCAGGCTTAGTCGGTTACGAGAATGTCTCTTATTTTTGCTCCATTTTCCATAAGACAACGGGCATGACTCCCAACCATTATCGCAAACAAATTTACTGATTCGGAGGGACGCTTCGTGCCCGGCCTCATTCATCGTCTGCTTGTAAGACCTTTTCTCAATATGCACTTACGCAACAAGCTGTTTGTCGTCTTCGGACTTGTTTCCGTAATCCCCCTTATTTTCTTGGCCATTTATTCCTATGAGACGATGAAGAGCGAGCTGACTCGGCAGATGTATTCCAACATGCTCTCCACGACCGATCAGATTGGCTCCAACCTGAAGATGAAGCTCGACTCTTACTCCAAAGTCTCCTCCTCCTTGTATCTGGACAGCCGCCTGCGCGACTTCCTGACCATGGATTATTCCGATAATAACCAATACGTCGATGCCTATGAATATATCGACAGCACGTTCCGAAATCTGCTGGTCACCAACACGGACCTCAGTAGTGTAACGGTTTACACGAGCAATCTGACCTTGCCGACCGACCAGGTGTTTATTAAACGTTCCGATAACAACTTGATGCGTTACCCCTGGTATAGTTTAGCCAGCAGATCCTACGGGAGCGTGACGTTCACCGTCATGCCAGAGACCAATCCGTCAAGCGAACAGGTGACACAAGGTATTGAAGAGCGCAAACCATCCCGCATCGTACTCGCTCGTCTGCTGGACAATAACAGCCTGAATTACCCGTACGGCATCCTGACCATGGATATTCCGGAAGCCGACATTTACGCCCTGATGGCAAAAGAAAACAACAACAAAGAGCTCTTCATCGTTTCCGAGGATGGAGCCATTATTTCCGGCAAGGACAAGAGCAAGATCAACCACAATCTAAAGGAATTCGTGCGGGGCGACTGGGGAAACAGCAAGGCCGGCAGCTTCATCGGCATGTATAAAGGCGAGCGTGTTTTTGTCGTCTTCAACTCCATCGATAATGGGTGGAAAACCGTCTCCATCGTGTCCTATAACAGCCTCTTAATGAACGTAAAGATCGCGTTCTCCCGTCTGTTCACGATTGCCATTGCCAGCCTCATTCTATCGATCATTCTCATTTATATAATGGCGCGGTGGTTCACGATCCGAATCGAGAAGCTGCTGCAGCTCACGCGCCGGATCGAATCGGAAGACTTCGATGTCCAAGCCGTGTCGACCTGGCATGACGAAGTCGGACTGCTATCCTTCGCCATGATGAAGATGGCCAGACGGATGAAGGAGCTCATTAACGAGGTGTATAAGAAGGAGATTGCGAAGAAGGAAGCGGAAATGAGCATGCTCCAGGCGCAAATTAATCCGCATTTCCTCTATAACACGCTGGCTTCCATCTCATCGTTAGCGATGCGTAGCGGAGATAACCGCATTCAAGACATGGTTACCCATCTCGCGAAGTTTTACCGGATCTCACTAAACAAAGGAAAAACCATTGTCGGCTTTGCCGAAGAGCTGCGGCTGACGAAATCCTACATTGCCATCCAGCAGCTGCGCTTCGAAGGGCTCCTTCATGTTCACTTTGACATTGAGGAAGCGGCGCTGCCATATCCGGTTATCAAGCTGATGCTGCAGCCTTTTATCGAGAATGCGATCAATCACGGGATATGGGACGATGAAGCCGGCATCAACGTAATCATAAGGGCGTGCATACAGGAAGACACCCTTATGCTCCATGTCATCGACGACGGCATGGGCATGCGGCCGGAGAAGCTTAAACGGATACTCGGTGAAGAGGATAGTGACGGTGACGGAACTTCCGGTTATGGCATCCGTAACGTGGACCGCCGCATTAAGCTGACCTTCGGAGACAGCTACGGCGTCCATATTTACAGCCGCTTGGGCATTGGCACGGCGGTTCAAATCCTTATTCCGCTAAGGGGGCCTTTATAAGAAGCAAGAAAAACCGGAGGCGCTGGCCTCCGGTTTTTCTGCATCACTTAGTTCTTAGGGGACAATCGGAATAGCTTGGATTCCATGGGCTCAAGCGTCACTTGCAGGGAGCCGTGAACGTCTTGGGAAACAGCCCCCGTCCAGAGATCCTTCAGCTTGTAAGCCGCGCTGCCATCCAATCCGGCTCTTGCCAGATCGACTGTTTTGTCGACAGGCGCGCTGCCGTAGTTAAACAGTGCGATGTAATAATCGCCTTTATCCTTCAGCACGAATACATCCGCAGCCTTGGCACCGGTATTCCCCTCGACTGGGCGGAATGCTTTTCCGATCTGAGCGACCTCGAGAACTTGCTTATTCGTCAGCAGCGCCGTCATGTACTCCTGTGCTTTCGCATCGTGAACGTTATCCGAATCCAAGAACACAGTGCCCGAAATGACGGCGGAATTGACCCTGCTTCTAGCCTCGGTCAAGGAACCCGCTCTGGACAATGCCATATGATCGGGATCCGTGTAGTGATAGATCGTGCCGTTCTGCCACCAGCCATACGTCAACGCGTTCAGCTGGAACTCCGTGTCGGAGATGCTGCCGAACGTATCGGTAGCAATACGTCTGCTATGCGCATACTGGCTTGGGAACAGCGGTGCGATCGAGGCGCTGATAAACATTTTATCCGCAATAAGACTATCGACGAAAGCCATTCCTTGGTTATACGCTTGCGTTCCGGTTTGGACCGCAGGGTCATAATGGTTTCCTTCCAAAGCACCGTGCGTCAAGAAATCCAGCTTGATATATTCAAAGCCGAGATTCTTAAAGCGGTTAAGGAAATACGTGATCCGTTCCTTAGCCCCCGGATGAGACGGATCTACCGCATAGGCACCGTCCAATTTAGGCAACGGGTTGCCGGACTCATCACGAAGGATGATATCCCCGTATTTGTAACTGGATCCCTCCACCTGCTGCTCCATATTGTCGCCCCAGTAGACGAATGGTCCCCAGTAGATGCCGGCTTTCTGTCCATTCTTGTGGATCTTGGCAACTACGTCCGCTAACTGCGTTTCCGTTAGATTGTCCCAGTACGAATCCAGATTGATATAGGTGACCTTCTTATTATTGAAGCCATCCTTCTGCAGATGCTGCTTCACATAATCGGATGTGTCCAGCACATCCTGATAAGTCAGGTTGCTGCCAACAGCACCCCAGCTGTTCCAACCGACAGGCACACCTTCGGGAACCTTTTTACCGAATGCAAGCGGCGGAGCGATTACTGCGTTTGCCGTGCCGTACTCTTCCATGCCCTTCCGATAATCGCCATAGAAACCGACAAACGCCGTTGGCGACGTCAGAACAGTTCCCTTAATGGTTCCATGAGCGACCGAATCATGCGTTTTCGCGGTCGAGGCGCCGCCGAATACTTCCAACCGATTCAAGCGATTGTTCTCGCCGATGAATTGAATCCCCGTTTTCCAAGTATCGTGGGTCACCGAACCTACAATGAGTCCGTTGCGGCTGGCATTATCATAGATCGCGGACACTTCGTAACTCATGTCTGCTGAATTGATAGGCACGGCTTGATGGCGAATCCACATATCGTTGTCATAAGGAACGGATAATACCCGTCCGTCCGTATAGCTGCCAATATCGATGCCACCCGTTGTATTCGTTACGAGCGGAGCCATATAATTGGTTTGCATTTCTACAGCGGATACCGCTTCTGTTCTTGTGAAGAAATAAGGCGTATCCTCATAAAAGCTGTACCACTGGTTCAATGTCGGACTTCCTTCTTGGCTGTTGACGAACTTGACCTTAATGCCTTTGCCGAACCCGTCTTTCAGAGGGGTCACATCTGCCATGGAGAAGCTGTGGCTGTCATAGCAGCTGCTCGCCTTATCGTCGAACTTACTGTATACGCCTTTGGCGATCGTCTTATCCTTCCATGCATAGTCCGCCATTCCGTTATCCGTGCGATATGCAACGGCATAGTCACCATTCTGGATGACAACTGTATCCGCATAGGCAGAGATCTTGATCGACCCGAACTTCTTCTTGTCCAGCGGCGCTCCAAGCGGCGGTGCTTCCGTGATGACCTGCTCACAAGGCTGCACTTGATCCGCTTCTACCGGTGTTACGACGATTTTGTCCATATCAGGTGAATACCCGCCTCCATCCGAGAACAGAATGGTATTGCTTCCGGCCGCTAAATTGACGCTGATGGTCTGTGAACCCACGGTATTCCAATCCTTCGTGCTTTGGAACAGAATATTTTGAGCCGGACCGCCATTGGTGCTCACATCGGCAGCGCGCGGATCTCCGGAAATATAAAATACAGTCAGGTTGTAGCTGCCTGCTGCCGGGACATTAACGGCATTAAATTGCAAGGAAGCGCCTTGATAGAGATTCCCCACCTTCTGCCCGCCGGAGCAGGCGCCGCAATTCGATACGGCCGCATTCCCGGTCAAGGTGTTACCTGAAGCTTCTGCCTCATAGCCCTGTGCGATCGGATAAACGTCGATTTTATCAAAATCGGGCGAATAGCCGCTGCCATCTGAGATATCGATATAGTTGCTGCCTTGAACTAGGGTCATCGGAATCGTTAACGTACCTAACGTATTCCAGTCTGCCGTCTTGTCGAAGTCAATATGACGGGAAGTGCCGCCGTTCACGCTGATGTCCGCGCTTCTCGGGTCTCCCGAAATATAAGAGAACACCACGTTATACGAACCGGCCTCCGGCACCCCAATATCGGTAAAACGCATGCTGCTGCCTTGGTACAAGCCCCCCACCTTCTTGCTGCCCGAGCAGACGCTGCAGTCGGCAATGGAGGCGTTGCCCGTCATCGTGTTCCCCGCCGCTTCCGCTTCGTAGCTGTAGATGGCTTCGTTCGCTGAGCTTACCGAGGCGTCTGCATTGGAGAGCGTAGACGTACCGAATGAAAAACTACAAACAAGTAGCAAGAGTGCCAAACAAGTTGTGAGCGTTTTCATAATGAACTCCTTCCAACCTTTTATTTGGATACATCTCTCAATGTAATGCAGCCCGAATAGCCGTTCAATCCCAATATCTTACGAAACATACCGCAAAATAAAGGAATACCGGCAGCCGCTTCCGAGGCACTGTATGCGAGTCATCATCCGTTCTCTACTTTCGATCTACCATCCTCAACTTCTTTCGGAATGTTCGTTGTAAGATAGCGTTTACACGATATACTTAAGAGAAAATCCCCCAAAGGAGAAAGTTACGAATGAGCTTTCTGCGCCGGCTCACCCTTTATCCCAAGCTCGTTCTGACCTTTCTGGTCATCATTATTCCTCTTGTTACCATCAGCCTGCTCATGAATATCCGCAGCGAGCGGCTTGTCCGCAACGAGATAACCAGCTCTATGCAAGCGAAGGTCAATTACTATATCAACGCGCTCGAGGACGATTTCGGCCCCCTCGTCACATTGGAGCAGCAATATACGCTCGACGATGACATTTTCAACCTCGCCTACTCTTCGATCATTATGACCAGCGAGCAGTATACGAATGCGGTCAGAAACGTTCAGAAGAAACTGCAGATATTAAAAAATATGAGCCCGTACGTAGAAGACGCCTTCGTCAACTTCCCCGTGCTCGATCGCAAAATATCAGCTTTATCCTTCAACGAATTGAACCATGAGGAAGCAGCCGCCTTAAACCAAATGGCCGATACGTTTGAATCGCCATTCCTGCTCTATCAGAACCGGCTATGGATGAGTTTGCCCTATCCTAACAGTCAGGCTATCGGCCGCGGGTTCACGATCGCGCTCGAGATATCGAGCCAGGCGGTCAGGGATTCGCTGTCCGGCTTCCTCATCGACGGCAATGGCGGCGCTATGCTCTTGGATCAGGATTTGTCCTGGAGCGAGACGAGCGGCAATGTGCCGTCTGATCGCGCGAAGCTGCAATCCCTGATCAGAGCACAGCTGCAAGCCGGACAGAAAAGCGGATACGAAATCATCGAGGACGGAGACTCCACGTACTATGGCTTTTTTGAGAAGTCATCGAAATTAGGGCTTACGCTTGCGATATTCGTGGAAGAAAGCAGCTTCATTGGACCACTTAAACAATACGCGGTTTGGTTATGGGCGATCTCGATTGCCGCTCCGATTCTCATTCTGCTGTTTTCCTATCGGCTCTACCAAGTTATCCATACGCCTCTGAAGCGACTTGTCGGCGCGTTCAAAGGACTTGAGAAAGGCGATCTCTCGGCCCAGCTGAATTACCGTTCACGAGATGAATTCAATTACTTGTATTTGCAATACAACCGAACCGTCTCCAGACTGCAGGATCTGATTAACGAAGCATACGTCCATCAATACCAAATCAAGGTTGCCGAACTGAAGCAGCTGCAATCGCAGATCAACCCGCATTTCTTGTACAATAGCTTCTTCAACCTGCACCGGCTGGCCAAACTCCAAGAGAATGGCAAAGTCGTCGCCTTCTCCAAGCATCTCGGTGAATACTTCAAATACGTCACCAAGAACGCCGACTCCGTGCCGCTCGATCAGGAAATCAAGTTCTGTCGATCCTATGCGGCCATTCAAGGCATTCGGTTCGACGATCATGTCCGCGTAGAATTCGGCGAAGTCCCTGAACGCGTCGGCTCGCTTGCCGTGCCTAAGCTGCTGCTTCAGCCGCTTGTCGAGAACGCCTACCAGCATGGGTTAGAGGACCAAGTTGAAGAAGGGCTCGTCATGGTCGCGTTCAAAGATTGGGGGGATCATGCCGAAATCGCGGTGGAAGATAACGGATCGCTGGATGAGGGGGAGCTGGCGCATATCGTTGCTCTCTTGACCGACTCGGAGTACAAGTCCGACAGCGAAGGCTTGCGTAACGTCCAACTGCGCATTCGGCTTCACTTCGGCGAGCATGCCGACCTGCTTGCGAGCCGAGGCATGCTTGGGGGCTTGCGAATGACGATCATCATTCCATTTAAGGAGGCATGAGACGATGTACCGACTGTTAATCGTGGATAACGAACCGATTATCGTAAGAGGGCTTCAGCAGCTCTTGGGAGAAGAGGCACCGCTGGAGCTGGGCGAGGTATACGGCGCGCATTCGGCGGAAGAAGCTTTGCGGCTGCTGGGTATAATGAAGATCGATATCGCTTTGCTCGATATCCGTATGCCCGGGATGAACGGCCTTGAGCTGCAGGCCAAGATCGTGGAGCATTGGCCCGACTGTAAAGTCGTTTTCCTGTCCGGTTACGATGACTTTTCTTATATTCAGACAGCTTTCCGGAACGGCGGCGTCGATTATGTACTCAAGATGGACGGCGACGAAGCGATCATAGCGGCCATCCAGAAGGCCATCGATGAGCTGTCGCGCGCCAGCTCGATGAACCAACTAATTGATCAAGCTAAACATAAGCTGCAGCAGTCGCTTGCCCCTTTGCAGAGAGATTACGTAAGCCAGTTGATTCACGGCCTTGCGTCCGCCAAGCAAGAACGCATGGATGAACTGGAGATAGCAATGGACGCATCTACGCCGCCGCTTCTGCTGATCTCGCGCGTTGACCGCTTTGCCCCATCGCATTCCGATGCGGATAAAACGCTCATGTATTACGCGCTGCAAAATATCGCCGGCGAGTTCTGGTCGGGCTGCCGGGCTTTCAGCGTTATGCTCGATCCGTCCGCGATGGTGACGTTCGTCCAGCCTGCTTCGAACAGTCGGTTGGAGCCGGTGAGCCAGCGGTGGGTCCGGTTTGTGCATGGTCAGCTGGAAACAATCCAAGCCGCCTGCAAACAGTATTTAAAGCTGCCTGTTTCCTTTGTCGCCAGCTCGGAGACGGTCCGTTGGGCTGACATTCATTTGAAATACTCGGAGCTCAAGCAGATCTTGTTCTACGGCTTTGGCCAGCGTACCGAGATGCTGCTGACGGACGGCGTTAACCGGAACTTCGCCTCGGGAAGCCCGCAAACTAACGAGACGATCATCAAAGCCCAAAGTAGGTTAAAGCAGCTGTTATCCTCCGAGATGGCGCTGGAGAATCGGCTGATGGGCGACTTCGACGAGCTCGCGGCGCTCTCTCGCCAGCTGACGGGCAATCATCCTTTTCTGTATGAAATGTATAACGGCATCGCCTATATGCTGTTATCCGCCATTAATCATCAGCCGCGGACGGAGGCGTTTCCTTCGGATTGGCTGACGAAGCTTGTCTCCTTGGATGCCCATTCGTCTTGGGAGGAAGCACTCGATTATTTGCGGGATACCATTCGCCGACTGCTCGACATTCGCAATCAAGAGAGCGAAGCAGGCGCTCATCTGCTGATCGCCAAGCTGAAATCCTTCATCGACGGCCACCTGAACGAAGACCTGTCGCTCGTCCGGCTGGCGGAAACCGTCTACTTGAATCCGACCTACCTGTCTCGGCTGTTCAAGCAGCAGACCGGCCAAGGCATCTCCGAATACATCGCCGAGCTTCGACTGACGAAATCCTGTGATCTGCTCAAATTCTCGAATCTGAAAATACAAGATATCGCCTTGAAGGTCGGGTTCGATTCTGCGACGTCCTTCGGAAGGTTCTTTAAGAGAGAAATGAACGCCACGCCCCACGAATATCGGGAAAGCGCATCCGCATCATAGAGAAAAGCCGCCGGTTATAAGTTAACCGGCGGCTTTCTTGTTTATTGGAACACGCGGACATAATCGACGAACATGTCGACTTGATTTTTGTATCTGGCGAGATCGATCGGCCAACCGCCGCCAAGTGCCAGGTTGAGCATGAAATACATCGGCGTTTTGGCTTGGTCGAACGTCGTATGGCGCCATACCTCTACGTTGTCGATGTAGTAGATCGTGTCGGTCGGCGTAATTTTGGTGCCGTAAATATGCCAGGTTGATGCGTTGTCTCCGAAAGCGAAGTTAGAGGAGGAGCAATGCGTGTCGTGCATTTCCGGGCTGCCTGCCCACCAGTGCTTCGCCTGGCAAGCGCCGTTCGGATCCTGCCCGTAGGCTTCGACCGTATCGATCTCCGCCGTCGATGGCACGCCTTGCGAAATGCTGTTCTGCGACATGAGCCAGAACGCCGGCCATGTCCCTTTGCCTGCCGGCATCAGAATGCGTGCTTCAAAGTAGCCGTAGGTTGCTGCGACGCCCGTTCCGTTAGTACGCACGGAAGATAACAAGCCGCCGGTGTAGGTACGGTTCCAGCCCATTGGATCGACAGTGCCAGCCGGTGCTTTCTTAGCGCGAATACGCAGATAGTTGCTTCCGAGGATCGCAAACGGATCATTCGCCCCGCCGTAATCGGCGAAGATTGCTTCACCGAACTCGGTGCCGTTTGGCGCATCCGGTTTGGCTGTTGCGTAGGTGGCGCCTGCGCCCGTGCGGGATGCCGACAACGGTCCTGTGAAATCATCTTGGAACAGCACGCTCATGCCCGAAGCTTGGGAAGGCGCGGACGGAATGCCCTGCTTCCAAGTGACGCCGCCTTCGTTATACAGCTGCACATAACAGTTATCCGAGTGCGCATAGTTCGGATTGCCTTCCGGCGAATCCCATGCGCTCAGGATGACGGAGATCGGTCCATGCGGGAAGTCTGCGGCCGGGAAGGTCACTTCGCCATACCCATTCGCATCGGGTGTCACCCGCTGGAACCAGCTGTCATAACCATTCGCGTTCGGATGCGCGGTATCCGGCTGATGCCAGGATCTTGCCCATACGTTCTGCATGCCCGGCGCGTAGAACTTGATCGTAATCGTGCCGTTAATCGAAGCGCCGTAGGATGGCGATATCACGCTTACTTGGTAATTCGGATAGGTCGTAGCCGGCGGCTCCGTTGGAGGCGTCGTTCCGCCTCCGGTGCCGTAATACTTGATTTCCGTCGCCCCGGAAGCCGAGCCGGCTTGCGGCGTGAAGACAATTCTCATCTTGGAAGTCGTAACGGGCGTAAACGTGACCGTGTTGACCTGCCCGCCTGTCGGCGTTGCGGGCGACTTGGATTGGCTTGCCGCGTTCGTCCATGCGGTGCCATTCCAATACTGCACGTTGTAGGAAGCCGGTGCTTTAACGCCGCCTCCATCATCGTAAATATAAATCTCAGCTTGCGCTACGGTGCTGCTGGCGCTCAAATCCTTCTGCACCCAATCGGTTGCGTTCGGCGACTGGTAGCTGGTCCAGCGATTATGCGGCGAATTGACATAGGAGATCGTGCCATCATCTACATCGTCCACCTCATCCATGTGGAACGTATACGACGCTGTGGACGTTCCGGCTAGCGGCGACGATGGCGGCGTAGTTGGAGGATCGGTAGGCGGCGTGGAAGAATCCGTGCCATAGGCGATTTCGGTTACGCCGGACTTGGAGCCGGATTGGTGAGTGAATACGATTCTGAACTTGCTTGCCGACACGGACGTGAAGGTTACCGTGTTGACTTGGTTACCGGTCGGATTCGCCGGGGACTTCACTTGGCTGGCGGCATCCGTCCATGTGCTGCCGTTCAAGTATTGCACCTTGTAGGAGCTCGGTACCTTCACACCGCCTCCGTCGTCATACAAATAGATCCCGGCGCTGCTTTTCGTTACCGACGAGCCGAAGTCTGTCTGTACCCAGTCCGTCGCATTCGGAGACTCGTACGCCGTCCAGCGATTTTTCGGGGTATCGTCGTAAGACAAGATTCCGTCATTTACGCTGCTCGTCGAGTCCATGAAGAAGGTGTAAGATGCCGTGACAGTAGCCCCGGTGTCATACGCGAAGGCTTGCATGCCGGAGAACAGCGTAGACAAGAGAACGCTTACAATTAGGAGCGGCAAAAATACTTTCCTGGGCCTTAATCTCTGCTTTTTCATTAATCATCACTACCTTTTCGCTAAATTGGGTTGCAAGTGTATTATAGCGAAGCCGCGTGCTGCTGCCATCAGCCGTTCGCTACTTTCGCTCTACCGATTTCTACTTTTTTGGCTGCTATAACAAGAGCGCAGCCCATAGTGGGCTGCGCTCTTGATTGACACTTAGCTTTTGTTTAATCCAATGGCGAGCTGGTCCGAAGCATGATGCAGCGGAATTCACCCTCACCTTCCGCAATCATTGATGCATCCCCAGGCTTGGCAGGTCTGCATGCACAGTAGAAGTGATACATTCTGTCATTCCAATAGATCACCGAGGACTTATGCGCATGCGTCTCATCCGCTTCACCCGGTTGTCCATGTGGAATCCACGGCTCGTTCATGATCTCCCAGTCAGTCAAATCCTTCGATACCGCAAGCAGCCCTTGCGCATGCTTGCCGTCGAATCCAAAGCCGAAATTCACCCAATTGCCCGTCCGGCTATCAAACCGGATATGGGGATCGCTGACGTATTGGCTGTAAAACGAATCCGGCTGCACACCCATGACAGGCTTACCACCGGTGAACCTCGTCCAGTGCCGCAGATCATCCGACACGGCGAGTCCCGTCTCCTCCGTCCATGGCCAATTCGGTTTGTCCTTGGCATTGTAGAACATCCAATACCGGCCCTCGAACTCGACGAAGCAGCACTTGTACAATCCGGCCCGTTCCCAATCTCCGCCGTTCTCATACGAGAAAATCGGTTCTTCGAGACGATGCCAGTCCAGCAAGCTCTCACTCTCGCACCAAGCCAGCCCCATCTTCGCTCCCCCGGCCTCGTAACCGAACTCGGGATACGAATGATAGATCATCCAGTACTTTCCGTCCACTTTCTTCAAGCGGGGCAGCTCGTATAAATCATTGTTCTCCAGCAGGATCCACGAGTACGCTGCACCTACATAATCCCAGCGTGAGGCATCCTCTCCACGGTCCAGAATGATGCCTTCATGCTTCCACTCGACTAAATTGTCGCTCGTAGCCAGCGCCGTCCGATAGCCTAAGCCATCGAAGCCGATATGCATCATATAAAACGTATCGTTGTGGTAGAAAACAAACGGACAATCCACCGACATCGCATCATATGTGCCAGCCTCGCCCGATCCTTGCAGCACCGGCGCTTCCCGCTTATACGGCGTGCGCAAATGCTCAAATTCACCTGCCCCTAAACTTGCCATACGCTCCGGAGCTCCTCTCTCCTTCAACTCATCTACTCTTTCACACTGCCTACGATGACGCCTTTAATGAAGAATCGCTGCAGGAACGGATACACGCAAATGATCGGCAAAGCAGCCAGAAAAATTTGCGCGCCTTTTAGCGTCCGGTCCGATATGTCCGCCAGTGCCTCCGCATCCACCATCGAGACGAGGCTGAGATCGCGGTTGATTACAACGGTCTGTAAATAGCTTTGCAGGGGATATTTGTCCGGTGAGTTCATCAAGATGAGACCGTCGAACCAAGAGTTCCAATGCCCCACCATGGAGAACAAAATGAGCGTGGCAATCGCCGGCATCGACAGCGGTACATATACTTTCCATAAAATCTTCCAATGTCCTGCTCCGTCGACGAAAGCCGCTTCCTCTAACTCTTTGGGCAAACCGCGGTAGAAATTAAGGAGCAATACGGCGTTAAACACGTTCACCGCTCCGGGCAGAATGAGCGCGCCCATCGTGCCGAGTAGATGAAGCTTCTGAATCACGAGGTACCAAGGCACGATTCCGCCCCCGACCAGCATCGTCAAGACGAAGAACCAGACGTAAAACAATCTGCCCCTAAACGCGAACGATTCTTTGGACAACGGGTATGCCAGCGTAATCGTCAGCAGCATGTTCAGTGCAGTCCCGAGCAGCACCCGCTCCGCGCTGACGCCGAGTGCCCTCAGAAACTCGGGCTTTTGCAGCACGAAGTTGTACGATTGCCAGGTGAAATCGACCGGCCACAGCGACACCTCTCCGGAGCTCGCCGCGGTGCTCGAGCTGAGCGACACCGCAAGCACGTTTACGAGCGGGAACAGGCAGAGAAAGGCCAGCAGGATGAGAAATAGCGCGTTAAAGACATTAAATAGTTTTCCGGATACGGAAGTTGTCTTCATCATTTGTTCCGCTCCTTATTTAGAAAATTCGGTAGTTGGCCAAGCGATAGGCTAGATAATAGGAAACGGATATCAAAACGATCGATACGCCTGATTTCATCAACCCTACGGCCGTCGCCAGGCTGTACTGGGCTTGTTCAAGTCCGAGCCTGTACACGAGTGTGTCGATGATGTCTCCGCTTTCGTAAACGATCGGACTATACAAGTTGAAGATTTGATCGAACCCGGCATTCAGCACGTTGCCTAAGCTCAGGGTCGCAAGAAGTACAATGACCGGCGCCATGCCCGGGAGCGTAATATGCACCATCTGCTTCCAGCGGTTCGCCCCATCGATAACGGCCGCCTCATACAGCGCCGGGTTAATGCCCGCAAGCGCGGCCAAGTAGACAATCGTGCTGAAGCCAAACTCCTTCCACACGTCTGATATCACGACGACAGCCGGAAACCAATGCACATTGCCGAGGAAAAAGATCGGTTCGATGCCGAACACGCCGAGGAATTGGTTCACAACACCCGAAGTCGGCGACAAAATATCGATGAGCACGCCGCCCAGAATAATCCACGATAGAAAGTGAGGGAGATAGATCAGCGTTTGAATCGAGCGCTTAAACGTATGCTTACGCACTTCGTTCAGCAGAAGCGCCACAACAATCGGCACGACTAATCCTGCTGCGATTTTCATAACCGCGATGAAGACCGTATTGCCGATGACTTGCCAAATGTCCGGCAGCTTGAACATATAGTCGAAGTTATCCCACCCCACGAATGGAGAGTGGGCAAAGCTCTTCACGACAGAAAATTTCTGGAACGCTATAACGAGTCCTGCAATCGGGCCGTAACTAAACACCAGCACCAGCAGGAACGAGGGGGCCACCATCAGATGCAAAGGCAGCTGTCGGCGCATTTTCGGTTTCAACATCTACGGACACCGCCTTCCCGGTACAAGATAAGAAGGGAGGCCGGAAGCAAGTCCCGACCTCCCGATGACGCGATTGCTTATGAGGATTCATGATTCATGGCGTTTATGATTTTTTGGCGTACCAATCGTTAACTTCCTGCGTGATTTGCTCGCCGCCTAACTTGTTCCAGTCCGATACGAATTGATCGAAATCGGAGATTGGCGCGCCTAGGATGATTTTCGTAAACTTCTCGAGCACCAATTTATCCAAAATCGCTTGTTTGTCCGTCATGCCCGGCGTTGGAGCACCGAAGAACTCACTCTTCATCAGCAAGCTTTGATCGACGTAATTCGCTCCGATCACATCCCACGAACCGCCGGCTCCGAATACTTTGTTCGTTGCCCAGTTTGTTCTGTCGCCGCCGTTGAACAGTACGATTTTGTCATAGTAGCTCTTCTCTTCCGGCGTTAACTTCGCTGCATCATTGGCTTGAAGTGCCGCGACGACATTCTTATGCACGGACAGCAGACCTTGCGGCGTTCCGAAGCCGCCTTGCAGCAGCGCGTATTTGAAGAATTCGATGCCGTCTGCGCTGTGATACTTCGCTGGTTCAGCTGTTTCGCCAATGATCTTCTCATTGTAGAAGTTGAACAGCTTGACGATCGCTTCCGGATGCGCGGCACCTTTCTTGACGACCCAGAAGGCGTTGAAATCGGCTTTCGATTGCGCTTTGGCAGGCGTTCCGTCCACGGAAGGAACCGGGAACACGCCCCACTCGGCGTTTGGATCTTTGTTCACGCCGTCTTGCAGCGGCCACAGCGGATTCCACATCGCGCCGAAGCTCATGCCGACTTTGCCCGCCGTTTGCAGCTCGGCCGCTTTACCGCCGTCTTTGACGCCGAATTCTTTGTCAATCACGCCTGCTTTATACAGCTCTTGCAGCTTCGCAAGGGCATTCTTCATTTCCGGCTGCGTGCTGCCGTTGACGAGTTTGCCGGAGCTGTCTTTGATCCAGATGTTCGCGTAAGCGTGGAACCCGTTCATGAAGCCGGAGAAGTCCGGGTATCCGCCGAACAAGTCCTTCGAAGCGGCGAGGCCGTAAGTATCGTTCTTGCCGTTGCCGTCCGGGTCTTGCGTCGTGAAGGCATCCGCGATCTTGTAGAAATCATCCATCGTCTTCGGTTCAGGCAGATTGAGTTTCTTGAGCCAATCGGTTCTGACATAGAGCAGCGGTGCTCCGCCCAGGTAATCTTCAGCAGGCGGGATCCCCATCAGCTTGCCGTCATACATAGCTGCCGATTTGGCGTTTGTACCGCGGTCGATCATCGTTTTCGTCAATTCGGAACCGTAGTCCGCGACGTACTGCGTCAAATCCTCAAGCTGGCCGCCTTCTGCCAATTGGCGGAATTGCACCGAATCGACTTGGAAAATGTCCGGCAAATCGTTCGACGTAATCGTCAGATTCATCTTCTGGCCGTATTGATCGCCGTTGACGATCCATTTGTACTTGATCTTAATGCCTAGCTCGCTCTCGTAAGCTCTCGTCCATACGTTGTTCTCGATCGTATCGCCGTCTTTGAATTTGTAAGTAGGATCTGTGTAGCGGACAGCCGCAACTTCGATCGGCGGATCGTATTTGGCGTTCGGATCGATCGCCGGAGCTTCCGTCTCGGCAGGTGCCGGTTCATTTGTGGTGGCGTTTGTGGATGTGGATTCGTTTGTTGTTGCGGTGTTGGTCTTGGCGTTATTCCCGCCATTGTTATTGTCGCTATTGCCGCATGCGGTCGTAACCGCCAGCAGAAGAGCAAATGATGCGGTCAAGCTTCTGTTCCGCAGCTTCTTGTTCATACTGTGCCTCCCCGAATATGTGTATGTCGTAAGGAATCGTTCCTTCTGTGCTTAATAATAAAGCAGGTTTACTTCCGAGCCTATCGTCCGTTGTTGACATCGGATCGACCGATTTCAACTTCTTGCGCCGTAGAGATTGTAGAGTAGTTCCGCCATCTCCGCGCGGGTCGGCGTATTGCTGAGGTGCTCGAACAGGCTCTCGATCACAGCAGGATCGAGATGAGAAGCTGTCGATGCCCGCTTCACGATCGCGATCATTTCCACCTTCGTGATGGATGCGGTCGGATTAAATTTGTTATTCCCGCTGCCTGCGACGATACCTAATGCTCGGGCTGTAAGCACCGCATCCGAGTAATAGGCAGTGCCGGGCACGTCGGTGAAACGATCACCTGACTTTTGTCCTTTCCATTCGAGAATTCGTGAGAGCAGCACGATGAAATCCGCGCGGGATATCGTTTTATCGGGGCTAAATCGGTTATTCGTCGTCCCTTTGATAATCCCTTTGGATGCTAAAACTTCGATGGCTCGTTTCGCAGGCGATGAGCCGATGTCATCGAACGTCTTGTGGACATATGCGACCGCATACGTGCTGAAATGGGTTGTCGAGAAGGTAATTGATTTCGCCTCGGCATCGTAATGTCCGTTCGGCACAGTATCGATATGGCCCGCTCCATCCAAATACCACACGACGATATGCTCGGGATTCCGTAATTCCTCTGCTGTCGGCACATAAGGGATACTCACCTGAACCGGAGCTTGTGGATTGTTCCATGAAATGACCTTTTCTCCGTCCAGGGCGGTCAGCTCGATCACGGGATGATTGCCGATTAACTGCTTCGTCTCTGCTGACCAAGTATTGATCTCACCCTGGCCAATCTGAATCGAAATCTCGCTTGATACGATAGACTGACCCTTTAACATATCACTTGGCAGCAAAACTGTAGCGTGCGGTGTTTTCACCGTAATGGATAGCGACGACCCGCCAGACAAAGCATCAGCAGGCAGCTTGAGTTCGTAGGTTGAAGCAGCCTCTTGGGATACTGGCGCTTCGATTGCGATTTTATGGATACCGCTGGTTGCCGCGCTGTCTTGGGCTTGCTTCCATATCTCTTTGCTCACGGTTAACGTGGTGGTCGTTGCATTCATGGATACAGCGGGTGCAACGACCACCGTATCACCTACTACCTTCGTTGCCGGGATCGACGCAGGCGCAGAAGGGCCGGTCGTTGGCGGCGGAACAGCTGCATCCGGCTCAAACACCCTTACGTAATCGACGTACATGTCGATTTGGTTGCCGTATTTCGCCAGATCAATCGGCCAGCCTCCACCGAGCGCCAGATTGAGCATGAAATACATCGGTGTATTCGCCTGCTCGAAGGAGGCATGCCTCCAAACCTCAACGTTATCGATATAATAGATAACCTCTGTCGGAGTAATTCTCGTGCCGTACGTATGCCACGTTGATGCGTTGTCCCCATAGGCAAAGTTGGTCGAAGAACAGTTCGTTTGATGCGTTTCCGGGCTGCTTGACCACCAGTGCTTGGCTTGGCACGCACCGCTAGGATCGTGGCCGTAAGCTTCAACCGTATCGATCTCCGCTGTCGATGCCAGATGATCCGGACCTGTGCTGTTTTGCGACATTAACCAGAATGCCGGCCATGCTCCTTTGCCCGCAGGCATTTGAATTCTCGCCTCAAAGTAGCCGTTCGTCGCGGCAATGCCTGTTCCGTCTAAACCGACGGATGAGAGCAAGCCGCCGATATATTTGCGGTTCCATCCTTGCGGATCGACGTAACCGTCCGGAGCCTTCGTTACTCGGATGCGCAGATGATCGTCCCCTAGAATGGCGAACGGGTTAACCGCGTCCGACGGATCCGCGAAGATCGCCTCGCCGAATTCCGAGCCGTTCGGCCAATCCGGTTTAAGCGATGCGTACCGTGTGCCTTCGCCCGTCTTGGATATCGACAGCGGACCTGTAAAATCGTCCTCGAACAGCACATGCATCCCTTCCGTTTGCGGTGGCGCGGCCGGAAGTCCTTTCATCCACACGACTCCGCCATCGTTATACAGCTGCACATAGCTCGTCGTAGATTTCGTGAAGTTTGGATCTCCTTCTGGCGAATTCCAAGCATTCAGCATGACGGTGAGCGGGCCGTGCGGCAAGGTATCGGCATTGATTTGGATCGAACCATTCCCCTCCGCATCCGGCGCAACGTGTTGGAGCCATGCGTCATAACCGTTCGGATCCGGATGCGCTTCATCCGGCTGATGCCATACTCTCGCCCATACATTCTTCATCTCCGGCGCTTTGAAGTCGATGGTCACATTGCCCGACACGGTCGATCCGATCGCAGGGGAAATGATTTCGATCGCAGGCTCAACTTCCACAACCGGAGGTGCCGTCGGCACCGGTTCTTTATTCGTGTCGACATACGAGATTTCGGTCGCCCCTGATTTGGAATCGCCTTGGTGCGTGAACACGACGCGATACTTGCTCGCGATAACCTTGTCGAACGCAACGAGATTCAAGCCAGCCACCGGCTCGGCAGGTGTGCGTACTTGCCCGGGAAGGCTTACCCAGTCGCTTCCGCTCAAATATTGAACATCGTATGAAGCCGGCGTTTTCACTCCGCCGCCATCGTCATAGAGGTAGATCCCGGCCATATTTTTGGAAAGCGCGCTTTCGTACTCCGTCTGCACCCAATCCGTACTATTCGGAGAACCATAGGCGGTCCAGCGGTTACGCGGATAATCGTTCAACGAGATGATGCCGTCATTGACGAAACCGGCGTCATCGCCGTTATTTGAGTAAGAAGCCGTCGCCTCGCCCGCGGATGGCTCCGTCGGCAGCGACTGTATAGCGGAATCCACATACTGGATTTCGGTAACGCCGGTCTTAGCCGTGCTGTGTGTAAAGACAATTCGGAACTTCTGCGCTTCCACCGACGTGAACGTAACCAGATTAAGCGCATTGCCTGCAGGCTCTGCCGGCGTTTTCACTTGATTCGCAGCACTCACCCATTCGTTGCTCTCATTCAAATATTGCACGTCGTACGAAGCAGGCGGCTTGATACCTCCGCCATCGGAGAAGAGATAGATACCGACCGCATCCTTGCGCTTGGGCGAGCCAAAGTTCGTCTGCACCCAATCGGATTCGTTCGGAGATTCGTACGATGTCCAGCGATTCGCGGGAGCCGCTTCATACGACACGATGCCGTCGTTAACGTGGCTTACCTGATCCAGACGGAACGTATAGGAAGCCGAAGCATTGCCAAGCGGCGATACTTCCGCACCGGGGATTGGCTCGGTATTCGAATCGGCGAAGACGATTTCCGTCACGCCGCTCTTCGAGCCGGAATGCGTGAAGAGCACGCGGAATTTCGTGGCGGCCACAGAATCGAAGGTAACGAGATTCAGCTCATTGCCGGTAGGCTGAGCCGGCGATTTCGTTTGGTTCGGGACGTTCGCCCAGTCTGTTCCGCTCCAGTATTGAACGTCGTACGAGCTGGGAGCCTTGATCCCCCCGCCATCGTCGAAAATATAAATGCCCGCCGTGTTTTTCGAAGCGGTACTCGCGTATTCGAACTGTACCCAATCCTGCGGGTTGGTGGATTCATAAGAAGTCCAGCGACTCTTCGGATCGTCGTCATAGGAGACAATGCCATCGTTGGCATCATCCAGACGGTCACCGTGGTACGTGTAAGATGCCGTCAACGTAGCCGAGGCATCCCCAGCGGCTGCTGCCGGCAGGATTGGAAAGCAGCTTGCGATCAAACCTAAGGTTACAACCATAGAGAACCATTTGAGCACGGATTGCCGTTTCATTGCGTTTAGACCACTCCATTCTCCTCAGAAGGTGATCGGCATTCAGGGCCCTGAACGCCGATAGCTTTATCTTAAGGGAGGGCTCGGCTCGCGAATATCGTCCGTTGCCGACATCGAATCTACAATTCTTTACTATTTCGGGCGGACGAACAAAAAGGCTCCTGCCTGTAAAGGAAGGAGCCTTGAATGATTAACGATATAAACAATGACCCCGCTTGCCAGTGACTCGGCACGCGGAATACGAGGGGACGCGCATAAACGCAATTGAATGAGAAAAACCCGAATCCGCTGCATTAGCAGCCGCTTCGGTTTTTTTATTTGAACCGTATGCGCCATCCCCGCTCAGTACCTAGCCGGAGTAATCGACTTCTTTTTATTTTTTAAATATCTCCCGAACCAACTCATCTTCTTATTTCGTTCAAGGATAAACTTAGCACCGTCAATTAATAGTCTCGATCTCAACTCGTCACGACGATTCAATGTATGTAGCCTCTTTAGAAACTGCTCGTCCACCGGCCCATCCCCCCATTGTTGTTCATAGAGAAAGTAGGAACTAATGCGTATCTACATTCTATGCGGTCCGGTGAAAAAAGAGTGTCATACTGTCTGCGAGAATACGATGATTTTTGTCGAAATCGATTAAGATTTGATTTACTCTACGAATCTCTGGAAAAAAAAAGCTCAAGCAATTTATGCTTAAGCAGATCAATCCCGGCTCGCATCGTATATTTTTTGCGCCAAATACGCCGGCCTTGTCCGCGTATCCGTAAAATGGTCCCCATCGCCAACAATCAGCCGGAATAGACCGAGTCGTGTTGACATGTGGGGATTCCAGCCGTAGCCCTCTCCTTGAGGCATTACATTATCTTGATAGAAATAGACGTAGCTTTTGGGCGTTGGCAGCGCATAGAACGCTTTAAGGTCCAGTTTCTCGAAAAGCGGCTTTGCCGGCTCCGGAGCGACACTGGTATAAAACAACTTCGCATCTTCTGTGGAGGCGGTATTCACGAACAAAGCCCGAAACAACTCGAATGGCAGCATGATTGTATCATCATTTGACATCTTTCTGAGCTCTTCAAAACCTTGTCTTGTTTGAGGTGGTAATTCATCAACAAGCGCTTCTCCGTCTTTTAATACGAACGCATCCCAGAATACCAGGCGCTTGATACGATCGGGTATCTGTTCGGCCACTTTCTGAATGACGGTTCCACCGAAGCTGTGCCCAACGAGAATAATATCGTGCAGGTTCAATTGTTTGATATAGTCAACGACTGATTTCGTAATCATGGCATGCGTGACATTTTTATTGGGATCGGATCCGTGACCTGCGTACTCCGGCGTGTAGACGGTGTTCCCTTGACTGCGCAATACTGCAGCTACGCCATCCCAGAAATGAGCATCCGCCCACGAGCCATGCACAAGTACGAAAGTAAGCCGCTGAGGTGCATGGGGTCGATAGCTGCCTCCAGCGCCTTGTGGATACTGCCACCAAACCCATCCCGGTTCGGAATACGGGTTATAATACTGTCCCTGTGGTATGTAGCGATACACGAACAACATCCTCTCCTAGACGACATACCTGAGCATATGCCCGCATCGTCTTAAAGATTCAGGTCCACATATAACGTTTCTGCATACTTACCATTTGATTTGCTTGATGAGATGAATGATCTCCTCTTGTTCCTCGCCACTGATCTGCCAAGTCCGGATTTCTTGGACAATTTGATCCATATTGGCGAAGCCTTTTGCAATTCCGTTTAATCGAGCAGCCAAAGTTGCATTTGTCAGGTCATCATCGGTCTTGAATAGCGTTCTCAGCTTGTCCAAAGCGTCCGGATACCGTTTCAAATAATACTTCTGATGCCGATCCTCAGCAGGATAAAAAACAGTATAGGGCGAAACCTCGGTGTCCGGTACTCCGCTTCCTTGTTCCCCTCTGTTCTTCATAACCTCTTGGATGACATTTAGCTGCGCCTTGTCACGATACAATACCAAGGAATTGTACAACCGGTCTCTGTAATTATTGATATTGGTCGGTTTATGGCTGCTCCAGAACAAATCTAAGATCGTCTCCAGCTTCACGATAGCTGGATCGAACTCGATTTCGACCATCTCGGTATGGTCCCCCGTATGCCGGCTCCGTGGCGGATTACCGGTCGTTCCTCCGGCATAGCCTACACGTGTTCGCGTGACGCCCGCCAGTTGTCCGAACAAAGCGTCCGGGCTCCAGAAGCAACCCATACCAAGTGTAATCGTTTGGGTGTTGGTATTGTTCATCATCTTACTCCGCTCCGCGCGGACCAACGGTTGACCCACGCACGATCAATCGCGTCGGAAGCAGCAGCTCCGTATAAGGCGCGTCCGGAAAATGAATGCGCTCTATCAGTCGTTCCACAGCTTTGACTGCGTATAGCTTCAGGTCAACCTCTACCGTCGTTGATGGCGGCGTGGAGATACGAGACAGGTAGCCGTTATCGAAACTTACGATCGATACGTCTTCCGGCACCGACAGTCCTTGCTGTTGTACAGCAGCGTTTAGGAAGAAGCCGAGACCGTCATTCACGCAAAACCAAGCGGTCGGCATCTCGCTCAGTCCGTTTATATAGGAACAAATGAACGAGCCGTCTTCAATCGCCGATGTATGAACCCATTCCTCCCTTATAGGAAGGCCGAATTCATACATTGCCATTCTATAGCCGTCTAATCGCTCGTAGTAGCTTGGCGAGAAAGCAATATCCCCTACAAAACCGATGTTGGAGTGACCTAACCCAATTAAATGGCTGACCGCTTCATAAGCACCGAAACGATTGTTAGTCAGAATACTGTCTGCTTTGATTTGCGGGTGGTGGTGGTCGATCAGAACGGCAGGTATGCCTGTATCCAGAAGGGCATTAATATAATCTGTTGTGATATGGGACAAGATAATCATGCCGTCCACCGAACGGTTCTGCACGATTGCCGGCATAAGGAGTTCCTTGACAGAATCGGGGCCGATCGATTGAATGAGCAGCTCATAGCCCTGCTGCTTCACTTCTTTCTCAACGCTCAAATAGATTTGGCCAAAAAAGCTGTGCATGCTAAAGGCGAAATCAGAGGCAATCAGCGCGATCTTGCCGCTTATAGGGAGACTGCTCTCCTCCTTCTTGCCCCTGCTATATACATAACCCATCCGCTGGGCCGTCTCGATAATCAGCTTGCGCGTGTCTTCACTGACGCCATCTTTTCCGGTCAGCGCTTGCGAGACGGAGTTTTTGGACAATTTAAGCTCGTCGGCAATATTCTGCATCGTTACTTTCAATTTCATGACCCAAACATCCTTTCGACGCAGCATAGCAAATTCATAGACTTTCTTACCGCGAATCACTCGCTTCTATTGTAACGTTACAAAATAAAATTGTAAACATTCCGTCTAATGACACACCATTTGGAAATCGAATCAATCACTTGACTTTACGTTACAAATAATCAATAATTGATGACACAAGCGCTTACAAAAATATTGTAACGTTACTTTAGTCATGACAAACCTCATTACTTATTTTCGTTTGACACATCAAAGGAGGAATTTCACGTAATGAAAAAGCTCGCTTCCACACTTCTCATCACCGCAATAGCCGGTTCGGTGCTCGCAGGCTGCGGCAAAACCACCGATACCGACAATCAAGGCGGCACATCGGAGAATGGCGTCACAACAATCGAGTTTTGGGCTGCTCCCAACCCGACTCAGCAAGCTTACTGGACCGATTTAGCCAAAGCTTACGAGAAAGTCAATGACAAAGTTAAAATCAACGTTAGTGCCATTAAAGAATCACCAACCTCTGAAGCAAGCATTCAATCCGCTATTGCCGGCAAGAGCGCGCCGACGATATCGGAGAACATCAACCGCGGATTCGCAGCTCAGCTGGCTAATAGCAAGGCGCTAATTCCACTTGAAACGCTGCCAGGCTTCGAGGACCTCATAAAAGGCCGGAAAATGACAAACACAATCGAGCCTTGGAAGTTTTCCGATAGCCATCAATATGTGCTGCCGATCTACTCCAACCCTATGCTGTTCGGCTGGCGCATCGACATTCTAAAGCAAGCCGGCGTTAACGAGATCCCGAAAACCTACAGTGAAATGCTGGACGCGACCAAGAAGCTGAAAGCCAAATTCCCGGATAAATACGTATGGGCCAAACCGGATCTGGCTGATCCGACCGCTTGGAAACGCTGGTTCGACTTCTTCATGCTTTACAATGCGGCTTCCGGCGGTAACCACTTCGTCGAAGGCAGCAAATTTGTCGGTGACGACAAAGCAGGCACGGAAGTATTGACGTTCGTAGATAACCTGCGCAAGGAGAAAGGCATTCTGTCGCAAACCGTTACAGATCCATTCGAAACCGGCGTTGGCGTCTTTACCGATATCGGTCCTTGGACGTTCAACATGTGGAAAGAGAAGTTCCCTAAGCTTAAAATAAACGAAAC
The DNA here is from genome assembly GCF_059383835.1 of Paenibacillus sp. J22R98. Lineage (NCBI taxonomy): Bacteria > Bacillati > Bacillota > Bacilli > Caryophanales > Paenibacillaceae > Paenibacillus > Paenibacillus sp. J22R98. The sequence continues at coordinate 201,568 of NZ_JBXENW010000011.1, forward strand.
GTTCGCGCTGAGCATGCCTATCGTGCCAGATGGTACTGACCCGGCTACAAGCAAGACGTTCGCGGATACGAAAGGTCTCGTCATCTTCGCGCAAGCTTCGAAAGCGGAGCAGACAGCGGCAGTTGACTTCATCAAATGGGTCTACTCCGATCCGAAGAACGACGTGAAATGGCTCGAGCAAACAAAACTGCCGCCGGCACGCGACGATTTAACAACAAATGAATCGTTCAAAACCGTGCTCGATGCGAATCCGGAATTGAAGCCATACGCGGAAAATGTGCCGAATGCCGTGCCGCCGATGGACAATGCAAAATATAACGACCTACAGACGATTATCGGTCAAGAAGCCTTCAACAAGGTGGTACGCGGTGAAATCGCGCCGGCCGAAGGCTGGGCTAATATGAAGAAAGCCATTGAAGCCGCTCTTCAATAGAGGGAGTTGTCCTAATGGATCAAAAAAACAATCGGTTGGGCTGGTTATTTACCAGCCCCTACCTCATTTATTCGTTGATATTTTTCTTTGGCCCGCTGATCTGGTCGTTTTACCTGTCCTTTACGGACTGGGACTTGATCGCGCCGGATTACAACTTTCTTGGGTTTAAGAATTTTACGGATGCGCTGAAATCGCCCGGCGTGCACGCTGCGTTCTGGGTGACTTACAAATTCATGATGATTTTTGTCCCGCTCGTGACGGTACTGGCCCTGTGCGTTGCGGTCGTTGTGCACAACCTGCCACGATTTAAGAGCCTGTTTCTAATCGGTTTCTTCCTGCCCTACTTGTCTTCCGGGGTTGTATCGTCTCTGATTGTGAAAGGGTTCCTGTCCTATTCGAGTCCGCTCAATACGGTTCTTCGCAAGGCAGGCATTAACATCGACTGGCTCGGCACTCCGATGTCAGCGTTGTTCGTCGTCGGCTTGATCTTGGCGTGGAAATTCACGGGATATTACGCTTTGATTCTGACTTCAGGACTGAATAGCATCGACGCTGAGATCTACGAAGCCGCCGCGATCGACGGCATCACGGAACGACAGCGATTTTGGCGCGTTACGCTGCCGCTGCTCTACCCGGCATTCTATACGACGCTTATTTTAGCGTTCGGCGTCACGTTCGGTATTTTCACGGAAGTGTATCAATTAACCGGCGGCGGACCGAATTTTGCTACGAACACGTGGCAGATGGAGATTTTCAACCAAGCGTTCAAAAACTTGAAAGCCGGCTACGCATCCGCCGTGGCGCTGCTCGCATCGATCGCAACCTTCATCTCGATCTTCATCATCCGTAAACTGCTGGAACTGTGGGGGAAACGCTATGGTTGGGACTAACCGAAACAGTAAAAGCAAGCTGACCGTCCGCTATGGGCTGGCTGTCATACTTCTGTTCATTATGGTCTACCCGTATTTATACATGGTGCTAAATTCGTTCGCGGATTGGAGCCAGGTCGACCAGAAATTCATACCGAGTTCGTACTCGACGAAATCGTACAATTGGCTGTTTTCCGGCGGCGAAACAGGCATTACACGCCCTTGGGTAAGCTCGTTCTTCAATAGCGTGCTCGTGTCGATCGCTTCGACCGCCCTGATGATGATGTCGGGCATCATGGTTGCTTACGCGCTTTCCAAGCTGAATTTCCGCGGGCGGGACACGATTAACAACTTCGTCTTGTTCCATATGTTTTTCCCGGCGATCATTCTGCTCATTCCGACGTTTCTGATCGTTCAGAAGGTCGGCTTGTACGACACTTACTGGGGGATGATTCTCCCTAAGGCGGTTAGCCTGTGGGCGATCTTCATGTACACGAACTTCTTCAAGGCGATTCCGTCGGTATTCATCGAAGCGGCCAAACTGGACGGTGCCAATGATTTCAAAATTATGTACCGCATCATGCTTCCGATGTCCAAATCGATCACAACTGTCATCTTCCTGTTCCTGATTATGGAACGCTGGACGGAACTGCTGTGGGATATGATCATCGTGCGCAGCGACAATATGCTAACGTTGAACGTATTGCTGTCGCAAATGTTCGGCCCGTACGGCACCTATCCTGGGCCGCTATACGCCGCGTCAGTGCTGCTGACCTTGCCGATCATCATCCTGTTTATCTTCTTCGGTAAGAAATTCCAAGAGGGCATGCAGTTTAACTTGAAATAGAGATTTTTTGGGTGAGAGGAGTCGAACAACTTGGGTTTGAACAAAACAGCTGTTAAAACATGCGAAGAGCTTCTACGGGCATTCCAGTCCTCGAGCGCGGTGCTGCGCGATTCGCAGAAGATTGCCTTTACCGGCGCTGATGTTGACAACAAGGATGTTTACAATATTACCGCTCCGTTCACGGACGATGGCGAACAAGTCATTGCGGGACGCGTAGAGTCGCGCGACAGCGAGCATTCGGATGTCCTGTTCTTCACGCAGAATGACGGAAGTTGGATGCCGCGTTCCGGCGCGCCGACATTCCGCTTGCAAGATCCTTTCTTCACGCGAATTGCCGGAGAGCTCGTGCTCGGCGGCGTGGAGATCTTCCCTGATCCAATGAAGCCGGATGCGCTGAAATGGCGAACCGTCTTCTACCGCGGCGAGAACATTGCTGCGCTGCAGCCGTTCTTCAAAGGGCCTGACGGCATGAAGGATATCCGCCTCGTCGAGCTTGCGGACGGTTCAATCGGTGTATTCACGCGTCCGCAGGGTACCAAAGGGGGCCGTGGAAAAATCGGCTACGTCCGAGTAGCCTCGCTGGACGAGCTAACCGTTGATCGGATCAACGAAGCACCGCTGCTTGACGGACAGTTCACCGATGAAGAGTGGGGCGGCGCCAATGAAGCTCATCTGCTTCAGAACGGGCTTGTTGGCGTACTCGGCCACATCGCCTCCTTCGATGAACAGGGGGATCGTCACTATTACCCTATGGCGTTCGTCTTCGATCCAGCGAATGGGACCTTCTCGGATATCGAGTTGATCGCCGTTCGCGCCGCCTTTCTTCCAGGGCCGTCGAAGCGCCCGGATCTGCAGGACGTTGTCTTCAGCGGCGGCCTTGTACGCCAGGGAGATGGAACGGCAGTCCTGTACGCCGGTATAAGCGACGCAGAAGCGCAGCGAATCACTATCGCAGATCCGTTCGCACGGTTTGAACACGAATTTGCTTGATAAGGGAGTTATCGATTGTTAATGAACATCTATCGCTATGAAGAAAATCCATTGCTAACGCCGCTCGACGTGAAACCGCACCGTGACAATTTCGAGGTCATCGGCACGTTCAACGCCGGCATCGCGTCCTACAATAATGAAATCATTATGCTGCTGCGCGTGGCGGAACGCCCAATCAGTCCCAATCCGGACACCGTACTGGCACCGGTTTATAATACGGCAACGAAAGATCTGGACCTGATCGAGCTGCGCCTGGATGATGAGCGTTATGATTTCTCCGACCCGCGCGTCATCCGAAACAAGTCGCACAGCGCAACGTTCGAGTATTTAACCTCGATGTCCTACCTGCGGATCGCGCGCAGCAAGGATGGCCACCGCTTCACGGTCGACGAGAAGCCATTCCATTATCCGTCAAACTCGCTTGAAACATTCGGGATTGAGGATCCGCGCATTACGCAGATTGGCGACACTTATTACATTTACTATTCCGCGGTGAGCCCGGTCGGCGTCGGCGAGTCGATGGTATCGACAACCGACTTTGTGAACGTCACTTACCACGGCATGATTTTCGGACCGGATAACAAGGATGTGCTCATTTTCCCCGAGAAGGTGAACGGCAAATATTACGCGCTTCACCGTCCGACAACCAAGAGCACCGGTAATCCGGAAATGTGGATCGCCGAGTCGGACAACCTGCTGTACTGGGGCAATCACAAGCATCTGATCGGTCTTCGCCAGGGCATGTGGGACAGTGGCCGCATTGGCGGCGGCTGCGTACCGTTTAGAACCGAACGCGGCTGGCTGGAGCTGTATCACGGCGCGACGCTCGAGCATCGCTACTGCATGGGGGCCGTACTTCTTGATTTGAACGACCCGTCGAAAGTGATTGCCCGCTCAGGCAAACCGATTCTGGAGCCGGAAGCCGACTATGAACGAAATGGCTTCTTCGGAGATGTTGTCTTCTCCTGCGGAGCGCTCGTGGAGGGCGATGTCGTCAAAATGTATTATGGCGTCGCGGACACGTCCATGGCGGCCTGCGAGCTGAGTCTGAAGGAGATTTTGGACAGCTTGGTACCGGTCGAATAAAGCACGTAGCTATAAAACAAAAAAGAAGAACCTCCGGGACAGCGTCCTGGAGGTTCTTCTTTGTTTAAAAGATGAGTATTACGGTCTACCTAGCAGCTTCCTCCGCCAAGATAGTCTGAAACAACTTTAGGGCTTCCACCTTGGTTTCTTCTCCTAAATCATCCTCGATCCACACGTTTCGGGCACAGGCAATCAGCTAGAATCTCAAATGCGCTAAACGCTCTTCCAAAATCACACGCAGTTCATTAGGAATCCGTACAAACTCGACCCCTTTCCCCAAAAACAAAAGCCAATCCGCATAATACACCAGCGTCTCATCATCCGTCACATCCAGCTGAACATTGAAAATCCCGCTCGACTGAAACATCCCGGTAAGGGACAATATTATTCCCGGCGGGTGCATCCGCTTAAAGCGCTGAATCCCAGTCATATCAAGCTTTACAACAAGATTGGCCTCACGTGCACGAAGCAGCTTTTTGTTTAAAATTTGTTGCTCCGACCACTTCATTTCCCGCTCCGAAATGGCCGAATCCCTAAGCATTTCAACAGGCAAATAGCGAAACTCCTCCGTATCCAGATCATAGACCTCGACCAACCACCGAGCGTTCGAGTTGAATATATGCAGCAAAAAAACGTCCAGCAACTGCGGCCAGCCCGGACTCAGCTCATAAGTCACGCGCAAGTGCTTATCCCGCACGGCAAGCGAAATCAGCTGGTTCAGCTCCGCAGGCGCCGCATCGTCGAGCTCCAAAAGGCTCGGATTGGCAGGGTTCGTATTTTCAAAAAGCAAAATGTTATTTAACTCAATCAGCTCGTCTTGTTGGGTTTGCGATGCAATGCCGATGAGTTTTTCAGTGATGGAGCGGCGGTTTTGCAGATAAGGCAGCTGCGAATTTTTCGAGGCGATAAAGCTGATAAAAATCGCTTTCAGTTCCTCCGTCGTGAAGCGAGCGGCGGGCAGATACTGATTCTGCAGCACATTGTAACCGCCACCGCGCCCAAGCTCTGTCGTCAGCGGAAATCCCATCGCCTGAATCTCGTTAATGTCGCGGATCGCCGTCGCGCGGGAAATCTTAAACTCCCGCTGAATTTCGGCAATTGTAAAATGCGCTCGGTTATTGATGTAGCGCATGATCAGGTTCACTCGTTCTGTTTTTTTCATGATTTTATTGTATCAAAAATGTAGCAAAATAAAGAGTATCATTTTTTGATACATTCGGCCAATAGAATCAGTCTTGTAATCAATAATCCCACAGAGGAGAGAATAATATGTCTAACTACTCCATCAGAACAATCTCAGAAAACTACAAAATGACCGCTTTCGGTGTTACGCTTGAAGACTACAACGACTGGGCAGGTAATGCAGCAAAAACCGCAGCGAAAAAAGCTGAAATCACGGAAAACGGCAAGCTTGCTGAACTGCTCGCGCTCGCTGACGGGCAAGAATATCAAATCAACTACGCCATCGACCGCAAGGCTTGGCGCGGATTCGGCGTGATGGGCGAGTTCGACGTGGATGGCGCGGTTGTCCTCGACTTCCTCGCAGGCGACTACCTCGTCGTGCCTGGCACAGGCGCTGACAAAGACCGCCTTGCTGACGAAATCACGGGTAAAGTTTTCGGCGGCTTGCTGGAAGAAATCACAGCATACAAATACGTTGGTCCCGGTAACGCAACATTCGTCAAAGCAGATGAAAACGGTGAATTTTACGGCGAAATGTGGCTTCGTGTTAAAAAAGTCGAAGGCTAATCTCTCGAAAAAGGAGCACGAACATGGCAGAGTACACACTTGAACACAAAAAATCATTCACATTGACCGCTTATGGTTTCTCAATCCAATCGAATTTTCAAGACATGCCGGCTTTGCAACAAGAAAAAGCTGAGTTTTGGGGCAAACTTAAGGCCGACGGGCGTTTTAATAAGCTCAAGGACGCTGCAAAAAACGACCGCGAGTGGTCAGTCAATGAGGTTTATCAAGGCAAGCCGTGGAATTATTTCGCGGTAGAAGCCGGCAAATCAGTGACTGACGCAACGCGCATCATCGAGTTTCCAGAGAGCGAGTATATCGTACTCGCAGGAAATGGCGACAAGGAGACTTTGTTTGATCAGCTGACTTATCGTGCTTTTGGCGAAGTTTTGGCCCAAATCACGGATTATGCTTACATCGGCGGTCCGAATGCGACTTATCGCAAAGATAACGGCGACGGCACTTTCTACGGCGAATTTTGGGTGCCTGTGGTTAAGAAATAAGGCACAGGAATAAAGCTATAGCTAGAGGCGATCTTCAGAATATTACTTTAATAGGTTTCTGATCCGTCATTAATTATGTTCTATAGTTACTTCCGGTCGCCCGTATCCTAGTGGATGCGGGCGGCCTTTTTTTCCCTTCATCCCATGCGGATTTCATAATTCACCACATTTGGCGCATTCTAACTAATGGAGGTGGAAAAAAGTGACGAAGATCAATGCAGCACAAACTTATATTTTAATTTCTTTCGCTGTCGCTTCTTTTTTGCAAACCACATCCGTGAACGCCGTTTTGGCCGCGGGCGGGCGGGACGCATGGATAGCTGTTGCATTATCGCTCGTACCCTTTATCGCCTTTGCATGCATCGTATATGCCGCGTCTGATGCGAATACATCGCTATTAGTTGAATCGAAACGCCAAGTCGGAGGCTTCGTTACGGCTATTTTCAAAGCGTTGTCCTTACTTTACTTAGCAACCAACGCGTACATTGAATGCCGTGACATTGTATCATGGGCCAAGATTGTACTGCTTCCCTTCACGCCTAAAATCATCGTCATCGTGGCTTTAGTCGGACTTGCCATGTATATGGGCGTTAAAGGAATTGAGCCCATCGGCATCGTTGCAGCTGTCGTATTTTTCCCGGCGCTCTGCGCTGTTTTTTTTCAAGATCTATTAGCTATGAAGTATGTTCACTACAGCTTTCTTCGGCCGGTTGGTACAACGCCCATTCCTTCATTGCTGGAATCCATGTGGGATACGTGGCGTGGAGAGGGCAATATTGCGTTTCTGTTATTTCTGTCCCATCATACCGACGGTACTGTAAAAAAGCGGAAATTTATATGGGCATGCGTAACGCTGGGCATACTCGCCACCATCATAACGGCAGTGCTGCTAGCTACATTTGGACCTGTGGAAGCAGCAAGACTGGCCTTCCCCATCTATAGCGAAGTTCGATTAATTCAAATTACAGAGTATATCGAGAAGATGGACTTCATTTCCGTGTTTATTTGGATGACATTTACCGTAGTCAATACGTCGGTCATGTTATTCCTGATCGGTGACATCGTTAAACCGAAATCTAAAGTACCGGTGCTTCTTATGGGGGTGCTCCTCATGATTGCCTTAGCATTACCATGGGGTGAATTAAGTTATTTAACCGTATTAAGCGAGTATTATATTCCTTATTCAGCCTGGCTTATAGTGGCCATTATTGGATACGCTTGGGCCATTCGTTTGAGAAAGAAGGTACTTTCATGAACAAAGAGGTAGAAGCCTTAGTTCAAGAAGCGCATGATGTCAAACTGGAGCACATAGGCGAGATCTCATTATTATATTGTGAGAGTTTAGTGAATATGGATCGTCTTAAAACCATCGTTATCCCGAATTGGAAACAAATGATTCAAAATAACGAGTGGAAGCCGATAGAGCAAACCATAACGGAGGAAATATTCGCAGGGGCGGTCGTGATGTTCCCTGGTCAGCTTAAATATGAACTTCCTGAGCCGCGAAGCCGAAGCGTAGAAGAGTCAACAAGCGAGGTCTCCATTAAAGGACCAAGGGACGGCTTTACGGAGGAAGTACAGACAAACGTGGCGCTCATCCGTAAACGGATGAAAACAACGTCGCTGAACTACGAGCAAGTGAAAATCGGAAGGCGCGGAAACTCGACTGTAGCGCTGCTTTATTGTAGAGACATCACCGATGAGGCGATTCTGAAGGAACTCAGAGCACGACTTGCCAAAATAGACATTGATGTCCTATTAGGCGCAGCTCAGCTGGAGGAATATTTGAGCGATTCGCCGAACTCCATTTTCCCGCTTGTGGATTATATCGGACGACCTGATTTTGCGGTTCAAGCCCTTATGACGGGGCGCTTCGTCATCCTCATAGACGGATCTCCGATGGCCATCATCGGACCGATCAATTTTTTGGAGCTCATCAAATCGCCGGAAGATATCCATTTTCCGTTTTACTATACGATTTTCCAGCGCATGCTGAGATTTGTGGGTCTCCTGGTTGCTATGTTTTTGCCGGGATTCTGGGTGAGTTTATTCGCGTACAATATCGACCAACTGCCATTTCCGCTCCTGTCTACGCTCGTTACCGCCCGAACGGGAATCCCCTATCCTGCGCCGATCGAAACGTTCATTATTCTTGCCCTGTTTGAAATGTTTCGGGAAGCGGGAATCAGGCTGCCGACGGCGGTAGGTCAAACGGTAGCGGTCGTTGGCGGACTTATTATCGGAGATGCCGCCATTCGCTCGGGATTGGCATCGCCTTCGATGTTAATGGTCACGGCATCTGCCGTCGTCGCTACATTTACGCTCGTGAACCAATCCTTAAGCGGAACAGTCACGCTCATCCGCATATACGTACTATTGGTATCCTGCATTTTGGGGTTGTTCGGATTTTTTATTGCATCTCTTTCCGTGATCGCGTATATGGCCACATTGAAGTCATTCGGTGTACCTTATCTGGCACCTATTAGTCAGATGAAAGTCAAACCAATTATCCTTTCCATCATCAATTTACCTTTTCATATGAAGAGGGAACGCTTCAAGGCACTCCATCCCAAAGATAAAACCAAGTAAAGGAGCATTATCCTTGAGCATCAAACTGGTAGCTAAATTGGTAGCTTTACTCCTAACCGTAACTTTACTGCTGACCGGATGCTGGGATTACAAAAACATCGAAGAAGTCCTATATGTGACCGCCATCGGATACGATTACGACAAGGGGAGGACGATCGCATACGTACAGATCATAAGCCTATCCTCTAACAATGCCGAACAGGGCAGTTCGGGCAATCAACCTCAAATATGGGTGGGGCGAGGGGTTGGCAAAACACCAAGCGAGGCCGTGGGCGATTTGTATAGTACCGCTCAGCGTAAGCTTGAATGGAGCCACGTAAGATCGGTTCTGATTTCGGAACGCATGCTCAGCCATATGGGATCAAATGGACTTGATTCCTACAAAAGATACCGGGAGTTTCGATACTCATCATGGGTATATGGAACAAAGGAACCCATGGATCAAGTGTTAAAGGCACAGTCCTTTTTTGCGTTAAGTCCATTAACCACCTCCATGCAATCGCCGCGAGACAGCCATAGCCAACGTTCGATCTATCCGCTGCTAACCTTTCAAGAATTAGTACTCGGCATGCTTGATCCCGGTTATACAACTACAATTCCTGCGCTCGCGCTGGATACGGAGAAGTGGTCCAATGATCAAAACAAACGTGACCCGCATCTTAAAATAGATGGGATTTTCGTTATGGACGAAACCAAGCCCCAGGGCTATATTTCAGAAAAAGGAATGATGGGGCTGCGGTGGTTTGAATCCGATATGATCCGCACCCCTGTACAGGTCTCTAAAGGTATCGTATCTATGGAGAAGGCGAAATCGAAAATTTCGTTCACCCGAAAAGGTGAACAGGTTTTCTTTACGATTGATGTGACTACCCATGGAAATATCGTCGAATGGATGAGCGACGAAGGGGAAGAGTCGTCCGTCGTCAACGAAGTTACTGAAAGCATTGCACGCGAGATAAGGAATACATACGAGAGCAATATTAAGAAGGGAATCGATCTGTACAATTTCAGGCACCACCTCTTTAGAGGCAGGGTAAAGAACTGGAAAACGATTAAGATCAATGAATCCTCCTTAAAAGATGTAAACGTGAAGGTGTATATCGATCATGCAGGAAAAAGAACGATCTGATGAACGGAAAGGGATTATATACGACCGGATTTAATTGTATGGAATGACAAAATAAAAACATAGGATTATCGTCTTCTAAATTACAAAAAAGGCCCGGGAATGCTCTCCCAGGCCTTTCATTCATGATGATGTGATTCATTACAATAAAGTGTTGTTTTGAACCTCTTTGATATTACCGAGTTTTTCATGCACCTGCTTGTGTTCAAATTACAATAAAGTATTGTTCCAAGTGATTTATTGAGAACAATTTGCAGCGACTTCATTACAATAATGTATTGTTCTCGAAGTCATTGTTTATACTCACTTTCTTCACATACAAAGGCAGCCGTAGCCAACTACTTCTTATTAGTAGCTGGCTTTAATTTTGTTATGAAAATTGCCTGTAAGACAGAATTAATTTACAATAAATTCATTTATGTTGTAATGGTTCCAAGATAAGTTGGTACTATTTATTTTCAAACGAATACCTTTCATATTAGAGACAGTGGTAAAGTTAACACCTTTCATTTCGATCGTTGTATTATTAGTGGAATAACTTAGACCGCTTGCGGAAGCTACTGTCGTCCACCCTGTATTGCCGTCTGTAGAAACCTGTACATCGAAACTCGTAATGCCTTGTCCTTGGCAGTAGGAACAAGAAATATTAACACCGCTAAATGATTGCCCCGCACTCCAGTTTAATTGCGCATACTGTGGAAAAGTTTAGGATGATGGTACCAAATAAATTCAATCCAAGGTGGCGCTACATCAGTTAAATGTCCCCAACTCCCAGGCAAGTCCCCAGGATAATTACTTTTTATCTCAGAAAAATATGCAAGTACAAATTGTTCCTTTATTAAGCCGTTCATAATCCTACTCAACGTTTGCGTGTATTCTCTTGGCTCTTGAATTTTATCTGGAGATTTAGAACGATCATACACCCAATCTTGATCTGGATATGATGTGAGCGTTTCATCCTTATACGGATTTCTTACTACATAACCACTACCATTCCAGTCCTCAAGTGAGAGTCCAGAGAAGAACGGGTTAGCACACATTAGATAATAGAATCCGCCGATTTTAGTTACTCGAGATACCTCATGAAAAACAACTCGTGAATCTGGAACAAATGTAAGTGAGTATGGATGCCACACTCCATCAAATGAATGATCTGCAAAGCAAGATAAATCGCGCATATCACCTTGAAATACATTAACATCTACTCCATAATGCTCAGCAGCCGCTTTATCTCGTTCTAATTGAGTATGTGAAATGTCCAGAACTGAGACATTAGCTCCCAGCAAAGCGAAAGCCGCAGACTGCTGTCCACCTCCGCTTGCCAAACATAAAACGTTCTTTCCTGTCAGGTCATCCAAGATACCCATTCGATCAAGACCTAAATAATCACGAGCAGACTCTTTATTAAGATCAAGATAAGGACGTGAGAATAGAGCATCTGATTTTGCCAACGACTCCCATCTTGCTTGATTAAATAAATACACTTCATCTTTCATCTTTTATCCTCCTATTGAAATTCATGTTAATATATCGTCGATTATCAGGTGAAGAACTGTTTAAATAATAACTCATCCAAAGTCTGCCGAACACCTAATGCAGTGACGTCCCGACGGGCTTAGGGGGGCTGGATGTGGTCACTCACTTCTCAGAGTGACCCCGAGCGTCAATATGGTGTTAGCCGAAGGAAGTTCTGGAAGCAGCCATTGTATTTAAGGCGTTCTCAAAATAGCTATATACTTCATCTGCAATTCCAAGAAACTCTTCAACAGGTACATGACTATCCAAGTAACAAGCATACAGATAATCAACTAAAGCGGAGTCAATCTCACAATAGTCTAATATGTCATTTTTCATCTTAATAATGTCATCTTGCCATACACCTGTATCTTCTAAAACCAAAGAGTATAATGCACGAATTAATCTCTTAGAATAACCTTTAATATATCTAGTTATCATTGTGATATCACTAGCATTAGAAAGTAAACTATGTATGCGATCTACTTCCTCCTTGGTCTCTGTATTTAAGTCTAAAATGAACTCTGGAGAAGTAATTATCGGTGGCACTCTTTCACCAACGTCATGACCATATATGCAAACACAAATTATCTTAATCCAAAAACCCCACTCATTCGGTTTATTTAATACATCGTCAATCGAGCAAATTATCGTATCAATCTTAGTTACTACTGGATATTCTTCCAAAAGATTGTCTTTAATCTTTGACAATCTTTCGTAATCAATATCTTTGGGATTTACACATACAATAGTAAAGTCTGCATCTGACTTAAAAGGTTTAGCAGTTCCTTTTGGAATCGAGCCACACATATAAATGCTATGAATCTTACCTTTAAATTCGATAAGTATATTATCTATATACTTATCAACAAAATCCTTATATTCACTTTGTATTACAATTCTATTTATAACTTTTTCTAATATCATATAGACTCCTCCTAAACATGTAAGAACTTCTTTCGGCTAACGTTCTTGAATTCTCGACGTCCGACGGAGTCGGATGTGTCCGGCTGAATCTACTACCTGGCTTCTCAACTTCGAGGGCGTAGCCCGAAGCGTGATTACGGTGTGTTAGCCGATGCTTCCTCTTCTTAGAGTTACCCATTGAATATGTCTTGATTTTCTTATGCCCTTATCCATTCTTGACCTTTATATGCCCATATCCGACCTTGACCTTCATATGCCCTTATCCGAACTTGTCCTTAGATGCTTCTGGCTTTGAGGGTTTACCCATATGTTCTTGACCTAGGAAGTTTCGGCTAACAGTGTATTTACGAACTTCGCGAAAATGATCAATTTTTAAGTATTCGCGAAGTTATTGAACAATCCTGCCCGTTAACGTAATGAAGCTGCCGATAACCGGCAGCTTCCTCATACGTGAGTATTCAACTATCGTATCCCGTTAGCCCAATGACTTCAACCAGCATAGTCGTACTTCATTTGCCTTTGTATCCATAGATTCAATGGAAAATACTTAGAAATGAATCCATTAACTTTTCTTTAAGGTCATTATCCGTGAATCCGGATTCTAATTTATTGATATAATCTATTTCCGCTACACCATACTTTTTAGATTTACCTGTTGACACTAAATACAATTGATTCTGACCATCAATATATACATTTACTTCTTTGTACTTTAAATATGGAAAAAGAAAATATTTCATGAGATTTTTCTCCAAGTTCTTTAGTATATCGACTTTAGCAAATTCATCTTGAAATATTCGCGAAAACATTGCGCAATCCTGCCGTTACTTCAATGAAGCAAAAAGGAGCCGACTCGAGTCGGCTCCAGGGCAAAGCGGGAATAGTCCTACTTATGATCATGGACTTGTCTTATGAGTTAGTTAAGGAACAGTAGCAACCGTCCCTCAACAGTATATAGCTTACTAAAAAAATCGGCGATAAAGTTCTCGTAGGCGTTCACCACGCAACTGAGCATATAGTTGTGTGGTCGATGCTTTTTCATGCCCCAACATACCTTGAATAAAATCTAAAGGAGCTCCGTTATCAAGGAGTTGGCATGCAAATGTATGACATACGTTTCTTCATATGCAAAACGGTAAAGGGAACGTACGAAACGGATACGATGTCCTAAGCTGCTTGGTTTCAATCGACCGGTCTGCTTTGCCAAGTATTCCTTCAGGAGATTTAATGTTATCTCAGCAACATTTATTTCTCCTCCTAGTTTCGTAGCCAGCATCTTGAATTGCAAGGTATAGGCTTTCAATGTATTCGAGCTAAACCCCTGGATTCGTTTATCCGCTTCATAAAGATGCCAAAGCTCGTTTAGTATCATATAATAACCTCCCATTAGAGCAATTAATTCTAGCTTGCTACTAATGAAAGGTTTTAGACTGCTTTTTGAACTAGCGTACCCTAGTATTTGAACGAATTCTCGTTAGAATGCATAGTCAAGATGGAAGGAACTTAAAGTATCTATTTTAAAAGTAAAGCGGAGTATCGATCGAATAAACGAACTCGATGCGCTAAGCTGCGGGCATTGATTGTTTTACTAATTAGGAATTTTATCTTTTAATATTACGAAAAGGACCGAGGATGATTTCCCTCGGCCCTTTCTTACGTGTGTAGTACTTCCCCTGTAAACTTAGTAACAGTTACACAATTTATTATGCAGTTACAAACTTCTTTTATCAGTTACACACAATATTTAACGCATTCAATTATTTTTACTACTTTTATACCCTACTCAACCGTAACCGACTTCGCAAGGTTACGCGGTTTATCCACATCATTACCACGTGCCAGCGACGCATAGTAAGCGATCAGCTGCAGTGGAACGACCGACAATGCCGGCGATAGAAGCGGCAGCGTCTTCGGAATCGCGAAGAGCTCGTCAACCGATTTCGCAACTTCTTCCTCGAAGCCTTCGTTTACTATGCCAAGTACGTGAGCGCCGCGAGCTTTTACTTCTTTAATGTTGCTAAGTGTTTTCTCGTACAGATCCTCTTGCGTGATCAACGAAATCACCGGAATGCCTTCTTCGATCAGAGCAAGCGTACCGTGCTTCAACTCACCCGCAGCATAAGCCTCGGAGTGAATGTAAGAGATTTCTTTCAGCTTCAGCGAGCCTTCTTGTGCCACTGCAAAGTCAACGCCGCGGCCGATGAAGAACAGGTTGTTATGCTTCGCCAGAGATTCAGCGACTTGCTTAAGCACGTTAGCTTTATCAAGAATGCTTTCCACTTGCTCAGGCAATTGATGCATCGCTGTCACAACGTCAGCAATCCATTCTTTGTCTTTCGTTCCTAGCGTATCCGCCAAGAACAAACCAAGCAGGTAGAAGGCGATCAATTGGGATGTGTATGCTTTCGTCGAAGCAACTGCAATCTCAGGTCCTGCTTGCGTGATTATGACATCATTCGCTTCACGGGAAACCGAGCTGCCAACGACATTCGTAATCGCCAGCACACGTGCGCCGCAGCGCTTAGCTTCACGCAGTGCAGCCAGCGTATCAGCTGTCTCACCGGATTGGCTAACTACGATTACAAGCGTGTCAGGCGTAATAATTGGGGAACGGTAACGATACTCCGACGCTACATCCGTTTCAACCGGAATGCGAGCCAGGCTCTCAAGAACCGTTTTACCAACCAACCCGGCATGCATCGCCGTACCGCAAGCTACGATATGGATCTTACGGATCGCACGAATTTCATCCGCAGTCATGCTGATTTCGTTCAACTCAACGGAACGTCCGTCATCCGAGATACGGCCCATCATCGTGTCTCGGTATGCTTTTGGCTGCTCATAAATTTCTTTCAGCATGAAGTGATCGAATCCGGCTTTCTCCGCCGTTACCAAGTCCCAATCGACATGGAATATTTCCTTGGAAATAAATTCGCCTTCAGTCGTCATCAATTCGACACCGTTTTTCGTCAAAATCGCCATTTCGCCGTCATTCAGAATATACACATTGCGCGTATGCTCCAGAATAGCCGGTATATCCGATCCAATGAAGTTCTCGCCTTCGCCAACGCCGATAACGAGCGGGCTAGCGAAACGTACGGCAACCAAACGTTCAGGTTCATACTCCGTCAATACGCCAAGCGCATAAGCACCGCGCATCCGTTTAACCGCACGTTGTACAGCCTTCACGATATCGCCATCGTACTCATCGGCAACAAGGTGGGAAATAACCTCTGTATCTGTTTCAGAAACGAACTTGCAGCCTTTTGCAATCAGCTCATCCTTCAAATCCAGATAATTCTCGATGATGCCGTTATGCACGACAGAGAACTTATGCGTGTTGTCAGTATGCGGATGGGAGTTAGCATCTGATGGTTTACCATGTGTAGCCCAACGCGTATGACCGATACCAACGGAGCCTTCAAGCGGCTGTCCGTCTAACTTCTGCTCGAGGTTTGCAAGACGACCGATCGACTTGCGCACTTCAAGACCATTCTTCGTGAAAACAGCAATACCCGCCGAGTCATAACCGCGGTATTCCAGCTTCTTCAAACCCTCGATCAAAATATCCTGCGAATCCCGTTTACCAATATATCCTACAATTCCACACATATGAATAGACCTCCGTATTGGGTAGTTTACCCCGCTTCAACGGTTGCCATGAAAAAATGAATCGGTCGGCACAAAGCCGTCTCCGTTCGCCGGCATCGTCCCTGCTAAGGTTCGAAATATCAAAAAAGGCAATAAGAAAGAAAGCGCACCTTCCGTGCGTTTTGAAAAATAACAAGAAATGAGTCCGAACACAACGCAATAGAGACAGCCCCTCTATGGTTTGCTGCCACTACCCGTGACTTGAACATCTACAATCTCAAATCGACACACTCCGGCCTCCGTTGCCGCAGGTGCTTTTTTAAATCCTATGGAGCATTTTACCGACCCTTTGTCAGCCCGGTCGCCCGGTCTATTTGAGTATCGGCTTACGGTTAAATGCAATACCGGGAGGTCCCCGCCGAACATTCCGAACACCTCCACCTCGTCAGCTTGCCGCTTTATACACCCGATTACCCGCATGGCCATTTCCGTATGGACCGTGCAGCAACTGTACAAACCCTTGCAAGCTCTGGCGCTTTGACTTGCTTACAACCTCTATCCTCACTTTCGCTTCCTGAATGATACTTCTCCTACTATATTCATTTTTATGCTACGGTGCAACAAATAATTGTGGTAACCGTTTACAAACCGCACATAATTTCCAAATGCTTATCTTACTCCGCCACGATCCTTTTCATTGCAAAAGCAACCCTAGACGCTCGCAGTAACTGCGTATGTCTAGGGTTGCCCGATCACATAAAGTTATGAACGATAATGCCGCAATTTACTACTCTGCACCAAGCTCTGCGCGCACCGTGTCCACGATACGAGCTACATAAGCCTCGACTTGCTCTTTATCCGGGCCTTCTGCCATGACGCGGATAAGCGACTCTGTGCCCGATGGGCGCACGAGTACACGACCGTTGTCGCCAAGCTCCTGCTCCACTTCAGCGATAACCGCAGCAATCGCCGGATTGTCCTTATACGTGCTTTTATCGGCAACGCGCACATTAATCAGCACTTGCGGATATTTGCGCATCAATGTTTTCTGTTCGCTTAGCTTCTTGCCGGAACCAACGAGCGTATCCGTCAACTGCAAGGCAGTCAGAATACCGTCACCCGTCGTATTGTAATCGAGGAAAATAACATGGCCGGATTGCTCGCCGCCCAAGTTATATCCGCCGCGGCGCATCTCTTCCATCACGTAACGGTCACCGACCGCCGTTTGTGCCGTGTTCAAACCGATTTTGCCGGCAGCCTTGAAGAAGCCGATATTGCTCATAACTGTCGTTACAACAGTATCGTTCTTCAGCTTGCCAGCCCGCTTCATCGCGTCGCCGCAAATGCACAGAATATAGTCGCCATCGACTTCTTCGCCATTCTCATCAATTGCGATCAAACGATCCGCGTCGCCGTCGAAGGAAAGACCGAAATCCGCGCCATGCTTCAGCACTTGTTCACGCAGATGCTCCGGATGCGTCGAACCTACGCCATCATTGATGTTCAGGCCATTCGGCTCAGCGCCGACCGTAATGATCTCTGCACCAAGCTCACGGAACACAGTTGGCGCAATGGAATGCGCGGAACCGTTCGCACAGTCGAGCACAATCTTTAACCCTGTGAACGAATGCGTAACCGTCGTTTTCAAGAAGTCGATAAATTGGCGTTTTGCTGTTTCATCTACGGTTACTGTACCGATATCGCCACCTTCAGGACGCGGCAATTCATCTACTTCTGCATCCATTAAGCGCTCGATCTCAAGCTCTGTATCATCGGAGAGCTTGTAGCCGTCTCCGCCAAAGAATTTAATGCCGTTATCTTCTACCGGATTATGCGAGGCGGAAATCATGACACCCGCATCCGCACCAAGCACACGTGTTAAGTAAGCAACCGCTGGCGTCGATACAACGCCGATACGTACAACACTTGCCCCAATGGACAGCAGACCCGCAATAAGCGATGCCTCCAGCATTGGACCGGAAATACGAGTATCCAGCCCGATAACAACCTTCGGCTTCTCAGCCTTGCCAGCAAGTACGTAGCCGCCGCAGCGACCGATTTTATAAGCAAGCTCAGGCGTGAGCTCGCGGTTTGCGACACCGCGTACACCGTCTGTTCCAAAATATTTTCCCATTGTTCCAAAATCCCCTTTATCTAATCTAAAATATGCATCAAGCAACAATCGGGCACTCTACGGCACCGATGCTCCTGTGTTCGAGTTTGGACTCGAGTTTGCCGTGCCTTCACTATTACCTTTAGCCTCACCGGCTGGTTCATCTCCGGTTATCGCGTCTTCCCCGCCATTTACAGCCTCGGAATCAGGAGTCGTCGCCGGATCGCCTCCGGTATCTCCCTTGCCGTTTGGATCGGTAGTCGTCTCTGTACTGTCTGTAATTTCCACCGTAATGGTAATCGGCGCATTTGGAGCTTGATCGACGAACCGCGGCAGATGTACCTCAAGCGGCACATCGTGGCTGCCCGGTCCGAGTCCGCTTAAGTCCGCAATCAGCTGGACATCCTTGGATTCAAGCGCAGCCAGAACATTCGAAGCGCCTTTCACAATAGCATCGACCATGCCGTTTGGAGGCAGCGTTACTTTGGCGTTCAAGCCTTCGGACAGACCAATCATCTTCACCGGCAAATGCGACATCACTCTCGTCTCGGCAGGCACAATCGAATAATCGAATGTGACTGTCAGCGGATCTACCGTGGCAATTCCTTCTATTTTTGGGATATCGAGCTCCATCGTACCTGATTCTGTCAGCTTCGACAAGTCAATTGTAATGCCATCATAATAATCATACTTGTCCAGCACGTTCTGAGGTCCGTATACCGTAATCTGCTCCACACTCTGCTTAAAGGATGCAATCGCATACCCATCCGGAATCTTACCCGTAAATCCAATTTGCAACGGCAGCTTCTTAAACGGCTTCGTAATTGGAATTTCCACTTCGACCACGCTCGGACTGATGACCGCGTCTGTGAGCTCGTTGCCTTCCTTATCGTAAGCGACAAGCTTCATTTTCTTATCGTTAACCGTCTCTTCTTCGCCCTCAACCGATACAGTGCCTCCGACCGATGCGACCAAATCCATCTGATCCTTCGGCAGCGTTACATGTACGCGGTTGTTTGGTTTCACGACCGGCTGTCCGATTTTATATCCTTTACCCGGAACGCCATCGGTCTTAACCGTGACCTCATATTCTTTCGTAACGATACGCTCTAATACGACCGTCACGTTGCTTGGCCGCACTTCGATGAGTTCCAGACCACGCGGCAGATTCACCTTAACCGGAAGCACTTTACGCCCCTCTGTGGCTTGACTGAGATCAACCGTGACTTGATAGTCATTGTTACGTGAAGCTATCAGAAAATCCGACTTCGAGCCCTGTACCGTCAAATGGACAACTTCGGGATCAAGCAGCCGCAGCGCATAATTCTTATCATCCATCCCAATCGGTGTTACCTGAACCGCATCAATCTCCTGCGTTTCCGTCAGATTTGCCACCGTATTAGGTGTTTTTTCCGAATCGAAATGTACAACGGCCCACATCAGAATACCGATCATCAGGGAGAGAATCTTAATCGCCGTCGGATGGCTTAGCCACTTATCCATGCTGATTGCCTCCTTTCCGTTTCCAGAAAGGTTTCTTCACACCTTGACGCTCGCGCGCTTTGGAGTTCGGGTTCAGCTCTTCGAACAGCTTCGAGATCAGCGATTCTTCTTTAATGTCGCGAACAATCATCCCGCCGACTGCAAGTGAAATCTGCCCCGTTTCTTCCGAGACCACGATAGACACAGCATCGCATACCTCGGTGACGCCGATCGCAGCACGATGCCTTGTCCCTAATTCCTTGCTGATAAAAGGATTCTCCGACAGCGGCAAATAGCAGCCCGCAGCCATAATTTGACTGCCTCGAATAATAACGGCTCCATCATGAAGCGGTGTGTTCGGGATGAAGATATTAATGAGCAGCTCCGAGCTCACGAGGGACTCCATTTGGATCCCGGACTCAATATAATCGGACAACCCGGTATTGCGCTCAAATACGATCAATGCGCCGATCTTGCGCTTGGCCATATAATTAAGCGACTTAATGATCTCGCCAATCCGATCACTAATGTCCCGCTCCACTACAGAGGACCGACTAAACAGACTGCCTCGTCCGAGCTGTTCCAGCGCCCTGCGAAGCTCAGGCTGAAAAATGATCAGGATCGTAACGACCCCGAACGTAAACATTTGATTCATAAGCCACTTGAGCGTATACAAATTAAACCAGGTGCTGACGGCCCAAGTTGCAACCAGGACAATGATCCCTTTTAACAGCTGAACGGCTCTTGTACCTCGGACAAGCAGAATCAATTTATAGATAATATAGCTAACAACGGAAATATCAATGAGATCTTTGATCCATTCTTTCCAAGTCAAATCTGCGAAATAGTTCATCTGCCAACCCCCAAAGACCAAATGCCTGGGCATTTTAATTCTTTTATCGGATTTCTAACTTTATTATTTTCTAGAACCGGGGATGCAAATCCTTTTTTTTTCACAAAAAAACCTCCCGCAAGAGGAGGCAGTCATAAATCAATAGGCCAAACTGCTGATGGAATGCGTAACTTTGTACCAAAACCAGTCCAGCGCCTGGTCAATCTGCTTCACTTCTCCGGATATATGTGCGGTAGAGGCTTGATACAGTTTACCTGAAATCACGGTAACATTGCCATCTACATCGCCTAGTACGTTTGCTTCGCCATTCTCAACCGTAAGGTCTCCCTTGATATGAGCACCTTCCGGTACAGTAACCGTATCACCTTCAATAATGACTTGTGCAAGATCTCCACCGCGTACAGTGAGATCGTTATCTTGCTGCCACATAGCGAGGAAGCTTGAGAACATCACAAGGGCAAATACAGCGGCAACCGAGACGGCAGGATGATTGCGAACCCAGCTGGCAAATCCGATTTTACGGCGTTTCACCGGCAGCGAGCTCATAATACGGTCGGTGAGCTGCGCGGATTGGTGCGGCGAAATCGTTACACGAGTGTCCATCATCGAATGTGTTAGCGCTTCCGTCCGTTCCAGTTGCTCAAGCCTTGTGCAGCATGATTCACAGGAATCTATATGAAGTTTCAATTCAGCCAAATCATCGTGAGGCAGCTCACCATCCAAATAATCATGCATCAGCATGACGGCGACGTTGCAATTCATAGCAGCCATTCCTTTCTTCGTTAGTTCAGTAGTATACGTTACGTGTTCGGGGCGGCGATGTTTCACTTTTTTTAAATATCCGCACCTGTCCAAAATTTAACTTTTCGCTATCCGCCTCTGCCTACAGCTTATGCTCCAGCTTCTTGCGCAGGAATTCCCGGCCGCGATGGACACGGGTTTTCACCGTCGTTACCGGCATATCGAGCACATCGCCGATTTCCTGCAAGGACAGCTCTTCTAAGTAACGAAGCACCATAACCGATTTATACTTAGCCGGCAGCGTCTCAATGGCTTGATGAATGATTCGCTGCGTGTCCGACAGCAGCATCTCGCTCTCCGGCGTACGGTTGTCGCTAGGGATCATGGCATACCCATCAAGACCCTCATGCTCACCTGACTCTGCATCTAAGGAGTACACCGGCTTTCTCTTCCGCAACCGGTCGATACATAAATTCGTGGCGATCCGGTAGATCCAAGTAGAGAATTTCATCGTGTCGTCGTAACGCTCTAAATTTTTGTATACACGCAAAAACACATCCTGTACAACATCCTCTGCTTCCTGACGGTTGTACAGCATACGGTATGACATATGATAAAGCTTGTCCTGATAAAGCTCCACGAGCTCTGCAAAAGCCCGTTGGTCGCCTTTCAAAGCTAACTTGGCTAATCTCGCCTCAACTGATTTCAATGCTTCTCCTCCAAACGCGCCGAGTTCCCCTTCCGTTTAACGGTCGGCAATTCGGCTATTCCGATCCCTGCAATAATAAGCAAGATACCAACTACTCGCCACACGCTAAGCGGCTCTCCAAGGATTGTCCATGCCGTCACTATCACTACCGGCAGCTCCACGGCGCCGAGCAATGCGGACAAGCTGCTGCCAATGCGGGGAATTCCGATATTAAACAACAAGGTGGGTATAACTTGGGCCAATGTACCAAGAAGCAATCCCCAACCAAGCAGCACTGCTTCTCGACTTGCTGAGAAGGCCCCAGAGCCATAGAGAAGCGCAATGAGTATAAAACCTGAACTGACCATGACAGCGGAGCGTATAACCGTATCCTGCTGCCCCTCAAGCTGTCCCGTCCACCAAATAAACAAGCTATAAGACACGGCAGATAAGAATCCCGCCAGGACTCCGGAGACACTCACCTTAGTCAGTCCGCTCTCCAGCAGCCCTACGGCAAGCACCGTGCCAAGCATAACGACGACAATCGCCAGCAAACGTAATCTGCCGGGCCATGTCCGTTTCTGAATGCTGTCTAGCAAGATGGTAATCCATGTAAACTGAAAAAGCAATACTATCGCCAGCGAAGCGTCCAACCGCTGCAATGCCGCATTATATAGAATCGTCGTCATCGCAGGTCCGCATGTACCGATCATTACAAGCTTCAGCCATGATCCGCGAAGAGGATTCTGCCGTCGCTTCCACCGCAGTAGCGCAATCAGCCATAGCATCACCATCGCTATGCCCATCTGATGAACGGTCACTTGCCCTTGCGTAAAGCCGGCCGCGTACGCTTTCTTAATAAGAGCTGACGTCGAACCGTAGCTTGCAGCCCCTATCAGCACACAAAGAAGAGATAGCCAATACATCGGATCCCGCTTCATGCGCAGCCGCCTCCCCTTGCCAGTTGACCGGATAACAACGAGAAAAAGGGCCGGACCCCGGGCGGACAACAACTGTCCGGGCGTCCAGCCCCTTTTATGAAAGTTATGCTCCAATTGGCGAAGGCATGATGTTTACATCAACCCGTGTTACGAAGTCCCGCTGCTATTCCGTTGATCGTGAGCAGCACTTCACGCAGCAGTTCCGGATCGTCGGCTTCACCGTTCTCACGTTTCTCACGCAGTTCCTTCAAGAGCTGCACTTGCATGTAGCTCAGTGGATCTACGTACGGGTTACGCAGACGGATCGACTCTTGGATAACAGGTACGTTATCAAGAATGTCTGCTTGGCCTGTGATTTGCAGAATGAACGAGGACGTCATTGCATATTCTTCCTCGATTTGAGTGAAAATGCGTTCCCGGATCGTCGTGTCTGAAATCATACCGGCATATTCTTTCGCAATTTGCAGATCGGCTTTCGCAAGCGCCATTTGCAAGTTATCAATTAATGTGGTGAAGAACGGGAATTTCTCGTACATGACACGCAGCGTGTTCATACGCTTCTCGTCACCTGCGACATACCCTTGCAGTGCCGTTCCGGCTGCGTACCAAGCAGGCAGCAAGTAACGGCTTTGCGTCCAAGCGAATACCCACGGAATAGCACGCAGATCCTCGAAACGGTCGCTTCCTTTACGTTTTGCAGGACGGGAACCGATATTCAGCTCGCCAACCTCAGGAAGTGGTGTCGATTCTTTGAAGAACGTCATGAAATCCGGATCGCGGAAAATCAGATCCTGGTACTTCGTTAGCGCAGTCTCCGAAATGCCGCGTGCAATCTCATCCCACTCCGCAGTTGCTCCTGCTTCTTGCTCCGGATACTTCGCCAAACGCGAAGCTGTAACCAGAGCCCAAGTCGCTTGCTCCAAGCTGCGGTAAGCAATGCCCTTCATGGAGTAACGGGACGATAACACTTCCCCTTGCTCCGTAATCTTAATACCGCCGCCAACCGTATGCGGAGGCTGTGCGAGAATACTGCGGTTCAGCGGCATACCGCCGCGGCCAAGCGCTCCGCCACGACCGTGGAAGAACTTCAGCTTCACGTCGAATTTCTTAGCTGCACTTGTAATCGCATTAAGCGCTACGCGCAGCTCCCAGTTCGCCGTAACCACGCCGCCGTCTTTGTTGCTGTCGGAGTAACCAAGCATGATCTCATGCAGATTCCCGCGCGCTTCAACAGACTGACGGTAGATAGGAAGTGCAAACAGCTGCTCCATAATGCCAGGTGCCGCATGCAAATCGTCGATTGTTTCGAATAGAGGTACTGCCTGCAAGGTGCAGCGAACTTGACCGTTTGATTCCTTGCGGAACAAACCGACCTCTTTCGCAAACACCATTACTTCGAGCATATCGCTCGCGCCCTGCGTCATACTGATCAGGTAGCTGGAGATACAGTTCACACCGAACTCAGCTTGTGCACGATAAATCGTATGGTAAACATCCAAGCACTCACGCGTGCTCTCGGAATAGTCAAAATGCGGCGAAGTAAGCGGACGCGGATCGTTCAGCAATTTGTGCAGCAGCTCGATCTTCTCGTCTTCTGTCAGAGACTCATAATTATCCACAATGTTCATGTTGGCAAGCACTTCAGTCATCGCATTCTCATGCTCTTTACTGTGCTGGCGAACGTCCAGTGCAGCGAGATGGAATCCAAACAACTCGACTTGGCGAATCAGTTTACGGATATGCGTATCCGCAACATAATCGGCAAAATGATTACGCAAGCTTCTGTCGATGATATACAAGTCCTCTTTTAGCTCATCCGCGCTGTTATAACGCTTGACTGAGCCCTTAGGCGTATCCTTCGAAGTATTAGCGAGCTTCTCTAGCATATAGCCGAGTTTAACCCTGTAAGGTTCTTTATCGTTACGCCATAGATCCACACTGCGCGTGTCGATTTTCTCACGATCACTCTTGATCGATTCCAGCAGCTCAGCAGAAACTTCAATAATATTCGTGCTGAAGCTGAGCTGGCTCATAACTTCCTTCAGCAGCTCCTCATACTTTTCCAGTACAAGTCCGCGCTGCAGCGTTAAAGTTTCCCAAGTTACTTTAGCCGTTACCGACGGGTTTCCGTCACGGTCGCCGCCAATCCACGAACCGAAGCGGAGATACGTAGGCACATGCCAGCGCTCTTCCGGGTAGTACTTATCCAAGCAACGCTCAAGCTCTTCATATACGCTAGGAAGCACCTCGAACAATGTCTCGTCAAAATAGTACATGCCATTACGCACTTCATCTATAACTGTAGGCTTACGATCGCGAAGCTCATCCGTTTGCCACAAAGTCAGCACTTCATTCAGCAGCTTCTCACGCAGTTTCTCACGCTCACGGTAAGTCAGCGTAGGGTTGTCCAATTCCATTACTTCCGCTGCAATACGCTGATGAATATCAAGCACGGCGCGGCGTGTAGCTTCGGTTGGATGTGCCGTCATAACGAGCTCAAGCGAAATATCTTCAATAATGCTTCTAACATTGTCTACATCAATACCTTGATCCTTGAGCACTTGAATAGCGCTTTCGATCGATCCAGGCTGCACCGTTTCCCCAGCAGAACGTTCGTAATCGCGTTTACGGCGAATACGGTGATTCTGTTCCGCAATATTAACGAGTTGAAAATAAATCGCAAACGCACGAATAACCTGATGACGCGTTTCCGGATTCAAAGCATCAATGACTGCAGTGAATTCATCATACAGCTCCGGCAGGAATTGCGCACGCAGCGCTTTACTCATCTCGCGGATTTTCTCTACATTCTCCAGCAGCTCGTGACCGCCTTGGTGGACAAGTACATCCCCAAGAATGTTCCCCAAGAACCGAACGTCTCGGCGAAGCAAATTGTTTGATTGCGGTCGATTGGTTGTGACAGTCGTTCCAGCATGTTCCGACATTCCCTAATCCTCCTCCAGGTTTCGCATGATGCAAAACCACCTCGTAAGCATAGTCTTTGTGTGTAACGGAGCAAAATCACTCGTAAGCAAATCTTCGGATTTAACGCATGAATTCTACTTGGCCTGTGTATTTATACGACTTACTTTCAGATTCCAGCTCGTAAAATCGTCAACATAAGCCAATTTAACCCGTATTGTCGGTTTTTAACTTTAACCATCATACTACAAATTAACAGTCGGTTGAAGCTTTTTCACGCATGGAAGAAAAAGGGTCAAACTATATAAAAATAAAAAGCCTTGGAGTACCAAGGCCTTGAATGTCGTTTTATGGAGCGGGTGATGGGAATCGAACCCACGCTATTAGCTTGGAAGGCTAAAGTTCTACCATTGAACTACACCCGCAGAAGAAGATGGTCGGGATGACACGATTTGAACATGCGACCCCCTGGTCCCAAACCAGGTGCTCTACCAAGCTGAGCTACATCCCGTTATGTATCTACTGCATTTAAAGAATGGCGTGCCCTGAGAGATTCGAACTCCCGACCTTTTGATTCGTAGTCAAATGCTCTATCCAGCTGAGCTAAGGGCACTAATGGAGCGGAAGACGGGAATCGAACCCGCGACCCTCGCCTTGGCAAGGCGATGCTCTACCGCTGAGCCACTTCCGCATTGTGTCAGTCGCTTTTTCTCAAGCGCGACAAGTAATAATATATCATGCTGAAATATGAAATGCAACCCTTTTTCTAAAAAAAAATATGATACCTTTGCAATCGCCGACCACACTGCTGTGGCCGGCGATGATTGGTGCGTATTAAGCTGCCCTATCAGCTCTAGACCGACATACTCAGTGGCATCGGTATCTCTTGCTGAATCGCCGCAGGCGCTCCTGTACGAGCGAGTGCGTAAGGTAAGCAAAGCGGCACGCCTGAGCGAGGATCCAAAATGATATCCGCCTCGATGCTAAACACCTCACGGAGGATATCCTTATTCATGACAGCAACCGGCGTTCCTTCGCCAACCACATTACCGCTCTTAATGGCGATCATATGATGTGCATACCGTGATGCATGATTCAAGTCGTGAACAACCATGACAATCGTTCTGCCAGCCGTTTCGTTCAAATGCTGCAACAGCTCCAATACTTCCAGCTGATGCGTCATATCAAGGAATGTTGTAGGTTCATCCAAGAACAGCATATCTGTCTGTTGAGCAAGTGCCATTGCAATCCATGCACGTTGACGCTGACCACCCGATAAACGGTCGATCGGACGATCTGCGAATTCCGTCATCCCCGTCTTCTCAACCGCCCACTGGATTACAGAGCGATCCTCCTTGCTGAGCGAGCCAAAACCCTTCTGATAAGGGAAACGCCCGTAGGAGACAAGCTCAGCCACTGTCAAACCATCCGGAGCCGTTGGATTCTGTGGCAGGATAGCTAGCTGCTTCGCTACTTCCTTCGTGGATTGTTTATGTACCGATTTCCCATCTAATAGCACCGTTCCTGCAGATGGGGACATCAAACGAGCCATCGTCTTCAATATCGTCGATTTACCGGAGCCATTAGCTCCCACAAGCGCGGTGATCTTGCCTTTAGGAATAATAATATTTAAGTTCTCGACAATAAGGCGTTCCTCATAGCCGATATTAAGTTTGGATGTCATAAAAGAATTCATCTATTTACAGCTCCTTGCAGAACACGATGCCCTGCTTTGATAATATTTCTCATTAGGTACTATATCATGATAATCATTCTCAGTTAATTCGTCAAGTGTTAGCGCCTGTTGAATGAAATAATATCCCCACACCTTCCACAACTCTGTGAAGAACCGATTATTATCGTGCAAATTGTCACAACATTCAGGCTAAACTGTGGATAAGTAATGCAGTCATACCAAGCGATTCGCCACTTATGCAATAGTTATCTACAGAGTTATACACAAAAAGGCCCTCAACGAGGGCCTTCTGTTTGTGATGCGCGTAGAGGGACTTGAACCCCCACGGTCGCCCGCCAGATCCTAAGTCTGGTGCGTCTGCCAATTCCGCCATACGCGCGCATATACAATTCCATTCTCATTAGGTGAAAATGGTGAGTCATGTAGGATTCGAACCTACGACACCCTGATTAAAAGTCAGGTGCTCTACCAACTGAGCTAATGACTCAAACTAAAATGGCTGGGGATCTAGGATTCGAACCTAGGGATGACGGAGTCAAAGTCCGTTGCCTTACCGCTTGGCTAATCCCCAGTATACTGGTGGAGGCTGACGGGATCGAACCGCCGACCCTCTGCTTGTAAGGCAGATGCTCTCCCAGCTGAGCTAAGCCTCCGGGGTAGAGATGAAAAAATGGTGACCCGTAGGGGACTCGAACCCCTGTTACCTCCGTGAAAGGGAGGTGTCTTAACCACTTGACCAACGGGCCATCTTACAAAAAATCACTGGAGCTCTCAACCGGAATCGAACCGGTGACCTCATCCTTACCATGGATGCACTCTGCCGACTGAGCTATGAGAGCATAATGGCTCCCCGAACAGGACTCGAACCTGTGACAACTCGATTAACAGTCGAGTGCTCTACCAACTGAGCTATCAGGGAACAGTATAATTCAGGAAACCTAACACCCTGAAAACTGGATACGAATCTTTGCGAAGGTCTTCATTAGCTGATCTTGTCCGAAGTTGAACATTCGAGCGAATGTTCGTAGGATAAGCCCTCGACCGATTAGTATTCGTCAGCTGCATGCATTGCTGCACTTCCACCTCGAACCTATCAACCTGATCGTCTTTCAGGGGTCTTAC
>NZ_JBXENW010000012.1:0-199690 GCF_059383835.1 Paenibacillus sp. J22R98
TCGTCCTGAGCCAGGATCAAACTCTCCATAAAAGTGGTAAGCCCGAAGGCTTGGCCATTTTTAAGAATTCGCTTGTTAGCTCATTCAAAAAACTAGCTTTGCGAAACGTTAATTTCGCGATTTATGACCATTTGACTGGTCGCTCATTGTTCAGTTTTCAAAGAACAAATACTTCGTGTTTTGTGCGCCCATGTCTCAGCGGCGACTTGATTAATATATCACATTCGGTCATTTAATTGCAAGCACTTTTTTTAATTTGTTTTTGCAACTCATGTTCCGTCGTGTGACGCGAGATCTAATTTAACATATACGCAAGTCCTTGGTCAAGTGCTCTTTAACATTTCAGGCTTACTAATGTTATCCACCTATAACAAGGTCATTTGCAGACCCAAGATTAATGCAATCCCCGGGATACCGAGCAATACGGTGGTACCGATCGTCATCGGATTCAGCGGCACTTCCATTCCTGAGATCAGTCCCGAATAATTGAGGACATACAGGGTCAAAGCTGCCGCAACGAGATGTAAAGAAAATCGCCTCACCCACTGCAGCGGCAATCGGTGCCTCAGCATAACTACAAGTAAGAGCAAGGAAGATACAATTAGACTAACCAGCCAAATGATTTTCATCCACTTACACCTCCCTTTAAACTGGACCATTCTACCGGCAGCCGCTTCGCTTTTCTTATTAGCATTTCATAACGCTTCTCCGCCGCACCTATTGCAAATATGGCGTAGTCAATTTGATCTTTGCCGAGCGCATTGTCGAAATACCGATACGCATTATCCCACTCTTGTTTCGCTGTTTTAATCTCCGCGTAAAGCTCCATCTGTTCATCCTGCTCGCTCTTCTTATGCTTAAGTGCAGCAGCCTGTTTCTTCGTACGCAGCCACTTCGTCCACATCGCATTCACTCCCCGCTCATTTTTGTTTCGCTTACAGCTCGCAATTGGCACGGCATATAGTTGAAATGTATGAGAGAGAAAGAGAATTAGAACAAGCTTTCCTTGGTACAAAAAGCGGCTCAAACAAGATGAATCGACTATCGCCTTCCTTTTGGGGTCGCAGCGCGTTTCATTCCGGAACAAATAAGCTTAGTAGAAGATCAAACTTATACCAAGCTTATTTTCATCAAAAAGCCCCGCGAGAGGAATCTCTCACGGGGCTTGTCTTCAATTATGATTATCCTAATTCTCTGCGGCCTTCAAGCGCCTTGGACAAGGTAACCTCATCGGCATATTCCAAATCGCCCCCAACTGGGAGCCCATGCGCAATACGCGTTACTTTGATACCAAACGGTTTGACGAGCCGCGATAAGTACATCGCCGTTGCTTCGCCTTCAATATTGGGATTCGTTGCGAGAATCATCTCTTGTACACGTTCGTCGCTCAGTCGTCTCAATAATTCAGCAATGCGAATCTCGTCAGGGCCAATTCCCTCCATTGGCGATATCGCCCCCTGGAGGACATGATATTGTCCCTGAAACTCCTTGGTCCGCTCCATCGCAACCAAATCCCGCGACTCCTGAACGACGCAGATAACGGAATTGTCTCTGCTCTTGTCCTGGCAAATCCGGCAAGGATCGGTATCGGTAATGTTGCAGCATACGGAGCAATAATGCAGGTTGCGCTTGACGCTAACAAGCGACTTCGCGAAATCTATAACGTCGTCTTCCTTCATTTTCAACACGTGAAAAGCCAGTCTGGCCGCCGTCTTCGGACCGATGCCCGGCAATCGGCTGAAGGCATCAATAAGTTTGGCTATCGGTTCGGGATAATACAAGGCGCAGCTCCTCTACTCGTTTGGAACGTTTCAAGGTGAAACGGCTGTCGCCTTGGTGACGCAGCGCGTTTCAATCCGGAGAATTCTAAGCTCATTTATACATGTGAAACCAATAAATTCTTAGAATTTAGAATAGGCCCGGGATCTTCATGCCGCCCGTAAATTTGCCCATATCTTTGTTTGCCAGTTCATCTGCTTTAGTCAGTGCATCGTTAACCGCTGTCAGGACAAGGTCTTGCAGCATTTCGATATCATCCGGATCTACAGCTTCCGGTTTGATAATGATGCTTTGTACATTCTTATGGCCGTTTACTTGTACAGTAACGACACCGCCGCCTGCAGAACCTTCGATTAGCTTTGTTCCAAGCTCCTCTTGCGCTTTAAGCATTTGCTCTTGCATTTTCTTAACTTGCTTCATCATCTGGTTCATGTTGTTCATCGTGAAAGTCACTCCTCAATTATAGTTAGATTCGTAATCGCATTGCGCCTGCATGACATCACTTGTCTTCAATAACGACAAGATCTTCGCCAAACAGCTTAACAGCCTCTTCGACCCACTCCGGTTCCGAAGGCGCCGCACCTGCTTCATCTTGCTGAAGCATGAGCAGCTCGCCTGCGGGTGCAGGTCCGTTCTCGGTTGCCGTCTGCCATTCTTTCAGCATGACGGTAGCCAGGCGAATCGGCCGATTGAACGCTTCATGCAGCGCCCGTTCGATAACCTCACGATTGGCAGGCTTCTCTGTCGTTTCCCGGTGAATGGAGTTCTTGAACGCAACAAGGATTGTATTATCAGCAGCTGAGACGGGATCGCCATTCACGAACCACGCATGTGTCGAAATATTATTCCCTTTCACACGCTGCAAAATGTCGCTCCATCTCATGCGTACCTGCCCTGTCGCCTGGCTCTCCGCCGCGGCAAGGAATGGATCCAGCTTAACGCGGGCTATCGAGCTTGTGCCCCCGCCGGCTGCGCCGCCCTTCGCACCGAAGTTCGAAGAACCTCGCGCACCGCGCTGCGCCGCTCCCGCTTGATCGCCGCTTGGCGCTGCGCCGGCATCCGCGCGCACGCCGCTGGCGACAAGCTGTTCAATCTTGCGCTCCAATGCATCGATACGCTGCTGCAGACGCTGTACCTCTCCGGAAGAAGCGCCGCCCGCCGCGGAGTCTCCTGTGCCAACAGACGCCGAAGCGACAGCCTGTGCACCGCCGGCCTCTTGCATGGTGCAGATTTTCATAAGTGCGATCTCAAATATCGTTTGCGGCAGTGCAGCATGCTTGATCTCAAGCTGATAGCCGTTAAGTACGTCTATCATACGAAACAACAGCTCTGCGCTAAACGCTTCGGCTACCTCACGGTATTTGGCCTGATCAACGATCCGCTCTGTCGCGGCTTTCCCTTGCGGAGCAAGCTTCAACACAAGCAGATCCCTGAAATAGTATATTAAATTCTCCAGACACTTATCTGCACTCTTGCCGGCCTGCATCAGCCCTTCTACCAGCGGCATTACTGCCCCGGCATCACGGGCTCTGATTGCATCCGCCAGTTGTTCGAACTGCTCAGCAGCTAGTCCACCGGTTACATCCACGGCATCGTTCAACGTAATGCGCTCTCCGCTGTAGGCCGACACCTGCTCGAGTAAACTGATCGCGTCCCGCATCCCGCCATCCGACAGTCTCGCAATATAAGCGAGTGCATCATCTTCAGCATGAATGCCTTCTTCCGTACAAATTTGACGGAGACGTTCTGTCTGCTCCGGCAAAGAGACTTGACGGAAATCAAACCGCTGACAGCGCGAAATAATCGTAGCCGGCAGCTTATGAGGTTCCGTCGTTGCCAAGATGAAGATCACATGAGCCGGCGGCTCTTCAAGTGTCTTGAGCAGGGCGTTGAATGCTTCGGTCGTCAGCATGTGCACTTCATCGATAATATACACTTTGAAGCGCACTTCAGAAGGTGCATAGCGAACCTTGTCCCGAATATCCCTTATTTCGTCTATACCGCGGTTGGATGCCGCATCGATCTCCACAACATCCATAATCGTTCCAGCTGTAATTCCCCGGCACGCATCACAGACGTTGCACGGTTCGGTGGTCGGTCCACGTTCACAGTTGATGGCTTTGGCCAAGACTTTAGCCGCGGTTGTTTTTCCCGTTCCTCTGGGACCGTTAAATAAATAGGCATGGGATACACGATCTTCGCGTATCGCATTCTGCAAAGTTTGAATGATATGCTGCTGGCCGACCATGTCCTGGAACGTCTGCGGACGCCAGGCACGATATAAGGCGATATGTGACATACGTTCCGTTCCTTTCGGCTGCTGTCGTTCGCGGGGCAATAACGCCCGGTTCTTCTATTATACACGATGCCGCCAGCCAAAAAAACCGTTCCCCTGCACGTTTCTTCCTTCCCCTTAACAGAAAACGTACAAATCGAGGTTTTAACAAGGGAGCACGACCTGCAGAAGTGCCCCTGACTGTCTGTCCGCCGCTGTGACGCTTCCGCCAAAGTCATGCAAAATCCGCTGGCAAACCGAGAGGCCAAGACCGGTTCCGTTCTGTTTCGTCGTCACGAACGGATCGAATATTTTATCAATCAGATCAGCGGGTATGCCCGGACCTGTATCTTCAATTTCAATAAGCAGCTGCGACTTCCTTCCTGCCCTTACAACGGAGCCCTTTACGGTAAGCGTACCGCCGGCAGTCATCGCTTCTATGCCGTTCTTGCATAAGTTCAGAAACACCTGCTTCAGCATCTCGGCGTCTGCCAGCACCCGGGGAAGCTCAAGCTCTTCATCCCAAATCACATTTACATTATGAAGCAGCGCCTCACTTGCTACGACAGGCATAATGTCGCGCAGCACCGATCCCACTTGTATGGAGCTTGTCATGACTTCCTTTGGCTTACTCAGCAAAAGAAACTCCCCTACAAGATGATTGATCCGGTCCAGCTCGTTCAGCATAATGTCCGTGTATTCCTTTTCCTTGTTCATTTCACGTTCAATCATCGTTTTGCGGAACATTTGCAGGAAGCCCCGAATCGCTGTTAGCGGATTACGAATCTCGTGCGCAGCCCCCGCTGCGATTTGACCGATCATTGCGAGTCGATCGCTACGCTGCACTTGCGTCTCCAGCGAACGTAAATTCGTGACATCCTTAAATATGATGTAGGCACCTTCTCGACCTTCCCCACAGCTGCGAAGCAGTCCAACATCCATGAGCAGATCGCTTCGCTTCTCGTCGTGGATCCAGGTGATCGGATAGTTCCGAACCGGTTCCCCACTCTCCAGCGCCTGACAAATAAGTGCATATTCCTTCTCTGCGCTTGCGAAAAATGACGACAGCTGTTCATTTACGAGAGCTGACTTCGCAACGCCAAGCAACTGACAAGCAAGGGGACTGATGTCGAAAATTTGCAGCGTCTCCGGATGGAGCAAGATTACGCCGATATGCTCGTCTTGCAGCATGGTTTCCCCGAAACGCTCAATGAGGCTGGCACCCTGCCCCACTTCTTGATTATATAACAAGAGCAGACAACGAATCCCCTGCTCTGTTTGTGCAATAATGGGCACGGTCGTCGCGTGCATCACAACCCCGCCGGCTTTTCGTATATGTATCGAAATGGATTCTCGAGTAGGAAGAAGCAGATGTTTCACAATCGCTTCTATTGATTGTTCAGGTTCAGAACGAAAGAGCTTACTGTCCGCAACGCTGCGGAAAGCTGTATGGAGCAAATCCGATTCCGTATAGCCCGTTTCTTTCAGGAACTGCGTATTTACGTGGACCATGCGGGCGAACTCGTCCAACACAACAATCATTGTACCAGCGAACTGCGCACAATAATTCTCAAGCGCCTGCAGACTTAAGTGAACAATAGAAGCAGAAGGTATATCGTACATGCGTTATCCCCTTTACGTAGATCCAATCCGTCTCTATTCCTTTCGTCCACAAAAGTTGATAATCCTGCCAGAAAATAAAAAAACATCCTTATTGGCTCTTAACGAGTCAAATAAAGATGTCGTTTGTTGTTGTTAGGACCGTGCACCTAACTTCGATTGATGTGACATGGACGGCACTTCCACTCCCAGCTCTGGTCAAGCACTCCTCCGGCACATGAGCTAACCTGCTTATGGCTGCTTCCTTCCGGACCTGACCCGTTCACAAGCGCCCATTGCGGAGGACCCAACCGTCAACACTGTTCATGAACACCAGCCCCACATCAGCATAACCTCAGAAAAGGGATTCAACCTCGCTACAGCGGATTGCGAGCTACAGGGCACCGCTACCTCCCCGTCTAGCACGGCAAAAATAAGTATAGCTTGTTCTATCTCAAAGTGCAACCGCCTATTGGCTGGAAGTTGTCACTGGGTTGTCATGAGGGCTATTCTACTGCTACCCTGCCATTCGGACATGTACCTTATAACGCGGGAAATTGTCCCGTAATACCGCAAGTGCTTTTACCCGCAGCTTCTCTTTGTCTACACCTGGTTTAGCCTTGACGTTTACGTACATTTCAGGTCCTTGAAACATGATGTTGGCTCTTTCAACTCCATCGACCTTCTTCAGCTGCCGCTGCGCAAAATCCCCATCGCTATCATAATTCAGAAACTGACCGTTGCGGTTGGGCAGATGCGGGTTGCTGTTGGAAAGCCCCAAGTAACCATCGTGGCCATAGGAGTTCGAATTATAATGATTGGTGGCGTCTTTATTGCCTCCGCATGCAGATAACGAAATCGCAGTTATGAGTGTTAATGCGCTAAGCAGGACATGCTTCTTCCACATAAAAAAACCTCCCTTTAACCATTAGGATGGCTGCGGGAGGTTCTTGTATTCTGTTAATTTCCGGAAATCCCGGCCAATAAGGCTTAGATACCGTATTTCTTTTTGAATTTGTCGACGCGACCGCCGGCATCCAGGAACTTCTGCTTACCCGTGAAGAATGGGTGACAGTTGGAGCAAATCTCTACGCGCAGGTTCTGTTTGATCGAACCAGACTCGAAGCTATTGCCGCAAGCGCAAGTTACCGTCGTGACGTGGTATGTCGGATGAATACCTTGTTTCATCTCGTTCACCTCTTTCTGCCCTGAATCAACATGTGGATCCAGAGTGTATTGCATACATAAGAAGAGTATAGCATGGACGATCTAACGAAAGCAATGCTTTTGTGGGCGACCAAAAGCTTACCAAGGAAGCTCTATAATGGCTGCTTCACAGGCGCCGGAGGCACGTGGGTGTAGGATCCAACCACAACATCAGGCAGTTCAT
Source organism: Paenibacillus sp. J22R98 (assembly GCF_059383835.1). NCBI lineage: Bacteria > Bacillati > Bacillota > Bacilli > Caryophanales > Paenibacillaceae > Paenibacillus > Paenibacillus sp. J22R98. The sequence goes on from NZ_JBXENW010000012.1 coordinate 7,044, forward strand.
CCGCGAAGATTTCCAACATTTGCTTCATGCCATAGATCTCTCCTTGCGGCTTCGGAATAAGCTCCAGATAGCTTTCCGGATCTATATTCAAATTCCGCATTTGGATGAGCTTGAGGCCCGTACGTTTGACGAAACCGAGCATCGCTTCGATTTCTTCTTCACGATCCGTAACGCCAGGGAAAATAAGATAGTTGATGGACGTGTAAACACCCTTATCTGCTGCATAGCGAAGCGATTTCTCGACATTCGCCAGATTGTAGCCGCGCGGCTTGTAGTACGCATTATAGTGATCATCGAGCGCACTAATGGTACTGACACGCATCAGATTAAGGCCGGCATCCACGATACCGCGGATATGATCCGTCAGCCCCGCATTGGTGTTGATATTGATATAGCCCATCGAAGTCCGTTTGCGGACTTCGCGCATCGCATCAATAATAATTCTGGCTTGTGTCGACGGTTCGCCTTCACAGCCTTGTCCGAAGCTGATAATGGACTCCGGTGTAATGAGATGCTCCATCATGACGTCAACGATTTCTTCAACCGTCGGCTTAAAGTTCATGCGAGTTTGCGGAGCCACAAAGCCGCTATCGTCCGGTTGCTCCGAAATGCAGCCATAGCAGCCGGCATTGCAGGAGAAGGAAACAGGCACTGCACCTTCCCAGCGCTGAAGAAACGTATTGGATGCGGTTAAGCATTCATAGCCAAGCGCGCAATTCGACAGGTGCTTATAAAGCCGGTTCTCCGGATATTTGGCAAGCAGCCGCTCGACACCGACATTCAGTTCAGTCGTGTCGCAATTGAGTGGATTCCAGCGTTCCGGATCGTCGCTTTTCTGCGCAGTCACGTAGAAGCCGTCTTCCTTCCAAACTACAGCAGAATAACCGAAGAGCGGCAGCTTATGTGTCTTGTCACTCTTCATATAACCCGGGATGCAAAGACGAGTATAGCCCTGCGGCAAAAGTGCGCCAACCGCCTGCACGTTGCCCGGCAGCGGACGCATCTCACCAGACGCATTATGGATGCCGATCGGCCGCGTATGCGGCAAACCAACCATCGTTGCGCCCTCAGGAAGAGGAATGAGTTCATCCTCCATCAGCTCGACGATCATGTCGCCGCTGCGGCCAAGACCCGTCCAATCGGGATGATCGAACAAATTACCGTGTTCGTCTGCGTAAACGAGATTCATGGTGTACCTCCTAAAAGTTTTGCTTCAAGCATGTACGATGAAATGCCGCGTGAGCAAAACGACTTCCAATCTATGTTACAGGTGTCGTACGTGTTGACGGTCTTCTCGAAGCACTTGTTGCACTGCTGCTCGAGCCTGAGCTCGGTCTGCTGCTGCTCCCGCTTGTACCGGGTCTGTTTCTAGGCGCCGGTGGTGGCGTTACGGCAGAAGTGTCGAGCGAGGCCAAGAACTCCTCGTTATCCTTCGTATCCGCGAGCTTCTTCAAGAAGCCATCCACAAACTCCATGGAATCGTTCATGTTCTTGCGAATCGCCCATACTTTATCCAGCTGCTCTTTGGTTAAGAGCATCTCTTCGCGGCGAGTTCCCGAGCGCCGAATATCGAGTGCAGGGAAAATACGGCGTTCCGCAAGCTTGCGGTCCAGATGAAGCTCCATATTACCCGTACCTTTAAATTCTTCATAAATAATATCATCCATACGCGAGCCCGTCTCGATAAGCGCAGTTGCCAGAATCGTCAAGCTGCCGCCTTCCTCCACATTACGCGCCGAACCGAAAAACCGTTTCGGACGGTGGAATGCCGCCGGGTCGATACCGCCGCTTAGCGTACGTCCCGATGCAGGAACAACCAAGTTATATGCACGCGCAAGACGCGTGATACTATCGAGCAAAATAACGACATCCTTCTTATGCTCCACAAGCCGCAAAGCACGCTCGAGCACCAATTCCGCTACTTTAATATGATTTTCCGGCAATTCATCGAACGTTGAAGCAACGACCTCACCTTTTACCGAACGAGACATATCCGTTACTTCCTCCGGACGCTCATCGATAAGCAGTACAAATAATTCAATTTCCGGATTATTGGTGGAAATGCTGTTGGCAATTTCTTTAAGCAGCAATGTTTTCCCTGCTTTAGGAGGTGCTACGATAAGTCCGCGTTGGCCAAGGCCGACCGGTGCAAGTAAATCCATAATCCGAGTAGATAATTTAGGCTGGGCGGTTTCGAGAACTAGTTTCTTTTCGGGATAGAGAGGAGTAAGGGCTGGAAAATGAAGGCGTTCAGCAGCGTGTTCGGGGCTTTCTCCATTAACGGCATTTACTTGAAGTAATCCAAAAAAGCGTTCGTTTTCTTTGGGAGCTCGGCATTTGCCTGAAACTAAATCGCCTGTGCGGAGGTCAAACTTGCGGATTTGCGAGGCTGAGATGTAGATGTCCTCTGGACTTGGCAAGTAGTTAATCGGTCGTAGAAATCCGAAACCTTCCGGTAAAATCTCGAGTACACCCTGCATAAACATGAGTCCGCTCTGCTCTGCTTGCGCGCGCAGGATAGCAAAAATCAATTCTCTCTTCTTCAGCTGGCCATAGCCCTGTATTTGATGCTGTTTGGCCAGTTTATAAAGCTCTGTGAGCTTCATCACTTCAAGATCCGCGATCTGAAGTTCAGACATAGTATCACCACTTTTATCAAAGTTCAAGGTGAAACGGCATTCATCGTCTTTATGGCGGTGCAGCGCGCTTCACTCCGGAGAAACATAAGCTTAGTATAAAGTGAAACTTATACTATTCTATCGTTCACAAAATAATTCCAAGCCTCATCCATCATTGCCGGAATCGGCCTACTCTATTCCAGAGGCCGATTCCTATAGCGGAATAGCTTCCAGCTATCCGCCTATTCTACTACTCGCGCCAAACGTCTGCGCCGAGCATCCGTAAATTCTCGACCAAATTGTCATAACCTCGGTCAATGTATTCCACACCGGTGATCTCCGTAACGCCTTCACTCACCGTTAATGCCGCCACCACAAGCGCCGCGCCTGCACGCAAATCCGCTGCACGCACTTTCGCCGCATTCAGTGCACCGCCTTCGACAATCGCCGAACGGCCTTCTACCCGAATATTAGCGCCCATTCGCGTTAATTCCGGGACATGCTTGAATCGATTGCTATAGACATAGTCACTTAGGATGCTTACTCCTGTCGTCTGTGTCAGCAGGCTGGTCATGGGGGATTGCAAATCCGTGGCAAAGCCGGGGTACACAAGGGCTTTCACATCAATTGCTTCATACTTCGGCTGTCCGACAATACGAATGGACTCGTCCATTTCATACACATGAACGCCCATCTCTTGCAGCTTAGCCGTTACTGCTTCCATATGCTTCGGAATGACATTATCAATTAATACGTCGCCGCGCGTTGCCGCTGCAGCAATCATGTACGTGCCTGCTTGAATTCGGTCAGGTATGATGGAGTGTCTGCAGCCATGAAGCCGCTCCACGCCTTCAATACGAATCGTTTCTGTTCCGGCGCCTTTGATCTTGGCACCCATCGCGCTAAGAAGCGTAGCTACATCTATGATTTCAGGCTCTTTTGCCGCGTTTTCGATAATGGTTGAGCCTTTGGCCCGGGAGGCCGCAAGCATGATATTAATCGTCGCCCCGACACTTACGACATCGAGGTAAATCTTCGCGCCGCGCAGTTCCTTCGCCACAATCCGTACGGAGCCGTGGTCATTGGTTACTTGCGCACCCAGCGCTTCAAAGCCTTTAATATGTTGATCGATTGGGCGAGGCTCGAAATTACAGCCGCCCGGCAAACCGATTGTCGCTTCGCCAAATCGGCCAAGCAGCGCACCCATCAAGTAATACGATGCACGAAGCAGCTTTACTTTTCCGTTGGGCATCGGAATGGATTGCATAGCAGAAGGATCAATAACGATGGAGTCCCCGCTCCAATGCACATGTCCGCCAAGCTCTTCTAGTATTTCACTGTATACGGCCACATCGCTAAGGTGAGGCAAATTATCAAGCGTGACCGTCGATTCTGCCAATATGGCGGCAGGTAGTAAGGCAACTGCACTATTCTTCGCCCCGCTGATTTGCACGGTGCCGCGCAGCGGACGTCCGCCGCGGATCATTAATTTATCCATCAGTTCTTATTATCCTCCCATCCGGAAGAGAGCAACGAAACGAGCAGCCGCTATCCGGCGCATAACATAAACATAAACCCTATATGCCACAAAGCAAGCGCTCCTTCTATCAAGAGATTTCTTGACGGACGGGAGCGCCTGCTTCTGATTCGCGCTAAACGCGGCTGTTCGATTCTATAGCTTTCGGAAGTTAAGCCTGGTTGCTGCTGCCGAACAACCGGATTTTCTCTTGAACGACTGCTTTCATTGCGGAACGAGCTGGTACCAAGTATTTACGCGGATCGTAAACCGATGCACTTGCGCCAAGCACTTCGCGGATCGCGTTCGTGCAAGCTACTTGGTTCTCTGTATTTACGTTGATTTTGCCTACGCCTGCAGCGATGGACAAACGAATTGCTTCGTCTGGTACGCCGGAACCGCCATGCAATACAACCGGTACCGGAATAGCATCCGATACTTTTTGAATGATATCATAATGAATTTTCGGTTCGCCTTTGTACATACCGTGTGCTGTACCAACAGCAATCGCCAAGCAGTCAACGCCAGTTTCTTCGTAGAAACGGATTGCTTCAGCCGGCTTAGCAAGCGATGCATCTTCTTCGTCAACGCTGATATCATCCTCAACGCCGCCGATTGTGCCAAGCTCACCTTCAACGGATACGCCCATAGCGCGAGCCGCTTTAACAACTTGTTTAGTCAATTCGATATTTTCTTCTAGTCCGTAGTGGGAACCGTCAAACATAACGGAAGAGAATCCTGCACGGATACATTTCATCGCAACTTCAAAGCTGCTGCCGTGATCCAGGTGAAGTGCGATTGGCAAACCGGATTTCTTCGCTGCTGCTTCAGCAATAGCAACTGTGTACTCAATACCCATATATTTAAGGGCACCTTCGGATACACCAAAAATAAATGGCGAGTTCTCTTCCATAGCGGCTTCTGTGATCGCTTGCGCGAACTCCAGGTTGTTCATGTTGAACTGGCCGACCGCGAATTTGTTTGCTTTTGCCTTTGGCAGGAATTCATTCATCGAAACGAGTGGCATGGTTCTCTACTCCTCCTAGTGTTTTATGAAACTTACCGCTTCATAAATTTGTCTTTGATATGCGACGCTTCGCAAAACCGCCTCAGCACGGATGCTGACAACCGGCATTGAAGACATGCGCTTATATAACGAAAACACGCTTCAAATATCGCACCAAATGATTATAACACAATCATGAATCGTTTGGTACAAGTCTTGGTAATCGAAGCCTTGTTCCCCTGTTATTCGACAAAAAAAAGCAGCAGGATCCTTGTGCTTAGGATCCTACTGCATACCAGCCGCCCGCTTCTTCGCTGCGCAGCTGTAAGTTAACCGCCATTCGCATCTCATCGATATCGAACGGTTTGGTGAAATGCATAAGCGCGCCGTGATCAGTCGCTTCTTTAATCATGTCAAGCTCGCCATAGGCCGTCATCATGATGACTTTAATGTCTTTGTTGATCGCTTTGACATGCTTCAATATTTCCAATCCGTCCATACCCGGAATTTTCATATCAAGCAAAACAAGATCCGGTGCTTCGTTTCTCACGATCTCCAATGCCAACTTACCGTTAGGAGCTTGGAAAGTAGTATAGCCCTCGCTGCTGAACACTTCCATCAGCAAAATGCGAATACCATTCTGATCATCGACAATTAAGACTTTCTTGTTTTCCAACTTGAAACCCTCCTATGAATGTACGACAACCATCGTCACGATTGGATTGGAATTCCATATTCGTTAATGATTTCGAGCCATGTCATCCATATTCCTGCTTTTGCTGGAAAAAAACTTCAAAACGATTATTTCTCCGCTCTCTCAAGCGCCGCTCTTACGAATCCGCGGAACAAAGGCTGCGGTCTGTTCGGACGGGAAGTAAACTCCGGATGGAACTGAACCGCCAGGAACCATGGGTGCCCCGGAAGCTCTACCATCTCAACCAGGCGGCCATCCGGGGATGTACCCGTAATGCGCAAACCTGCGGATTCGATTGTTTCGCGGTACTCATTGTTGAACTCATAACGGTGACGGTGACGCTCGTAAACAAGCTCATCATCGTACTCACGTGCGGACAGGGAGCCCGGCGTCAGCTTACAAGGGTATAGTCCAAGGCGCATCGTGCCGCCCATATCTTCAATGTCCTTCTGCTCCGGCAGCAGGTCAATAACCGGATATTGCGTAAGCGGGTTGATTTCGGAGCTGTTCGCATCCTTCAATCCCGAAACATTTCGTGCATATTCAATGACCGCTACTTGCATGCCCAAGCAAATACCGAAGAACGGCACCGCATTCTCACGCGCATAACGAATCGCAATGATTTTACCTTCAATACCGCGATCGCCGAAGCCGCCCGGTACCAGGACGCCGTGCACACCGTGCAATTTATCAGCAACGTTCTGATCCGTTAATTCTTCTGCATTTACCCAGCGCACTTTCACATCCGCATCCGCGTCAAAGCCTGCGTGGCTAAGCGATTCCACAATACTCAAGTATGCATCATGAAGCGCAACGTACTTACCGACAATCGCAATTTCGGTTGTACGGCTAAGCTGCTTTACGCGGCGAACGAGCGCTTCCCACTCCGTCATATCCGGAGGAGTAGTAGTCAGCTTCAAGTGATTAACAACGATATCGTCAAGGCCTTGCTCGCGCAGATTCAGCGGCACTTCGTAAAGCGTCGATGCATCGCGGCATTCCACGACGGCATTGGCATCAATATCGCAGAACAGCGCGATTTTGCGTTTCAAATCGTCTGCCAGCTCATGCTCCGTACGACAAACGATCACATTCGGCTGAATTCCGATGCTTCTCAGTTCCTTCACGCTATGCTGTGTCGGCTTTGTCTTTACTTCGCCTGCCGCTTTAATGAACGGAATCAGTGTAACGTGAATGTACATCACGTTATCACGGCCGATATCGCTCTTAATTTGACGAATCGCTTCCAGGAACGGAAGGCTCTCGATATCGCCAACTGTACCGCCGATCTCCGTAATCACAACATCCGCGCCTGTTTCTTTCCCTGCACGGAATACGCGATCCTTGATCTCGTTCGTGATGTGGGGAATAACTTGAACCGTTCCGCCCAAATATTCACCGCGACGTTCTTTCGAAATAACGGTGGAGTAGATTTTGCCCGTCGTCACGTTGCTGTTCTTCGACAAATTGATGTCTATGAAACGCTCATAGTGACCCAAATCCAAATCCGTCTCGGCACCATCGTCCGTTACGAATACTTCACCGTGCTGGTATGGACTCATCGTTCCCGGGTCCACGTTGATGTACGGGTCGAACTTCTGGATCGTCACTTTAAGACCGCGATTCTTGAGCAAACGCCCAAGCGATGCGGCTGTGATCCCTTTGCCCAGCGATGATACGACACCGCCTGTTACAAAAATGTACTTAGTCACTGATGATACCCTCCACGCCTGTATGTTAAGTATAGGTTCTCCAATTTCCGAAGAAAAATGGTCATAAAAAAGAAAAAAGTGACACCCGTATAAACGGGGCACTTTCTGTTTTCGCTTATTGCGTGCATGTCCGAACTTGAAGCCCATGCAATAGTTTACTCTGCGCGGATACCCCATGTCAAGAGACTCTGGGGTCCCGCAGAATCGAACCTATTTCTCTTCTTCGTCTTCCTCATCGTCGAAGTCTTCCTCAGCATCTTCTTCGTCAGCCGCGCCATCTGCGCCCTCAACGTCGTCAATGCCGTCCTCTTCAAGCTCTTCGTCGTCGATGACAACTTCCTCGTCAACTTCCGCTTCTTCTTCGGCTTCGTCGAAGAGTTCTTGATCCTCATCATAGGAATCGAAGTCATCCTCTTCCGCAGCGTAGGTTTCTTCTTCCTCGTCCGGATAGAGATCGTCGTCGTCCTCTTCATCATTGATGATGCGCGAACGCTTCGCATTACCGACCGGATCCTCATTCTTCTCTACCGGATACCAGCGCTTCAATCCCCACATATTGCTGCCAACGCACGCGAAACGTCCGTCGATATTAATTTCTGTATATACTTGCGCAATCACTTGGTTGATTTGATCTTGGGAAAAGCCCCGAACTTTTGCAATCTCCATCATTAGGTCGCGATAGTAAAACGGCGTATTGGCCGCTTTCAGCAATTCAAATGCCAAATCAACCATCGGCATTTCCTTGATGCGCTCAGGATCGATTTTCAAGACAATCTCGCTGCTCATTTCGGACACTTCCTCTCATGTCAAACTGCATGAACGCTAGAAAACCGACTTCGCTGTCCTAAGCAGGTGAAATCGTTTTGCGCGTTAGCAATCCATTATCAAATTATAGTAAAACCTATTTCTTTGGAAAAAGCAAGCGTACCTGCTTACGAGAGCAAAAAGAAAAAGCGAAGGAGGCGCCTTCGCTTTGACTGTATCCTTCCGGATGAGGCGTTGCCGCTGTTTCCGGTTATAAGAGCCCGTTAATGACTCTTGGTCTATACTATGTGCCCGTACGGCGAATGACACGGTTTGCAGCCTAATTATGTGAAAAAAGGCAAGTTGCTCATACAGCTTGTTGCGCTCGTTCATACAATACTGCAGCATGATTCGCCATGGAGGGGAAGCCAACTTGGACAGATCCGCAGTTCTCCGCCTGCTGCACAGCGCATTAACTCTTACTACATCAGCCGCCAAGCGACGAATCGTCCGCTTCCGGCAAAAGAGCGACTATGAGCGCTTCCTTCAAGAATGGTCGAATGTCGACAAAACGGCGTCGAGCGCAGCCGATGCCATCCGTCATCTGCCATTCATCCAAGGCTTCTCTTTGCGCGTGCCCAATGATGTGCTTCGCTCTCTAACCCATGACGGAATTTGGATCGAGAATGACCCGCTCTTATCCGTGCATTCCTCCTCCATATATAAACCGGTGATCCGTGAGAAAGGCATTCCTTGGGGCGTGCAGGAAATTAAAGCACCGCTGGCTTGGAGCACAACCACCGGCCACCGCGTGAAAGTCGGCGTCATTGATACCGGCGTTGATTTCAGCCATCCGGATTTGAAGCAATCGCTTGGCCGCGGCATCAACCTGCTCAATCGCGGGTCGCTTCCACATGACGACAACGGACACGGCACCCATATTGCCGGCACGATCGCCGCAGCCAATCAGGTACATGGCATGATTGGCGTCGCTCCGCGTGCGACGGTCTACCCCGTGAAAGCGTTCGATCAGAATGGAAGCGCCTTTGTCTCAGATATCGTACTCGGCATCGACTGGTGCGTGCGCAATAATATGGACATCGTGAATATGAGCTTCGGCATGAAAACAAAGAGCAAGTCGCTGCTGACCGCGGTAACCAATGCTTACAACGCAGGCGTCATCATCGTCGCTTCCTCCGGAAACGACGGCAAACGAAAGTCGATCGACTATCCGGCGCGGTATCCGCAAACGATTGCCGTCGGCGCAACAAACCGGATGCGGCGAATCGCCCCGTTCAGCAACCGCGGATTGTATATCGACGTGTATGCGCCGGGCGACAAGATTCTCTCCTCTTGGCTGCGGGGCAAATACAACGAAATGAGCGGCACCTCGATGGCCACTTCACATGTGAGCGGCGCCATCGCTTTGCTTCTCGCGCACCGGCCCGGATTGTCGCCAAACGACATTAAGGCTGTCGTCAAACGTTCCATGCTGCCTCTAAGGGGCACAAAAGCTCCCCGGATCACCGGAGAGCTCGATGTAATGCGAATGCTTCAGGCCGGGGACCGATAAGGTTCGCGGCCTTGATTGTTTGCAAGGCGGACTACATGCGCTCCGGCGCGGAAACTCCGACCAAACGCAGAACGTTCGCGATCGCTGTGCGAGTCGCACCAAGCAGGGCGAAACGCGCTTGGGTTTGAGCCGCGTCTTCGGTAATAACGCGATCTGCGCGGTAGTAGCTGTGGAACAGTGACGCCAGCTCGTAAACGTAACGAATCAAGCGATGCGGCGCGTATTGCGATGCAGCTTCCGCGATTTCCTGCGGCAACTCGCCGATTTTGCGAAGAAGATCAAATTCATGTTCCGTTGTCAGCTGGTTCAAATCCACTTCCGCAAGCGGCAAGATCGCGATGCCTTGCTCCTCGGCCTGACGGAAAATGCTGCAGATCCGCGCATGCGCGTATTGCACATAGAATACCGGATTCTCATTGGAAGTCGAGATGGCGAGATCCATATCAAAATCAAGATGAGAGTCCATAGAACGCATAGTGAAGAAGTAACGGATCGCGTCGATACCCACTTCCTCGCGCAGATCCTCCATTGTAACGGCTTTACCTGTCCGCTTGGACATCTTGACCTTCTCGCCGTTCTGGAACAAGCTCACCATCTGTGCGATGAGGACGACCAGCTTCTGCGGATCGTTGCCCAGCGCTTCCATCGCCGCTTTCACGCGCGGAATGTAGCCGTGATGGTCGGCGCCCCAGATGTTGATCATTTTGTCGAAGCCGCGGCCGAATTTGTCGCGGTGGTAAGCGATGTCCGGCGTCAAATAGGTGTACGAGCCGTCATTTTTCACAAGCACGCGATTCTTGTCGTCTCCGTAAGCCATCGTGTTCAACCACGTTGCGCCGCCTTCTTCGAACACTTGGCCACGCTCGCGAAGCGCTGCCAGCGCCTGCTCGACTTGACCGGATTGATACAGCGAAGTTTCGCTGAACCATACGTCGAATTCCACGCGGAAGTCGCCGAGGTCGCGTTTGATTTTATTCAGCTCACGCTCCAAGCCGTAGTCACGGAAGAAGGTAAAACGTTCTTCGTCGGATAACGATAGCAGACGGTCGCCTTCGGAAGCTGCCAGTTCCTTGGCGAAACCGATAATATCTTCGCCGTGGTAGCCGTCTTCCGGCATTGCCGCATCTTGGCCAAGCGCCTGCTTGTAGCGTGCCTCAATGGAAAGCGCCAAGTTAGCAACCTGGTTGCCTGCATCATTAATGTAATATTCTCTAGTAACCTTGTACCCTGCAAAATCGAGCACATTACATAGTGCGTCGCCAACCGCCGCACCGCGAGCATGACCCAAATGCAGACTGCCTGTCGGATTCGCGCTGACGAACTCCACTTGTACGGTTTCTCCCACTCCGGTATCAATCCGTCCGTAGTCGGCACCTTGCTCAAGCACTTGACCCACTACCGGATACAAGTAGCTGCGGTCCATCCGGAAGTTAATAAAGCCGGGACCGGCAATCTCTGCGCCTTGAATGGAAGCTTTCTTCGTGTCGAGGTTCGCGATAATCGCTTCTGCGATTTGACGCGGGTTCTTCTTCGCAAGCTTCGTCAGCTGCATCGCCGCATTCGTTGCGAGATCGCCATGCGCCTTATCCTTCGGCACTTCCAGTACAAACAATGGAAGCTCTTCGCGGGCTGCCAGCCCTGCCGCTACGACCGCATCCGCGATCGCCTCTTTCACCTGCTCATGCAGCTTTACTATCACATTCGTTTCCATGTAATTCTTCAATCCCCCTGGTTCGCTTATCAATCTGTAAGGTAAAGCATTATCGATATAGGTAGGTCCTAGGTCAACGGCTCCTGCTCCTGCTCCTGCGCCTGCAGCCGAAGCCGGAACTCCCCTGTCGGTTCATCGTTAACAAGCAGCGTATAATGCCATTCGAGCAGCATAGGCAAATTCGGCTTCAACTGGCCATCGCTCGGTCCGGGCTTGGTCAAATCGCCGAACTGAACCCAAAGCAGCTTCGTCTCCGTCTCCAAATGAAAGGCGGCATGCGCCGATTCATAATGACCGGTTCGCTTGGTGCCTGCGACAAACGTCTGCAGCGACTCCACATCGCCGCGGCGCGTCACACTCAGCTCGCCGTCCCGATAGCGAATAATCGTCCGCACGACGCTGTCGCCTTCCCCTTCGCTGGTTTCCTCATAGCGGACAAATACGGATGAGCCTTTCCGAAACCACTCACCGCTAAACGTATTCTGTTCCACTTCCCCATCGATGTCGCTTCGCAGCGATATCGTTACATTCGCTCTGTCTGTCATGATCACGGTCTCCCGTCGCCTGAAATGCTTATGTCCTCACTATATACAGGAGCACCCCTAATTTCAATGCCTGCGCGTATCGGCGCGCTTCTAGATCTGTGCCGGTGTCCGCAGTCCGAGCAAGGCCAGCCCCGAACGAAGCACGCCCGCAACCGCCGCAGTTAACAGCAGCTTCGCTTCCGTTTCCGCTGGATTCTCCGTCAGAATGCGCTCCTGATGATAGAATCGATTGAAGCGTTTGGCCGCATCTAACAGGAAACGCGCCACAACCGCCGGTTCATTCTGGCGCAGTGCGCCGGCAATCGCCTCGGGATAGGCAGCCAGCAGCTTCATGCACTCCCATGCCGCCGTCCCTGAGAGATAGCTCCCCAGCTCGCTGCCGGTCACGGCACCGGATAAGCTGCGCGATTCGGTTTCCGCCAGCGTCAGCCCCCCTTTGGCCAGCAGCTTGAACGCTCTTGCCGCCGTATATTGCACGTAAGGGCCGGTTTCTCCCTCGAAGCGAAGCGCCTCATCCAGCGAGAAATCCACCTCCAGCATCCGGTGGTGAAGCAAGTCCCCGAACACAATCGCGCCAATTCCCACTGCCTCCGCGGTATCCTGCGCATCCTCCAGATCAGGATTCTTCTCTGCGATAATGGCCGCCGCCTTGGATACGGCTTCGTCCAGCACCTCATCCAGGAAGATGACCTGCCCTCTGCGCGTGGACATTTTGCGGCCTTCGAATTTCATCAGCCCAAATGCCAGATGGCGGCACTGGTCTGCCACTTCCTCCCCCATACGCTTCAAGACGGAGAACACCTGTTGAAAATGCAGCTTCTGTTCCGCGCCTACCACATACAGCAGCAAATCCCCGCCCATCTCCTTCTTTCGATAGAGAGCCGTAGCCAGATCACGAGTAGGATAGATCGTCGTGCCATCCGACTTGAGGATGAGGCACGGCGGCAATCCTTCCTCCTCTAAGCGAACAACCTGCGCACCGTTACTTTCCTCAAGCAGCTGCAGCTCTTGCAGGCGTGATACGACGGCAGCCATTTTATCGTTATAGAAGCTCTCGCCGAGCGTATAGTCGAACTGCACGCCAAGACGCGCATACACACGGTCAAATTCCTCCATGCTGAAGGATACAAAATAACGCCACAACCGATGCGCTTCCTCATCGCCGTTCTCCAGCTTCCAGAACCAGTGGCGCGCCTTGTCTTCCAAAGTCGGGTCCTGCTCCGCTTCTTCATGGAACTGGACGTACAAACGCAAGCTCTCGCGAATCGGCTCTTCCTTGAGTTTGGCTTCGTCTCCCCAGCGCATGTACGCTTCCATCAGCTTGCCGAATTGCGTGCCCCAGTCGCCTATGTGGTTGACGGTGACAACCTCGTAGCCGGAACTGCGGTACATATGAGCGAGCGAGTTGCCGATCATCGTAGAACGCAGATGGCCGACGCCAAATGGTTTGGCGATATTCGGAGAGGACATATCGATGATGACGCGCTGTCCCGTCCCGACCTGCGATTGCCCGAAATCCGCAAGCAGCAGAGGTGCAAGCAGCTTCGGCGCCCATGCTTCCCGTACGAGGAAGAGATTGAGGTACGGGCCTTTCGCTTCGGCGCGAATCGTCGGTGACATTCCGGAATCGGCACCGGCACCGATCTGCTCCGCGAGCTCTGCAGCTATTGCCGCAGGCGCACGTTTCAGTTCACGCGACAGGGCAAAGCAAGGAAATGCGACATCGCCAAGCTCCGGGTTTGGCGGAAGCTCCAGCAGCGCCACGATGTCTTCATAGGCCAGCGATGGTACATGCGGCTGCAGTTGTGAGGCTGCCCACTGCAATAACAGGTTCATCATGTTCATCCTCCCCGAAATGTGGTCACAACCCTCTAGAGACAAATAAAACCCCCGTCTCTAATAAAGAGACGGAGGTTGATTTCCGCGGTACCACTCTTCTGGTTTCCAATATGGCTGCACAAACAACGAATAGCGGCGGCCATGCTAAAAACCTCTCAAGCACGATAACGGGGTGACCGGATTCATCTACTTACAGAGGCACACTTCGCTTGATCAAGCTGCCCTGCCTGCATGTTCAATGGATCTACTCCCGGGTCCGCTTCCCTTACGCCGCTGCACCGGCTTTCACCAAGGATGATTTGATCATCCAACCCGGCTCGCTGCTAGCACCGATCTGCAAGGTACTGTCCCGTTCATCGTATGTAGCTGTTATAACTGACTGTGTTTTCCCTATTATATGCAACCTCGCGAAAAAAGCAAGCCTCTTGTGAAGGTTTGCCTATGTCTGTTCGAGCGGAATTAAATGCGGCAGCAAAATGCGCCAAGCTTCGATCCGATCTGCAGTCGTGCGCATGGCAGCCGTCGGGATGGGACTGGTCGAGGGCAGCTTGAGCAGCGTGATTGCCGTGCTGAGCTCGGGTAAGCTCTTAAAATACTTCAGGAACGTGTCATACGACTTGCTCCCGTTACAAACAATGCAGCTGATCTCCGGATAATCCGCTAGCAAGCCCGGAATGTCGTTAGGCAGCTCCTCGCGAATGTTCACGTCGAGACTGCCCTCCCGTTGGCAAGAGGCAATCACATCCCAGAGCGCAATGCCACGTGCCTTGGCAAAAGCGAGCCGTTCCTCGTAATCCTCATCGGGCGTTAGGCCGAACAAGCCATACACCACCGGCCATAGATGGTTGCGCGGATGTGCGTAATATTGATGCTTCGCCAGAGAAGCCGTTCCCGGCATACTGCCAAGGACAAGCACCCGCGCACGAGCGCCGATCTCCGGCGGAAATGAATGTACTCTCATCACGCAGTCCCTCCCCTCTTCTCCATAGGAAACCAGAAAGAGACATTTTAATCAAGCCCCATCTAGAGCTGGGGCGATGCAGGCGGCGTTCCGGTCAATCGTTCGATTTTGCGACATATGTCGTGCTGCCACTCCGTATCGCCTGTCATCGAAGCCAGCAGCGAGAGATTGTACAAATTAGCAACTTGCCGGCAAATCATCGCATTCACCGCCAAGCAATGCTCAAAGTCTGCCAGCTCCTCCGCCGAGAGCGGCCTCTTGCTTCGAACCGTCCACAGCTCCGCGAGCCGCTCGTGAATTGGCAATAAGCTCATAACTTGCTCGCCCCCTCAATTGTTAGAATACTACTATTCATTATGACCAAAAAATGAAGCCCTAAGCCGGCGGGCATACGGTAGTACTCTAAACGAAGGTGCTTTCATGTTATTTTATAGCTGATTCCGACACTCGGAAACTTGACCGCCGAAAAAGAAGAAGCCTGATTTAGTATGGAGAATAGAGCGGGTTCCGCTGTTTGAAGAACAAGACGGCAAACATTCCGCAACTCGTCCCCCTGCGCTAAGCCGCTCATTTATCGGGCTAACAAAAAAGGACGGGAGCGTCGCTCCCGTCCTTCGTTATTATTTAATAAAGCCAAGCAGCATTTCGCGGATGACTTTCGCCGCGACGATCTGTGTTTGTTCCGTAGGGTCGTAGGCCGGCGCAACCTCAACAAGGTCACAGCCCACAATGTTCACGCCGGAACGCGCGATCGCGTGTACCGCATCGATCAATTCCTTCGACGTAATACCGCCTGCTTCTGCCGTACCCGTTCCCGGCGCTGCCGATGGATCCAGCACGTCGATGTCGATCGTCAGATAGACTGGACGGCCTTCGAGCTCAGGCAGTACTTTCTTCAAAGGCTCAAGCACTTCAAACGGGAAGAAATTGATGTTCTCGCGTGCAAACTGCCACTCTTCGCGGGAACCGGAACGGATACCGAATTGGTAAACGTTCTTGCCGCCGATTAGGCCGGCTGCTTTGCGAAGCGGCGTGGAGTGCGAAAGCGGTTCGCCTTCGTACGACTCCCGCAGATCCGCATGGGCATCAAAGTGAATGATCGCCATGTCCGGATACTTCTTGTACACCTCTTGGAAAATCGGCCACGATACGAGATGCTCGCCGCCAAGTCCTACGGGCATTTTGCCATCGTCCAATACGCCGCGAACGAATTCACCGATCACTTCCAGCGAGCGAGCCGCGTTGCCGAAAGGCAACAGCAAATCGCCTGCGTCGAAATATTCGATATCTTCCAGGCTGCGATCCAAGTACGGGCTGTACTCTTCCAGACCGATCGACACTTCGCGAATACGCGGAGGGCCGAAACGGGAGCCTGGGCGGAACGATACGGTAAAGTCCATCGGCATACCGTAAATAACGGCTTTGGACGTGTTATAGTCATCCGAGCTAAGGATAAACACATTGCCGGAATATTTTTGATCGAGTTTCATAGGTTGTGTTGGTCTCCTCTTACTTCACCAGGTCTTCCACAAATTTCGGCAGAACGAAAGCCGCTTTGTGCAGACGCGGGGAGTAATATTTGGTGTCGATTTCCGGGATGCTGGACTCGTCCACTTCAAGCGGATCGTATTTCTTGCTTCCCATTGTGAATGTCCACAGGCCGCTTGGGTACGTTGGCACGTTAGCCCAGAATACGCGAACGATCGGGAACACTTCTTTCACATCGCGGTTTACGTTCGAGATGAGCTCAGGTGTAAACCAAGGGTTGTCCGTTTGCGCTACGAAAATACCGTCTTCCTTCAGTGCATCGTAGATCCCTTGGTAGAAGCCGCGCGTAAACAAGTTTACCGCAGGGCCAACCGGCTCCGTGGAGTCAACCATAACAACATCGTATTCATTCTTGTGATCGTGGATGTGCATGAAGCCATCGTTCACGATTACTTCTACGCGAGGGTCGTCCAGACCGCATGCGATTTGTGGAAGGTACTTCTTGGAGTACTCGATTACTTTGCCATCGATATCAACCAGAACAGCCTTCTCCACGTTCGGGTGTTTCAGGATTTCACGGATTACGCCGCCGTCGCCGCCGCCAACAACAAGCACTTTGCGCGGATTCGGGTGTGTGTATAGAACAGGGTGAGCAACCATTTCATGATAAACCCACTCGTCTTTATCCGTTGTCATAACCATGCCGTCCAGAACAAGCATCGTGCCGAATTCTTCCGTCTCAATCATATCGAGCTGTTGGAATTCCGTTTGTTCGCTGACATAGGTTTCTTTGACTTTCATCGTAATCCCATAAGTCGGGGTCTGTTTCTCCGTGTACCACAATTCCATTGCTAAATCCCTACTTTCGTTTATGTAGTGGTGCTATTGATCATATGGTCCAATGTTTCAATCTGTATTATAAGTTAACGGGGGGAAAAAGCAACCTTTTGCCAGCTCCGCACAAAAATTTCATATTACGCAAACCCTCTTTCTGAATAGGGTGTCCCATTGTTTTCCATACTAGTTGGATAAAGCGGACTTTCTTTCGGTTAGGAGACTTGCAGATGAAAAGATGGTTGAAACCTATATTCAGGCAGGGCGGCGTTATGAAGCGTCGACTGCCTGTTTCTATTCAATTGGAAAAATGGATGCCGCTTCTGAAGCATGTCAAAAGGTGGCTGATTTATTCGGGTGCTGCGTTACTGCTGTTGTTCATATGTGCCTTCGGCTTCCTCTTTTATTTGCGGGAACAGGCACTCCCCGCTTCGGCGATCAGCCAAACGTCGCAAATGCTCGACGCGCAGGGCCATATCATCGACACGTTTCATGCCGGCGAGAATCGCCAATCGGTGCCGTTGAAGCAAATCTCGCCCTATCTTGTAGAGGCGACGCTCGCCATTGAGGATCAGCGTTTCTACGATCATCTCGGTTTCGACATGAAAGGGATGGCCCGTGCGGCGGTCGTTAACGTTGAAAACATGTCGCGCAAGCAAGGAGCAAGCACGCTGACCCAGCAGCTCGCCCGCAACCTGTATTTGACGCATGAGCGAACCTGGTCGCGCAAGCTGAAGGAAGCGATGTATACGATTCAGCTGGAGATGCATTACTCCAAGGATGAGATTTTGGCCATGTATTTGAACCAAATCTACTACGGCCACGGTGCCTATGGCGCTGAAGCTGCAGCGGAGTTGTATTATGGGAAACACGCGTCGGAGCTCACTTTAGCTGAGAGCGCGATGCTCGCGGGCATTCCGAAAGGCCCCAAATACTACTCCCCTTATATGGATATGAAAAATGCAAAGGACCGGCAGCGCACCATCCTGCAAACGATGGTGGACCAAGGGATTTTGCTGCAGCCGGATGCGGAAGCGGCGGGTGCTGAGTTGCTGCGGTTCGTGCCGCTTGGAACGAGCAAGCAGGCCGGGACCGCGCCGTACTTCCGCGATTATGTGCGGTATATGGCGGTCGATAAGCTTGGCATCGATGAGCGGACCATGAGCGAGGGCGGCATTCGCATCTATACGACGCTGGATCCCGATGCGCAGCGTGCGGCGGAAGAGGCGGTCGCGGCCGGTATCCCGGCGGATTCCGAGCAGCAGGCTGCGCTCGTCTCCGTCGATCCGCGTACCGGCTATATTAAAGCGATGGTCGGCGGTCGCGACTATAAGACCAACCAGTATAATCGCGTCTTCGCGAAGACGCGGCAGCCGGGGTCGGCTTTTAAGCCTATCTTGTATCTAACTGCCTTGCAGGAAGGCGTGTTGACGCCTGTTTCGCAGTTCAAAAGCACGCCGACGATCTTCACCTACGATGAAGGCCGCAAGACGTATTCGCCGAGCAACTACAACAGCAAATACGTGGGCGATTTCATTAATATGCGTCAGGCTATCGCGAGCTCCGATAACATCTATGCGGTCAATTCCATCATGACCGTCGGACCGGAGAAGGTCATCGCCATGGCTCGGAAGCTTGGCATAGAGAGCCCGATGAAGCCGGTGCCTTCCTTAGCGCTTGGCACGTTCCCGGTCAGCCCCTTCGAGATGGCATCCGCATTCAGCGCGTTCGCTAATGGTGGTATTCGCATGGAGCCAACGGCGATCTTGCGGATCGAGGACGCCAAAGGCGAGGTGCTGTATGAAGCACAGCCTACTTCCTCCACCGTTGTAGATGCCGCGCATGCGTATGTGCTCACCAGCTTGATGGAGAGCGTGTTCGAAACCGGCGGAACCGGCAACCGCGTGTCGGCGATGATCAAGCGCCCCGTCGCAGGCAAAACCGGCACAACCGCGACGGATGCTTGGCTGGTCGGCTATACGCCGGAGCTGGCTACGGCGGTATGGGTCGGCTACGACAAGGGCCGTAAGCTGACGCCTGTGGAAGCTCGCCGCGCCGCGCCGATCTTCGCCTCGTATACGGAAGCGGCGCTGTCCGCCATTCCGCCGAAGATCTTCCCGCTGCCCGATGGCGTCGTATCCGTCTACATCGACCCGCAGAGCGGCAAGCTCGCCGGGAAGTCCTGCCCGGACCGGCGGCTCGAATCGTTCGTCAGCGGCACCGAGCCGGTGGAAGTGTGCGGCGTGCACGGCGAAGGCGATGCCTCCGCTTCGCCGGACGGCGGCGCACAAGCCGAGCAGACGCGCCACTGGTGGAAGCAGCTCAAGCGCTGGTGGTCGAATTAGCGCCGCAGCTGTCTAAATGCTAGTCGCGATGGAACCAGGTTAAATTGAAAAAGGGTTGCCTCGTCATCCAACGTTCTTGGATGATGTGAGGCAACCCTTTTCTTGCGTTGGAAGGTGATGTAGCTCTCCACGTGTGCCTCTTTGGATAAAAAACCTCAATTTCCTCCTATGTAGATCTCCTCATTAGCTTCATTGCACGAAAACTCACGCTTTACTCACATGTAGACCTCTACGCGCGCATCTTACCTAACTACTCCAAACTATGAACGGTAACCAATACCTCTCATGAGCCAAACTCACGAATTCCACTCAATGTGCGGTAACCTGTTCCTCTCTTCGAGCTAAATGGCCGTGTTATATCCAATGTACGGTAACTGTTACCGTACATTGGGATATCATCCGTCAGTAGAATGTGTGGCTCTAGAAGCAACTCTTATGCTACTTTCTGCGTTTTCCCACAGGTGTATGACCTTAGAAGCTACTCTTGAGCTAATTTCGTTACTTTCCAACCAATGTGTGGCCCTGGTAGCTACTCTTTCACTATTGCATTGGATACCACAATAGACTAAGCACGAGAGTGAGGGTAATGGGAATTGACACTCATTTTGCCGATTGGATAAGATAGCTGTGTAAGTGTTGTGGAAAATTGTGTAAGAGTCTATGTCTAGCTTCCCAACTATGGAGAGGATGTGTTCGCTGTTGTCAGGACTACTCGGCAATAAAGTCATTACGCAAATCGGCATACTCGTCAACGATATCGACAAAGTGAGTCAGGCTTATGCGGATTTTTTTGGGATCGAGAAGCCGCAAGCTATCATTACCGACACGCTGGATAAGGCGCAAACGGAGTTTAACGGTGCACCTACCGTTGCGCGCGCTAAGCTTGCTTTTATTGATATGGGATCCTTGCAGCTTGAACTGATCGAACCGGACGAACATCCGAGCACGTGGCGAAACTATTTGGACGAGCATGGCGAAGGACCTCATCATATCGCTTTTGAAATTGAGGGTATGAAGGAGAAAG
Organism: Paenibacillus sp. J22R98; assembly: GCF_059383835.1. Taxonomy (NCBI): domain Bacteria; kingdom Bacillati; phylum Bacillota; class Bacilli; order Caryophanales; family Paenibacillaceae; genus Paenibacillus; species Paenibacillus sp. J22R98. The sequence continues at coordinate 27,654 of NZ_JBXENW010000012.1, forward strand.
TCATGCTGCTGGAGGGCAAGGGTTTTCCGCTTCAGCAGAAGGGCGAATATACCGGCGGACGATATGCTTATATCGATACTATCCCAGCACTGAAGGTACTCGTGGAGCTGCTCGAGAACGATAAATAGGAGTGATCAGGGCACATGAATATACTACTAACCGGCGCAAGCCGCGGACTTGGCTTAGCGATTGCCGCCGAGGCACTTGAGCGCGGACATGCCGTGATTGCCGGGGTTCGCGATGTGAGCGGCGACAAGCTGGCGACACTTAGCGCGACGTATGGGGACCGGCTCATTATAGCCGAGCTCGATGTTACCAGCGAAGAGAGTGTTGCTGGGCTCGCCTCCGCATTGAAGCGCGAAGGCCGATCACTAGGCGCGATCATCAACAACGCTGCCATCCTTAATGCCCGCAACACTCAAATAGAAGAGCTCGATATGAGCGACGTTGCGCAAGCATTCGAGGTTAACTTGTACGGGCCTATGAGGGTCGTGAAGCATTTTCTGCCTCTGCTTACGGAACCAAATGGCGCACTCCTGAATATCTCGTCCGAAGCAGGCAGCATTTCGAACGCCTATCCCGGCGACTATCCCTACAGCATCTCGAAGACGGCGCTCAATATGTTCTCGCAGCAGCTTCACCGCTATGTGAAAGAACGCCATATTCAGGTGCTTAGCATTCACCCGGGCTGGATGAAGACGGATATGGGCGGCGAGAACGCCCCGACTGACCCGAATGCCAGCGCCCGTGGCATCGTCGCCCTATTGGAGCGCCGCATTGTCCCGGAAGAACTCCGGTTTCAATTCGTAGACTACACAGGAAAAGAAATGCCGATCTAGCCGGATCGGCGTCGTTGCAGTTTAGTTATACGGCCCACCTGTATTCACCACACAAAAAAGCCTCTACAGCTACGGCAACACGCCGTACCTGCAGAGGCTTTTCTTAGAGTTTGGGCTGAAGCGCTAACCCTTCCGTCGCATCAGCGGGCAAGACGGCATCCGCCGTCCGTTCGTCGCCGCTCCACAGCTCCTGGAAGGTCGCGCTTGTGCGCAGCAGCTCTTCGGCCGTCCCTTCCGCTTCGATGCGGCCGTCCTTCATGACGATAATATGATCGGCATGCGTCAATGCCGCTCTTCGGTGCGAAACGACCAGGCAGGTGGCATCGCCTCTGCTCTGGAACAGCCGCTCCCACAGCTTCTGCTCGGTCTCGACGTCGAGCGCGCTCGATACGTCGTCGAACACATAAAGCTGTGCGTCGCGCACGAGCATGCGCGCGGCTGCCGTCCGCTGCATCTGACCGCCGGAGAGCTTCACGCCGCGCGGACCGATCAGCGTCTCCAGTCCGTTCTGCAAATGATCGAGGTCATACTCCATCACGGCAGTATGGATCGCCTGCTGCAAGTCATCCCCCTGCTCCTGTTGACCGAGCAATATATTGTTGCGCAGCGTATCGCTGTACATACGAGGAATTTGTGCCGAGTAAGCACTGTTTGCCGGTGTGAAGAAGGTACCCGGATCGCGAACCGGCTTTCCATTCCACACAATCTTCCCTTCATCCATAGGCAGCAACCCAAGCAGCGTGCGGACAAGGGTCGTTTTTCCAGAGCCGATCGCGCCGGTCACAACAGTAAACGAGCCGCCCTTCAGCTGAAGCCGAATATCCTCGATCCCTCTGCCCGTCTCCGGAAACCGATAGGTCAACCCTTCGACTTCCAGGGAACGCAGCGGTTCAACAACCGCCTTATCGGTTGCCGCAGTACCCACCGATAAATTCTCCTTCGATGCGCTGCCTTTACTTAACCGCAGCCCTTCCTTCAGGATCAGCACACCGGCAGGCGCGCCCTGAAGCAGCCCCTTAAGCCGATCCAGCGCCACGCCCATCTGCTTGAAATACGTAATGAACTTACCCACATTCGTAATAATCGAGGTTACGAACGTCAAGTAATAGACAAACAACGAGAAATCTCCGACGGTGAACGTGCCTCCGCGCAGCTTCTGACCAGCCAGCAAGAGAATGAGTCCGATGCCAAGGTTCACGGAATTCGTAAAGATGGAATCCAGCACCTCGCCCATCAGCTTATCCTTCAGCATCGTTTGGCGCCTCGTATCATTAAACTTCCGGAACCGTTCAATGACACGTTCTTCTGCACCGGCAATCTGAATGGCTTGCACATTGCCGAACATCTCGCTAATCGCGCCCGTCACCCTGGAGGTCGCTTCGCGGCTCGCCGCGCGGTACTTCTGCAATCTTGAGGTCGCAAGCTGCGCAACCGCAATAACGATAACGATCGGCACAAAAACAAGCAACGTCATTTGCGCGTCGATCCCGATCAGAATATAACTGGAGACGAGCGCGAAGCAGGTCATTCCGAACACATCGACCGACCAGCTAGCCGCTTCCTCGGACTGCTCCACGTCATCGCGGAAATAGCTAATTGCCTCTCCCGGCGAGCAGGGAATCGCGCGCGCACCGGGCTGCTTCAGCACATGCTTCAGCATATTGCGTCGCAGCATCATCCCCATGCGGAATCGAAAATTGACGTCGGTTATAAACCCGACAATGATTAGAACGACACGCGCGAGCGCTGCTGCGAGAAGCAGCGCGATAATGCCCCAAGTGCCCATCTTCAGGGATGCGTCACCTGTGAGCGAATCGAAGAACTCTTTCGTAATAAGCCCCGGTATAATAGGCACCATGTAAATGACCGTCCAAGCGGTCGCATTAATGACGTAACGCCATGTCCGGTACGTAATGAGCCCCATCAGAAATCGAAAAGTCGTCATACGAGCACCTCCTCAAGACCGGTCGCCAGCATGGCACTGAAACGCGATGACGGATCGGCTGCTAGCGCCGTTCTGCTGCCTGCTTCGATGACGCGGCCATTCTCGAGAATCAAGATACTGTCAGCCCGCTGTACGGTAGCCAATCGATGCGCAATGATAATACAAGAACGGTTCGCAAGCAGCGTGCTGATGGCCTGTTCAATGCGCTGCTCCGTCATCGGATCCAGCCGTGACGAAGCTTCATCCATAATGACAAGGCCCGGATTCGTCAGAAAGACGCGGGCAAAAGCGAGCAGCTGCGCCTCTCCTGCAGAGAGGCTTCCGCCGCCGGAAGCAAGCCTGGTGTCCAGCCCCTCCGGCATCGCCTCATACCAGTTCGTTAACCCAAGCTGATGCAATACGGCAATGATTTGCTCATCCGGAATAGCCTCATCATAGAAGGTCAGATTATCCCGGATCGTGCCCTCCATAATTTCAATTGTCTGCGTAACCATGGCTACACGGTTGCGAAGCTGACTTAGCTTCAGCTGGCGGATATCCGTCCCACTCAAGGAGACGCTGCCTTCCTGCGGATCATAAAACCGAAGCAGCAGCCGGGCCAGCGTCGACTTCCCGCTCCCCGTCCGGCCGAGCAAGCCGAGCACCTCGCCGGGCTTCAAATCCAATACCAACCGATCCAGCGTAGGCTCGCCCGTACCATCCTCGTAGCTGAAGGTAACTTCATCAAACTTTACGCCAAGCGCGCCCGCGGGAAGCGTAGCACCCGGTCCGTCCACAAGAGCTGAGCGCGTTTCGAACAAAGCCCGAATTCGCGATATGCTGGCGTCCGCTTTCTGCAAATCTTCCATCTGTGTGCGGATCTTCTCAATCGGCTTAGCGAGCAGCTCCGTGTAATAGAAAATCAAATACACCGTACCGATCGAAATCGAGCCCGCCTTCCATAGATACGCGCTGATTGCGAAAGCCATTGCATTGCCTAATGCAAAAACCACGATGGTCGTGCTCCACATCGCGCCAAAGCCGAGAAAAGCCTTCACGCGAAGCGGCAGCATCCGCTGCAGCATGCCGTAGAAGCGATTCATAACGAACCCGGATGCCCCATTGGCCCGAATATCCTCGGTTCCTTCCAGCTGCTCGCCGATAAAGCCGTACATATCGGCATTCGCTTGCCGCCAGTCCTTCCACAGCGGCGCAGCCATCTTCCGTATACGCTGAATGACCAGAATCGCCAGAATCACAAACACCGTCATGCCTGTGCCGATCAACCAGCTCTCCCGAAACAGCAGAACCAAGATGCCCACCATTAACAGGAAGTTGCCGACCAAATTAATGATCATGCTGGAGAAGAAATTCGCCAGCGCATTTACGTCACCGTCTACCCGTTCAATAATAGCCCCTGATGTATGCGTCTTATGAAACGGCATATCCAGCGACAGGCAATGCGCAGCCAAGTCGCCGCGCAGTACATTCGTTGTTTTCCAGCCTACGTTCTCACTGAAATAGGTAGCCGCGACCGACACCACCCCTTGAGCGAGGGAAAAGCCAATGAACAGGCAGGCCGCGATGAGAAGCGGCTTCATACTGCCTTCTGATTGTGCGGTATCAATAAAGAAACGAATGATTTGCGGGTTGATCAGCTGTAAGCCAATCGAAAGGAAAAGAAGTGCGGCAAGGCCGATTAATGTCCGCTTCTGCGGGAGCAGATAGCGCCGGAGCAGCTCCGAATAATGATTGCGCGATTCGCGCGGTAAATTCATTCCAGTTCCCCCTAATTTTAGAACAAATGTTCTGTCATTCGACTATACCATAATTAGGATGCTCTTCGAAACAACAGAATAATAAAAAGCCGCTTCACCCTTCTCCACATAAGAGAGACGGCAAAACGGCCTATTCGGCAGCAAAAGTGCTTGTCATGCGTTACGTGATTTACATTAAACGTCCAATGCTTCCTTCAACTTATCCGGCGAGCGGTCCCACCACTCCTGATTGTTGGTGACGAGCAGCTTCTTAAGCGCCGCTTTCTCGTCCGTTCCAAGCTCATCAAGCACGAAACGGCGTTTGATCGCGTAGTCCAAGTTGTTTACGTGCTGCGCAAGGATTTTCCAACCTCTGCGTGCTTCCGTGTCCACCAGCATTGGGCAAGCAGTAGCCCCTGCATAGAATGAACCTTCTTCATTGCGGTCGACGGCAACCCAGACGATCCAGCACAGACGGCCGTTAGGCACATCCTCTTTGTTCGTGCTGAATTTGATCCCCTTCTCGATCTTGCTCTTCGCATGCATCGCACCTACATCAATGTAAGCCTCGCCGTTATCGATCATGACGCAGGATACGCTGCTCAGGTCAATCGTCCCTGCACCAAAGCCCTTATGTTCCTTATTGCTCACCACGTTCAAAGAGAGAGACTTCTTCTCTTTCTTCTCCACGGGCTGTTGATCTTTCTCTTGTTCACTCATCTTACGCTTCAACTCCCATCTCCAAGGTGAACCGGCTGTCGCCGTCCGTCTGGTGGCGCGGCTCGTTTCATTCCGAAGAAATCTCAGAGAAGGATATCGATATTCTATCCTTCCTGAGATTTCCAAAACGCTGCGATTCCACGTCCGGCGCGGTTTTAGCGCCTGTCCGCACATTAATTCCATTTTAGCTAATAATCTCGGAAAAGCAAACATATACATGCTTTAGATGCTTGTCAACGGGAGGGAATCTTTCAATGAATCCACGTCACGCCAAACGTTTTCTACTCTTTGCCCTCGTCGCCGTGATTCTCGGCTTAACGGCAAGGCAAGGGTTCGGAGATGCCTGGATTTCGCAATATACATACGCCTCCGCTCCTGCCAAGAAAGACACGGCGCCGAAGCCTGCTGCTCCGTCCACCGCGCCGGAGCCCGATATTGTGATGCAGCCAAAGCCGGTTGCGCTCAGCAAACGGGTGACGGAGTACCACATCGATGTGAAACTCCAGGAGGATACGCATATGTTGATCGGGGAGCAGTCTGTCACATGGACAAACCCCGGCAGGCAGCAGGTGTCCGAGATGTATTTTCATCTGTATCCGAACGCCTTCCGCTCCAAAGACACCACCTTCATGAAAGAGTCCGGCGGTCAGCTCCGAAATGATAAAGCGACTGCGGACAGCATCGGTTATATGAACCTGCTCTCATTGGAGACGACTGAAGGCTACAGCCTTCTCCCGCGCCTGCATTATGTGCAGCCAGACGACAACAATCCCAATGACTTAACGCTGGCCAAGCTGCGGCTGCCCAACGCTGTCGCACCGGGCAAGAGCGTTACGCTTCGCATGAAATTTGAGGTCAAGCTCCCCGAGGTATTCGCGCGGATGGGCTATTCCGGCAACTTCATCATGGCCGGCCAATGGTTTCCGAAGCTGTGCGTTTACGAAACAGCAGGCACACGCGGCCGAGCAGCCGAGGGCTGGAACATTCATCAGTACCACGGCAACTCGGAGTTCTACAGCGACTTTGGTATCTACAGCGTGAAGATTAACGTCCCTGACAGCTATAAAGTAGCGGCAACGGGCTTCCAAACCAAACCTTCCGTCGTAGCGAATGGGCGCAAAACCTACCAATACTACGCCGATGATGTGCATGATTTCGGCTGGTCGGCCTCACCGGATTTCGTCTATGCGGAGGAGCCATTCTCCACGGACGGCGTTCCGGGCGTTCGAATCAAGCTCTACTTGGATCCCCTGCACGCGAAATTCAAGGACCGCTATATGCACGCAGCCAAGTCCGCGCTCGCCAAATATGCCCAGTGGTACGGCGCTTATCCATATACCACGCTCTCTGTCGTAGTTCCGCCTAAAGGCGGCAACGGTGCGGGCGGGATGGAATATCCGACACTGATTACCGCATTCTCCGCAGACAACGATAACCCCGGCTACGATCTGGAGCGAACGGTCGTCCACGAGATCGGCCATCAATATTGGTACGGCATGGTCGCCTCCAATGAATTCGAAGAGGCATGGCTCGACGAAGGCTTTACCTCCTATGCCGAGGACAAAGTGATGGAAAGCGAGTATGGCGTGGAGCCGAATTTGCCGGTGGAAGCAAGCTACATGACGAACCCGGCCCCGCTGAAGCAGCTGTCCTGGTCGTATCACAGCAACAATCACTACGCGGAAAATGTGTACATGCGCGCGAAGCTTGTGCTCTTCGGCATTGAGAAACAAGTAGGCGCACAGACAATGCGTAAGATCATGCGGACTTATTTCCAAAAATATAAATTCAAGCATCCTTCCACCGCCGACTTCCAGCGTGTCGTAGAATCCGTAACGAAGACGAAGTGGAACGATTACTTCAGTCATTTCGTGTACGGCGATGAAATGTCCGACTACTCGGTCGCTTCCATTCACGTACGTCCGGTGAAACAAGGCAATGAGACACAGTATGAATCGGTTGTGCTCATTAAGAAGACAGGCGGCAGCTCCGGGCCGGTGTCGGTGGTGTTCCATTTTGCCGACGGAACGCTGATGCCTAAAGTGTGGGATGGCCGAGAATCCCACATTCAATATAAAATCGTCCATTCCTCCAAGCTGCTATGGGCCGCCGTCGATCCGCACAACGACAACGTGCTCGACAACAAGCATATCAACAACTTTATGAAAGCCGAGCTAGCTGAGAAATCACGCACACGCTGGAGTGTCGGCGTCTCCAAGCTGATTGAGAGTATTTTTGCTTCCATCGCATGGTGACGAGCCTCGTAAAAATGATCTGGGAGGTGATGATAAATGAGAACGCACATGAAGCAAGGCTGGCGACTGACCGTTAAGCACTTCTACATTATCATTATGTTGTTTCTATATGAGCTGATATGGGGCTTCTTCCTCTATCGAACCATCGAAGGCATTACCGTGCCGCTTCTAAAAAGGTTCCCGGACAGCATCGGCAGCAGCGGGACGGCCGTTCAGCTCTTCATGACGGAGGCGCAGTTCCAGCTCATCAAGACCGATCTGATCCGCCCATACATCTGGCTCTTCTGCGGGCTGCTGGCTGGGCGCATTGTGATCACCCCTTTCCTGAATGCAGGGCTGTTCCACTCTCTCCATCATGTGACGGACGCGGACGGAACAAAATTTCTAAAAGGCATTCGAGCGGCTTGGAAACCGGTAGCGCTGCTCTACTTGGTGGAGACGACGCTCACGCTCCTCCCGGCCATCTGGCTGCTGCCTCGGGCTTTAACAAAACTACTGGCAAGCAATTCACTGCTGGAGTTTGCGCAGCATGCAGGTCCGTGGGCGGGTGCTTGGCTCGCTTGGGCGGTTCTGATCCACCTGCTCTTCCTCTCCATGCAGTTCGGAGCGGTCGCCGGAACCGGCACCCTCCGGTCCTTATGGACATGTATTGCGAACTTCCTGCCTTTCGCCGGCATTTCCCTTCTCATGTGGGCCATCGGAGCCGTGCTTAGCATGACCATTGCCTCCGTCTCGCTGCTTTGGGCAGGTTTGCTGGCACTTATCCTGCATCAAGGCTACCAGTTAATCCGAACCATCATGAAGGTGTGGACGGTAGCCGCCCAGTACGACGCCTGGCAGTCGAAACAAGTCTAATCCGTGCGCAGAGGCCGCCCACCATGTCATGTTAATGGCAGTGGGACGGTCTCTTTTTCAACTAATAACTGGCATATAAAAGACAAACCCCTCGACAGAGCGGGTTTTTTTGACATGCGTCTTTATTCAAGATGAGACATGCTTTGCAGGGATGGGCTGCGCGTGAGCGCGGTGGTGAGCGAGACCCAAAACGGCTCAAACCAGCGGCCGCTATACGAAAATGAGAGGTAAAAGGTTGCATTCTAATAATTTTAATTTGTGAACAAGTTGTGAACTAGGAAGGAGAAGGAAGAAAATGATCGAATAATTATGCCTAGAAATGAAAATTTTGCCGAATTCCCATCACGGGAAACGGGGGAACCATCTTGGGTGAATTGATCCCGACATCCGCAAAGCGAGCCGCGGAATGCCAGAGGTGATCATAGGGAGCCTTCAACCGAACCCCACAGCTAACCTCGTAGGCACTGGAAGGAGTTTCCCGTTTTGAAAAAGATTTCTGCACTTTTGATCGGACTGGCGATGCTTCTACTTTTTCAAACAGGAAGCGTTTTCGCGCAATCCAAAATGGATGGGGTCATCTCAGATCTGATCGGTACACCTTATGTGTACACCGGCACGACAACGAAAGGGTTTGACTGCTCCGGATTCACCATGTACGTGTTTAATAAACTCGGCGTGGATATCCCGCATGCATCCCGTTCGCAAGCACAGCTGGGCAAGAAAATCGCGAAAGCGGATTTGATTGCCGGCGACCTCGTATTTTTTAATACGACAGGCAAAGGAATCTCGCATGTTGGCGTCTATGTTGGAGAAGGCAAGTTTGCACATTCCTCCAGCAGCAAAGGTGTGACCATCAGCGCACTAAGTGATTCCTACTATTCCAAACGGTACGTTACAGCACGTCGCGTGATGAGCCCGGAAACGTATGAGAAATACGCGAACGAGCCTTCTGACGAAGCAGATGGCGGCGACGACGAGTAAGTTTGATTGCACCTGCCTAGGTGCCTGTGTGAGCACAAAAGAAGCCGCAGCTGTTCGTCCTTCGGGACAAGCATCTGCGGCTTCTTTTGTTTCACTATAAGATATTCGGGATTACCGCCTTAAGTAGCGCACCCACCAGAACGTTCGGCCAACCTGGATATCGAGCTTGCTGCCAAGCGGCGCAAAGAGATCATGCAGCTCGATTGGCGTCGCACAGCCCTCGCTCCGGCGATCGGCCATGACGACGATCGCGCCTGAGGCAAGCCGCTCATGCCAGGCTTCGAGAAAGTTTTGACGCTCACCTGCCGGCAGCTCACCGAGGCAGAAGCAAGCAAGCCCCGCATCGAACGTATCCGCTACTGCCTTGAGCTCCTCTTGACGAACCGCCTTCGTCACCGGCGTTGTCAGACGCGGCGTTCTCGGCCCAGTCACCCGCAGCACACGCCGTCCCGCCAACGTATCGGTTAACCCCACCTCTAGCTTCTTCCACTCTGCTCGCCGATTCTCTAAGCTGTCCCGCCATCCTGCCATGCCGGATTCCTCCTGTATGGGTTCTTTTTTTAAGTTTATGTAACGAAGCCTAACAAATGACCGATTTTTGCAGCCGCAACCGGTGGGGACTGTCTAAAGAGGAATCGATTGACTCATGATGAATAGTAGGATGATAGAGATGGGGATGAGCGTCGGCGTGACCGTGGGGAAAGGCGCTGGCTCGACGGTTGAGTGCCGAGAGAATGGGAAGGCGTCGGTGTGACGGCTGGTACGGACGAAAGGGCGAAAGGCGCTGGCTCGTCGGTTGAGTGCCGAGAAGGTCGTTTCATTGCAGTGGGGCTGCTGTTCGCCTGGACGGCGCTCCGGGCCGGGGTCAGCGGCAGTGGTCCTCCGTGTTAATGCAGTGGTTGCACGCTAACGAATCGTAGAGGTCTTATTTTAGGGAAAATCGCTACTTTTCGATTCTAACGAATCCTAGCGGTCTTATTTAGGTGAATTGGGCTGGAAAAGGGCAGTTTCCGGCCAAATAAGACCTGTAGGATTCGTTAGATTTTTATATCGTGATTATTGGCCGAAATAAGACCTGTGGGATTCGTTAGAATTTTTTAGCGAGTTCGTTTGCTGAAAAAAGGGCTCTGAGGTGCGCTTTACCGTTAAAAGTAGCTGCTAACGTCTTCTGGAGATGGAATTATACGTTTAAGTTTTCATAGATAAGGAGGTTTCGCTATGTCACTCTCTTCTCCCGCGCTCGCGGGATTTCATAAGACGCTGGCCGGTTGGTTTGGGCATACGTTCGGCGAGCCTACGCCTGTCCAGCTGGAAGCTTGGGCCGCCATTGTGGAAGGCCGTCATACGCTGATTGCCGCGCCAACCGGCTCGGGCAAAACACTGGCAGCGCTGCTGCCCTGTTTGAATCGGCTTGCTCAGCGCAAGCTGGCTGCTGCCGCACGGGGTAAAGCCCTCTCGGCAGGCGTCCGTGTGCTGTATATCACGCCGCTAAAAGCGCTCAACAATGACATTCAGCACCATTTGATTGGATTTATGGAGGACATTGAGCGGTTTGAAAGTGGCGAAAGCGACGACGCGACTGAGACATGGCCGGGCATCCGCTCAGCGGTACGGACCGGCGATACGCCTTCAAGTGAGCGTGCCCGCATGGCTCGGCGCCCTCCCGACGTGCTCGTGACGACGCCGGAGTCCCTCTATTTGCTGCTCACCTCGGACAAAGGTCGCAGCATGCTCGGAACGGTCGAGACCGTTATCGTCGACGAGATCCACAGCCTTGCCGGCGACAAGCGCGGCGCGCATTTGTCGCTCTCGCTGGAGCGGCTGTCCGCGCTCGCGGCGCAGCCCGTGCAGCGGATCGGCGTGTCTGCGACGCAGAAGCCGCTGTCGCGGGTCGCGCGATTTCTTGGCGGATGGGAGCCGGCGGCCGGCGCGGGGTTTGGCGCAGGTGCACGCGCTGGAGAAAATGTAGGACGAGACAGTGCGGGGCGCAGCGAAGGGCTCGGTGCGGGCGAAAGCAATGCGGTGCGCAGTGACGGGCTCGGTGCGACCGATGGCTATGCCTTGCGGAGTGACGGGCTCGCCGCGGGCGATGGCTATTCGGAGAGCAGTGGCGGGCTCGGTGCGAGCGATAGCATAGGTGCGGCACAGCGCGGCGGTTTTGGTGCGGACGTAGCCGATAGCGGAGATGCATCGCGAGATGGCGGCGAGGCTATTGGCGCATTCGCCTCCGGGCGGCAAGACGAGCCCGAGCAGGCGCATCCGCTCGGCTACGCGCAGCGCCCCGTGGTCATCGTCGAGAGTACGATGACCAAATCCATAGAGGTCCGGGTTACGATGCCGGACCTCAGCCGCCCTGCCCGCACGCGCGATGGCGTGTGGCAGCCCATCATCGAGCGGATGATGGCGCTGATGGAAGGCGCACGCTCCGTGCTGCTGTTCGTGAACAGCCGCCGCATGTGCGAGCGGCTGGTGCTGCGGCTCAATGAGCACGCCGGTTACGAGCTGGCGCGCGCGCATCACGGCAGCCTCTCGCGCGAGCGGCGGCTCGAGGTCGAGCGCATGCTCAAGGCCGGCGAGCTGCGCTGCCTCGTCGCCACTTCCTCGCTCGAGCTCGGCATTGACGTGGGCCATGTCGACCTCGTGATTCAGGTCGACTCGCCTAAAGCGGCTGCCGCGGGCATCCAGCGAATCGGCCGCGCCGGCCACGCCGTTGGCGACGTGAGCCGCGGCTTTATCATAGCGCGATCACGCAGCGAGCTGCCGGAGGCGGCTGTGCTCTGCCGCAACATCGGGCGGCGCGACATCGAAGCGATCACCCTGCCGCGAGAGCCGCTCGATGTCTTGTCGCAGCATATGACATCCATCGTGGCGGCGGAAGATATCTCGGTAGATGCGTTATACAGACTCGTCATACAAAGCGAATGTTTCCGCAGCTTCCCGCGAGAGCGGCTGGAAGCGGCGCTCAAGGTGCTGTCGGGATTTTACCCATTTGCACGGCCTTTAATGGAATGGGATCGCAGCACTGATATGCTTCGCAAGCGGGCCAATACATCTATGGCAGCTATCACCGGCGCGGGCACGATTCCACAGAGCTCCGCCTATCCTGTTCATCATGCTGACAGCCGCACTCATTTAGGCGAGCTTGATGAAACCTATATTGCCGAGAGCCGTGTTGGGGACGTGTTTCAGCTGGGCACGAGCTCTTGGATGATTAGCAGCATTGAGAACGACCGCGTATATGTCCAAGAAGCACCGAACCGCTTCAGCGAGATCCCGTTCTGGCAGGCGGAGAATGCCAGCAGAAGTGTCGAGGTCGGCATTCAGCTCGGCCATTTTCTGGAGCAGCTATCCACTAGGCTGGCACTGGATGACCCCACTAATAAAAGCGACTCCGAGCTGGAAAAAACACGGGAAGACGTCACCATCGCTTGGCTCGACGCGGAATATGGACTTGATCATTATGCTGCTTCTGAGCTGATCGGGCTCGTCCAATCCCAGCATCACGCACTCGGATTACCGACCGAGCGGCGGATCATTATCGAGCATTATCGCGATCTGATGAACCAGACGCGCATCATTATCCATAATCCGTTCGGCAGACGCATTAACCGAACGTGGCTGCTCGCAATCGAACGGCAATTTCAGCGGCTGCTGCCCTATTCGATGTACGGCAACGCCAAAGACAACGGCATCGAGCTTGTAGTGCCCGATTGGGATGCCTCCTGGCTGCAGACGCTGTGGCAAATTACGGCCGACAGCGTGGAGTCCCTCCTCACAGAGGCGATTACGGGCTCACCGTTTCTCGGACTGTCCTTCCGTCGTATCGCAGAGACGTCGCTTCTTCTCTCCCGCAGCTTCACGCGTACACCAATGTGGCAAAAGCGTCTGCGCTGCGAAGAGCTGCTGAAGCAATCGCTCCCTTATGCTGAGCAGTTCCCTTATCTGGAGGAGGCTATGCGGGAATGTCTGCATGACTACCTCGATACGAACGGGCTGAAGCAGCTGCTCGAAGCCATTACCGCAGGTCAGATCGAGGTGCTTGTTAAGGAATCGCATGCGCCATCGCCTTTTGCCGTTCAATTCCTCTCCGACTACGCCAATATGATGCTCTACGAAGGCGACGGCTTGAGTGAAGCGACCCAGCTCCAATTGCTCAGTATAAGCAAATCGCTGGCCGGCCAGCTCTTCGGCGAGGAAGCCGTTCAGCGAGCGGTCGATCCCGGCATTGCACAGAAGGAGCAGGAGCGGCTGGAGACAGGCGGCCGACAAGTCCCGTCAAACGCCGAAGAGCTGTATATGTTGCTAAAACAGCGCGGCGATCTGTCGACCGAAGAACTTATCGCCATTGCCGGTGAAGGGGTGCCGGGATGGCTGCAAGTTCTTCAGCAAGCAGGTCGGATAGCGGAGCAGACGATTGGCCGCGGGCAGCGCCGCTGGATATGCGCGGAAGAGCAGGACATGTACGCTGCTTTCCCGAAGGGCGACAGCGCCATTGCCTTTATTGCCGGTCGCTTTGCAGACCACCGGCTGTCTTTTACCGAGGAGGAGCTGCGCGAGCGCTATCCTCAGCTTTCGCCAGCAGATACAGCACGTATTCCTGAGGTGCTGCTGCAGCTGGATCGGATCGAACCCGCTCCTTTCGCCGAAGGCGATGAAGAGCGGATATGGACGAGCCGGCAAGTAGCCAAACGCCTGATCCGCCTGACCATGGAGCAAGCACGAAAGCAAGCTGAGCCAATCGATCCCATTCGTTGGTGCACGCATATGTCCATGCTCCAGCATGCTCTTTCGGGCTCGCAGCTAAGCGGCATCGATGGTCTGCGCATGGTTATCGAGCGGCTGCAGGGTTTCTTCTTGCCCGCTTCGCACTGGGAGTCCGTTGTGTTCCCTTCGCGGGTAATCGGCTATCGCAAGGATGACCTGGATTTGCTCTGCGCCTCCGGCGAGATCATCTGGATCGGCCGCAAGGAAGAGAGCGAGAAAGAAGGCAAGATTGCCTTCTTCCTCTCGGAATCCAAGCCGCTCTATGCGCCTGTCATCGCACGAGCCGTCCAAGCTGCCGACAACACCAAACATCCTCGCCTGCTTGCACTGCTGCAGGAAGGCGGGGCCAGCTTCCTGACTAAGCTAAGCCGCGACTATGGTAAAGTACCGTCCGAGCTGCTGATCGATCTGCTCGATCTGATCTGGGAGGGCACGGTCTCGAACGACCAGTTCGCGCCGCTGCGTCTGCAGCTGCAGACCAAGGGCAAGCAGCTCGCCCGCACCGGTTCCGGCCTTGGGCGCTGGTACTGGACGGGTCCGCTCAGCGAGCAGCCCGCCCGACCAGCCTTGCCCGTTGCGCCTGCCGTGCCCGCCCAACCCGTTCAGCTCGGCCAGCACGCCGATCCCGGGCGGCCCGACCTTGCGGCCAGCGCCTTAGCCGCTCCGATCGACGCCGCCCAGCTGCGCTCCGTATCCTCCGAGCTGTCGGAATCGGCGCTCCACTGGACGCAGCATTTGCTGGACAGCTACGGCATCGTATCCAAGGATCTTGTCGCCCAGCTCTCGCCATTCAGCTGGGAGGAGCTGCTGCCCATGCTCAAGCAGCTGGAGCAATGGGGCGTCGTAACCCGCGGCCTGCTGGTGCAGGGCGTGCAAACCTTGCAGTTCGCGCGCCGCGAGCAGATCGCTTCGGTCCGCCAGCCGCTGCC
The DNA here is from genome assembly GCF_059383835.1 of Paenibacillus sp. J22R98. NCBI lineage: Bacteria > Bacillati > Bacillota > Bacilli > Caryophanales > Paenibacillaceae > Paenibacillus > Paenibacillus sp. J22R98. The sequence continues at coordinate 42,678 of NZ_JBXENW010000012.1, forward strand.
CGGCCAAGACAATGCCGCCGTCACTGTCCTCGCCGCAACGGACCCGGCCAATCCATTCGGCCTGGCTGCCGATTGGCCGAGCGTACGCGGCACCGGATTCGCTCGCAAGAACGGCAATTACCTCGTGCTGCAGCACGGGCAATGGCGCTTCTGGCTCGAAAATAACGGCCGCCACATCGTCGACCTATCTTCATTATCGTCTTCGTCCGATGCCGCCCCACCAAGCAGCAACAGCAATACCGTCGGCACGGCCGAGCTCAAAGAAATTTTCCGCATGCTGCTTCGCCAGCACGGACTCAGCAAGATCAAGATCGAGCGCTGGAACGGGGAGCCGATAACCGAATCGGCCGCCGCCCAAGAAATGCTGCGAGCCATGGGCGCCGAGCGCGATAACCGCTCACTAGTGCTGTGGCCAAGCAACCTTCGCTAATACAAGCAGCTTCTCTTTCCACAACCAATCAACCGTCACAAATACAAGCAGTCTCTGTTTCTGCAATCAAGTAACCTCGCTAGCACTAGCATCTTCTGCAATCAAGTAACCTTCGCTAAACACAAACAAACCTCTCTTACCGCAGACCTATGCTGCGGGCAGGGAGGTTATTTTGTTATGGAAAACCGTTATATTTTCATATCGTTCCTCTCTCCCAGATATGTTATGGTGGAAATAATCTATCACGTGAGGAGCACGAGAATGTCTCGGTTAGTCTATCTGGGTTGTTTCGCTTATCTGGTTGTCGGGCTCGGTCAATTGGTCATCGGCGCTATCATGGAACCGATGGTTCACGCTTATGGCGTACAGTACGGTGATGGCGGTCAGCTCGTCATGCATCAGTTTCTCGGGGGTATGGTTGGTATTCTGTGCGCACCTTGGCTCATCGGGAAGATTGGCAAAAAAGCGGTGCTGCTGTCCGCCATCGGCTTCATGACGGTAGCTGAATTCCTATACACACTGCTGCCGCCATGGTGGGTGATGCTCACGATTGCGCCTTTTGCCGGGGTTGGTCTTGGCATGACGGAAGCGGTCGTAGGATCCTTTATTATCGGGGCATCCGGGGAAAAGGCCAACACGGCGATGAGCCGCGTGGAAACTTTTTTCGGCGTCGGCGCTTTGCTAATCCCGTTCGCGGGCGCAGCATTGATTGAGGCTGGATATTGGAAGCTTTCGTTTGGCATTGTCGGCGTTCTCGGTGCTGTCACCTTCTTATTGTGGTCGATCTGGTGGCCTTCCGTTCTGAATCAGCCTGCTTCATCGGTAGGCATTGCCGGCCATAGCGGGCATCAAGCCCATGCGGGAGCAGTACCGAAGCTCACAACCCGCTCCCTCATAATTCTGGTGGCATGCGCGGTATTCTTCATCGTTTATGTGGGTCTTGAGATGAGCTATATCCACTACCTGCCTTCCCTGCTTGTTCAAACGAACGGTCTCGTGGAGTCATCAGCTACATTGGCGCTTAGCCTCTTCTGGGGTGCGATGGTCATCGGCCGTTTGGTTGCCGGGCAAATCGCCGACCGGGTGGGCGGTTCGGTCTACTTGATCGGTACTTGTATCATCACTGCTGTTCTATTCATCCTCATGACCTTGTTCACCGCCGCATTACCGGCATTCGTGCTCGCTTTTGCCGTCGGTTTGACGATGTCAGGCATGTTCGCGATCGCGCTTGTGTTTGCCAACCGGGCAACGCCCGGCAGGACCGAACGGACGACCAGTCTGCTCATGGCTTGCGGCGGTATTGGCGGCGCGCTGCTGCCTAAAGGAACCGGCTGGTTCCTCGACCAGCATGGTCCGGATGCGGTTCGCTGGCTTTTCGCAGGTACGGCGGCATTAATGCTGCTTGTTATTCTCTGGGCTTCTCTGTCATCCCGTCGATCTGCTTCAACGACTGCTTCTGTACTCATGACGATGCACAAATAATACTCAATACCGACTTGGAGGCGTATCCTTGTGAACGACGCGATTTCTCGCCGCAAGCGCGAGCTTATGAATTGTTCTGCTGAGCTGACGATTGATCCGGATCAGCTTACTTCCTTTTGGGACCGTGTTTTGCAAAAATACGACGATATTCCGCTGGAGCTCCGGCGCGTGCGCGAAGAATCCCCTTTCCCGGGCGTTACCGTCGATAAAATTACCTATAAAGGCTACGATGACACGCCGATTCACGGCTGGTTTATCATCCCTCCTCACACAAAGGCAGACGAGCAGTTCCCCTGTATCGTAACCTTCCCGGGCTATACCGATGATCGCGGGTATCCGGAACGCTACGCAAGCTGGCTGCTTCTCGGCTATGCCGTATTCGCTGTTGATGTGAGAGGCCAAGGCGGCGAAACCGGCAATTACATGCCGGAGCAAGCCGGCTCGGTGAAAGGCTGGGTTTCCAGCAATCTGCTCGAGCCGGAAGGCTCGTACTACCACGCCCTTACGCTCGATGTCGTACGTGCCATTGATGCCGCTGCTGCTCAGCCTGAGGTTGATCCGGCCAGACTCGCTTCGGTCGGCGGCAGCCAAGGCGGCGGACTCGCATTAATCTCGGCAGCGCTGAACAGCAAAGTAACGGCCGTCATCGCCGACATTCCGAACATGTGCAATATGGATCACGGCGTGCTCAACTCCGGCAGCTCCTTATCGGAAATTGCTCAACATCTCAAACGTTATCCGGAGCAGCTGGAGCCTGTTCTCCACACGCTGGCTCACTATGACATGCTCAATCTCGCTTCACGCATCAAGGTTCCCGTCTTAATGTCTGTTGGTTGGAAGGATGGCGTCTGTCTGCCGGAGACGATCTATGCGGTTTACAACCGGATTACATCGGAGAAAGTCATCTTCGATTACCCGTTTAGCGGCCATGAAATCGGCGAGTACCACAATAGGGAACGGATTCTTTTTCTGCAGAAGCAGTTTCGCTAAATTCCGTCAAAAATAGCGATGGACGCCTTGCTTCAATCCGCTATAATTTAGGTAAGTCTGACTACGGTTACCTAAAGGAGTGAGCAGAATGAAGCGATCCCTCTTGCCTCTGTTTCGTACGGTTAACATGATGGCTCGTCATGCTGCTACGCCTCTTTTTACCGGTGGTCTGGCTGTGCCGCCGCCATGCTCGAATTTGCCATAACACCCGGGTTCAACCGGGTTACCCGGAAGAACCTCTGCCACCCGCTGCGCCTTTTACAGCGAGCTGCCCGAGGTTCTTTTGTTCATTGGCAGCCCTTCTCCGCCAAAATACCGCTTCAATCGCTCGGCAATCTCCTTCTGGTTGAACAAGTCCGGCGCATTATGACCAAGTCCCTCCATTACGGAGTACGATGCGTTCGGAATGACAGCCGCGGCCGCGCTTGCGCCTTTGAGCAGAAATGCAGGACTAGTGCTGCCGGCCAGAATGAGGGTGTCTATTCGAATGGCGCTGTAGTTTTGGAAAGTGGAGTCGAGGCGGAACACCTCATCCATCTCTTTAATGAGCGTCGGCAATTTATCGCGAAGCTTACGCCCTTCCTGGAATAGCAGGGAAGGAAGCAGCATCAGCTTGATGAGCCAACGCGGCAGTTTAACCATCTGCTCCGTCGTTCCGATTCCTTTGAGGAAGGTAATGAAGGCATCCAAGTCTTTGCCCTTCTCCATTTGCCGCTTATAGTCGGCCATCCAATCGGAAGGAAACTCGTCGTCGACCGAAACAGCCGGTTCATACACGGCTAGTTTCGCCATCATGGGCTGGGCAGTTCGAGCAAGCTCCAGTGCGATCAATCCGCCAAAGCTGTGGCCAAACACATAGGGAGCCCCCGTTGCTTGAAGAACGGCCAAGGCATCCTCGCATTCCTTCTCAATGCTGTACTGCATCCCCTGCGGCCCGCTGTATAGGCGACCGCGCCGATCAACGACAAAGACGGTAAACGTGTCGGAGAGCTCCTGCGCCAGCTTCTCGTATTCATGTCCGGATACGAAGGCGCCATGAATGACGACAAGCCCAGGGCCATGACCCGACTGTCTGTATCCGATGACAGTTCCATCCTTGGAAACGGTGCTGAGAAGGGTATAGCTTTTCTTGTTCTTCTTCATCCCGTGCTGCTCTCCTCTCTATGCTCATCGTGTTGTGTTGTGTTGTCCGTCGTATAGCCGATTATGTAGATTGATGGGATTCATTTTGCCGAAGCTTGATTATGCAGCGGACGCAGTTTATCGATTAGAGGAGGCGGAATGTCCATGAAACAATCCATCGTCAAATGTCCCGGGTGCGGTCTGATGCTGCCCAATCAGTATTTTGCAGAACCCTCGCGCTTTCATGCAACCGGCGAATGTATGGAGCTGTTCAATCAATTATCTTATTACACGACGTCACACGGACAGCCCGAATTCATTCATCAGTTAGCACTGGACTCCTATGGCGCGCAGCATTCCGGCGGAATCACTCGTCCCATTACGACAGCCTTCTCGCTGATTGGTCTCTATCTGGTCGTAGAGCACGGGTTTACAGGTAAACAGGTGCAGCAAGCACATATGGAGTTAGGCCGTAAAAAGATCGCATGGCCCGAGCTCGCCCCGCCGCAAACGAGTGCAGCCATTACGATTCAAGAAGTGCTCCATGCGGAAGCCGGTGAACCTCGAGATGCGATGATTCACCAATGGGTTCACGCCGTTTGGAACAGCTGGGCGCACGCCCATGATTGGGTCAAGGAAGCCGCTCAGCCCGTCCTTCATGCCGAATAGCCAAAAAAGGGTCTCTTCCAAGCAGCTGCTGCTTAGAAGGGACCCTTTCTAATTTTGCGCCTGTGCCCGGGTGATTCATAGATACGCTGCCCACGATGAACTCGCGTTCTTGTTCATAGTTTTACTATTTTCCCTGTAGCGCGGCTCAAATATACGACTGTTTATGAGCGACCTGCTCAAAATCAAACACAATTTAAACATTTACTGTCAAACTTCCTAAACACCTTGTCTCTATAATGGGCTCTAAAGCTGCCAAAGCTGGCTTGGACCAAGACAAAGGGGTTGTCCGGATGCTGAATAATATTTCGTTAAAGAAGAAATTGAGTGGCCTGCTTGCCATTCCGTTAGTGCTCTTTGTTGTTGTTTGCTTTTACTTGATTCAGAGAAATAATGCCGATTTGAGTCACATGAAAACAATGATGTACGACGTCAGTGCGCAAACCACTTCGCTGATTCTTAATGCTGACCGCGACATGTACCAAGCACTGGTGGCTTATCAAACCATTGAACACGGTCATTTGGCCGATGATGAACTGCAGAAGCAGCAGCAAGATTTGAGCGATAATATCGGGCAAATCGCGGAACGGGTCGGAAGTGCCGGTAGCATCCTGACCGAGAACGGGCTTTTGGCCGAAACGCATGAGCAATCCAAATTAACCGTTCAGCAGAACCTTGATCGGTTCAATACTCATTTCGCCGCTTGGTCCGATAAGACCGCTGCAGGTACGAGCGACATCGCTGATTTCGACACGGCCAGAGAGAGCTTGAATGAGCTTGGTGAGTTTCTCGACACGACCGCCATTACGCAAGCAAAGCTGATTCAGAAGACCAACGAGAGCATGCATGTGTTTATCTATATCATCATCGCCCTTTGTGTGTTAATTATTGCGGTGACCGGTTTTGGCATCATTCGGCGAATTACGAAGTCTGTCGATCATATTTTGCATCGCGTGAAGCAGGTTTCCGAAGGTAATCTTCATAGCGATGATCTAGCCCAGCATTATAAGGACGAGCTTGGCACCATCACGCAATCCATCGATAACATGGCAAATGGACTTCGGGAGCTGATCAGCCAGGTGCTGACATCCGCCGAAGCCGTGACGGTAGCCGCTTCAGAAATTTCCGCGACAACCGATGAAGTAGCCAGAGGGAACATGTATCAAGCCGAGTCGGCACAGACGGCTTCGGAGGTCGTTACGAAACTTTCGGAAGGCGTGCGCACCGTTTCGCAGCGTGCCAAGGAAGCGACCGAGCTCACCATCAACACCAACAAAGATGCCATTGCTTGCGGCAAAACGGTGCAAGAATCCCTCAGCAGCATGAATCTACTATCGCAGCGAATGAATGAGCTGGAGAAGGATTCGAATCAAATCGGCAACATCATTGGTGTCATCGACGACATCGCCGAGCAAACCAATTTGCTCGCGCTGAATGCCGCAATCGAAGCGGCACGGGCTGGCGACCAAGGGCGCGGCTTCGCAGTCGTGGCAGACGAAGTGCGCAAGCTGGCTGAACGCAGCGGCGAAGCCACGAAGCAGATCGCCGATATTATCAAGGGGATGCAGCATAGTACGCATGAGAGCGTAAAGGCGATGTCGACTACCGAAACGCTCTACCGGCAAGCCGGTGACGCGCTCGGCAGCATTGTGCTTCGAGTGGGTGAGGTAACTGAGCAGACCAAAGAGATCGCATCCTCGAGTGTCAGCCAAGCGTCGCAGTCCCAAGAAGTCATGAAGCAGATCGAATCCATCGCTTCCATCAGTGAAGAAGCCGCCGCAGCCGCCCAGCAAACGGCGAGCTCCTCCCAGTCCCTCGGCTCGCTCGCGTATCAGCTCAACACGATGGTCAAGCGATTCCGTATCTAACAGAGCCGTTTGCGAAAAGGCCGGGTTCCATAATGGAACCCGGCCTTTATTGTGCGTTTAGAGAGTAGTTGAAATGCTCTCCTGGTGCGCTACATGAGCTTGTTTCGCCAAATTCGCTCCGATGTAGATCTCATAGTGCGCTACATGAACTCGTTGCGCCGAATTCGCTCCAATGTGCTACACGAGCTCGAACAAGCTAGAAGAAGCTGAGAGTACGGAAATCGAACTCTCAACTTCACACTTACCAACCATGTACTTCCTGCTTCGGCAGCATGTCGCCGAGTTAGCTCCAGTGTAGTTCTCCTGACGGGCTATTCCCCCACCTTTCCGCTCAGTTCCACCCGATGTGTTGCTCTACGAGCCACTCATTCGCCATTTCCGCTCGTTTTCCACCAATGTGTCGCCCTACGAGCTACTCATTCGCCATTTCCACTCGTTTTCCACCAATGTGTCGCCCTACGAGCTACTCTTCCGCCATTTCCGCTCGATTCCCGCCAATGTGTTGCTCTACGAGCTACTCTTCCGCCATTTCCGCTCAGTTCCACCCGATGTGTTGTCCTACGAGCCACTCTTCCGCCATTTCCACTCGTTTTCCACCAATGTGTTGCTCTACGAGCTACTCTTCCGCCATTTCCACTCGATTCCCACCAATGTGTTGCTCTACGAGCTACTCTTCCGCCATGTCCGCTCGGTTCCCGCCAATGTGTTGCCCTACGAGCTACTCATCCCCTACACTCTCTTGCCGGCGCATCTGTAGCTACTCGCGACTAACGAACTTCTCCTCCCCGCGCCTTACGAGCCACCCGCACCTAGCGAACTCCCGCTCGCCAGCACTAGCGTCGCCCACCGGCGACCGCTACTTGCGCAGCAGCTCCGCGCCGAGCGCCCAGACGGAGCGAAGGCGCGATGCGCGGCCATGCTGATGGATGAAAGTGTAGTCCGTCAGCGTGACGCCCACGTCCTTCAATGCAGCGTGCATATCGTCATCGAGCATGAGCCGGTATTCCCACACCCGCTTCTCCCAGTGGGGAATCGCCGCCAGCATGGCGGTATCCTCTACAGCGGGATGGATATACGTTTCGCTGATGCCCTCGGGTAGGCGGTACATTTTGGCGATGATGGATTGTTTGAAGGACTCGTATGTTTCTCCTTCTTCCACCTCGAAAGGATGCGACAAGAGATAGTCCGGTATCGCTACGCCGAGCGTGCCCGCGAGCGCCGAAGCCTTGCCGACGGCACGCTCCACGCCGGGAACAGCGGCCATCATATCCTCCGGATGAACGTGGCGGAACAATCGAAACGACACTTTCCACTTGGCGCATTTCATCAGAACTTGCGGAATGTGGCTGCGGCCGGTCGCTATGCCGTACAGACTGCCCATGTGGTTGTCTGCATGCGTAATGGCAATGCCCGCTTGGCGCACCCGCTCATACTGAGCATCCATCTCCTGCACGACCGCCGCTGTATTCGCACCTCGCTCGAACGCCTCAACAGTCTGATACATATGCCCGCTCGCATCATGCAGCGATGGATGGCCCGTCAAACTCCCCCATCGAAGCGCATCGAATTCGCTGGTCAGCGTCAGGTGCAGCCCGATATTGGACTGCCCGCGTTTCTTGCACCAAGCCGCCGCTTCCTCGAAGCCGGGCGCCGGCGCCATGATCGTTGCCGACGACACTCGCCGCTCCTCCAGCAAATGCATAATGGCCGCATTCATCGGCGCGCTTTGGCCAAAATCATCGCAATTGATGACGAGATACTTCCCTTTCATCACGTTCTCCCCCTCCAAGGACACTATCCCCGCCACCAAGCAGCAGTTGGATAATCCGCACTGCCTACGGTAACGGTTTCTCCGATCTGTGGTGTTGCCACTTTAACGCCCTGTGCATGAGCTGCTCTCACGGCACGCTCAACCGGGTCCGTCCAATCGTGGTAAGCCAGCGTAAAAGCACCCCAATGAACGGGAATCAACAGCTTCCCCCTTACATCGCTATGCGCCTTCACCGTTTCCTCCGGCATCATATGTATCGCCGCCCAGCGCTCATCGTATTGACCGCACTCCATGAGCGTCAGATCGAATGGGCCGTACTTCGTGCCGATCTCTTTGAAATGCGGCCCGTAGCCGCTGTCCCCGCTATAAAAGACCCGGTTGCGCTTCCCTGCGATCACCCACGAGCACCACAGCGTACGGTTCCGATCGAACAGCCCTCTGCCTGAAAAGTGCCGCGCCGGCATACACGCAAGCGTAAGCCCGGCCAGCTGCAGCTCATCGCCCCAATCGTGCTCCGAGATTTTCGCAGAATCTACGCCCCACTTGCGAAGCCGTTTCGCTACTCCGAGCGGGACGATAAAACGGCCCACCTTGTCCTTCAGCTTCCGAATCGTGCCCTCATGCAAATGATCATAATGATCATGCGACTGAATGACCGCATCGATAGCCGGAAAATCCTCCGCCTGCAGCGGAAGGCCGCCGCTATAGCGCTTGCCTCCGAACAGCGCTACCGGAGAAGGCGAATCCGCAAACATCGGATCAAAAAGCAGCCGTTTTCCTTCGATCTCGAGCAAAAACGCAGAATGCCCAAACCACGTCACCTGCAAGCCTTCTGCCTGAGGCTGAGCCGGCAGCGACAGCTTTTTATACGGAATCGCCTGCGCCGGCTGACGGTTCGGGTTGCCTTTGAACTGATCCCGAAGCATGCTGACGATCGCCTTGAAGCTCATATCCATCTTAGTTTCTATGGCGTTGACGAATTTATTGTTTTGCCGGGTGGAAGCCATCTGCGATCATGCCCCTTCTATTGTCCAATTCATCCTTATGATTCCCATTATAGTGCAAAGCGGTACCCAGCCACCATGAGCGCAGCCATCTGTGCTAAACTGGTAGTAATTCATTCGATAAGCAGCAAGGAGAAGAACGAACCGATGAAATTGGTCTCATGGAATGTAAATGGGCTGCGCGCCTGTGTGAACAAAGGGTTTATGGATTATTTTACGGAGATGAATGCGGATATTTTCTGCTTGCAGGAGACGAAGCTTCAGGCGGGCCAGATCGAGCTTGAGCTTGGTGACGACTACGAGAGCTACTGGAACTATGCGGAGAAGAAGGGCTACTCCGGTACGGCTGTTTTCACGAAAATCAAACCGCTATCCGTGCGCTATGGCATGGAAGAGGATTATGAGCCCGAAGGCCGCCTTATTACGCTGGAATTTGATGATTTCTACCTCGTCACCGTGTACACGCCGAATGCCAAACGCGATCTGGCACGGCTCGATTACAGAATGGAGTGGGAGGATCGGTTCCGGAACTACCTGCTGGAGCTCGATGCGAAGAAGCCGGTCATCGTCTGCGGCGACCTGAATGTCGCCCATGAAGAGATCGACTTGAAGCACCCGAAGCCCAATATGGGCAACTCAGGCTTCACGCTCGAGGAACGCGGCAAAATGACCGACCTGCTCGCGTCGGGCTTTACCGACTCCTTCCGCTATTTCTATCCGGACCTCGCTGATGTGTACTCATGGTGGTCCTACATGCCGAAGGTCAGAGAGCGGAACGTGGGGTGGCGGATTGACTATTTCCTGGTTTCCTCCAGACTTGCGCCGGCACTGACCGATGCGCAAATCGACTGCCACATCATGGGCAGCGACCATTGCCCGGTTGTGTTAACGACAGGCGAATTAAGCACCACTGCAGCAGCAAAATAAACGAAAAGCCGGGCTTTCTCCCTCGCGGAGAACACCCGGCTTTCTTATTTCCCCACGCTATTCTCCATTCCACTCCTGCATGAACCGTTCTACATATTCCGCCATGTACCGGTGCCGCTCCTCGGCAATTTCTTTGGCCGAGACCGTGTTGATTCTGTCCTTCAGCTTCAGCAGCTTCTCGTGAAAATGGTTAATCGCCGTGCTTTTCCCTTTGCGATATTCACCGGGACTCATCTCATCGCGCGGCTGCAGCTTCGGGTCATAGATGGGATCTCCCTTCCAGCCCGCATAGAGAAAACATCGCGCAATCGCAATGGCCCCGATCGCATCGAGCCGATCCGCATCTTGCACCACTTGTCCCTCCAGCGTCCGCATCGGCGGGTTCGTACCGCCATTAAACGACATCGTGGCGATGATCTCCATAATGTGCGCCTGCTCCTCTTCTGTCAGCGTTTGGCTAGCCAGCCAGCTGCTCACCTTACGCAGGCCGCTCTCCTTAGAATCGTTGAGCTTCTCGTCTGCCACATCATGCAGCAAGGCCGCAATGATACAGATTTCCGCATCCGCACCTTCCCGCAGGGCGAGCCGTTCAGCCATTTGTACGACGCGGTGCACATGCCACCAATCATGGCCGGTGGCATCATGCTCCAGCTCGGCTCGCGCGAACCGTTCCGCTTCTTCAATCACGTGCTGCTTCTCGCCAAGTTGGCGCTGCATGTTCACAACCACCTTTTTCACGACTTCGTATTAGTTGCTGCGTTCTTGCAGCTCGCGCCAAACCTTCTTATTGCTGTATTGCTTCTCTGTGCTGATATCCTTGCCGAACCAAACGGGAGGTTCAAACGCCACAGCTGCCTCTTCGGAATCAAACTCTACCTCGAGCACCATCAGCTGAATTTGATCATAGATATCAATCTCCACCACTCTATCGCCCCAATGTGCGGTAAGGCGGTTCTTCGTCAGGGGAACAGCCCCGAAGGCTTGGATAACCTGTTCGTAAATCCCTTGCGAGATGCTGTATTCAACCTCTTCGCGCGCCAACCCATGGCCGGATTTGAAGGTATGCGTGTAGCTCACCTCATCCGTTGCGAGATCAACAATTCTGCGGACTCTCAGCTCCTGCGGGCCATCAAGTGCCAGATAAGTCTGCTCGATCCGATGCTCCGACACCCTCAGCAACTCGCCGGTGCCAATAAGCCCCTCCGGGAATTCGGTCAACAAAAACTTGCGTTCAATTTCTAAAGGCATAACGACATCTCCTTACGGGGTAGACTGCTTGGAATCCAATACGACTAGTATAGCTGTCCGCGTGTAACTATGTTATACGTTCTGCAAAAATAAGCAAATGCTTATGCGCTGACTCCTCTGTATAACAGGCGGCAATATGGCAACGATGAGGGAAGGAGGGATTACGATGCCAACTGTTCAAGTTCAAGGAAGAGGTACATTCGAAGCAGAAGAGGGCAAAAAACTTGTCCTCGTGCTCGAAGACAATGGGGTTGATATTCTGCACCGCTGCGGCGGCAATGCGAAGTGTACCACCTGCAGCGTCGAGGTATTAGCCGGGGATGCCGGGGAAATGGGCGAGGCCGAGGCGGCCGTTCGACAGGCAAAAGGGATCACAGAACCGAATATCCGCCTCTCCTGCCAAATTCGGGTACATGGTGATCTCACCGTGAATCCGCTCAAGACCGCCACTTCGACAGGTTTAGAGCCGGGTACTCGTCCGCAGGATTAATCCGAAATGCAGAAATGGCGGTGCCACGAGTCCGGCGCCGCCATTTTCATTTCCCAAGCTATACCTTGCTGAGCCAAAACCCTTCCGACGCGTCCTCCCAATCCTCGAACGGATCGTTCTCAACGGCTGAACGCGCAGCATTCACGCCTGCCCGAAACGCCTCCTCGGATTCCCAAATCGCCAATCCGATTAGCTTGCCGGTACGGCTGTCCTGCAGTGTGTGCACCTCTCTTAAACCGGCTGCTCCTTCAAGCGCGCTTCCGAAACGGTGCATGGAAGCAATTAGGTCCTCACTTTTACCCGGCTTTGGATGGTGGATCGACATATGAACGAACATAAACTTTTTGCCTCCCTGTCGGCTTATTTTGTTGTCGGAAGTCAAGAACATTGTCCCATTCCCGACTGTCCAGCGATGTCTCGTTTAACTGATGAGGTAAACGTCGTACTTCTCGAACAATTTCCATACTTGCTCAGCCATATAGCTGGGGGGATGCGGCATCCGATTCACGATCCACCATTCCACCATGCCGTAGAAAGCGGAAGACATGAATTGAACGGTTAATTCCTTATCGATATCCCGGACGGAGGAACGACCTTTCAGCTTTCCCCTTAGATTGACTTCCATGATCCGCAGCATCCGCTCGCGAAACAGAGAAGCTCGGTTGTTGGCCAGCATGGAAGAGAAAAACAGGAAGTTCTTCTCAATATAGAAGAAAATCGGAAGCAAGGAGCCGATAAGATCGATCGGTTCGCCGTCCGAGCTGTCTCGTTTGCAGTTCGTAAACATGTCGGCCAAATGATGCTCGATGCTCTTATCCAGCAGATCGTATTTATCCAAATAATGCAGATAAATCGTTCCTCGGTTCACGTTTGCCCGGTCGGCGATCTCGTTGATCGTGATTTGTTCGAACGGTTTCGCGGAGAAGAGTTCGAGAAACGCTGTGTTGATCGCTTCTTTCGTTTTCAAGACGCGTCTGTCCGTCTTCGTTTCGTTTCCCATCTTGGGGAACCCTCCTTCGGATAATAAACACTTTCCGGTCGATCGTCGTTTATGAAACAAACCGCCGACGATTAACGATTGAGCCAATATCCAAAACCCCTATAATAATAATCAACAACGGTAAATTAATCAACACCTGTTGAAATTATAAATAGAGGAGAGACGAAAATGAACAACACAGCATCCAAAGTCGTCATCATAACGGGAGCATCCAGCGGAATCGGGGAAGCGGCGGCGAGGCTGCTGGCCAAACAAGGAGCGAAGCTCGTCTTGGCGGCAAGAAGGGAAGAGCGAATTGCGGCGATCGCGAAGGAAATCGAACAGGAAGGCGGTTCCGCCGCGTATCTGAAAACCAACGTAACCTCAAGAGAAGACATGCAGTTGCTTGCGCAGTTTGCTCTTGCGAAATACGGACGCATCGACGTGTTGGTCAATAACGCCGGCGTTATGCCGAATTCCTATCTGCGTGACTTGAAAGTCGATGAATGGGATCAAATGATCGACGTCAACGTCAAAGGCGTTCTGTACGGCATCGCCGCCATATTACCGATCATGAGGGAACAACAATCCGGACATATCATCAACGTTTCTTCGATTGCCGGACACGAGGTCCACGAGACGATGGCCGTTTACAGCAGTACCAAATTCGCGGTAAGAGCCATTTCGGAAGGGTTGCGCAAGGAAGAATCGCAGACTAGCCGCATTCGTTCGACAATCGTTTCCCCCGGATTTACGGGAACCGAGTTGTACCTCACTATCAGCAATCCCGAGATAAGAGCGTACGCGGAATCGATACTCGATCAGGCGATTTCTCCAAATAGTATTGCCAAAGCGATCGCATACGCGATCAACGAACCCGACGACGTCTCCGTGGGCGAGATTATCGTTAGGCCTACGATGTTCGCTTAACTCGTTCTTTGAAACCTCTGTAATCGAAAGGAGTGTACCATGGAAAAGCAGCCTATTGGATTTACGAATGCCGAACCCTTTTTTAACATCGTTATGGATGGACTTAAAGGCGAAGTTGACGGGGAACACTTTTGGGATGCAGTAGCGAATGATGCAGTATTTGATTTTATATATAACATTCCTGGATTTCCAAATCGGATGGACCGTTCGAGATTTATGAGTTGGTTTAGTAATTATGGTGTGAAGCTAAATAAAGCCGACAACCTTAAGACTTATAAAGTGCAGGGAGAAAATATTATCGTCATGGAGTATCAGGTCCACGGAATCCAACCTAACTCCGGTAAGCCTTACGATAATAGATTTTGCTCAATAGTTACGATTAAAGACCGAAAAATCGTTTACTGGAGAGACTATATGGATTCGCTTGCTGTTATGCCGTAGAACAGCAGCTAAAAGAAACCGATTCATGAGACCCCCAGGTCCAGTAATCGGTTTCTTTCTGTATTGAACTGCACATCGATCGGATTATGTTACATTCGCGTTATATATATCGGTAAATTTAATTAATTTTTGAATTATATGTAATGTTTATTGACACATAAATCGTCCGTAGGCTACAATTCAAACTAACAACTACATAGAAACAGCTTTCTAGGGTTCCGCCAACCTAAATGTTCGGTTTTAACGTAATATAACCTGACAATTAGATTGGGTTTGGTCCGAGAGGAAGCGGCTGATGCTGCATCAGCTACACGGAGGGATAAAAACCCGGGAGAGTAGATACCATCTATTCTCCCGGGTTTTATTTAGTTTAGAGGAGGGTTTGAGATGAGAACGAAATTACCGCTTCTGCTGCTCATGATCATGCTGACGTCTGCCCTAACGCTTTCCGCTTGCAGCACATCCACATCCGGTTCGGAGAAAGATGATATTACGCTGCGGGTCGCTTACAACCTCTGGGTCGGAAGTGCGGGACTGTTTGTTGCTGAAAGCAAAGGTTTCTTCGAGGAAGCCGGCGTGAAGGTTGAGCTTATTCAATTCCCAAGCCCTACCGAAGCAACGCAAGCCTTAATCAGCGGCAACGTGGATGTGGCTCTCACAACTCTGGATACGGCCGTGATGGTGAAGACCAATGAGCTGAAGGATCAGAATTTGAAGGTATTTAGCTTCACGGATCTATCCATGGGGGCAGACGGCATCGTCGCTTCGAAGGATATTAAAACGATCGCGGACCTCAAAGGGAAAACTGTAGCGGCTACGATCGGAACGGTGAACCACTTTCTGCTCAATCATGCGCTGCAGCTTGCCGGGTTAAGCGAGAAGGATGTGAAGTTATCCAACGTCTCGCCCGAACAAACCGGACCGCTGTTTATCGCCGGCCAAGTCGACGCAGCCGTAACCTGGGAGCCCTATCTCTCCGAAGCCTTAACAGGAGGCGGTAACCTGCTCTACTCCACGAAGGATGCACCTGATCTTATTGTCGATGGTGTCATGACTCCTCAAGCGATGATCGACGATCATGAACGGGCACTTCGCAACCTGGTTGCCGCGATCGATAAAGGCACGGCTTTCTATTATTCCAACACCGACGAGGCTGCCGACATTGCGGCCAAGAAGCTGGAAACGACCAAAGATGAAGTCATAGCCATGATGGGCGGCGTCAAACTGCTGAAGCAAGATGAAGTCAAAGCGATGTTGACGGGCAAAGACAGCACGCTTAAAGCCCGGACTGAAGAGTACTCCTCCTTCTTCTTCGAACGTAAGCTGATCGACAAGGAAGTCAAAGCGGACGACATTCTGGATTCCTTTTTATTCAAATAATCAGTGGGAGTGATTGCTCATGAAGAAGAAAATCGATACCATCGTCGGAAAAGCCGCACTATTAATTATTGATGTGACCAAGGGTTCCTTGCTTCCACCTGAGAAAACGCCTATTCCGATCTTCGACGCGCAGACGGCCGTCGACAATATCGGAAAGGTACTGGAAACTGCGCGGCAGGCGGGCATTCCGGTTATTTTCTTCCAAGAGCTGCATCGCGTCGATCTGATTGATTTCGGCCGTGAGCTGGAGGGCGTTGAGGATATCCACTGTTTGGAAGGGTCTGAGGATGTTGAATTTCTTGATTATTTGAAGCCTGCCAAGGGCGAGTATTCCATCGGCAAGCGCCGTTACAGCTGTTTCTTCTCCACCGATCTCAATATTCTGCTGAAGGGACTGAAGGTGGAGACGCTGCTTGTTACCGGCTTCCTAACGGATGTTTGCGTGCATTACACCTGCGCCGACGCGCATCAGCATGATTATTACGTTCGCGTGCTCCATGACTGCGTCAGAGGGTCCAGCCCCGAAGCGCATCAAGCCTCGCTTAACGCAATCGAGTACCTGCAAACCGCGTCGAAAACCAACTCTGCCGAGATTATCTCCCTGCTGGAGCAGCGGGTGACGGTTTAACCCAATCAGATGCCCTGCCTCTATTGAGGCAGGGCTTTTATTATTGCGGCTGAGCCGCTCTCTGTATTTATTAGCTTCTTGTAAAAGCAGCCGAACTCCCTGCCTTCAAATTGCTTCCAGCTCCATAATCTGGCACTATGGAAGATGTACCAATTATTGAATCGAAGGAGCGATCTATTAGATGAGAATCCATTTCCATGGCCATGCTTGCCTCCAAATCAGCACCGGCGATAAATCCCTTGTTATTGATCCCTTCCTTAGCGGCAACCCTGTTGCTGTCATGAAACCGGAAGCGCTGAAAACCGACGCTGTGCTGCTGACTCATGCCCATCAAGATCATATTCTGGATGCCGCTCCGGTCGCGATTGCCAACGATGCACCGATTGTATCCATTGTCGAGCTTGCTACCTATATGTCCTGGCAAGGCGCAAAAACAATCGGAATGAATATGGGCGGAACGGTCGATCTCGGATTCGCGCAAGCGAAAATGATTCAAGCATTTCACAGCTCCGGCATCGTCGATATGGAAACGAAACAAATCATGTATGCGGGTATGCCTGCCGGATTCCTCGTATTCGCGGAAGGCCTCACCATCCTGCATGCCGGAGACACATCGCTATTCGGCGATATGAAGCTGATTGGAGACCGCTATGACATCGATGTCGCTTTCGTGCCGATCGGTGACCACTATACAATGGGACCGGAAGATGCGCTTCAAGCCGCAAAATGGTATAACGCGAAGCTGACCGTGCCAATCCACCACAGCACATTCCCGCCTATTAAGCAGGACGCGGAGAAGTTCGTGCAGCAGCTTGAAGAAAACGGACTCAAAGGCCGCGTCATGGCACCGGGTGACGAGCTTGAGGTTGAAGGCCGTTAGTTCCGGGTTTTAGCTTGGCACGCGGCGCATGTGCGGTAGCAGGTACCTCTTATAATTAAAATGTATTGGGGAGTGAGCGTATGCCGGATTGGTCGTATAAAACGTTGTTTCTTCCTTTGCTGCGGCGGCTTCCGAATCGGCTCGCTCGCTCCGTCACTCTTGGCGCTATCGGCACCTTGAGCCGCCTGCCGCTGGGCTCCTTCGTCATTCGCACGCTGGGGCATATGGAACCCGCTCCTCTACTCCGCAGCCACACAAACGGCGTCGATTTCATCACGCCTGTCGGTCTGTCAGGCACGGTTGATCCTTCGGGCACCGCCCATCGGGCTATGGCGCAGTTCGGGCTGGGGTTTATGGAGATCGGGCCGATTACAACTGTGCCCCTTCATATCGCAAGCACGGCGCCCATTCTGCTCAATCAAGAGGAGCGAAGCATCACCTATCCGTTCTATGCAGACAATGACGGCGCAGCCCAAGCAGCATCGCGGATTGCGAAACCCGGCCACAAGCTGCCGCAGTTTGCAAGACTGCTGCCGCTGCCGGGGAGTACGCCGGAGCAGTCGCTCAATCAGCTGCTGACCATGATCGGGCAGCTGCGAAAGGCCGGCGCGGCAGGCTTTTATCTTGATATTCTGCAGCAGCCGGCATCAACTGAACACATGGTCGCGCTGCTCCAACTGATCGCGGTATCCGAAGCGGCTGCGGATAACCGCTTGTTCCTTTATATCCCGCATGACGCAGCAGATCACACGCTTCAACTCGTGCTCGATTCCATTGATTTCGCAGCGTGGAGCGGCGCCGTTGTGGGCGAAGCCCGCGCAAGTGACGGCGGGTTCACGGTCAAGCCTGCAGATAAGCAGTCTTGCACGGCGAAGCTTACCCTGCTTCGCCGGTTGGGCCCGCAGCACTTCGTGCTCAAAGCATCCTGCGGCGTCTATGACCCACAGGACGCCCTGGACTTCATGGCCGCTGGCGCCGACTACATCCTGCTGCATGGCGGGCTCATCGATACCGGACCCGGACTGCCCAAACGGGTCAACGAAGCGATCCTGCACGAGCGCGTCCGGCAGCTTCCTGAGCCTAAGTCCGAATCCTTCTGGCGTCACTGGGGCTGGATGTGCTTGCTCGGCATCGGGATGATCATCGGCGGCCTGCTTGCCTGGATAATAGCGACCACAACGGTGCTGCTTCCTTATGACGAAGCGTACCTCGGTATCAATCGTGACATGCTGCATCATTTGAATCACCGCCTGCTTCACTTCATGTCGCATGACCGCATTACGCTTGCCGGCACGATGATTTCCATCGGCGTACTCTATTATCAGCTTGGTAGACACGGACTGCGGCACGGGATGCACTGGGCAAGAACCGCATTGCTCGTGTCCGGTATTACCGGTTTCGCCAGCTTCTTTCTCTATCTGGGCTACGGCTACTTCGATCCGCTGCATGCGGTCGTCGCACTCATTCTTCTCCCTATGTTTCTGCTGAGTATGCGCGCTAACCCCGACCAACCGTTTCGCAATCCCGTCAACTTACGCAGCGACCGGGTGTGGAAGCGAGCCATGTGGGGACAATTCTGCATGGTGGTGCTTGGTTTCGCGCTCGTAATCGGCAGTATCACCATCTCCGGATTCGGTGTAACTCGCGTGTTTGTGCCGCAGGATCTAGCCTATATGGGGCTCACATCCGAGCAAATCGCGGCCATGAATCCGCGGCTCATTCCGCTCATCGCCCATGACCGTGCCGGGTTCGGCGGTGCGCTCTTCTCTGATGCGCTGGCGCTGCTCACGATGGCATTATGGGGAATACAGCAAGGAGAACGCTGGCTGTGGTGGACATTTCTAATTGGCGGAACTCCGGCATTCTTCGCTGCCTTCTCCGTTCATTGGCATATTGGCTACACGGACTTCGTTCACTTGTCGCCTGCTTTCTTCGCCTTATTGCTCTATATAGTCGGCCTAATATTACTTTATCCTTATCTGACGCAATCACCGGTCACCGCTCAGCGCACGACATAACCAACGATTGGATCAAACCGCTTCATATAAGCAGCTCCGGGCGTCGCGGCCATAATCGCATTCCTACAGCGAATGAGCAGCGCATTCTCCAGCTGCACCATCCTCCCCATGGAGCGCGATAGGCGAACGATTCTATAGGCTCGCGCCTTGCGCTCCTTCTCGTAAGCCCGCAGTGCAGCAGGCACATCCAGACGCACTGACGCCGTCCCAGCCGCCTGCTCCAAGCACCGCGCCAGCACTATGGCATCTTCGATAGCCTGAGCGCCGCCCTGCCCCAGATTAGGCAGCATCGGGTGCGCTGCATCGCCGAGCAGCGTCATGCGGCCGGAGCTCCATCGAACCAGCGGGGCTCGGTCTACGATGTCATGGGCCAGAATCGTCGACGGATCTGTCGCCTCGATCGCATCGACAACCGGCTTGTACCAGCCGCGAAACAAGTCCAGCAGCGCAGACTGTCGCTCCGTCGCCGGCAGCACGGTTCCTTCCGGCGCATTAATCGCCGCAAACCAGAACACGCGGCCATCGCCCAGACTGGAGAATCCGAACCTTCGGCCCTGTCCCAATGCCTCAAATCCGCCGCCATCGACGGCGCCAATCGGTATATCTGCCAATGTACATACACCTCTAAGCGCAGTATAGCCGGAATACCGAAGGGGACTTGCACCGAATAATTGCTCTCGAATCGCAGAATGAATGCCATCAGCTCCGATAACAAGCTCAGCCTTCTCGCGAGTCCCATCGCCAAACACAGCCGTAACGCCATCATCCGTCTGTTCGCCGCGAATCCACTGCTTTCCGGTGTACACCTTGGATTTCGCCATAACCGCTTGCAGGAGAATGGATTGCAGCTCCGCTCTATGAATGATGTAGCTGTGCGTGCCATATTTCGCCGCTTGCTTCGTAGCAGGTAGGCTCGTGATCAGTTTACCGTCCCATGTCCGAATGTCCGCTTGCATGACCGGGGCGCCTGCTTCTCTAACATGCACGCCAACACCTAACAGATCCAGCGCCTTCATCGCATTGGCTGCAAGCACGATACCCGCCCCTGCTTCCCGGAGGGCGACAGCTTTGTCATACACCGTCACCTGCCACCCGCGCTGCTGCAGCGCCAGTGCTGAACACAATCCGCCAATACCGGCTCCGATTACTATGGCTTCACTCTTGTACACGTTGTTCATCCATACATCCCCCGCTCTTCTCCTATCACTGGTTCCATCATACCCAAGGAGGAATGACCATGACCACCCTTAAAGTTTGGCTCGACACCGACATTGGCGGCGATATCGACGATGCGCTTTGTTTAGCTTATCTGCTAGGCCAACCCAATTGTGAGCTTATTGGCATTTCAACGGTAGGCGGCGAGGTCGAGAAACGAGCCATGGTTGCGGATGCCATCTGCAAAGCAGCCGATCGAAGCATCCCCGTGTTCGCCGGTTCAGACAATCCAATCATGCCGAGCAGCATTTATCCTACACCGGACGGTGCATCGAAGCTGCCCAATTGGCCGCATGAAGCACATTTCAAAGCAAGCCAAGCCGTCGACGCCATGCGCGCCGCCATCCACGAGCATCCCCATGAAATCATGCTGCTGGCCGTTGGCCACCTGACCAATATCGCGCTGCTTTTTCTGCTCGATCCTGAGGTTCCGAAGCTTCTGAAGGGGCTTTACATCATGAGCGGCGTATTCTCCGAGGAGCTCGAGGCCGGGCCGGATATGCCAATGGCCAATTGGAATTCCTGGATGGACCCGCATGCCTGCGCCATCGTGTATAACACGCCGGTGGCGATACATCGCACGTTCGGATTGAATGTGACATCGCAGCTTGTCCTTGAACGGAGCGAGAAAGCGGACTTATTCGCGACGCCGGTTATGCAGGCCGTAGAGGACTTTGGCTCCCCCTGGCTGGAACAGCATGTGATGACCTTTCATGATCCACTAGCCGCAGCCTGTTTGTTTGAACCCCAACTATGCACATACCAACGCGGCTCCGTTGAAGTAGACTATACCCACAGGGACACGTTCGGCCAAATGACATTCCAAGCAAGCAGTACCGAAGGAATCCACGATATGGCGACAACCGTCGATCGCGAGCGATTTTTCGAGCATTATTTCTCCATGACCGGCCTCCAGAGCCGCCCTCTCTAACCCAGCGCGCCAAAAAGCCTCTTAACCGCAGCAACGCGATTAGGAGGCTTCTTATCTACACCTTTTTCAATACATACAGTAAACGATAAATCAGCTCCGCGCATTCCGCACGGCTCGATTTCTTATCTGCCGCGATGCTTATGCCCGGATCATTTTCCTGGATGATGCCTTCCCATAACAGATTGTGCACCGCTTGCTTAGACCAATCATCATACCCTCTGGATGCATCGGCAAAATGCAGCAGCTTCTCCGTACTCTGCGGTTTATAGCCGCCATATAACAGCGCTTGATTGATGATTTCCAAGGTCTCTTGCTGTGTAATCGTCTTGTTCGGATGGAACGTCCCGTCCGTATACCCTTTAATCAAGCCGGCGCGCGCACTTGCGGCAACCACGTTGAAGTACCAAGCACCGGACTTCACATCTTTGAAATACGTCCCGCTATCCGAAGGGGCACTAAGCGCTTTAACCAGCATCGTCGCAAACTCCGCACGGGTCACAAGACTCTGCGGCTGGAAATAGCCGTCTTTATAGCCTTGTACCACTTTCATAGCCGCTAAGGTTTCAATAGCAAACTTGGCAAAATGGTTAGGCAGCACATCCTTAAACGTATTCCTCGCCGTACGATTATCTACCAGCGGGATGATTGCTTTGGCATCCTCCCATTTCAGCTGGTGCTCAGCAAGCACGGGAACCACTCCGATTTTCTTCACGGTTGATGGTAAAAGCTTCTTGGAAACCAGCTGATGCGAGTACATACCGTTAGGCAGCTGCTCGTAAGGATATACGACATCTACATCCTCAGAGAGTTTAACGGGCTGATTGTTCTCGTCATAATATTGGATTTCATAATGCTGCACCAATTTTCCCAGAAACCCTGGGCGGAAATTGACCTTGCCTTCAATGATCTGCGGCGCCGACTGCCGATCCACGAATCGACCTTCCTGCGGGCGAAGCCGATTGAGAATAGCCGTTCTCATCGTATCGAAACTATCGAATCGATAGAGAATGTTGGCCCCGTTTGATACCTGCTTACTGTCCTCTGCATAGAGAAATATCGAGCCGTCTCGTTTGCTATAACCGTAGGAGACAGTGAATGGCAGCTTGAACGTTGGATTAAACGTATCTCGGTTATAAAAAGCATTATCGGCGATTACCATGCTTCCTCTCGCAAACAGCAAACGGGCGTCATAGTAGTAATCGTCTTTATACTCCCCATAGAGAATGCCTAGATTATTAGCCGAGAACCTTCTTCCCGCGTAATAAGCCATCTCTCCGTCTTCCAGAACAGCCTTCGTACCGTAAGAATATCCGTCCTCCGTTTTCCCTACGATCTCCCCGGTGTCGGGGTTTATTTTATACAGCCTGCCTCCCGATGTTCCGGTTTCACCAATCCACAGAGTAGACCCATCCGCACTCGCAGTCAGCGCCGGATTACTCAGATAGTTCGTGTAGGCTACCGTCTCCGCCGGCCATTCATGCAGCTTGTTCCAACCATTGCCGCCGCCACTGTAAAACAGCTTGCCATTCCCGGTCGCCGCAACATCTTGCGTTGCTTGGCCCACTTCGAGCTCGGTCAGCGGCGCCATGAAAGTCGTCTCGTGATTCGTATTTAGTTTGACCATATGCGTGCTGCCTTTAAGCGAGACATAAAGCACGCCATCGCGTATATCGATATCCGAAGGCTGTGAGCCAATATAACGATCACCTGTTACAGCGAAAGTAGCCGTATCAATCTGCAGCAGGCGATTGGCTTCAGCAGATATCGCATACAGATACCTCTCATTGTCGCCCATAACCCATGCCGTAATGGACCGGTTAAAGCTCATCATGCCATCACCGACATCGGCGACTTGCACCGCCTTCTGGGATGGGTTTAGCGTGTAGGCTCTTTTTATAATTTCTCTTGAATTGACTCCTGCATAGCTATAGACATTGCCGCTGCTGTCAGCCTGAGCGACGGCATACCGAGGCAGGGAAGCATAACTCGCAGCTAACGCCCCTTCACCCTTCGTATATACCCCCGCCGAAGTGTAAATAAAGTTGGCATTTACGTACAGCACTTCGCCGCCAACAGACGTGGAAACAATACGCCGCGAATCAGGATCAACGAGCGTGTTTCCGTAATAGATGTCGCCATTATCCATAATGAGCGAATTGCTGAATCCCCCGCTAAATTCAGGATTCATCGTCCACAGCTTCTCACCGCTCGCAGTATCATAGGCATTCAACCTGTAGCTCGATGAACTGCGCTGCCCTGCGTAAAGACGGTGAGTAGACCGGTCTACCGCAAGCTCAAGCTCGCCTATATTCTTGTCTATGATCGAATCCGCGCCGTTTGTAAGATCAATCCGATGGATGCCTCCCCAAGTGTCATCCTCTCCATAGAACAAATTGCTGCCATCTACAGCCACGCTGATCGGCTTCGCTTGCGTAATAATCGTGGATTCCCGCTGCTTTGTATCGAGGTTCACGACTGCAATTAAAGTTGCGCCCTCCAGCGCCACATAGAGCTTATTCCCGACCTGCTCCATGGCGCTTGGATGCGAGCCTACGGACAGCCGTTTCTCAATCCGCATCGTATCCGGCTTTATAAACAGAAGTTCGTTCGTTTCCGAAGCGGTGGCGTAGAGATAGTCCCTTTCCTTGTCGATTTTGAGCCGCTCCAAGTACGACCCGGTATTAAGTTTTGACTCCTGGACCACAGGTGTATACGACGCAGCTGCAGCATGTACCGCCGCGAGTTTTCCTCCTTGAGGTAACACGGTTGCTAGTAATAAAGCCGATAAACTTAGCAGCATCGATTTTTGAAATAAACGCATGTAACTCTTCTTCCCTTCCAAGACAATCTCCAATCACATCCCTCTATTATAAGCCGAGAGAAGGCCGGAAATCGTGAGTTGAAGGATGCCAAATATAAGCAAAAAACCGGAAATCGCCTCCTACTGGAGTGACTTCCGGCTTACTCACACTTCATTCAACACATCATTCTTCTCCCCTGCCCCAAGCACGCTCCCCAGCTTCTGCACCGGAACACTGGACAGGATAAGCAGCGCCGCCAGACCGTCCATCAACGTCAGCCGCTCGTCGAGCAGCAGCACGATAAACAGCAGCGTCACGAACGGAGTGAAGAAGGTAAAGCTGGCAATGAGCGAGGCCGGCGAATAGCGCAGCGCCCGAAAATAGAGGAAGAAGCCGAGCACGATGTTGCACATGCTTAACCAGAACACACCGCCGAAATCTACAAGCCGCGGCAGCGTTAGGTTCGAATATATCAGCAAACTGCCTGCAGACAGCACGAATGCTACAACCGTGATCAAGAAGGTGCTGATCAGCATATCTTTCTTGTTTCTCTTCACCAGATTGGTGAACAGTCCCCAGCTGACAGCTGCCAGAATCGCCAGCACATCGCCGGTCAAATTAGTCAGCTTTAGCGATGTCATATCCCCTTTTGTCATGAGCAGCAGCGTCCCCGCAAAGCCCATTACGACGGAGAGCAGCTTGTATCGATTCATTTTCTCCTTATGGATGGGGATTGCGAAGATGACAATAAAGATGGGGAACAGATAATTCAGCATGGAGGCCTCGACCGCCGGAATGCGATCAAGCGCCTGCAGGTAGAGCGCATCATACAAGAACGCGAACAGCCCGCAGGATACAATAAGCGCCGTTTGTCGCCATGGCCATAGACGCAGCGTTCTCCATCGCACTTTATACAAGACGATGCCCGCGAACACGACAACTCCGATTCCATTCATATAAAATAACACCTGGTAGCTGTCCAATTGGCCCAGCACCAGCTTGCTCACTGCCGCAACCGAACCCCAGAGCAGCAGCAAAATCGGCATGAGCACATAAGGGCTCCGCGATAATTCCGTCTTCGTCTGACTAGCTTGCATCCCGTCTACTCCTCACTCCACCTGTTCCTTAACGGCGATCGAATCGGCAGATCATCAGCGCATTGCCTTCGCAATCCTTGAAGGTAAAACAGACATGGTCGCTGTATTCCCGAATAGGCTCCGGACTCACGCCAAGCTCGGCTAACCGTTGATGCGCCAGTTTAATATCATCCGTATCAAACGTGAATGGCGCCTGCGATACCAGCCCGGCTTCACCTTCTGATTGTAGCAAATGCATGACGTAACGACCATCAATTGCAAGCTCAACGAACGAACGGTAGTCATGGGCTGTTATCGTAAATCCGAGCGTGTCGCAGTACCATTTTGCCGCAGACTCCAAGTCCCGTACATAGTGCATGACCCCGATAATATCTTGCTTAATCAATGGCTTCATCCGCTTCATCCACCTCGCTTGGTTATTTGACAACTCCGTATTTGTTGCCGTCCGGATCGTACAGCGGGAAGCCGGTTATGCCGTCATCATAATGGATGATCTCGCCGATGTTAGCTCCCTTGTCCTTCAAGTTTCGATAGGCTTCTTCCACATCGTCCGTATGAAAATTAAAATATTGCTCTACCTCATAATCGTTCTGCGGAAACGCATGCTGCACGATGTTATACGACTTCACGAGACAGAACATGATGCGATAGTCATTCATCATCATAACGGTTGCTTTGGGTTCGTCTCTGCCTGTAATCTCGAAGCCCAGCACCTCCGAATACCATTTGGTAGAACGCTCCAAATCGCTTACCGGGACAAAAATACCTACGCCAAATAAAGACGGTTTACTCATCTCTTTATTCCTCCTGCTCGGATGGATTATTGGATCTGAAAGGCGTCGACACCATCAGGACATTGCCATCGGGATCTTTAAAATAAAACCAAGCCTGCCCGCGGACCACCGTGACCCTGTCGATCGTGATACCCGACCCGGACAGCTCTCGGTAGCTGCGGAACATCGCTGCCATATCCGCTTCGCGAAACGCGCTCACGAAGGATTCGAACAGCTCCTTGCCGGACTCCCGATGCATCGTCTTCTCCTTCGGGGAATCAGCTTCCTCCAGCCAGTGAAGCTGCCGCTCGGCTGCTTTCTTCAGCCTCGTACGCGCTCGGTGAAGCACAGCCTTGATCGCGGTTACCGGCTGCGCCAGTGCCTGGCCGGTTTCTGTCGGGGAGAAGCCGAACACATCCGTCAGCAGAATCAGAACGACCTGCCTCGGCTCCAGCGCGTCCATTAAATATTCAAGCGACTCTCGTATGTCATGTCGGTTCCATTCGGTATAAGCCAAGTTGTTGTAGTCGGTTAGCAGCTCCGGCATGAAGGCGATTTTGCGGCGGCGGCAGCTATCAAACCACGCATTCGCGGCGATGCGGTACAGATATGGCTTGCTCAGCTCGCGCTCCGGCCAGCGGCTGAATCTGCGATAGGCTTTGAGCATCACCTCTTGGTACAGATCCTCGCCATCCCAGGCCGACCCGGCTAATTTGCCGCAATAGCGGAGCAGCTCCGATTGATAGGGCGTCGTCTGCTTCTCGAACGTTTCGTCGTTGTCGGATTTCATGGATCCGTCAACCGTTGTTGTATTTCTGCTTGTGCGAATAGTACGCCGAATTCGGCAGATCTTCTACAATGCCGATTAGGTTGCCGTCCGGATCCAGACAATCGAAGAAGCGCGTCCCGCTCGCATCATGCGCAATCGGCAGCACTTCGGCCCCTTTCTCGCGAAGGGAAGCGTGGGTGTACTCAATATCAAAGGACTCCAAATTGTAATACGGAATCCGCACGCCTCCTCCCGCATCGAACTGCGTAGGCACAGGCTGTTCTACTTTCCATAGATTAATAAACGTAGCCTCCCCCGGAAAAGCGAGCCCTGTGCAGCAGTTCGATAGATCGATCGTCTCCAGATCAAACATCCTTATGTACCAATCCGTGGAGCACTTCATATCCGTTACAGGAATAAAGATACCGCTAATTCTACTTACGCTTCGTCGCATGAGGCTCCCTCCCAATTGGACATTCACTACACCTATCATAACGTGGTCGGAAGGCGCGCAGATACGGGGTCAAAATAATATTTTTCTGGATGATAATCGTTATCATTTACAGTGGATCTATTGAATATTGACATATGCTGTTATAAAATAGACTTCATTGATAATGATTATCACTACCAATTAGTGCATTGGAAGCATTTGTCCATGTTCGCAGATGAACAGCTATTTAACCTGCTCCATAGCCATCGACTACTATCCATTACAGGGAGGCACTTCCATGAAACAGCCCAGCATCGAAGAATCACGCGCGAAGTACATCGACTTTATTGAAAGCCGCAAATCGCTTATTCTGAGCACGCTAGATGCCGAAGGTACGCCTTTCATCAGCTATGCGCCATTCGTTAAAGTAGACGGCAAGCTGTACATCTACATCAGCCGTATTTCCGATCACTACCGTTTTGTAGAGAATAACGAGCGGATTCACGTGATGTTAATCCATGATGAGTCGGCTACGCCGAATGCTTTTGCGCGAGAGCGCGCTCGCTGGGTATGTGAATCGCAGAACCTCGGCAACGAAGGGTACGAAGCGATCTTCACTGCATTCGACGAGAAGTTTGGCGACAAAATGATGACCATGCTGCGCGGCCTCGACTTCTCCCTGTTCGAGCTGACACCATCGGCAGGCCGTTATGTCGTTGGTTTCGGACAAGCGTTCGATGTCGATCTGGCCGGCGACCGTTTCGAGCATGTCGTCGTAGATCGCAAAGATAAATAATGATGAGGACGGTGCAGGCATGAGTTATGAGGCGGTTGGTCCAATTTGGCGCGTTGTCCGTGATCGGTTTCAGAAAATGGTGCAAGGATTGAAAGAAGAAGAGCTTCGTCTGGCAATGACTTCAGAATCCTCTTCTATTGCTCATATGATTCGGCATAACGCCGAGGTGGAGTATATGTTCGCGGAGTGGTTCTTCGGCGCAACTGTGCCGGAAGGAACAGAATACATAGCGAGCGGTCAAGGCGGCGCTCAGAATGAGCAAATCCTAACGCTGCAAGAGCTTGTTGCATTCTCTGCTGCAGCAGACGCTTTTCTAACGGAAGCGATGAAACAACTTAGCGATGATGCTTGGGATACGATCGTCGAATCGAAGATCGGACCGTCCTCGCCGCGCGAAGCGCTGGGCCGTGCCATCTATCATACGGGTCTGCATGCGGGACAAATCGGGCTTATCCGTAAACATGCACCGCAACCATCGGCAGCGCAGTAATACATCAAAGAAGGCAGGACCTCGTGAATGAGGCCCTGCCTTTATCTTGTTCAGCCGAGCTTAGTGACCTTTGCTCTTGTTATCTGTATTGTCTTGATTGTCTTTGCTGCCTTGATTGTTTTGGTTGTCTTGATTGCTTTGGTTGCCGCCTTGCGAACCACCGTTATCCTTGCCTTGTTTCTCAGGACCTTCTTGCTGCGACTTCTCTTCTACTTGGCCTTTCTCTTCTACTTGGCCTTTCTCTTGTCCTTGCTCGGTGCCTTGCTCTTGTCCTTGCTCGGTGCCTTGCTCTTGTTTTTGCTCTACACCGCCGCCTTGGCCACCGCCCATGCCGCCGCCTTGACCTTCGCCCATGCCGCCGCCTTGACCGCCGCCTGCACCGCCACCTTGACCGCCGCCTGCGCCACCGCCTGCACCGCCGCCTGCGCCGCCACCTGCACCGCCGCCTGCACCACCGCCTGCACCGCCGCCGCCACGAATACGTTTGGCGCCTTTACCGATACCTTTGCCCATGCCTCTGCTCTTCGCCTTCATCTTTACGCCCGACTTCTTAGCGTCATAAGCGTAAACCATCGACTTCAGCGTACGTTTATCTACGTTGCCGGTCATCGGCAAGCCGTGCGACTTCTGATAATATTTGACACCCCGAACAGTCAGCGCATTGTAATGTCCATCGATCGGCCCGGAGTAGCTGCCTAACGATTTCAGCATCCCTTGAATAACGTAAACATCCGGCCCCCGTGCCCCTTTACCAATCGCCGAGCCGACATTTGGCGCACCAACAAGAAGGGTTAGCACCAACAAAAATGATCCAAGAAACTTAGCAGCCGATCTCAAGGATTTACCTTTAGATCCATGAGAACGTTTATTTGCCTCCATGTAACAAGACACCTTCCTTTTGGATGTAGTGAGCATGATTTGCCACAGCCCTTACTATACCCAATACCTATTTTCCATTATGCTTCTTCGCAGTAAAGGTTTGCCCGCCCCATAACGATGTTTAGAGCGGATATTTCTTAAACATACCCACTGATTGAGGAGCCGTGTATGCAAAACCGAATTTCTGGTATAATCTGTCTGCCGACACGTCGGCGAGCAAGCTCACATAAGCACCGCCCGGTGCATGAGTATTCATGTAATTCATCAGTTCTGTCATGAGCAGCGCAATACTTGCCCTTGAATCATGCAGTTATTTTCGCTCGAAAATCAACACTTTTAGGGAGGAAACCCGTTTATGATCCTTAATCGTTCCGTTCCCGTAAACCACGTATTGCCGCACCTTTACTACGAGAATGTTGCAGAAGCGCTGACATGGTTAAGCCAAACCTTTGGTTTTCATGAGCACTACCGCTTCGAGCTCCCGGATGGGCAGCTGCATGGCGCGATGATCTACCTCGGCGAAGTGTGGGTGATGCTAAAGAGCCTTGGCCAGCTAACGGCTAGTCCTGCCAAGCTCAGTGCAACGACACAGTCGTTAATGATCTTCGTGAGTGACGTCGAGGCCCACTATAACCA
Source organism: Paenibacillus sp. J22R98 (assembly GCF_059383835.1). NCBI lineage: Bacteria > Bacillati > Bacillota > Bacilli > Caryophanales > Paenibacillaceae > Paenibacillus > Paenibacillus sp. J22R98. Next base: position 72,752 of record NZ_JBXENW010000012.1, read on the forward strand.
CTCCAAATCGGCGGGGGCACAGATCGTTGAGGAGCTCTTCGAAACGGAGTACGGGGAGCGGCAATATTCGGTGGTGGATAACGAAAATCACTTATGGCAATTCTCGCAGCATGTCCAAGACGTGGATCCTACTGCGTGGGGAGCCACGCTGGCAGATCGTTCATAAACAAGAATGCCGGGCGCTTCTCGTGAAGAGAGGCCGCCCGGCTTTTTCTATTTACATGGATTTAATTGACATTTAAACGAATTTTTTATAAAATTTGATTAAGTAATCAGTTTTTTGACTAAATGCTCAGATCATTATAAATCCGTATAATTAAAGGAGAATGTCCATGAACAATCCTGTCAACGAAACCTCATCCGTTACCGGCTGGAGATCACTCCCCTTAACCGCGCTTGGTTGGCTCGGCGTGTTGGCCGGAATTGCTTTTCCACTGGCCACTTGGCTGCTTTTCCGCAATTCTTGGGGTTCCCCGGACCTCGATTGGTATCAGTGGATCACCCCGTTAGCATTTCTGCTGGGAGGCGCATTGAGCTGGCTTGCAGCAGTGATGCTGTTCAGCCGCAAAGCCGCCGGCCGCGATGTGCTGGAGCTTGCGATTGCGGTCCTTCCAATTACACTCGCGCTGCGCTTGTTGATTGTCATCGTTGTGTTCATCGGCACGGTCGCTCGCAGATTGCTCGATGGGTCGATTGTTGATTTTTTCACGGATTTGGAAATTTCATCCGGCAAGTTAGTGCTTAATCTCGCGCTTATCTTGGTCATCATCACCCTCATCATCATGCGTACCCATGCTAAAACCAAACCTCAACCCCCGAAGGAGAACAAAGATGACTGATCGTAAGGAGGGCGAGAAGCAATCGTTTATAACCGAAGCCAGACGGTCGCAGATCATGAATGCGGCCATCGCAACGCTCGATGAGATCGGTTATGTGAACGCAAGCCTCGCCCAAATCGCTAAGAGAGCCGGCATCAGCACGGCGCTCATTTCGTACCATTTTAAAGATAAGAACGATCTGATGGACCATACGCTGCTCATGCTTGTTCAGGAATCCTCCTCCTATGTGCTGGAGAGAACCGCTACCGCAGCTACGGCCACCGAGAAGCTTCGTGCCTATATTAACGCCAGCATCGCCTACCAAGGCACTCGGCCCAAACATAATACGGCGCTGATTGAAATCGTCTTCCATGCTCGAACACCCGATAATGTGCCGTACTACAAGCTTGGCGACGATGAGGATGATCCAACGCTTGCTCAGCTCAAGCAGATTTTGCATGATGGGCAAGCAGCAGGCGAATTCTGCACTTTCAACATCCTCATCATGGCGAGCACCATTCAAGGCGCTATCAGCGAGTATCTGGCCAATGGGAGTCTTATTGCGCAAGTGGACATGGAAACGTTCAGCGCCGAGCTTGTGAGTACCTTTGAACGGGCTATTCTCGCTCCACAATAGTGGAACCCCAATGACAATGAAAAGCCGAGTACTCACCTCATGAGGTGAATACCCGGCTTTTCTATTACATCGGACTTCCGCCCGTTAGATACAGCAGTTGATCCTGCGATAGTGTTATCGTTCCGGCTGCGCAGCTATCCAGCATGTATTCCCGCTTGTTCGCTCCGGCAATCGGGAAGACTGGCAGCGGCTGCGAGGTCAAATACGCGAGCGCGATGCGCGAAGCCGTCGTTCCGAGCTCTGACGCGAGCTGCTTCGCGCGATCCAGCCGGTCGAAGCTGGCCTCGTTGAAATAATGCGCTTTGACGATATGGGCGCTGCCGCCCATCTGAATGGCCTGCCCTCTGAAATAGCGTCCGCCAAAGAAACCGTTCGCCTGCGAAGAGAAAGGAACGATTGCCATACCGAGCTCCTTGTAGTAAGCAAGCGACCTCTCGTCCATAATGGCAACCGTAGGATCGGCAATTATCCCTTCATTCAGCACCGCCAAGTTCCATAACGGCTGACTCGCGGCAAAGCTCGCAATTCCTTTCCGCTTGGCATATTGGCGTGCTTCCTCGATACGTTCAGCACGCCAATTCGAGCAGCCAAATGCACGAATCTTGCCGGCGGCCAGCTGTTCATTCAGCGTCTCCAAGATTTCTCCCGCAGGAATCGACGGATCGTCCCGATGGAGCCAGTACAAATCGATGTAGTCAGTCTGGAGATGACGTAAGCTCTGCTCGAGATCATGCACAATCGCTTCCTTGTTTAATCGGGAAACCGACATGGACTGCAAGTCCGGATGACCGCCCTTGGTCGCAACAATCCTCCGATCCCTGCCGCCGCGTAACCGGAGCCATTCCCCAAGTGTTCGCTCACTCGTGCTCTTTCCTTTGCCAAGCCAGTCTTCGTATACATTAGCCGTATCCAGAAAGTTGCCCCCGAGCTCGGAGAATAAATCCAACAGCCCAAAAGCCTCTTCCTTCGGAAGCGTACCGCCATAAGCGGACGTTCCTAGACAGATAACGGAAGCCTCGATCGGCGTTCCCGGTATGGTGCGCTTATTCATCCTGATTGCCTCCCCATTAAACGTTGAACGTTACTCCGATGACCGAATCGCCGCTTTCTCCCTATATTCCTGAGGGGAAAGGGTCGTCATTTTCTTAAAATAACGGGAGAAGTAACCCGGGTCCAGCCCAATGCGGAGTGCGACCTCGCCAATCTTAAGCTGAGGATCACGAAGCAGCTCCTTGGCTTTGGTCAGCTTCAGCTCGGTGATGTACTCGGATAGACCGCTCCCCGTCAGCTGCTTATACAATCTGCACAAATAGCTCGCATTCAATCCTACCAGATCAGCCAATCGAGACAGCGAGAGGTCCCCTTCGATATGCTCGTGTATATAGCCGTGGAGCTGATCGACGACCTCATTGCTCTTCGCCGACTTGTCCTGATCCAGCAGAGCGAAGATAATTTCCGCCGTTCGTTTCAGATAGTCGCCTGCCTCCTGCCAGGATACATGGCCATCCAAATGAAGCAGCCGGTTAATAGGAAGCTTGTGAGATACGGCCTCGTAAACGCCCCATCGATTCATGTTCGAAAGCAGCAAGGTTGCGATCGTATAGTAGGTTTCCTGCACGATACCGTACGACCTTCCGGCCGCTCGTTCCAAGATGCTCTCCAGCAGCTGTAGAAAGGCATCCCGGTTACCGCTCTCAATCAAAGTACCCAGTTGATTAAACTCGCTTTGCCAGCGGGAGCTGCGAGCTTCCGAATCAGGATCCTCCTGTTTCTCATACAGCAGCATGCGATCGCCTTGTCCAAGCCCCCGAATAAGGAGCCGGTTAAGGCGCCCGTAATACTCAGGGAGATCGTTCCACGCAATCGGCTGCTCCGTCGAAGCGAGCGATACCGGTACATGAAGCAGCAATTCGCATTGATTCTGAATAAAGTCGAGTGATTCCTGAACAAACCGAGATGGGACTTCGGCTTCTGCTTCACTGCTTCCCACTTGAATGATCCAGAAGAAACGTGAACGATCATTCATCACGGGATAGAATGCGCCGGCATGTCCCACCACTTCTTCCGCGATATTCTGCACGGCATACAAGAGCAGTTCCTTGTCCATGGCCGAATACTTCTCATCCCAGCGGTCAATGCGACCGACCACAAGCATAAACGGACGGTCAGCCTGCAGCCCCAGCTCCAGCTCTTGAAATCTCTTCTCTCTGGTTGCGTCTGCAATAGGCTCGCCTTCCGCAAGCTCGGTCAGAAACCCTCTTTGCAGCAACGGCTGCGCCTGCCGCATACGCAGCTGCGCCTTCTCCATCGAGCTGTGCAAACTCTGTTCGCTGTTCATATTGGCGATGACGTTCGCTACGGCAAGCACGATTTCCTCTTCATCGTCCGTCTTAAGCAGATACCCCGCACTTCCTTGCCGAAGGGCCTCCTGCACATACGAGAACTCATTATGCCCGGATAGGAAAATCACTTTGCAAGCCGGCCATCTTCGGCGAATTTGCGCGAGCAGCTCAAGCCCTGTCATGCCGGGCATACGGATGTCGCTGAGCACGATGTCGATTCGCGTCTGCTCCAGCCTCGCGATGGCATCCATAGCCGAGCCTGCACAGTAAATATCCAGTTCGAGATGAGCCGCCTCCTCGAACAATTCCTTCAAACTAGAGACGATATAGGGCTCGTCGTCTACAATCAATAGCCGGTGCATCATGATTCCTCCTTTACCGGAATATAAAGCTCGACTTTCAGTCCCCCGAGCATCTCACTGGCCATTACACGTATACCGCTTTCCTTGCCGTACATGAGTTGAAGCCGCTTGTGTACGTTGATCATGCCCGTAATTTCCAGCTGTGCCTGCGAGTGGCTGAGCTTACGGTTCAAGGCGTACATGTCCTCCTCGCTCATTCCTTTGCCGTTATCTTCGATGACAACGGTCAACAAACCGTCTGCTTGCCTGAATGAAATGTGCAGCTGTCCCCCGGATACAACATCCTCCAGCCCATACTTATAGCAGTTCTCGATAATCGGCTGCAAGGTGAGTCTTGGCACCAGCAAATCCGCATAACGCTCAGGCAGGATTTCGATATTAATCTGGATGCGATCCTCAAACCGTATTTTCTGAATCTCCAAATACGACTGCGCAAAAGCCAATTCTTCTCGCAGGGCAACCTCATCCGAGGCATCACGAGTAATGAATTTAAAATAGTTGCCTAAGTGCTTCGTGAACGGCTTCAGCTTCGGATAATCCTCTACCTTCACCATCCGGTTCAGAATAAAGAAGGTGTTGTAGAGAAAATGGGGATTGATCTGCGCCTGCAGCTGCTTTAGCTCCGAACGCTGCGAACGGATTTTCTGCTCGTACACTTCTTCGATTAATACGTTCACTCGTCCGATCATGGAGTTGAACTGGCTGTACAAGTATTCGAATTCATCGCGCGTTGTCGGATTCAGACGCACATCAAGCTGCCCTTTCTCCACTTTGCGGAACGTTCGGACCAGCTGCTCAAGCGGCTTATGGATGACCCGGTAAATCCAATACGAGAAGAACAATACGATAATGAACGAGGTGAGCGAAAGCACCCACAGCCATACGTTATATTTTGCAATCGGCCCCAGCGCGTTCTTCACCGGCATGTACATGACAAGCGTCATATCAAAGGAAGGCTCATGCTCCAGGGTAAGCATGTAGGGCGTCCCCTCAAAATCGATCGTGTCCATCGCCGTCACCGTGTCGCCCTTCACTAGGCTCTTGGCGACTTGCCGTATATGTTCAATCAGATCGGAGTGATCGTCATTCGTAATCGACCAATTAAAGTTAGTTCCAAACAGGATCGCTTGCTCGCCTTGAATATTCGAAAATTGCTGCAATTCCTGCCGAATGGCCTTCTTCGAAATTTCTTCGTTTAAGAAGAAGGTGAGGGAATCGGGATACCCGATATCGGGGTATTTCTGCGTGATGAACAGCCGATCCTGCCATGACTGGACAATGGGATGGATACGGTCTGATTCGTCGATCAGTGTCTGCAAATAGGCTTGATCTGCAGAATCATAATTGTTCTGCGAATTGATGACCTTGCCAAGAGCCGGTATATAGGCGTTAAAGCTGGCAATATAGTTACTGGAGTTCTTCACAAGCGCAAGCCGCTCTTGCAGCCTGATTATCGCCTGTGTCCTCTCGTTGTCCGACATAATTTCGCTCGTTACACTCAGCTTCTGCAGATCGCGATCATTGATGAAATCCCACTGCAGCCGCTGTATGCGCTCAAACTCCACAACGAGAGATTGAATATAGAAGTGGACTCTGCCTTTCATCGATTTCGTAATTTCATCTCGGACGCTGGCTGCGCCCCACTGATTCAAATAGAGGCTTATCGTATACATCGGAATAATGACGAGCATGAAGGCGATGACGAGCTTGCCGAAAATCGGAATTCGGAGCTTGGCGGTGCGTCTCAGCGGAATCGACTTCCTTTCGGATCCTAACATTTGCTCATTATAACATGCCCTTGCACGCCACCCTCGCTGCTACTCCTTCACACTGCCAAGCACGATCCCTTTGACAAAGAAACGCTGAAGAAACGGATAGATCATCAGAATCGGCAGCGACCCCATGAAGATTTGAGCCGCTTTGGAGGTGCGATCCGACACCAGCGCAAGGGAATCCAGATCCTTCGCCGATTGCATCGCCAAATCGATCTTAATGACGACCGTGTGCAGATAGCTCTGAAGCGGATAATTTTCCGGGCGATGCATGAAGATAAGCCCATCGAACCAAGAGTTCCAGTGATGAACGATCGTAAACAGCACAATCGTCGCAAGTGCGGGCATAGACAGCGGAACGAACACTCTCCACAGTACCGTCCACGCGCGAGCGCCGTCTACGAATGCAGCCTCCTCCAGCTCCTTAGGTAATCCGCGGAAGAAGTTAAGCAGCAAGATCACGTTAAACACCGGCACCGCTCCGGGGATGATCAGCGCCCAGATCGTATCCATTAAATGCGTCTTCGAGACCACGATATAACTCGGAATCAGTCCGCCGCTAAACAGAATGGTCAGCACGAAGAACCAGGCATAAACAGTGCGGTATTTGAACGTCCGTACTTCCTTGGACAACGGATAAGCCAGCAGTATGGTTAGAAACATATTGATGAGCGTGCCAAGCGCAACCCGCTCCAAGGTGACGATGAATGATTTAGAGAACTCCGGCTTATGAAGCACGTATTCGTAAGATTGCAGCGTGAAATTAACGGGCCATAACACGACGTCCCCCGCGGCAGCCGCGGTTTTGTCGCTGAGCGATATCGCGAATACATGAAGCAGCGGTAGAATGCACAGAATGGACAATCCGATAAGAAAGACATAATTGGCTGCTTGGAACAGCTTCCGGCTGGTCGTTAATTGATAAGACAAGTTCGCGCACCTCCTAGAATATGCGATAGTTGGCCAAACGGTAGGCGAGTAGATAGGAAGTCGAAATGAGCACGAACGAAACGAACGATTTGAACAATCCGACTGCTGTCGCAGGTCCGAATTGCGCTTGCTCAAGTCCAAGGCGATAGACAAGCGTATCGATAATGTCTCCGCTATCGAAGACCTGCGGGGAATAGAGATTAAAGATTTGATCAAAGCCCGCATTAAGGACATTGCCAAGGCTGAGTGTCGTAAGCAGCACAACAATCGGCACCATGCCCGGAAGCGTCACATGCAAGGTTTGCTTCCACCGGCTCGCTCCATCCACGACCGCCGCTTCATAGAGCACCGGGTTAATGGAGGTCAGGGCAGCCAAGTATACAATCGTGGAGAACCCAAATTCCTTCCACAGATCGCTGATAACGATCGTAAATGGGAACCACCGATTATCACCAAGAAAATAGATCGGCTCAATCCCAAAGAGGCCAAGCACTTGATTCACGATGCCGCTCGAGGGCGATAATACATCGATCAGGATGCCGCCTAGGATAATCCAGGACAAGAAGTGCGGCAAATAGATCAGTGTCTGAATCCCCCGCTTAATCGCGGTTTTGGTCACTTCATTAAGCAAGAGCGCAATGAGCACGGGAAACACGAGACCCGCTACGATTTTCATAACGGAAATATAAATCGTATTCCAGAGCACGGTTAAGGTTTCCGGCATTTCCCACACATACTTGAAATTGTCCCATCCGGTCCACTCCGAGCCGGAGTAGCCAAGCGCAGGAATGAAATGCTGAAACGCCATAATAATGCCGAGCATCGGACCATAACTGTAGATCAGCACCAGAATGACGCCCGGAAGCAGCATCAAATGAAACGGCATCTGGCTGATTCTATTCTTTACCATTGCGGTCCCTCCGTCTTTCGTATGTCGTAATTTGGGTAGATGAAAGAAGAAGAAGGATAGGAAGATCACTATCGTTCTTCTTCTTTGTCTTCTGCATTATTTACTTTGCTGCGCAGCCCATTCGGCAACCTCTTGCGTGATTTGATCGCCGCCAAGCTTCTTCCAGTCGGCTACGAACTTATCGAAATCTTCGATTGGGGAGCCCAGAATAATTTTGGTGAATACTTCTTTTTGCATTTTATCAAGCGTCGCCATTTTCTCAGCCATTGTCTTCGTCTTAGAGCCGTAGAACTTCGTGAAGTTGATGTTCTGCTCTTTGTTCTTATAGATGCCATCCAGAACGCTGTACGCACTTTCCGTACCGAATACGCGCACCGTGCCCCAAGTTGTACGGTCCCCGCCTTGGAAGGCAAGGATCTTGTCGTAATAGCCTTTCTCTTCCGGATTGAGCGCTGTTGCGTCCTTGGAATCAAGCGCCCCAATCACTTTCTTGTAATGGCCATAGTTTCCGATCGGGTCAGAGCCTTTGACCATCATGACATTCTCTTTGAAGTGTGCGTACTCTTTGTCCCCAACGATTTCCGTATGGTACACTTTAGGATCCGCTTCACCGCCATAGAGCTTCTCTTGACTGGTGTTCAGCAGCTTGATGAGCGCTTCAGGGTGCTCCATCTTCTTGCTCACAACCATGTACTCGTTGAATTCCAATGCGCCGGTATACTGAACCGGTTTATCCGTAGCCGAAATGCCCGGAAGCACAACCCAGTCCGCATCCCCATTCTTCGTCACACTGTCTTGAAGAGGCCAAAGTGGATTCCACAGCGCGCCGAAGTTAACGCCGATCCGGTTATTGGCGTAATCCTCGCCGACCTTACCGGAGTCCTTCACCCCGAATTCGCGGTCGATAAGTCCCTTGTTCTTCATGTCTTGCAGCTTCAGCAGCGCTTCTCTCACTTCCGGTTGAATACCGCCGTAGCCGATTGCGCCATCTGCTTGCTGCACCCATGTGTAGGGCTGCGCGCCGAATGCGTTGAATACGCCCGTCGCTTCCGCAACGCCGTTCTTGTACAGATCTTTCGTCAGACCCATACCGAACGTATCCTTCTTGCCATTGCCGTCCGGATCCTGGTTCACGAATGCATCCATGACCTTCTCCAGCTCCGCCCAGGTCTTAGGCACGTCCAGGTTCAGCTTCTTCAGCCAATCCGCCCGGATGTACATCAAGGACAAGCCGCCTTCGTAGGAGCCTTCATCGGGCGGAATCGCCATCAGCTTGCCGTTAAACGTCGCGGACGCTTTGGCCAGAGGCCCCATCTCGATCGACTTCTTCGTTAGCTCAGATGCATATTTGTCGTACACATCCGTTAAGTCCGCAATCAAATCAGCATCAACCAGCTGCTTCAATTGTGCGCCGTTTACTTTCATAATGTCCGGAATATCGCCGGAAGCGATTGCAACGTTGAGTTTCTCATAATATTGGTCAGATGGAGCGATCCAATCGTACTTTAGCGTAATTCCAAGCTCATCCGCGTAAGCTTTGGTCCAGTTATTGTTCTCGAAGTCTTCCCCTTCTTTGAGTGCCATGGACGGGTCTTGATCTCGAATGGCAGTAACGGTAATCGGCGGATCATACTTGGCGTTAATGTCGATTACATCATCAGCCGCGCCGCTTGATTGGTTTCCCGCAGCAGCTCCATTCTCATTCGCATTGGCGCCGGACGATTCATTCGAGTTCGAATTCGAGTCCGAGTTGCCGCATGCTGAGGTAAATACGACCATGGTCATCAGAGACAACAACAAAACATGTTTCATTGATTTCATCTTTGCAACCTCCCGTTATATATACACTGTCATTCTTGCTGCTTCATCATACCGAACTCGCCGGGAGGCGAAAATATGAATGTATTGACATGAAATGACCAATCTTTACTTTAGTCAACGAAAGAGCAAGGAAGTCAATACTTTCCTTATCTAGCTGAAGAGAATCGGTTTCTTAGCTAATGTATCCGGCTTCGCAGCCTCACGGATTGGGCGATAGATAGGCGCGAATTCCTGCTCATTCTCCTCATTCCGATACACAGCGTTTCCTACCGGCGCAAGCGTCGTGTCCACTTGAATGAATGAGGCCTCGACGCCAAGCGGCCCATGAAGGAGAAGCGAACCATGACGCAGCGTAAACAGAGCTTGGCCGTCTGATGGTTTGCTGCTTAGGACCGGGATGTGCTGCAGCGCAATGTCGAAGGACAGCTCCAGATGCGTGCCCGTTGTAAGTGCAGCTGTAATTTTGATAAAACCGTTGCTCGGCATTGCCCCGTCAACCCGTTCACCGTTCAGTCGAAGGGTAACCGAACCCGATACGGAATATCCGGGTACAAACAGCTTGATGGTCTTCTCTATCGCGCCCGGGCTGCTAACGACGGTTAGTGCCACCTGACCCTCATAAGGGTACCGTGTCTCCAGCTTGATCGTCACCGGACCTTCCGCAAACGGAAGTTCGACCAGATTCGCGTGATAGAAGGGCACTGTCACTTCGTCGTCTCTCAGCCAATAGCTGTATTCCGCTGCGCGTGACAGCCCTTCTCCCCCGCGCATGGTGCAGCACCAATACGCTTCATATACATTCTCGAGCGCATACAACGAAGGCTCCTCTTCACGGGTACAGCAATCGCAGCCGAAGCCGCCGTTCTCGCGCTGGCCGTGACTGATCGCATTATAGTAGATGAGATGCGCAGTCTCGAGATAGCGGGGTTGATCGGTATACCGCCACAGCTCTACGGCGGCCACGAACGAATCCACGACCGCGCACGGTTCCGTCCACCATGGGCGATTGAACCAGTTGCGATTCGCGTAATTCTCCGTTCTCCCTTCACTCATATAGAGCGAATAAATAGACTCCGCCGCATGCAGCAGGCTCTTATTGCCACTCATGCCATAGTAGCGAAGAATGCCCCTCAGCGCAGACAACGTTGCATGTGTCTGAGCGTTGATGCCCGCAAGGTCGATTTCGAGGAAGCGCTTGATCATTTCTTCGATGGTCGCCTTCAGCTCCGGCCATTTCAGAAGCTCGTATGCATGTGTCGCCCCATCGAGCATAATGAAGGCACAGCCAATGTCCGTCGACAGGTACCAGTCGCGGACTGTCTTGTCCGCGAGCGTACCGGACGCTTCGCCGCCCTCCGCCCGCTCAGACGGATCGGTCGGATAATGCGCAAAGTGGCTGTGGGCGGGCAGCAGCAGGTTCTTCACGATAAGTCCGATTTGTTCCAGCACTTCGGGTTCTTGCCTCCAAGCATACAGCTCGCACAAGGCGCGCAGAAACCAGCTGTTGCCGGAAAGCTGCTGCTCATCGGTAATTCCCTCAGGCAAAATACGTCCAAAATAGCCCAATCCGTTCAAGTGGAACGGCAGCTTCTTCAAGATGGCATCCAAGTGAACGGCATCCTCGCCTGTTGCGCGAGCGGTCAAGATTTGAGCGAGCAGTGTTCTGCCTTCATTATCACCCGGCCAATCATAGCTCAATGGCTTAAAGACTTCTTCTGGGCTATATAAGGCATCTGCCAAACGAGCAGCATTGGCATGTAATCGATCGAGTAAATCCCCTTGTACAGCAATATGTTCCAGCGCTATCGTATTCCGAGACATAGCGATCCCCCTTATCTCCTCGTATTCGGGCCAATCTTCTTTTCAGTGCTCCCCAACTTATACTGCAGTATCGTCTAAAATAAGGACCCAGTCCTCGCCGATTCCGGAGGTGGGCGGCACGAATGTTTTCATACCCTGATTCGGAATGACCTGCTTATGTGCGATCAATGTCTCCCCTGTGCGCGGATCGTACCAGCTGGCGCGAACGTGGTCGCCTGAGATCCGGCCCATGCTCACTTCGAACGATTGACCGGTCGCACTATATACATACAAATAACTGCGCCCTCTAGCCGCCCGAATGTGGTCCGCCCCTTCCAGCTGATTCTTGATTAAGCTTTGATCCGGCACCAGCTCCAGAAGCGGCCGCGATTCGAAGAGCGCCCGCACATGCTTCATCTGGGCGGCGCCCGGGCGGCTCAAAGCCTCATGCCAATGCAGTTTAGCTCCGCTGTAGGCTGTCCGCCCGGGCTCATAGAATTGCCAAACGCTCGTATGGCCGTAAACATGACCAAAAGCGCCCGCCAAGACTGCCCAGTATGCCGCTTGCCTCACATCATAATCAAGGAAGAAACCAAGCTCCTCGTTCCAATTAACCGAGTGGTCTTCATAGCGAGGCTCCCCATCGATCGTCGGCTTGGGCGGGTAGATATGATAATCCTTTGCAATCAAATTGTAGTTCGCCAAATGCCGGCCGAAATGCCCGGATTGATGCGTATGATAATCGCACCATTCGTCGTGATGGAACCAAATCGAAGAGGAGAAACCGCCCATCGGATGGTAGGTGATCAGGTGACTTCCCCCATCTCCTTCGCGCAACCCTCCTGCCATCAACCGCCATACTGCAATCCGCTCATCCGGGTTCCGATCTCCGCCGAGAATCCAGACGATATTCGGCTTGTCCTTGTATCGCTCACCTACATAACGGCCGAATTGGCGCGCATTGTCCACGTTGAAGATCTCAGGTCCCTTTGCAAAGGGATTGCCAAGCAGCACCTTATCTCCCCAAGTCGGCACGATGCCTATGACGAGGTCCAGCGATGCCGCATAATCCACAACGTAATCAATGTGATTCCAATAATCATAGCAGTCCGCGATTTCCGCGGGACGCGATGGATCGAAGCTGCCCGCTTCGTTCTGCAGCAGCGGCACCTCGCCATACGCGTTCTGCTCAGCCAGCCCTTCAAGCTCGAAGAGAATAACCGCTTGTATGACATTGAAGCCCTGCTCCTTACGGGTTTCTAAATAGGCCGCCGTCTGTTCACGATCCAACCGATGAAACAGCTCCCATGCGGTATCACCCATATAGAAGAAAGGCGTACCGTCCTCTTTGACCAGAAATCGTTTATTCTCAGCTATGTTCAGCATCGTCAGCTTCTCCCCTCTATTGGCGCGTTAACCTTGCGGTCTCTGCGACCGCCACTCATTGCCCCACAGCTTCGTTCCTCCGCCGAACGCTTTGCGGTATTCCTGCCGCCAATAATGCACATCGTGCAGATTGAGCATCGGCATATTTTGCCGGCCGGCCCGATCAGGCAGCTTCGGATAAGGCTTATGCGGCTCTGACTGATACCAGTATGCAACCGTGGCGAGATCCAGCGTCAGTACGTTTCCATGACCATGTTCTATACTCGCGCGCAGCGATTTCTCGAAATACACCGGATCCTCGAGCATGAAGCGATAACAGTGCGTCCGCCCAAGAAACCCCGTTTCCCCCTCGTTGATCTTGGCAATGCCGAAGTAAGGATGCATATACACTTCCTTCGGGCACCATGCGGTATTGAAATAATCCTCCGTCCCCGTGCCATGCAGCGATCCCGGCCATTGTTCGCCGTCGATCATCCACATGTCATCGCCTTCGCCGTACCACATCGGACTCGGATTATCGACGAAGTAATTCAGCCCGACGAAATGACCTTTTCCTTCTATATCTGCAAACACATAATTGTTCTTGTCATCCAAAGTCGGTTTCAGCGGCACGATTTCAAGCAAACCTTCGTTCTCGCCATCTTCGGCATCCGCCTCCGCCAGCTCGCGCCGCCAATGCGCATGGAATCTCCCTATACCATCTTCAAGCTCGTCATGCTCCTCATAATCCACATAGTAATAGAGGGCATCCATGGGCTGGTCCGAGTCATTCTCTACCGTAATGACAGCCCCTCGCCCGAAAGGCATTGGAAAATAGCAATTCAGCGCCTTGCCCCCTTGCGGAGCGGCTGCCAGCGGCAAAGATAGGAACGGATAGGACTGGCCCCAGCCTTGTCCGAAGAAATCACCGATCGGCGATTCCACGCTCGGCTCCTTTTCCCCATCCCAATACATGCGCAGCACCGCGTTACGGCGAATCATGGGATCGCTCGTACTGATGGTCATCCAGATATGGCGGATAATGCCCCCGCCTTCGATTCGCGCAATTTCCTTGACCTCTCCTGCGCCGATTGGCACCGAATCCTTATTGAAGCCCGCTCGATCATAGCTGGAAATCCGCTTCGTTCTTCTGCCGCTTTGAAGCTTATAGATGCCGTCAAGTATGGACATGATGATCGCTCCTCTATGAATCTAATAGTAATCCCAAAAAAAAACTCCTGATCCTTAGCGGTCAGGAGTTGTCCTATTACGCATACTGTGCAGGTCCGTCATTCGCTTCCTAACTCGATTATAGGGCTGCGAAGATACGGCAACAACGTGAAATCATTGACTCATCTTATCTTTCATTTACTTTTTTACGCGACCGAGATACATTTTTTAACGCTGGCCTTTTGGTGTCACTTCAACTAAGATAAGAGAGGTTCAAAATTCGTTCAATTTTTTTTGAACAAACTTTTACTTGGGGAGTGGAGCAGCATGAGAAACAGAGAAAATAAACGAGCTCGTAAATGGGTTGCAACTACATTAGCAGTAGGATTGCTTGCAGTGCCAATGAGCGGAATTGTTTCCGCAGAGGCTGAAGGCAGCTCGACCTTGAAGCTTAGCATTATGGAGACAACGGACATTCATACGAATCTGATGTCCTATGATTACTACAAGGATGCTGCAGCTCCAACCGTAGGTTTAGCCAGAACGGCGAACCTCGTCAAACAAGTTCGTGAACAATCCCCGAATACGTTCTTGGTCGATAACGGAGACCTGATTCAAGGTACGCCGCTCGGCACGTACAAAGCGAAAGTGGCTCCGCTGAAAGCAGGCGAGATTCACCCGGTTTACAAAGCGATGAATCTCATGGGCTACGATGTAGCCACGCTTGGCAACCATGAGTTCAACTACGGCCTTGATTACCTGAACCAAGCGATCAAAGGCGCTAACTTCCCTTACATCTCCGCTAACGTCTATGTAGATGATAAGGATAATAACCCTGATAATGATGTAAACAAATTCGAGCCGTATAAGATTATTGAGAAAAAGTACAAAGACGAATCCGGACAAGAGCAAACACTCAAGATCGGCGTCATCGGTTTTGTACCGCCGCAAATTATGGACTGGGACAAAGCTTCGCTTGAAGGCAATGTCATCACGAAGGATATTGTGGAAACCGCTGAGAAATTCATTCCCGTTATGAAAGCAGAAGGCGCGGATATTATTATCGCCATGGCGCATACAGGCTTTAACGGCAGCGCTCAAGCCCATGTGAAAGCTGAAGATGCCGTATTGCCGCTAAGCAAAGTGCCTGGCATTGATGCGATCACGTTCTCACACACGCATAAGGTATTCCCGGCAGTTGACGAGAAGTCCCTTGATGCGCTGTTCAAAGATGCTTCGGGCAAAGTATTGCCTGGCATAGACAACGCGAAAGGTACAATCAACGGCGTACCTGCGGTTCAAGCCGGTTACGGCGGCAGCGACCTGGGCGTAATCGACCTTACGCTCGAGAAGCAAGACGGCAAATGGAAAGTGGCGGCATCCCAGTCCTCCACGAAATTCATCTATGACAAAGTAGCGAAGAAATCGCTTGTCGAAGAAGATCCTGCCATTGTAGCAGCTGTTAAAGCTGATCATGACGCGACTATTCAATATGCGAACAACCCAATCGGGACAACGACTTCGCCGATTCACAGCTATTTTGCCCTCGTTCAAGATGATCCATCTGTTCAAATTGTAACGAACGCGCAGAAATGGTATGTCGAGAAATACGTGAAAGACAATTTGCCGCAATACAAAGATACGCCGATTCTGTCGGTTGGCGCTCCGTTTAAAGCAGGCCGCAATGGCGTGGAGGAATATACCGAAATCAAAACCGGTCCTCTTGCGATTAAGAGTGCAGGCGATCTCTACCTTTATGACAACACGATGAAGGCGATTCTGGTTAAAGGCTCTGTTGTGAAAGAATGGCTTGAAATGTCGGCAGGCAAGTTCAATCAGATCGATCCGACTGTCAAAGAAGAGCAAGCTTTGCTCAACCCGGGATTCCCGGTGTACAACTTTGACGTCATTGACGGTGTAACGTATCAAGTCGATGTTACGAAACCGGCTAAGTATAAAGTAGACGGCACGGTCAGCAATGCGGATTCCAGCCGTATCATCAACCTGAAATACAAAGGTAAGGCAATTGATCCGAACCAAGACTTTATCGTAGTAACGAACAACTACCGCGCAAGCGGCGGCGGTAACTTCCCAGGCGTTAAAGGAAGCAAGTACATCATTGATTCCACCGAAGAGAACCGTCAAATTCTGATGGATTACATCACGGAAAATAAAGAGATTAACCCATCGATCGACAATAACTGGTCCATCGCGCCAATCTTCGGTGATGTGAATGTAACGTTCGCTTCGTCTCCGAAGGCTGAAGGTTATGCGAAAGCAACGAGCAACATCCGTTACTTGGACAAAACAGATGACAAAGGCTTCGGTATCTTCTCGATCAACTTGAACAAATCGTTCCGCGACGTGCCTGCTTCGCACTGGGCTTACCCATCGATTCAGCGTCTGGCGGCTAAACAAATCGTACAAGGCAAGAACGAGACTGACTTTGATCCCAACGCACAAGTGACACGCGCTGAGTTTGCAAGCATGCTTGTGAAAGCACTGGGTCTTAAACCGACAGCAACTACAGCAACGTTCAAAGACGTTCCGGCTGGCAGTTGGTACGCTGATGCAGTTGCAGCAGCTTTCGGCAACGGCTTGGTTAAAGGCATCAGCAACGATCTGTTTGCTCCAACGGCAAGCATCACACGCGAGCAAATGGCTGTGATGGCTAAGAACGCGCTGGATCTTCAAGCAGCGGAAGCTGCAACTGCGGCTGCCGTTGCATTCACAGACAGCGACATGATCAGCCCTTGGGCGAAAGCCAGCATCGATGCAGTAACCGGCAAAGGCATTATGAATGGCCGCGGCAACAATACCTTTGTGCCAAAGGCTACATCGACGCGCGCGGAAGCAGCAAAAGTTATTGATCTGCTTATGACAAGCGCAGCAAAATAAGCATTGTCAGAACATAAGACCCGCAGGACGGACACTTAAATCCAAGTGGACTCTTGCGGGTCTTTTTTTGAGCCAAATTTCTTAAAACAGGGTACCCTAATCAGGTACCTTTTTCTATTTTATATATCAAAATTGACATATGAAAAAAATCGGAGCATAATACTTCGTATACGAAATTTCGTATGCGAAGTAAATTTCGGAATGCTGCAATCCGCTTAGGAGGTAGCCCACTTGAACGAACAACAGCGAATACTTGAAATTTTCCATAGCTATCGCGAAGTGAATCAGGCCTTCTTCCAGGTGATGAAGAAAGTGGCGCAGCAGCACCATCTAACACCGCTGCAGCTCATCGTCATCCGCATCTTGAGGGAGTACCCGGAGATCAAACTGTCGGAACTGGCCGAGAAGTTAAGCCTTGGCAACAGCACGACCAGCGGTATTATCGATCGGATGGTGCGAGATGAACTCGTGTGCCGCGAACGGACCGAGGCGGATCGCCGGGCCATGACGCTGACGCTCACCGATAAAGGAAATGCGTTATGGGAAGAATCGAACGATACGCGCACAATGATGTTCCAGCCTCTTCTTGGTTTGTCCGATGATGACCAGCAGCAGCTGCTTCGTATTCAAACCGAAATTTTAGGCATCTTAAGAAAAGTGAAAGAGGATGGTGCTATATGACCAGCATGATAAGTTCAACTCTACGCAAAGGCCCGATTATGGCCTCCCTGCTCCTCGCGGCATTCGTAGCGTTGCTTAGCCAAACCGTATTGAATGTCGCCTTGCCCAAAATGATGGCGGATCTCGACGTCAACGAGAGCACCATTCAGTGGCTGTCCAACGGCTACATGCTCGTAAACGGCGTTCTCGTACCGATCAGCGCCTTCTTGTTCAACCGTTTCTCCACGCGAAAGCTATTCCTGGTGGCTTCATCCCTGTTCGCCATCGGGACGATCATTTGCGCCTTCTCCGGCGACTTTGGCATTCTGCTCTCCGGGCGCCTTGTGCAAGCAGTCGGTGCCGGTATCCTAATGCCGCTCATGTCTGTTGTCATTCTAACGATCTTCCCTGTAGAAGAACGCGGCAAAGCGATGGGTATGATGGGGATCGCTATGATTTTCGCGCCGGCTATTGGTCCAACGATGTCCGGTTGGGTCGTCGAGCATTACGACTGGCATGTTCTGTTCTACATCATCATGCCGCTTGCCATCTTGGCCGTTATTATCGGCGCTATCTTCATGAAGGATGTTATCAAAACCAGTCTTCCTAAGCTCGATATCCCTGGGGTTATCCTATCCACCATCGGTTTCGGCGGACTCCTGTACGGCTTTAGTGACGCTGGCTCTGCCGGCTGGAACAGCACAACCGTTATCGTCTGCCTCGCACTCGGCGGACTATCCTTATTGCTCTTCATTATCCGATCGCTCACGGCCGAGAAGCCGCTGCTTGATCTGAACGTATTCAAATATCCGATGTTCTCTTTGACGACACTGATCAACGCGATTATCACGATGGCGATGTTCTCCGGTATGATTCTGCTTCCGATCTTCCTGCAGAACATCCGCGGCTTCTCACCGCTGGACTCCGGCTTGCTGCTGCTGCCGGGAGCCATTCTAATGGGGATCATGTCCCCGATTACGGGGATGATCTTCGATAAAGTCGGCGCTCGCTGGCTGGCTGTGGTCGGTCTCATCATTACGACGATCACGACGTATGAATTCAGCCATTTGACGGCCGACTCCACTTACAATCATATGATGCTGATCTATACGCTTCGGATGTTTGGGATGTCGATGCTTATGATGCCGATTCAGACAGCCGGGATGAACCAGCTTCCGCGCCGTCTAAACGCACACGGTTCAGCCATGTCGCAGACGCTTCGTAACGTCTCGGGCGCACTTGGTACCGCGATTCTGGTCACACTCATGACGAACAAGACAGCGTCCCACGCCAAAGAGCTTATCATAGCGGGTAAAGTCGATACGACCGACCAAACCAAAATGGCGGAAATCACGCAAACCGCCATGATCTACGGTATCAACCACTCCTTCGTTGTTGCTACTTGGCTGACGGTGGCCGCGCTCGTACTGGCGTTCTTCATCCGCAAGGTGAAGCCGCATGAAGAGCCTGCGGCTTCACGCGCCGACTTCACTAATTTTGACGATGTGGAATAATACAAAAGGCCGGGAATTCTCCGCTTTCGGAGATCCCGGCCTTCTTTGTTGCCCTATTAGGCGACGATATGGTCTTCTTGCCTGCCGAAACGCAGATCCTCATAGAAATGAGCCATCGATGTGCTGAAATACGGTCCTAACCAGAGGAAGCCAACACCAAGCGTTGGAATGCACAACAGAAACCAACCGAAGAAGGATAAGTAGAGCACAAACAATCTCCATTTGTTCCCCGCCATCATGGCCTTACTGCGGTTAATCGCTTCCGTAGGCGCCATGCCCGGGTTATCCCTCAAAATATAATAGGACTGCGAGTAGCGGATCGCCGCGATGATACCCGGTACGATGAACAGCAGCGTCCAAAGCAAGGTAAAGATCGACATGACGACGTAAAGCACAAGCGAATCTCTATACCGCTCAAATCCTCTAAGAACACCGGCAGCTTCAGGCACATTCCCCCGAGCATAATCCAAGTAATGGTTATAGATTCCATACGTTAACGGAGCTTCCATTAGGATACTGATTATCCATCCAATATAATTAATTTTATTGGTGACCGTACTAACGATAATCGAAATAATCACGAACATTAAGAAGTGAAGAACAGCCGGCTTCCACTTGCCGGATAAGCTTTGTCTTGCTCTGGCACGAATTTGAGGACGAGTGAGCATGCGTCGAATTTCCCCCTGGTATCCAATAGTGGCTTGCAATCCTATCTTACCTTGCCAAGCTGGGACTTCACAACCACTTTATTTCCATTGTCTGGCTATCATTACCCATTCTACAATAATCAGATCGATGATGATTGCCGTCCAAATATTCACACTCAATACCGCCTCAATCATCCCCTCCCTACCCGCCGGTAGAGAAAAGCCATTCAGCACACCATAGGTTAGCAGCAAAATCGGAACCACCAAGCGCGCGCACACAGCCACCAATGTGACTCCGTAACTGCGAATCATCCATTTGCGATGCTCGTCAAACCTCCGAAGTACTGCCGTGCGGTACCCTTTCCAGCTCGTAAACAGCCAGAGGAAGATCAGCATGAGGAAGGACACCGCTACTGTAAAATTCTCTACATACAGAGTAACCACCAGCGATAAACTCCCACTTAGAAAGACACTGCCGACGTACGCACGTCCCAATAGTCGGTGCACGCGAGGATACCGATTGCGTATACGTCCTACGAATTGAATCCATCCCGTCAGCAGGGCGATAAACGCAAAGGAGATATGCGCAACAAGCGCCGGATACTGAATGTTCACGGAGGAGACGGTTATACGGCTGCGATCCGAATCAAAGGTCAAATAAGGGAGCATGAACGGAATCATCACCCCAAGCGAAACAACAAGCACAATCCACCAAAGCCTCTTCGTCCTCACAACTACCACGCCACCTACGTTTTCTTTTCATTGTACCTGTTCATTCTATGGAAACCGTAAAGGATTTCTAAAAAAAGACTAAAAACAAAAACCGGACGTCCTCCACTTGGAGTCCATCCGGCTCTGCCCTCACGTTGTTATTATTCGAGAACATCCCGCTTCGTAAAGATATAATGGCCGATGGCATACAATGCAACGGTCCATGCAAGAAGGGAAAGCAAGTTGCTATTGAGCGTGACCGGGAATCCATATTGCATCGACAGCGATCCCGACCATGCGTAAGGCAGTCCAAAGCATGAGGTGATAAAATACTGCATCCACTTGACCCCGCTAACAGCATGAACACCGATGGGGCCAATAATGGTGGCGGCCAATGCAATGCCCGTACTCACCGTTGCCGAGCGAACGAGCACGGAACAGAAGAATCCAAGCGTACACATCGCCACACTCGCCAGGATCGTCAATAACATCGCATAAATGCTGAACGCCATGGCGGAAACAATGGTTTGCGTCGACGGATCAGCGGCTACCGTATTTTTCATTTCGCCGCCCACCATCTGCGTGACTTCCATATAACGAACGCCTACCGAGACCGGTTGATCCATGCCGCCGGTTCCGAACATCGCGATCAGCAGCCCCGTCAAGACAGCAAACATAATCGTGATAACGACGATGGAGGCACTTACTGCAACCAAGTACTTTGCAAAAAGAATCTTCCCCCGTGAAGCCGGTCTAGTCAGCAGCAGCTTGATCGTGCCGCCGGTCTGTTCACCTGACACCATATCAGCAACAAGCAGCACGCACAGCAGCGGAAAGAACAGCTGACTTCCTACGTCGAGCTGGTCGCCGATTGCACTCCATGTCGTCATCCCAACCGGACCATTCATCGGAAGCTGATGCTCCAGCGTATATTCCAGCTCCCCTATCCTCAACTGAAGCTCACCCAGTTCGACCTTCTTGTCAGGCGTCAGCAAAGAAATCTGTTTCTTCAGCGCATCAATAGACTGCCGGGTTTCTTCAGCGTTAAATAACGTTCGGTCCGGCTGCGGCTTCTTCAGTTCCTCCAAGCCTGCCTTCAATGAGTCAATGCCTTCAGTAAGCCTAATCTTCTCCGCCTTCGACAAATCCGAACCGGTGTCTAGCGCGATCTGCATCTGGTCCATCTGCTCTTGCATCAGATGTGCTTGTACCGCTGGATCGGCGTCATGCTTTCTTTGCTTGGAGTTATCATAGGCTCCGGATACAAAAAGTCCAACAAGTGCGATTGCGAAAATCAGGACGACAAGAAACCGTCTGCGCCGGATCAGCTTGATCCACTCATTCTGATAAATACGCCATAGCTCGGTCATACCTGCGTCCCTCCTGTCATGCTTAAGAAGATTTCTTCGAGTGTTTGTTGCGTTCGCTCGATGTTCAAGATCTGCACATCATGCTGCAGCAGCGTACTTAGCAGCGAATTGAGTATCTCCACCTTGCCGTGAATGTCGATCGTATTCGTATGACTTCCCGCAAGCTCGAATCGCAGCTCCGCATGCGTGGCTTGAAGAAGCTCCAGCGCCTCATGCGGCTTATCGACTTCAATGGATAAGCGATGTTGCTCCGACATCTCCCGCAGCTCCGACAGCATCGCTGTTCGAATCCATTTGCCGTGATCAATAACGCCGACGCGGCTGCAGATCATCTCAAGCTCAGCAAGCAAATGGCTGGAGATGAGAATACTTGTGCCCTGCTTCACCAATTCAAGGAGGAGCTCCCTGAACTCGCGGATCCCGCTCGGGTCCAGACCGTTCGTCGGCTCATCGAGAATGAGCAGCGCGGGGCTATGGAGCAGTGCCTGAGCAAGCCCTAGACGCTGTCTCATGCCAAGCGAGTAACGGCGCACCTTATCATGGATGCGATCCTCCAGGCCGACCAAACGGATGGTCTCGGACAGTTTCTTCTCATCGATCTCCCCTGACAGCCTGGCGAATTGACGCAAATTCTCGTAGCCGGTTAGATAGGGATAGAGCTCGGGATTCTCCACGATCGTACCGATCCGTTCCATCGCTTGTCTGCGATCCCTCGCAATATCATAGCCGCTTAATGTGACTGTGCCGCTGGTCGGCTTGGCCAGACCGACGAGCATCCGAATCGTTGTCGTTTTGCCTGCCCCGTTCGGGCCGAGCAGGCCGAATATTTCGCCTTTACGCACATCGAAGGAAATACCGTCTACCAGGGTCTTTCCGCCGATCTGCTTCGTTAATCCTTGTACCGATAGCACAACATCGGACATCGTTCCAACCTCCAGTGAAAAATGGGTTCATTATCGCCGCGCAGGTGATGCAGCCCTCTTAGCGTAACGGAAAATCCCCCCATATTCTATAGCCTGTAGGCCAGAGTCATCCTAGACTGCAGACTAGGATGAAGGAAGGAACTTTAACCAACACAAAAAGGCCGAGAACCTCCACTTACGCGGAGATCCCGGCCTTCCTTCACCTATTATGTTCACTTCATGCCGTACGCCCTTGTGACCCTGCAAGATCCTCATAGAAATGGCCCGCCGCCGTGCTGACGTATGGTCCCAGCCAAAGGTATCCGATACCGAGCGTCGGGATGCACAGTATTGCCCATCCGATGAAGGACAGGTAGAGCGTGAACAAGCGCCACTTGTGCCCCGCCATCATCGCCTTGCTGCGGTCGATTGCTTCAAGGGGTGCTATGCCCGGATTATCCCGCAATATGTAATAGGATTGCGAGTACCGGAGTGCCGCGATAATACCCGGAACGATCAGCAGGAGCGCCCACAGCATCGTAAAGATCGCCATGACAACGTAAACCACGAGCGACTCCTTGTACCGCTGAAATCCGCGAAAAACTTCCGTCGCCTCCGGCACCTTCCCCCGGGCGAAATCCAAATAATGATTGTAAATCCCATAAGCCAGAGGAGCGCTAAGCAGAATATTGATGATCCACCCGATGAAACTTATTTTGTTCGTGACAGTACTTATGAGGCCTGAAACCACCATGTACAACAAGAAGTGCAGAACAGCTGCCTTCCAGTTGCCCGATAAGCTTTGCCTTGCTTGAGCGCGAATCTCAGAACGACTAAGCATGTATCAGTTTCCCCCCAGACTAGTATCGTTTGGCTTCAAACTATACTACGTAGGAGAACCCGGATTTAGTCCGGTACGGTGAAATTCACCGCAGTCTTGCCTTGTACGACCGCATGTACGTCCCTGCGGCTAATTGGCCTTGCGAGCAGTTCGATCAGTGATAGAGGCGTATCCGCCATCTCAATTTGATCTCGCATGTCCGGACGATCGCCTTCCATCTCTTGCATCGATTTATACAGGTTATATAACAATCCCATTATACAGATCCTCCAACTTCGGCGAGCATGCGGACAAATTGTCTGCCAAACTGTTTGCAGATCTCTTTCTCGGCGGGGCTCGGCCCGAATTCTATTTTTAGCCCTTCCAATACAACATCTGAGCCTAATTCCTTGAGTTTATCCATCAGGATGTCTACAGCAACTCCATACGCAGGGTAAGAAGAATCACAGGAGCCGAACACGGCCGATTTAGTACCCTGTAATTGCAGGCCGTTCATTAGAGCATAGTAATCAAGAAACTCATCAGGCAGTTCTCAGCATCCACAGCATCCATTACTATTTGAACCTTGAGTGTTCCGCCTCCGCCTGCCTCACGAATGCCCTGTGCAATTGCATCCAATTATCATTGTCAATTAATGTTTTGAAAAACATTCCCATGCCTTTATGACGTTTGTTCATTTGGAGAACAATGTGCGGGTATGGACGTTCAGGTTATGAGGAGTCTGCATAAAAAAAGCCGCAATCCCTTTTGCAGAAAGGGATTGCGGCTTTTCATTTTATTGGTACAAGATGCCCTTTGCCATATCGGCTATACGATAAAGCTTGTCTTTGTTCGTTAACGATCGCGTTAGCACTCGCAAGCCCAGTAAATTGTTGTGCAGGCTTTCGGCGAGCTCCTCGGCGCTGCGCTTCGACGTAAATTCGCCGTTCTTCTGTCCCTTGCTAATAACATCTGCAAGAGTTTGCTCCCAATAAGCGAAGCTCTCGCTCACTTTGGCTCTTGCTTCGGGATCGCTTGAAGCCAGCTCAATGGCCATATTCACCAACATGCAGCCGACAGGATTATCTTCACTCGTGCCCTGGATCGTGTAATCGAATATGAAGTCGATCGCCTGACTGGGCGTAGAGTTCGGAATGAGCGAACCAATCCGATTATTAGTCAGCGCTCTGTACCGGTCAAAGGCCCTAAGATATAGCATATGCTTATCACCGAACGTGTCGTACAGGCTCCTGCGATGAATGCCCATGCGCTCGACAAGATCATTAATTGACGTTTTCTCGTAGCCCTGCTCCCAGAACAGCTTCATTGCCTTCAGCAGCACGACATCTTCTTCGAATTCTTTAGCTCTAGCCATAAGCATGCCCCTTTCCAGTCGATTTTACCATATTGAGAACAATCGGTAAAGAATCCCCTGACAAGGCGTCCGTTAATTCGGCGGCTTTTATGCTTGACGATAGACCGGAGCGCCGAACGGGGATGAACCGCCGCCTCCGTCAACACTGATTTCGGCACCTTGCACGTACGAAGCATCATCCGAAGCGAGGAACAACGCAACGTTGGCGATTTCTTCCGGTTCACCCAAACGGTTTAGCGGAACCGATCGTGTCAGTTTGGATTCCATTTGCGCCAGCCCTTCCGGCTGCCCCCAGATCGGTGTGCGAGTAGGGCCGGGAACGACTGTATTTACGCGAATGCCGCGCGGTGACAATTCGGAAACAAACACTTTCGCCATGCTCGCAACGGCCGCTTTGCTCGCTGCATAGGCCGCCCATCCCGGGCTTCCGGCATTAGCAAGCACCGAGCCATTCAGGACCACCGAAGCGCCTTCCTTCAGATAAGGCAATGCAGCTTGCACGGTGAAGAAGACGCCTGTCACGTTCACGTTCAAGACTTCCTGGAATGCGGCCAGCTCCGTACCGCCGAGCGGAGTATGACCACCGATGCCGGCATTGGCGAAAACAACATCGATTCGGCCAAATATCGCAACTGCCGCAGCCGTTGCCTTCTCCAAGCTTTGCGGATCGGTTGTTTCTGCTTGAATTCCGTAGCTAACCGCCGTGCCAAGCTCCTCCACTGCTCTGTCCAGAGTAGCTTGATTGCGACCCGTGATGACAACTTTAGCACCTTCCGCTACAAACAATTTCGCAGTTGCAAAGCCGATCCCGCTGTTACCGCCTGTAATGAATGCTACTTTACCGTCTAGTTTACCCATATCATATCGCTCCCTTGTCATGTGGTGTTGTTCTTACTGCTTGCTATACTTTGCCGCCAAATGGACTGCTTCACCATATGGGAATGATCGTTCTAATATTGCGAATAAAAAAGGAATGCATCCTCTCTACACGATTGCTTCCCTCTTGCTTACGAATTGATCATACCAAATTGAGAACGATCAGTAAAGAATAAATTTAGAGCTAGCCCAATTAATGCTGTGGAACAGCTCAGTTTCTTCATGAACGCAACCTCATGATGTCGGTCACTATACCCTTACCCAGTCATATTCCATCAATCTGGCCGCCTGGAGTGCCCGCTCCTCGCCAAGCAGCTTAGCGATCACATATAAAGACGCATCGATTCCGGCCGATACCCCAGCGGATAAAACAATCTTCCCGTTGTCCACATAACGCGCTTCTTCATCTATCTCAGCAGATTCCGGAGCAATTGCCCGCAGCTCATGCATCGCAAGGCGGTTCGTAGCCAGCTTCAGCCCCTCTGCCAGCTGTGCCCTCACTTTCTTGCCTGCCGCACCTGCTCCATCTCATCATCTCCCATTCTCGCAAATCAATGATAAGTGCTCCGTTGTCTATAAACCACTCGAATGACGAACTCGGCTGCAAGCAGCAGGAAGAGGATCGCCCCATAAATGCCGATGGTGTAACTGTGCGTATACGATAAGCCGAATCCTTGGTGAACCACATAGGTAATCGCGTGAATACACAGATTCGTGTAACAGAATGCGTAGCTCCTCACCATCCAATTACGATGGGCGATGCGCTGTTTCCTTCTTATTTTCGCAATCGCAATTACCGTCATGGCCGTCCACAGTATGCTCAGGAGGTTAAGCGGAACGCTGTTCAGCTTGCCACCGGTCGCATAAGGCGCCATGTAGCCGGAAGTGAGCACAACGACAAGGAGCGCGCCAAAATAAACATAGCCAATCGCTCTGTGCGCCCGCCGATAGTGGTTCTGTACCAACGCTGCGAAATTAACCGCTCCCGCCACCAACGCGATGCATGCACTCACCACATGAACATACATCACATTGAGCCAAACCGGCTTGTTTAGCGGATGCTTCAGGTTGATTTTATGGCTGAGAAAATGCTCTGCCTGCGGATCGACAAAGAAATTCATGCTGATCACATAAACAATAAAGCATATCGCGATTGCCAGCATGCACCTATAAAGAATTTTCGATTTCTGCATAACTAGGTTGTACCTCGTTTCAACATTAAAACTCTATGCCCCGCACCTTTGCATAGATCACCGTATTCTGCAAACGTCCTTCCGCATCAAGCTTATCGTTGCGCAGTATCCCTTCCTTCATGAAGGCCAGCCGTTCGGCAACGCGGGCACTTCGCAGGTTCCTTGCATCAACGCGAATCTCAATTCGGTTCGCCTGCAGCACATCAATGGCGAATTTCGTAATTCCCTCGACAGCCTCTGTCACATATCCTTGCCCACTGAACGCCGTATGGACCCAATAGCCAATCTCGAACTTTCGCGACTCCCAATCAATGCGATGAAGGCCGCTGCTGCCAATAAAGCGTCCCGTCTCCTTGCAGATCAGATACAGCCTAAGGTCGGAGCGCTCCAAATAATGAATCCTGCCTTGCTTCGATATAATCTCCGATTCTTCGACTGTAGGACGCTGTTTTGCCCACGGCATCCAAGGCCGCAGCTCCTCGAAGCTTTGAAAGATGGCTTCATTCACCATTTTCCCATCGTCCCAAAGCGGTGCGCGTATAAGCAGCCGATTCGTCTCCAAGCTCTCCGGGATCGACAGCAGAATCGGATTTACGGAACTTGAACTAAGACTCATAGGTTTCCCCCCAATAAAAAATGGTGAGGCTGCAGCATACACACATTCTGCTTACAGCCTCACCACTGTTGTATTAACCTTCGCCGACTTCTACTTTCTTCACCCAACCAAAAGGATCTGCAACGGCCCCGGTTTGGATACCCGTTAACGTGTCATAGATCGACTTCGATAGCTGCCCTGTCACGCCTTCGCTGATTAGGAGCTTCTCTCCGTTCCAGTTCATCTCTCCGATAGGCGAGATGACAGCAGCTGTTCCGGTTCCGAAAGCCTCTTCCAGTGTACCGTTACGGCCTGCTTCATAAAGCTCCTCAATAGAAAGCACTCTCTCTTCAACAGGAATGTCCCAATGCTTAAGGAGTTGAATAACCGAGTTGCGTGTAATACCTGCAAGGATACTGCCGTTCAGCGCAGGCGTAACAACTGTGCCGTTAATCTTGAAGAACACATTCATGCTGCCGACTTCTTCAATATATTTATGCTGCGTGCCATCGAGCCATAGAACCTGCGTGTAGCCTTCTTCCTTAGCAGCTTGCTGCGACTTCAAGGCCGCCGCATAGTTGCCGGCTGTCTTCGCTTCACCTACGCCGCCTACAACTGCACGAACATAATGAGATTCCACGTGGATTTTGACCGGATTGATTCCTTCCGGATAGTAGGCACCGACAGGCGACATGATAATGATGAATTGGTAATTCTCGGATGGAGATACACCAAGCGTCGCTTGCGTAGCAATGACGAATGGACGAATATACAGCGACGTACCCGGAACATCCGGAATCCAGTCTTGATCGACTGCGATTAGCTGCTCAAGCGCTGCAATCGCCACATCAATATCGAGCTCAGGTACACTCATACGATCGTTGGAACGGTTCATTCGGGCAAAATTATCACGAGGACGGAATAATTGAATACCGCCGTCTTCGGTCTTGTAGGCTTTCAAGCCTTCGAAGATCGTTTGTCCATAATGGAACACCTTCGCGGCCGGATCAAGTACGATCGGCTGGTACGGTGTGATACGCGGGTTATGCCACTCTTGCTCGACGCTATAATCCATCACAAACATGTGATCGGTAAAATAGATGCCGAAACCAAGCTGATCCTGCGCTGGCTTCGTCTTCTTGCTCTGACTGCGTTCAATCGAAATGGCGTTATTGGCTGTTGTCATGGGTTATTCACTACTCCCTTGCATTGATAATTGGTGATTGCATACTACCACTCGTTGAGGTATATATAAAATATCTATTCTGTTCACTATCCATACCTTTAAGGTATGGAAGGGGAATTAATGTTGGGGATGCTTACATGGACTTTCGACAGTTAAAATACTTCTTGGCCATTGCGCATGAGAAGCAGATTACACGAGCAGCGAAGCTGCTTCATATGGAACAGCCGCCCCTTAGCCGGCAGCTGATGCTCATGGAAGAAGAGCTTGGCGCCCAGCTGTTCGAGCGGAGCCGAACCCAGCTGACATTGACCGCTGCAGGGCGATTGCTTAAGGACCGGGCGGAGTCATTGCTGCTGCAATTAGATGAAACGATGAAAGAAGTGAAAGAGCTTGAGCTTGGCGTACGCGGAACGCTCTCGCTAGGTGCTGTTGTTTCCTGCGTTTCCATTCTCCCCGGGCCGATTCAGCAATTACGAGAGAAGTATCCGCAGGTCACGTTCAAGATTGCCGAGGGCGATCATTATCTGCTCGGTGAAATGCTGGAGAGACGGTCGATTGAGCTCGTCATATCCCGATTGCCGTTTGAGGCCCATCTGCTTCCGAATAAGCTGGACATGCTCCCGCTTCCTTCCGATCCCTATGTTGCCTTGATGCCTGCCGCTTGGGCTTCCTCTGGCGGAAGGAACGATATCAGCATCGAGGAGCTCGCCCAATATCCGCTGCTAACGTTAAAGACCGATAAAACGATCAAAATGCATGAACAGGTCGTAAGCGAATTCCGTCGTCATGGCTTTGAACCGAATATCATCTGCGAATGCTCCAGCGTCGCCATTATTATGTCCCTAATTGCCGCAGGAATCGGCGCAACGGTATTTCCGAAATCGGTTATTTCCTCGTTTCCCTCCGGGGACGTGATTACGCTCCCTATTCGCGATGCCGATTTCCAATCCGAGGTGGGCATCCTGTGGCTGAAGGATCAGCTGCTGTCCAAGCGGGCTCAGCATTTTATTGAATGCTTTCAATAACCCGGCCGTTATAAATAAGACCGAGTGCTCTCTGCCAGGCAGATGCTCTCGGTCTTATTTTTGGCCTTCTACGGGTTAATAAAAGCGAGCTGCTGCAGCATGCGCTTCAATGCTACAACGGCATTGGCTCTTGTAACGGGTAGTGCCGGTTCGAATTTGCCTTTAAGTTCGGCTTCCAGAATGCCGGATTTCAGCAGTTCATTGATATCCTCGGTAGCCCATGCAGCAATCGAAGCAGCATCCGGCAGCTTATCAACGCTGATTGCAGTATTGGCCGAACCTGTCCCCGGCTTGACTGCCACGTACTTCATGGCTCTGCCGATCATGACCGCCATTTCTTGTTTGGTAATGATACCGTTCGGGGAGAATCTGCCATTTGTATCCCCTTTAATCAAACCCGTTTGATCTGCAACACTCGCTACACGTGCATACCAAGCGTTCGGCTGAACATCGGTGAACCGCAAGGAGCTTGCTTGCGGCGTAGCCAGACCGAGCGCCCGTACAAGCAGCGCAGCAAATTCCGCACGCGTTACCTGCTGATCCGGGTTGAACGTTGTAGCTGTCGCACCAAGAACCACACGTTTCGAGGCCATGAACTCGATATCTTTTTGGGCCCAGTGTCCCTCAATATCCGTGAAGGTCTTCGAGGCGCTGGCCACGGTATACGTACTGTTATGAGGCACCTTTATATCCAGAACTGTATTATCCCCTTCCTTATGTGCAAAAGCAGGAACAAAGCCGGTGGTCCCTGATTCCGGATCATAAACAAGAGCTGTAATGTGATTCGTATCCACGTTGCCTTTGATCTTAAACGAGCGGGTAATATAAGTACCATTGAAATCATTCCACTCCGTGCTCTTACCGTTCTTCTCCAGCATAATGGTAAATGCGATGGAATCCGATAGTGGCTTAAACCCTTCTTGAGCCAATTGCTTCGTAATCTTATTGCGTGTCAGATTGCTTGATTTGGCGATGCTAATCTCTACTGTCATATCATCCGTAATCACAGTACTGCCTGTATTCAAAAATGCTTTGACAGGCAGCTCATACGTGACATCATGAGATTGAACGACAAGAATCATATCCGAATATTTCTTACTTGCCTCCAGCAGTTCACTTGATGGCAAAGCCACCGATAGATTCACTTCAAGCTGTTCAAGGTTAATGACAACCTTCGGAACAACAGGCTTGCCCTCTTGATTCTCCTGTTTATCAGCCTGCTCCTGCGCCTTAAGCAGCGCTGCACGGAGGTCAGCTGCCTCCAATTCAAAGTGCATGCCTGAATTATCAGTTGTCGTCTTCATATCATCCGGACCTAGTTTCACAGAGGGATCTACCGGCTCTGCAGGGAAGAATCCACCGAAGAACCCACCTCCAAAGCCGCCTCCACTGTTATCGCTTCCGTTATTCTCGGAAGGGTCCGGTGAGTTTGGCGGAATTGGACAACCGTTTACCAGCGAGCTTGCAGCTTGTGCGACAGATTGCCCTGTGATCGACGGCTTGCTCAAGCCAGGAAGCGCGGTTGGTACGAGTGAGTACGGCGATAGCGTCGTCTGGCCTCCCTCACTGTAAGCGATAAGCAGCTCGTCCTGTTTATCGCCCGGCAAAATATCTACGATCGTGGCCGGCATTGCAAGCTGCTGTTTAAGCTGGAAAGTCGCATAGTCGTACACATTAATAGTATGTCCGTTTAACGCATAGAACGTTGTCAGGTCTTTAGAGAAGACAACTCTGCTAAACGGCTCAATCGTTCTGACATACCGCATATCATCTGCTTTTGTAGTTGAGCTCGTAAATATCGTACCGGCTCCATTGAACAGGTATTTATAATCCGGTGAAATCTGAAAGTACGTCGACATCCCATAATCCCCATGATAAGGGGAGTCATAGCCACCCGGGTACAACGGCTCCATAAAATGCCCGGAATCATCAATGTTATATGCACGGATGTCCCTAGGTGAACTATCGGTATCAATCGAATACAAATGATTTGGACTGTATTGAAGATAGGATGCCTGTGAAATATTAGCTTCTTGAATGAACTCGTTAGCAGGTGAATAGGACCTGAAGTTCGTCCACTGCCCCGAACCCGACGAAACATAAATATAACCGTTATCATCTACAACAAGATCAAAAGGATCAAGCGTAATATCGAACTGGTCAACCTTCTCCAACGTATCTTCCTTCAGTATCGCAATACTGCCCGTTTGATCTTCTTCCCACCAATAATAACTATGAGGGCGATCCACTAAAGCTACATAAAGCTTCCCTCCCGATACATACAACCGTTCAGGTTGACGATCAAGTGTAATCGAATGGATGTCACCCGTCTCAAGATTAATCGAAGATACGCTATTACTTGCGTTAAAGATGCCATAGATAACCGGCTCGGTCGGATGCTTTATCATTTGTTTCAAGCTTCCATTCAAATGAGCCCAGCCTGCTCCGGCACTCACCCCTGTTATCCCGGTACGGTTTGAAACCTCCAGCATATAGAAAGCAGGGATGTTATTCCCGCTGAAGTCAGTTACCCGTACGACGGTTGAGACTGGCGTGTACGAAATCTTCACCAGATCTGTTGCGTTTACTTTATCATCCAAGGTCAGTATGATCTTTCGTCCAACAGAGGTGATTTCGTAAAGCATAACTGGCTTATTATTGACTTCTACATGAAACGTGTCCCTAACTGCGCCATATGCGTTCTTCAAAGGTTCATTATAGGTCAACGTTAATTGATTCCCATTAATTCGGGCCGTGCTTAATACGGGCTGCACCGTATCATCCGCCAGGAAATACCCGTTCGTCGCATCGGGGCGCACGCTGCGGCCATTGGTTCCTTTCAAGCCTGATACCGTAATCTTATAGCCGTTCTTGGACACAAGCGCCGAAGTAGTCAAATAGACGACATTGACATAATCGCAATCCACTTCCACTTTCGTAATTTGGGGATTGGAATAACCGGAAATCAACGATTCCAGCTTGTAATTAGCTATATTGCCAAGTCCTGAAACGCTCATCGCTTTATCAAATACAACCACTACCGTTGTGTTGTTCTCAGCATACCCGCCAACAACCTTCGGGCTATCAGAATCCTTGATTGCCGTGACCGTCCATGTTTGAACGGCTTTATTCTCGGCTGTAACGGTATACGTGACCGGCCGATTCAAGTTCACTGTACTACCATTGGCAGGTGAAACCTTTGCACCGGCTGAGACCTCAACCGTTGGCTTAAGGCTTGATACGTCATCGCTTGATTCCACATATAACGTAACCGTGTGCTGAATAGGATCGATAATGGCCGGCCCCGTCAATACATCCGAGTTGAATCCGACAATATTACGTTCTGCCTGCGGATCAGCGACAGATCCTTGAATCATCCACGTCTGTGACTGCCCATTCTGGGAAGTTACGGTGTAAGCGACCGGATTCGTGAAGTTCTGCGCGACATGAATATCAGGCGTAATGCTGGCACCCGGTGAAATACCAATCTGCGGAGCAAGTGCAGTCAAGTTAGTCCCATATGCAGTCGAGAAGGTAACGGTATGAGCTAACGCGTTAATGTCCGGATTTCCGATTATACCGGCGACACTGAAGGAGACAATACCGTTCTCATTATTCGTATAAGGAAGGCCAACTGTAGCCCATGCCGCTTTCACAGCTTCAATAACAGCATTCTTCTGCTCTTCCGGAAGTGTAAGGTCATTAGCAGCAAGGACAAAGGAGTCCCTCGCTTCAATAAAGCCTGAAGTAGGCGTCAAATAGGAGGTCAGGGCCTTATAGGTGATATCACCTAAGATCGCTCGTCCTTGACCTCTCAAGGCAGGCAAAGCATCAATGCCGGTCGCGATTAAATACGCAGCATGATTGGGAATACCGCTATTCGTATGAACGCCGCCGTTATCGTGTTCTTTATCCTCAGGCAGATTCTCGTATCCCGTCATAGTCGAAGGCTGCGGCGGCACGCCGCGCTCCGGATGCTCCAAATCACGCAGAACGCCGCTTCCACCTGCAACGCCGGCATTCTCGGCAATGGACCAATCTTGATCATCGTATACGACAGCCATAATGTCGGAGATGGATTCATTGAGCGCTCCGGACTGTCCTGAATATTCCAAGTTCGCAGTATGTTCAGTTACTGCATGTGTCAGCTCATGGGCAATGATGTCATTCGCGCAAGTTAAGCATTCGAATAATTCGTCCCCATCACCATAGACGATCTCATACCCATCCCAATAGGCATTATCGATCGCTCCCGCATTCACGACTGAGATAATGGACATGCCATTGTCGTCCAAACTGTTCCGATTGAACCGGCTCGCATAGAAGTCATACACTTGACCTGCAAAATAATGCGCGTCAACCGCTTCGGGGTCATTAAACGACGACGATGTTGAGTTAACAGGGAAGAAAGGATTCTCGGCATCGTAAGTTTCGATTACACCCGTTTCAATTCCATTCTCCAAATGATACATCGGTTTGGTTTTGTCAGAGAGGTAATAGGCATTACCCTGATAGGCCACATGAAGTTCCCTTGTATCCCCGTAGTAGCCTCTGCCCCAGCCGCTTGTGCTATCATCCGGGGCTGACTGCTCTAATCGACTGAACTTCTTAAGTACAGTGCCCGTATGCGCATCGACGAAACCAATCCAGCGTCCCAATTTTGGCTGCATGTACTCCATATCTACTTTATAAGCCAAACTGAAGGTTCCGTCCGACGGATATACCATCAATTGGGCTTTTGGTTTGCCCAGCTCTCGAGAAGCCAGTTGTCCGCCCAGCGTAATGGTATAGCCGACTGCTTGTTCCACGTCCGATTGGAACGCGGCAGCTGCTTGGTTCTCATCCATAGTGGGCTGTGTATCTAAATGGATTCCTTCAAGTTCCGTAGAAGCATCATTCGTAATGGCATACATCCGCTTATCCGTGCCGACGTGTGCCGTTATGTATTTACCGTAAACCGGAAGTCCATGGTATTGCTGTTGCAGCAAATAGTGCTGCCTGCCTTGCTCGTCTCCTGTTTTCTTCACAATCGCCAAGCCAGTCTGAGCCTGGGACTGTCTAAGTGTTTGTTGATTCGCTGTGAAGTATTGAATAACGTCCGCATCGGTACGTAATTCACCGGAAAGTTTACCTTGCAGCATACGTGGAGCTTGTTCCTGTGAGCCCCCCAGCACATTGCCGATACCCGGCGTCAAAGGGCCGTTTAATCCTGACGCCATCGCCGGTGGAATGGCAACAGATAGAACGAGTATGCCCGTAAGCATGCTTAAACAGATGGACTTGAAACGACGAGACAGCACTGATTATCCCCCTAGGAAATTAAATTCAAAAAATTACCACTACAATAGAATATAGTAAAATTATCAACGCTGACAATGCTATTTACTAGATTTATAGATAGTAGATTTTACCTAAACCTTAGTGGACCAGCACTCGATCTACCACTACGTCGTGTACTGCAAAAAGAAAGGCCGATATCGCTCCGTCGAAGGAGAATATCGGCCTTTAGCTGGGTGCTTTGAAGATGATTCCTTACACAGATGCATGGCTGGCATAGACACACCATCTCACGAATATGTTGTCTTGTACCTCCGATGTAAGGAACCCATTTAAAGGGGCGAGCCGGAATGATGAGACGATACCTTGGTATGCTTGCGAATGTAGTGCTGTATGCGGCCATGATTATTGCCGCGATTGTGATCTATAATGAAGCCGTAAACCCGCTGGTCGGGTGGGGAACCTTCGGGGAAGGCGAACAATTGCCTGCGCAAGCCTTTATCGTGCTGGTGTTGTCCGCCTTGTTGTGTTATCTGGCCTATACGGTCAAATACAAGCTGATGGATTCGCAGACGCCGCCCGGCTTTATACGGATGCAGCAGTACCTGCCGATCTCAACCTTACGGGCCGTACATATGGTCACCGTCGGCATCGGGTTTGCCTTCTTCTTCACCGCTGCGCTTAAACTCCTTCTCCATCAAGGGGTTAGCGAACTGGCAACCTTCACGGATCAATACGCCGATGTTCCGGCCAGCTACCTGATCATCTCCGCCGTCATGAACACCGCGCTGGAGATTATCTTGTTCATGGGCATCCTCTTCAATGAAGCGCGCCGCAATGTGGCGGTCTTCTGGGCGGTGCTCGTCGTTTCCCTTATAATCGCCGCTCTTCAGCCGGGGGGAATCGCTATGCAGCTGCTTGGCATCCCGCTTGGTTTCCTGTATGGCTATATGTATATCCGGCTAAGATCCATATGGGCGGTCATCCTCATCGGATGCATGTTTAATGTGTTGTTCTTTGCTTTTGTCAAAACGTCTGCTTTCGACTGGTTCGACAAGCTTCCCAATGGCTGGCTTATCGTCATCATTGCCGTGACAGCCATATATATGGCTGCGAGCGTCATGAAGTACAAACCGAAGAAGAATTCGAGTCCCCTGTAAGCAAAAAAAGGCGTCTCTCGCATGAGAGACGCTGCCACACCCTAGTAAGGCTCTACATCATCTCCGCGACAGCGAATTATGATATACTGTCTACTACGTATACACTTATGGAAGCAGTTAGCTGACGGAGGAATAATGGCATGTCCGATACCAAAAATCACTATGATGATGAAGCGATACAGGGCTTACCGGAGAGCGTAAAACTGAGCTGGGGAATTATTAAACCGTCACGAAGAGGGCCTAAGGGCGAGCTTAGCATTCCCAAAATCGTGGACACCGCCATTGCGATCGCCGATCAAGATGGTCTGTCCGCCGTATCGATGAGCCGCGTTGCCGGAGCACTCGGTTTCACGACGATGTCCCTTTACCGCTACATAACAAGCAAAGAGGATTTGCTGCTGCTTATGCAGGATCGCGTCTGCCCGCTTCCACCGGAAGAGGAGCTGAAGTCGGGGGAGTCAAAGAAGCATTGGCGCGAGGAAATGCAGGACTATGTGCAATTCTGCATCCGTGTTTTTGTGGAGCATCCCTGGTTCGCCGATATTCCCATTCGAAGCGTCCCTATGATGCCCGGCAATCTTCGTATTATTGATTGGATGCTTCGCATTATGCGCGAGTTCCCTGTCAATGATTTCGAGAAAATGTCATTCGTTCTCCTGATTAGCAGCTACGCAAGGGCTTGCGGCATGATCGCCCGGGATATGGATTCAGTCATCAAAGCAGGCGAAAGCGTCTCGACCTTCACCGGATTGAGCTACACAGCCGCATTGAAGCAGCTCATTTCAGAGAGCAGTTTCCCGGATCTGCATGCGATTGTCATGTCAGGCGCCTATACAGGCGAGGTAGAGAGTCCGATCGGAGACGATTTGGCTTTCGGACTTGAACGTATCCTTGATGGCATCGAGCAGTATCTGGAAGTAAGGCGCCAAATTAACATTTAAAAAAAGCAGCGATTCAGAGCTAATGGGCTCGAATCGCTGCTTTTTTTATTTTATCGTTGGCCGGCTTTCTTACGGAACGCTAGCGTGCACCATACTAAAGCCAGAATCAGGATGGCTGTGCACCAGCCGATCGCCCACCAGCCGTTGTCTCCGATTGGCGTGCCGGAAAGCAGCCCGCGAATGGTCTCGATGACCGGCGTGATCGGCTGATGATTGGCTAATCCTTGAAGCCATGAAGGCATCGTGCTCGTCGGCACGAAGGCGCTCGACAGATACGGAAGGAAGAGCAGCGCGAAGCCGTAGCCGCTCGCGGCCGACGGACTGCCGGTCACCAGGCCGATCGCGGCGAATAACCACGTGAACGTCAGGATGAACAAGATGATCACGCCGAGCGCTCCCGCCCACTCTAATACGCCGGCGTCCGAACGGAAGCCCACGGCGAGCGCGACGCCGATGACGATACAAGTCGCAAGCAAATTACGGACCAGACTCGCGACCACGTGTCCAACGACAACGCTCAGCGAACGAATCGGCATCGTACGGAACCGATCAATGATGCCGTTTGTCATATCTGTCGCGACATCGACCGCGGTGCTTGAGGAACCGAAGCCCGCGCACAGCAGGATGATCCCCGGTACAACGTAATCGACATAATCGCCAGAGGGATCGATAGCCCCACCGAACACATACGTGAACAAAAGCATGAGCATCACGGGGAGCATAATTGCCATCACGAGCGACTCGACATTGCGCAGACTATGACGGAGACTGCGTACGATGAAGACTAGGTTTGTTACGCCGAAGGATGCGGGCTTCGGTGCCCGTTGCTGTAACGTTCTCATGCCAGTGACGCCTCCTTCTTGGTGGTCGTTAACGCTAAGAACACATCGTCCATACTCGGCTTGCGAATACTGAAATGCGTACCTTCCGGGAAGGAATGAACGACGCTCCCAAGCGTTTGCCACACATCAACTATAGTTCCGCTCGTTGGAATCGTTCGAAGCAGCTCATTGTCTTTGCTTCGCAGCTCGATTACTTCGCCGCCCACACGCGTCTTCAGCTCGGCGGCCGTCCCCGATGCGACCACTCGCCCATGGTTTATGACCACGATCATGTCGGCTAATTGATCCGCTTCCTCCAAATACTGCGTCGTCAGGAAGATCGTAATCCCCTGCTCCTTCAATTGCTGAATATTCGCCCATAATGCGCGGCGGCTCACCGTGTCGAGCCCCGTTGTCGGCTCATCCAAGAATAGCACCGGCCGGTGCACGACGAGACTGACGGCAAGATCCAGCTTCCGGCGCATCCCGCCGGAATAGGTCTTCACGCGTTTGCCGGCGGCTGCCTCCAGATCGAAGCTTCTCAGCAGCTCCGCCGTGCGGGAACGGCTTTCTGCAGCAGTCAGACCAGACAGCCTGCACATCATGTTCACATTCTCAGCCCCGGTCAACACTTCATCGACTGCGGCGAATTGACCGGTTAAGCCGATCGACTGTCGCACCTCTTTCTTACTCGCCACAATGTCATAGCCTTCAATCCTCGCGCTGCCGTCATCGGGTTCAATTAAGGTAGATAGAATATGAATAAGTGTCGTTTTGCCGGCGCCGTTTGGGCCAAGCAATGCGAAGATCGTCCCTTTCTCGACCGCCAAGTCGATGCCTTCCAGCACCGTTTGACTGCCGAAGCTCTTTCGCAGCCCAGCAGCTTCTATAGCCAGCTTTGCCATATAATCGTCCTCCTCATTAATTGTGTATTGTATAATCAGTATATTATGTACACAGTTAATTTACAACAAGAAAAAAGGGTCCCTTGTATCTAATTTAGATACAGCTTGGACCCTTTGCTCTTCGAACCAACCACTTAAAACCGCCGCGATTACCAGCACTCCAGCTGCAATGGCGAAGGTTGTACATTATCGCATTTCATAGAGGTGTCGCCGCGCCCCCCGGCTGCTGCTGTGTATTGAGAGTTTCATTTTGGAACTCTCGGCGAGATTGCAGTGTGTTTTTGAAGCTGAGAGTTCGGTTTTGCGACTCTCAGCTCCAGTCGTGGGGCTTGATTGGTTAGTTTGAATGTTGAGAGTTGTGTTTTGGAACTCTCAGCGTCATTTCGACGTGTTTTTGGTGCTGAGAGTTCTGTTTTGCGACTCTCAGCTCCAGTTGTGGGGTTAAATTAGTTAGTTTGAATGCTGAGAGTAGGATTTCGGAACTCTCAGCGTGAACGCAGTGTATTTTTGGTCAGGTGATTCCCTTCTCACTTTTGAACCGGCAAGACGCCCGGCAGCTCCGCCTGCCCGAGCAGCGCGTTTATACCGGCTCTAATATTCGGTTCTTGCTTCCCATAGAGCGCCACAGCTGATTTCACGTCGCGCAAGTAAAGCAGCTCATAAGGGTTGCCCAGCGATACAAGGGAGTATCGTTGGCCTAATTTATTCAAATCATCAATAACCGTCTGGTAATCCGACCACCCAAACTGACTGGCTACGTTGCGGAATTGGTAGGAGGCCAACATTACGTAATCCGCGCCTTTCAGCTTAGGCAGCGCAGCCGCTGTCTTCCCCGGCCCGATGATTACAATCTCTGTACTAAGATGCTCGGAGGCTCCGGCTTGGCGTAACTGTTTCTCCAGCTGCTTCCCGATCTCTTCGTCGGCAGCAGCAATGACAACACGGTCGCCTTGTCCGATGCGATCGGGATATTTTCCATCTCGCCCGGCCAGCAGCGTGACCGAGCGCTCGGCTATTTCCCGCTCGACCTCGCGGTGCGGGGCAGTGCCGATAACCGCCGGCAATGCAGTAAGTTTGGAAGCGAGGCTCTCTCCTCTGCCGCTAAACAAGCCATATTTTGCTTTCAGCTGCAAAATCCGTTTCACCGAAGCATGAATCGCATCCGAGGAGAGCGTTCCGTTATTGACGGCCTTCACCAGCGCCTGATGCGCAATGGCCGAATCCTGCGGCATAAGAATAATGTCAATGCCTGCGGATACCGCGCGCACGACAGCCTGCTCCTCGCCAAAATGCTCCGCGATCCCGTTCATCGTAAACGCATCGGATATAATAACGCCTTTGAAGCCCAGCTCTTGCCGCAGCAATCCGGACAGCACCTTCTTCGACAGGGTCGCCGGTACGGGTACGCTGGTGCCATCTTTGCGAGAGATGACCCGCTCATTATCTACGGCCGGGAACGCGATATGCGCGCTCATGATCATTTCCACGCCGCTCTCGATGGCAGCGCGGAAAGGCTTCAGCTCGACCGCGTCCAATCGCGCGCGATCATGCGTCAGCACGGGGAGCCCCAGATGGGAATCCACCGTCGTGTCGCCATGCCCCGGAAAATGCTTCACCGCCGGGATGACGCCCGAGGATTGCAGCCCCTTAATCTCTGCCAGCCCAAGTCGTGTGACCATATCCGGATCCGAGGAGAAGGAGCGCATCCCGATAATCGGATTGTCCGGATTACTGTTAATATCGAGCACCGGGGCAAAATCCAGCTGCATACCAAGAGCCTTCAGCTCCTCACCTGTCAGCTTCCCCGCGGCTTCAGCCAGCGCTGCATCCCGCGTTGCTCCAAGCGCCATCTGCCCAGGTAGATTCGTGCCGCCGGGAATCCGCTTAATTACGCCGCCCTCTTGGTCGATCCCAAGAAACAGCGGAATATCGCCTGCTTCCGCTTGCAGCCCCTGCGTGAGTGTCGTGACCTGCTTGGCATCCACGATATTTTTCTCAAACAGAATGAGGCCGCCCAGATCCTCGTTATGAATTGTCTCCTTAATGCCTTCATTTACCGTCGTCGTGGGCTGCCCATTCCACTGCCGAATATCCGGCATAAGCATTTGCCCTATCTGCTCGCTCACGGTCATGTACGACATGAGCTTATCCCAGTCCTGCGCCTGAATGGCGTTCTCTCTCTCGAACCGAATGACTCTTGTCATAAACACCGCAAACTCTGCGCGCGTCACGGATTTATCCGGTCGATAGGTGCCGTCCGCATACCCGCCGATCAGTCCATTCGAGCTCATAACCCCAATAGGCGCAGCAGCCCAGTGCGTTGCCGTATCAGACAGACTCACTGAGCGCTTCCCGGATTCAAGGGCATAAGCACGAGTAAGAAAAGCGGCTGTTTCCGCACGGCTGATTGAGGCATCGGGATGAAAGGTACCATCAGGGAAACCGCCGGCTAGGCCCATCCTTGCTGCTACCGCAATCTCTTTATAGAATGGGTGGCTTTGCGGTACGTCCTTATAGGTCTGTTCACCGTCAGCCAACTGCTGCGGGTACAGCTCTCGCACCATGAAGGTGACCGCCTGTGCACGAGTGACCGCTCCATCAGGCTTGAACATGCCATTGCCGTAGCCGGCTACCGTTCCCCGCTTTGCCATATATGTAATACTATCTGCCGCCCACTGGGCTCCCTTTAAATCTGTAAATCGTTCTACTGTTGGAGTTGCCGCTGCATTTGCATTAGCCGCTTCCGCTGTCCCTGCCCAGACCATAAAAGCAATCCCGGCAGCCGCTCCAATCGCGGTTGATTTCCATTTCGTCATCTGTTCCACACCCCTGTATTTCTTTTCTAGTTGTATAGACGCAGAGGAACCTGTTTTGTTACTTGGCAGTCATTTCCAAATTATCAGCTCGACTGCTGCACCTTGTAATACAAAATCGTAGCATCCAGTCCACCATCCGCTGACTTGGCATAGCCCGGAATTCTTCCTGCTTGGATATAGCCCATCGATGTATAGAGAAGATTAGACGGATCGCCTTCACGTGTATCCAGCACGATTAAGGACCGTCCCTCCCGCTTCGCACTTTCTTCTGCTGTCTGCATGAGCGTTCGTCCAATTCCCATTCGGCGATATTCGGGATGCGTCATCAGTTTGGCAATCTCAGCTCTGTGACTGCCGTTTGGCTTCGCACACAAATGCACCTGGATGCTGCCAACAATCCGGTTGTTCCTCGTTGCGATAAACAGTTGCACCTCTGGTGCCGGCACATTCGCCCAATAGTCTGCAGCTTCTGCATGGCTTAGCGGCGGAAGAAATCCAAGCGAAGCGCCATCACGAACAACCGCGGACAACAGCTCCGACAGCCCATCCAATCGATCGTGAATCGAAGCGATTCTCTCTATTTCTACTTCATGGCTCATCAATCTCCACACACCTTTGTCCAAAATTACGATGTCTGGCAGCACACCTCACACCGCATAGGGAAATGATACGCTCGGCAGCTTGATTTGTATAACGAATGTTATCTATTGCATTAATCAATATTTTGAATGATTAGGATGCAAAAACATAGACCAGCAATACAGCAATGCCGGCTACCCAGATCAGTGGCACGGCGTTTATCGCCTTCGCTAACCCTTTACGGCGCTTATAAAATACCCAGGCAAGGATCGAGCAAACAATTGCAGCCACCGGATATGCCGCAAGGCTGGAGACAAACGCCACATTCCAGGTGCTGAAGCCGCTGTCAAAGGACATGAAGGACATGAGAAATATCCCGAACCACGGCAATAAAAAGAGTAAGTAGATAATCTGAGTAATAATAAAGTACTTTTTCACTTCTTTAGACCCTCCCTATATTCCCTGCTATACCTCTATTGAATTATGATATAGGGTCTGAGAACTTGTAACAAGATGCAGGTCATATCAAAAAAGCCGTGAAGCTGACTGCAAAACTGCAACGTCAGCTCACGGCCTTTTTGCTATTGTCCGCCAGCTTCAGCGGCGCCGACTTATAGAGGGCACAATCCTGGATGCTACAAATACTAACAGGATCAATGCTGCGCTTAGCCCCAGCCCGATACGTTCATTACGATGCAGAAGTGCCCCGGAGATGGCCACGAGGATAAGCACCATTCCGATATAGGCACCATAGGGGTGCGCGAAAGCCCGAAACTTGCCATTGCCCGCTTCATAGCGGCGGCGTAATTTGAGTGATGAAGCAAGAATGAGAATCCAGTTCAGGATCAGCATCGACCCGGCTGCCGTACTCACATATTCATACATCGTATGAGGCAGCAGATACGAGCAAACAATGGAGACGGTCAGTGCAGCCGCTGTAATCCACAGTGATTTGGAAGCGACGCCGCGGCTGTTCAACTGCTTCAGCGAACGCGGGGCATCGCCATCCTCCGCGAGGGAGACCATAATTCGACTCACGCCGAATAACGCCCCAACCATGGTTGAGAATGCGGCGCTGATGATAATGAGATTAAACAAGGTACCGAGATATGGGATGCGAAAACCGGAAAGCGCCGTTACAAAGGGACTGGTGGCGTCGCTGATTGCAGAGGCCTCCGTCATTTTGAGCACACCGAACAAAGCCAGCACATAGACAAGAACCAGCACCAGAAGGAGCGTCAGCCCCGCTTTTGCAATCTCTTCCCCGCGCTTCAATTCCGAAGCCGTGACCCCGACGACCTCAATGCCTCCGAACGAGAAGAAGACAAAAATCATGGAAGACCACAGCCCGCTAAAGCCATGCGGGAACCAGTCATGCATACCAATAGGTTGAATCGGCACTTTAGGCGAAGTAGATAGTAAGCCGCACAAGAATAACGCACCAAACACGATGAACAAGATGAGGATGGTTAGCTTGATGACTGCGAAAACAGACTCAATGGTGCCGAAGTTGCGCATGCCCATGAAGTTGATGCCGAACCCAAGCACAGCATAGAGCACGGAGAAGATGCCTAGCGGAATGTTGGGGAACCAGTATTGCGTGAAGGTAGACAGCGCGACGATTTCACTGGACATAATGAGCACGCCCGATAACCAGTAGATCCATCCGGACATAAAGCCTGCCGAGCGGCCGAAGGCCAGTCTTGCATATGTGCGGAACGAGCCCGGCTGCGGGTCGTTTACTGTCATTTCAGCCAGAGAGGCGAATACGATAAATGTCGCGAGACCTGCAATGACGTAACCGATGAGCACGGATGGCCCTGCCATACCAATCGAGAGGCCGCTCCCAAGAAAAAAACCCGCTCCAATAATCGAGCCTATACCGATTAGCGACAGCTGCCACCATGCCAATCTTTTATGCATACCTAGTAACCCCCACGTCTCATTCGTCGCATTAGTATGCCCTGGCATAGTGGAGAAGTTACGGCGTAATGAGCAAGAATGGTATCCGCTACCGCACACGCAGCAGTATCCCGCCTGAGCTGACAGTCAGCTCAGGCAGATGCGCGGGACGAAAGGTTACAGCACAAAGACGAGAAGCATCCATACGAGATGATACATAGCCAGCAAAGCGTAGATGAGGGTCACGATGAGAATCCACTTCTTTAAAAACGAAGTTTCTGATACATTTTGTATCAAAT
Source organism: Paenibacillus sp. J22R98 (assembly GCF_059383835.1). NCBI lineage: Bacteria > Bacillati > Bacillota > Bacilli > Caryophanales > Paenibacillaceae > Paenibacillus > Paenibacillus sp. J22R98. The sequence continues at coordinate 117,151 of NZ_JBXENW010000012.1, forward strand.
AGAGCAGAAGAAGCGGCAAAATAATTTTGTACGCGTAGAAGACGGTTGGGTCCGTTTCGTACAAGTAAGCAGCAAACGGGTTTGCTTCACTGATCGCACGCATTCGAATACCCATATCTGTAGCAAATGCATCGAAAAAAGATAAAACAACGAGCCATTTCAACGCGCTTTTACCCGGACGCAAGCTCCTGATGGCCACTTTCGCTCGAGCCGGCATCGCATCACCTCCATATTTTAGATACATATTGTATCATAATTCAGCAAATAAATACATCCCTTTACTATAGCAAAAAGAGCAGCGGCGACAGCCTCGCCCTGCTCTCCTATACTGCTCAATCTCTCGAAGCCTCATACAGCTTCTGCGCAAGAAGTCCGGGCTGCGTTCTGAAGTAGGTCATATGGTCGCCATGCGAGCGAATCAATCTGAACACGCCAAGTCGGCTCGACATATGCGGATGCCAACCGAAGCCCTCTCCCTGAGGCAGTAAATTATCTTCCGTCAAATAGAGATAGCTTCGCGGAATCGTCAAGGTATAAAACTTCTTTAAGTCCAGTTTTTCAAAAGCAGGCTTGGCTGGCTCCGGTCTTGCTTCGCTGTAAAGCTGCTGTGCAAGCCGCGCATCCGCCAAATTGACGAACAATTCCCGGAAGAGCGGATACGGCAGCAGCAGCGAATCATTCTGCGATGACTGCCTGAGCTGCTCAAACGCCTGCTGAGTTGGAAGCGGAAACTGGTCCACTACGGATTGACCATCGCCCAGCACGAATCCGTCCATAAAGACGAGCCGCTTGATCCGGTCCGGAACAAGCTCCGCTGTTTTCTGAATGACCGATCCGCCGAAGCTGTGCCCGACCAGTATGATATCACGCAAGTTATGATTGGTGATGAAATCCGCTACCGCCTTCGTAATCATGGCGTGCGTCACATTGGTATTCGGATCGCCTCCGTGCCCTGGATATTCAGGGGTATATACGCGATGGCCCATCTTACGCAGCATCACCGCAACCCCATTCCAGAAGCCGGCATCCGCCCATGAACCATGGACGAGGACGAAGGTGAGCGGCTGCTCCCGCTCTTTCGCTCTCTGCTCCATTACATATTGCCAGCCGGGAATCCACTCACTCACGCTATTCCTTATATCGAGATACATGACGGTTATTCCTTTCGTACCTAACATTGGTTTATAGCCTAGTCTATGTCCGAAGCGGCTTCGGGGTGCCTCACGTGGCACCAGCTCCATTTGATATATGTACATTCAAACGATTTGAAAATTCATATATAGTGAAAACAATGATCAATTCGAAGCAAATGGGGGAACGTTCTGATGAAAACAAGCAGCTCGATTATCGTTCAGGCCGAAGAAGGCCGTTTTCAAGGCGTCGCGGTCGCACAGGAGACACCGGGTTTTAGCGGAGCCGGTTATGTAAACGGCACGGAGAATGAAGGAGATTGGCTTGAAGTGGATGTACAGATTCAAGAGGAAGGCTTCTATGAGCTTAGCGTCCGTTATGCAGTGCCGGACGGCTATCGGTCCAACGCGCTCCTCATCGATGGCAATTGCTACGGCTATGTGAGATCACGTCCCACAGACGGGTTTGTAACCGAGCGTCAGTGCAGCGTTTTTCTAAAAGCCGGCACACATACGCTTGCCATGCTCAAAGCCTGGGACAGCGGCGTGGAAGTCGACAGCTTCCTGTTATCCGCCGTGGACGCGCCTGAGCTTCACCGTTCGCCGCGCCCCCTGATCAATCCGAAGGCATCGGCGGAGACCGTGTCGCTGTGGAACTACTTGAACAGTCAGTTCGGTCGCAGCCTCCTTACGGGTCAGCATACCGCTTCCGGATTTACACCTGTAAAAGAATTCACGTATATCGAGAGCGTAACCGGCAAACAGCCTGCTATTCGCGGGTTTGACCTGCTCAGCTACACGCATGCTACCGAAACAGCAGATCCAACACCGCACAAGCTGCTCGAAATCGCAGAGAACAAAGGCTCCATCGAGTCCGCTATCGAGTGGACAACCGTCCAGAATGGGATCGTAACCTTAACCTGGCACTGGTTTGCGCCAACCGGCGGCACGGACAAAACATTCTACACGAAGAACACCGACTTTAATCTTCCGCTCGCTTTAAAACCGGATTCGCAAGAACATCAGCTGCTGCTGGCCGATATCGATGCCATTGCGGAGCAATTGAAGAAGCTGCAGGATGCAAACGTACCGGTGTTGTGGCGGCCTTTGCATGAAGCAGACGGCGCTTGGTTCTGGTGGGGCGCATTCGGTGCCGAACCGTGCAAGCAGCTATGGCGGTTATTAGTTGACCGTTTAACGAATCTGCACCAGCTTCATAACTTGATCTGGGTATGGAATTCTCACGTGGAGGAGTGGTATCCGGGTGAGGGCGAAACCGACATTGACAGCTGCGACATCTATGCGCCTTCTGCCAATTATGGCCCGCTTCGCAAGCCGTTCGAGCAAGTAGATGCGCTGGCCGGCGGCAAGAAGCTCATTGCGCTTGGCGAGAACGGATCGATTCCGGATCCGGATCAGCTCCTCGCAAGCCGCACGCCTTGGCTGTGGTACATGACATGGGGCGAAGGTTTCGTGCTTGACGGAAAATCAACAACGGACGAGCAATTGAAGAAAGTCTATCATCACCCGAATTGCATCACACTTGATCGACTTCCGGACTGGAGAAATGTCGGCCAAGCTTAACAACTTTGCAGGCTGCCTCAAAAGTGCAAGCTATGACTTTTGAGGCAGCTTTTTTGTCGTTACACCCACTGTAGGCGCTCAGAGTTTTTTTATTTGGGGTGGCTCCACTGTCACAGAATAAGAGCTTGAATTGTCTATGTAGGTGGAACGACAAATTAGACTATCATCCATTGGAGGAATCGATATGAACTTACGAATGAACGCATCCCAAGCCAACACTGCAGCCTACCAGGCCATGCTTAAATTCGACGGGACGGCAAAAGAATTAAATGCGGATAAAGTGATCTATGAGCTCATCAAAATCCGCGCTTCCCAAATCAACGGCTGCGCATTCTGCGTGGATATGCACACCACCGATTTGCGGGCCATGGGCGAAAGCGAGCGCCGGCTGAACCTGATCGTCGTTTGGCGCGAATCTCCTCAATTTACGGAGAAGGAACGCGCTGCGCTCGCATTGACCGAAGCGGTTACGCTTATCTCCGAAGGCGGCGTGCCGCAGAGCGTTTACGACGAAGCCCGCAAGTATTTTGATGAAAGCGAGTTTGTCGCCCTGCTGCTAGCCATCAATGCCATCAACAGCTGGAACCGAATCGCGATTGCGACGGGCATGTTTCCCGATTGTTATGCGAAATAAGTGAACGGACTGACAAGCCACCCCGCCCGGGTGGCTTTCTTTCATACCCTTATCTTGATAAAATGCATCTAGAATCGGAGGTTGATACGCCTTGAAGACGATCGATCACTCGTTAGAAGTGGAACAGTTATACCGCGAACATAAGTCGCTGCTTACGTCCATAGCTTATCGGATGCTCGGCTCGATGAGCGAGGCCGAGGATGCCGTCCAGGATGTGTTCGTCACGATAAGTAAGCTGGGCAAGACCGATATGACGCACCCGAGAGCCTACCTTGTCAAAATGGTGACCAACCGTGTGCTCAATGTCATGAAAGCAGCACCGCGCAAGCGCGAGAGCTACACCGGCCATTGGCTGCCGGAGCCTATTATTGAACTTGGCCCTGCTGTGAATACGCCGCTGGAGCGAGTTATTCAGCACGAGCAGCTCGGCTATGCCCTGCTCGTTCTCTTGCAGACCTGCACGCCGCAGGAGCGTGCCGTCTTCGTGCTCCGGGAATCATTCGGCTACGATTACGCTGACATCGCGTCCATGCTGGAGAAGTCCGAGGCGGCCTGCCGCAAAATCTTTAGCCGCGCCTCCGCGAAGATCGGCCACCTGTCGCGCACAGACAACGAATCGACGATGGACTCGTCGATCGAACGATTCGTCCAGTCGTTCACGCAAGCGATTCATACCGGCCGCTTGGAGGGCTTCATCCATCTGCTCACCGAAGACGCGGTCATGCTCAGCGACGGCGGCGGTATCGTCCGCGCCGCCATCAATCCCATTCTGGGCCGCGATCGGATCGCTGCTTTCTTTGCCGGTATTGCAGGCAAGGGCTCCCTTACCGGGCAGCTCTTACATGTATCAATCAGCGGCCAGCAAGGGCTGCTTCTTCAGCGCGAGGGTCGCCCCCCGCTTGCGCTCGTATTCGAGCCGAACGCAGATTTCAGCGCCATCCGGGCTGTTTACATGGTTTCCAATCCCGAGAAGCTTACCCGAATTAGCGATTATAATCCAAACAAGAAGAGCTGCTGAGGTCACGCCTCGACAGCTCTTCTTATGTTCGTTATGGAATGCGGCTCTCGCTTAATGCCTGCACGGCTTTCTCGATGCGCCGCTGCCGGGTCTCGGCCGTCTTCGCGCCGTCTATGGAAAGCACGATTCTGCGCCTATTGCTGTAAGACAAACTGTCGAAGAATGAACGGGATGCCGCTGCACCGCTGAGTGCATCCGAGAAATCTTCGGGCACCTCAAGCTCCCGAGGCTCGGAATCCAGCTCAAGCTCTACTTCGATCTCTTCACCTGCAGCTACACCGGCACCCTGGCGATTCTCCGCGCTGAGCGGGAGCATGAAGCGTCCGCCCATTGTCGCAACTGTACTGCGATACAGATAAGAACCGATCTTCACTTTAACGGCAGGTTTCTTGCTTGTCCCAAGTGACGCTACAACTTCGCCCGGCACCTCGAAGCCGGTTGCGGTCTTGCCGCCAAGCTCGACAATCGTTCGAAATTTCATCGCCTTACCTCCTCTGCGATCTCACCGTTCACTGTCCTTCTACCGCTCCATCCTTGCTGCTTGCAATATCGCGATTGCAGCCCGCTCCCGCCGCTCGACATCCTCGCTTCGCATTGCGGCTTTCAGTATGTCGAGCGCCTCCTGCATGGTCGCATCGTCGACCAGCCTCATTCCAGCCGGCGCCGGCTTGGTGAGCAGCCGCTCCAGCTCCTCCCGGCTAACCGATCGCCCGAACGTGCCAAGCTTCCCTTCCTGCTCCAGAAAAACGAGCAGCTCCGGATGCAGCTCCTCCCTCTGCAAGCTTCGCAGCCAAGTCACGCCTCGTCTATGCCCGCTCTGATCGTCCGCGTTGTCGAAGTCATCGAGATAATAATAGTCACCGAGGTCGCCAAGATACATGCGCTCACCATCACTCAGGATTATGTAATCTCCGTCCTGCATGACCTGAGCGAAGCAGTAATGCGCCTCTGCTTCGCGTTTCAGCTCCGGCCCAGCAAGCTCATAGCCTTCAGCTAATGTCGCTTCCAGCTCTGCTTGGGTGAAGCGGCTCATGTCTCCGATGCCCGGCCTACCGCAGCTTATATAATGATTTTCGACATATTCAGCTAATCCGTTCTTGCCTTCCGCCCCTGCCTGCATCCGAAACAACTGCATGTTGGCAACGCCCCTTTACACCATTATCCGGTTGCTTTACCATTCATACTATAACGCCCTTTAGCCCGGTTTGCCATTCATTCCGCATCATATCGATTAGGAGGCAATGAGCATGACAGCAGCCATCAAGGAAGAGTTCGATCGGCAAGGCTATTTCATTCTGAAGCAGCTCTATTCGCATGAAGAGGTGCAAGCGTTGAAGGCAGAAGCAGCCGAGATTCTAGCCAGACATGATGTCGACTCAAGCGGAGTTTTTCTCGGATTAGCGTCTGAAAGCGAATTGTTCAAGGACGCTGCGCGAACACCGGAGCTGGCCCGCGTATTGAAAGCAATTATCGGCGATTCCGTCCTCTTCATGAACGACAAGGTCGTCTTCAAGAATGCAAGCACAGGCTTCGGTTCACCTTGGCACCAAGACTACTCCTACTGGCATGGCAGTCACAAGTTCTCGGTTTGGATCGCACTGGATGATGCGACTCCGGCCAACGGCTGTCTGAGAGTTCTTCCCGGTTCCCACCGATCGACAGTCAGCCATGATGGGGAAGCAGCCGATAATAATGGATTCATTTATCGCTTAAATGAAGATCAGATCGACGCATCGCAGGTTGTCGATTTCGCCGCATCCAAGGGAGACGCCATCGTCTTCCACGATTTATTGCTGCATGCCTCATATTCCAATACATCCGGCGCAGACCGCTGGGCACTGATCTCCACCTATAAGGACGGTACCCAGCCAGATCCCGAGTATCCATGGGCTAAAGCCGCTTTTGCGCTTAATTGATGCAACCCGAGGATGCCCATCCCACCGTCGCCGTATTAATACCGCTTCTTATAATCGACCAGATTACGCAGACCAGCAGCATTCCCGGACAAATACAGTTCCAAATTCGATAGGAACAACTTGACGAGCCGCTCCCCGTTGCGAACGGTCAGACCACCGGCATTGTGCGGCGTGAGAATCACGTTCGGCATTGCCCACAGTGGATGATCCGCGGGCAGCGGCTCTTGTTCGAATACATCAAGTCCCGCACCTGCGATAATTCCTCTATCCAGCGCCTCAACGAGATCCTCCGTCCGTACGGTCGCCCCGCGTCCCACGTTGATAAAATAAGCCGTACGCTTCATCACGGCGAATCGCTCGGCATGAAACAAATGCTGCGTCTCACTCGTAAGCGGCAAAATATTAATGACATAGTCCGCTTCCCGCAGCGCTTCATCAAGACGCGACGTCTCATATACGACATCCGCTTCGGGCACCGTGCCGCCCGATCGGCGAACGGCAATGACGCGCATATCGAACGCGCGCGCAATCCGCGCCACTTCGCGGCCGATCTCGCCTGCGCCAACAATCGCTACAGTGCCTCCGTTCATCTCGGCAAGCGTATCCGGGCTTTCCCATAAGCCTGATCGCTGATTGCGAACGGCCGCGGCAATGCCGCGCGACAAGCCCAGCATCATGGCAACCGCCGTCTCGGACACCGATCTGGCGTGTACACCGCTGGCATCCGTCAGCAAGATGCCGCGCTCCTCCAGCAGATCGAGCGGCAGGCTGTCGATCCCTGACGACCAGCTCTGCACCCAGCGCAGCTTAGTCCCCTCCTGCAGCGCAATGCTCTTTACCTTCGCATCCCAGCCTAGGATAATCTCCGCCTCGCGAAAGGCTTGATCCTCCGTTTCCGAATTTCGGCCGAAAGTGATCGACGCATCCGGTGCCGCCTGTTGCACCGCCGCTTGCTGCTCCGAAGTAAGCTCTTGTAAACAAAGTATCGTGGTCATAAGGTAAAACGCCTCCTTGTTTCTAGTCCATTTAGGTAGTCCACTTCGCCTGCTTTAGCTGACAAACTCATGAATATGCTGGTTTCTCCAGAAATCCGAGAACCGCCCCTTAGCTTGCAGCAGCTCCTTGGGCGAACCCATTTCCTGTACGCGTCCATGCTCCAGAAAAATCACGTAATCGACATCGCGAATCGTCGATAAACGGTGTGCAATGATGATTTTGGTACTAGCTCCGGCCCACTTCGGCAAATCGCTCTGGAACATCGCTTCTGTTTCCACATCAAGCGCAGATGTCGGCTCGTCCAAAATCGTGACCGATGCCTGGCGAAGAACAGCTCTGGCTATGCCAATGCGCTGTCTCTGCCCATGGGATAGCTTAATGCCTCGCTCCCCAACCTTTGTATCGAGCCCTTCCGGAAGCTCCCGAATAAATGCCGATTGAGACAGCTCCGCAGCTCTAAGAATGTCCTCATCCGTCGCATCCGCGAGCCCGATCGCAATATTTTCCCGAATCGTGCCGTCGAACAAATATACATCTTGGGTAACCGCGGCCAGCTGCCCCCGCAGCGAAGAGATGGTAAACGATTCAATAGGGCGCTCATCCAGCCGAATCGAACCGCCAACCGGCTCATAAAACCGGTAGAGCAGTTTAATCAGCGTACTCTTCCCGCTGCCGCTTGGGCCGACCAAAGCTACGGATTTGCCGGCCGGAATCTCGAAGCTGACGTTATGAAGGACAGGCCGGTCCGCTTGATAGGAGAAAGAGACATTATCGAATCGAATGGAGCAAGGCTTAGCCGGAAGTGCTTTTCCTTGGTCCTTCACCTCTGTTTCCATCTCCATGACCGCAAGCAGATTCTCCGCTCCGGCCGACACTCTCTGCAGCGAGCTTATGATTGCCGTTATGCTGACGAAGGGCTCGCTTACCTTATCGAGCAGCGTGAGAAAGGCGATGATCGCACCGGGGCCAATATCCCCGTTCACCATCAGAATGGCGCCAACGGTAATGCCGAGCAGATAGCCGATCTTCTCCGGAATGAGGCGGATAAACTCGCGAAACGCCTCCATTTTCTCAACGGAGACCCAGAGCCGGATGCCCTCCTTACATACCTTCTCGAACCTCGCAAATACCGACTGCTCCAATTGATTCATTTTCACTTCCCGAATGCCGGAGAGCGTCTCATCCATATGAAAGAACACGTCTCCCCCGTTAGCCTGCTGATCGGCAATGAGATCCTTGAATCTCCCTCGCATCACCAGGCTGCTGAGCAGCTGGAAAGGACCTACAAGAATGGCGATGGCTCCGAGCAAGGGATTCACGGTAAACAAATAGATGCCGACAGCGACGAAGGATACGGGCAGCGAGATCAGACGAAGCATATCGAATACGATAAAATGCTTGAACACTTCCAGCTCATTGAAGAGAATATTCTGCGTGTGGGCGCTGTGCGTGCGTTCGTGATACTTGAGCGAAAGATTCGTAAGCTGCCGCAGTATGATCTGCCTCATTCTGAACACAATATTGGTGTTTACGACTTGGTTGCAAATCCTTGCGCCCAGCGAGCAGAACAAGCCTAGCAGGACCATCGCGGCTATGCCGATGATTAATCGGACAAGCTCTGCATGCGACAGCTCCGTGCCGCCGTCGAAGATCCTTCTGCTCAGCTCCGCGAGGAGGAGTGCGGCACCCGTGCCGCCAAGCTGCAGCACCAGAACGGCCAGATATAAATATTTGTAGCGCTTACAAAGCTCTAAAAATTGCCGGAATCCCTGTCTGCGAATCAGGCCGGTAACGCTCCTGGTCGATGTGCTCAATCCATTACCTCCGTCTCTGGCTACACGACTATTTCCAACACTCCCAAACCCTTGTGTTATACCGAAATGTAATAGCTTTAGCCTGCCATTTCCCCTGCCTATAGTCAAGAAAATTGCGGGTTCTCAAAAGAAATAGTTTACATTCCATGTAATATCTTTATACTTAATGAAGATTATACTTATATGCAGAATACCCCATAATAGGAGGAATTTGAAGTGAGTGCAGCAATCAAGATTGGTATTGTAGGTTACGGAAACCTCGGCAGAGGCGTCCAGAAAGCGATCGCTCAAAATCCCGATATGGAGCTTACTGCGATCTTTACGCGCAGACAGCCTGAGCAAATGACCGGCGGCGAAGGCGTCCGCTTCGAACATATGTCGGCAGCAGAGCAATACAAAGGCATTATCGATGTGATGATTCTCTGCGGCGGCTCGGCTACCGATCTTCCTGAGCAAACGCCTGTTATTGCAAGCATGTTCAACACGGTAGACAGCTTCGATACGCATGCCAAAATTCCGGAGTTCTACGAAACGGTCAACGCTGCCGCGCAGCAAGCCGGTACCCTCAGCATTATTTCGACAGGCTGGGATCCGGGTTTGTTCTCCCTTAACCGCCTGCTTGCAGAAGCGATTCTGCCTGAAGGCAAAGACTTCACATTCTGGGGCAAAGGCGTAAGCCAAGGCCATTCCGATGCGATCCGCCGCGTACCCGGCGTTAAAGCAGGCGTGCAATATACCGTGCCGGTTCAAGAAGTAATCGATCAGATCCGCTCGGGTGAAACACCGGAGCTGGCTACTCGCGACAAACACCTTCGCGAATGCTTCGTTGTCGCTGAAGAAGGCGCCGATAAAGAAGAAATTACACAAACGATCGTGAATATGCCGAACTATTTCTCGGACTACAACACGACGGTGACGTTCATTAGCGAAGAACAGCTGCAAGCGGAGCACCAAGGAATGCCGCATGGCGGATTCGTCATTCGCAGCGGGATTACCGGCGCCGGCACGAAACAAATTATCGAGTTCGGCCTTACGCTCGAGAGCAATCCTGAGTTTACAGCAAGCGTGCTGGTGGCTTGCGCGAGAGCGGGCTACCGTTTAAGCAAAGAAGGCGGCAAAGGCGCGAAGACGATCTTCGACCTTCCAATCGGCTACCTATCGCCTAAATCGGCTGAACAGCTTCGCCGCGAGCTGCTCTAATCGTCCCTTCGAACTTGCCATGGTCCCCATGGCAAGTTTTTTTATTTTCGCCGCCTGTTGGGCCTCCCCCAGCCCCGCTCCCCGTAACGCCAAACTGGGCCTCTGCATAGGATAATCCATGTTCAAAATGGAGGTTATCAATCATGAGCTCGCAAAATCAGTCCGTGCAACAGGATCTAAAGCCGATCTATCAGTGCGACTCCAAAGTTCATCATACGCTCCGATCCGTCAGAGACCATCTTCATCAGCTATGCGCTAATCATGTCAATCGGATGGTCAAGATCGAAACGATGGACGGCGATGTCTTCGAAGGCCATATCGTCCATTGCGACAAGAGCATTCTCTACATTTGCCTCTCGAATGAAGGCGCCCATCGCGGCTTCTTCCCTGGACCGGGTTTCCCCCCACAGCAGACTTACAATAATGTGATCCTGCCGCTTGTTCTGTTTAATCTTCTTGCCATCTCGCTGCTTTAAGCCTGTTGTGAACCGTTAACTTCACCGCAAAGGAGTGATTAGCATGGCTTTTATGCCACCGGTCGGCCCTCAAGGGATGCAGCAGCCCCCAAGCTCACCCCCGCCGCAAATGGTTCCTCCAAAACCGCTGACCTCATCGACGCTTGCCATTGACCCGGGAGCCATCTCCCGCTGCATGTTCCGCATGACCTATATTTGGCCGCGCAGCGGACCCGGCTTCTGGTTCTATCCCGTCTTCCTAGGCCGGACGTCGGTCTCCGGATTCCGCTGGAACGGATTCTTCTGGATGTTCTCCGGCTTTGACCTTCAGCGAATCGATGCGTTTACCTGTGTTTAAATAGAAACGGCTGTTAAGCTAGAGAAGCTCCAACTTTCCCGAGAGGTAATAAAACGAGATGTCCCTCTGTCATGCTGGCCATGGCTGAGGGACATCTCTTTGCGCTAACGAATCCTGAAAGTCTTATTCCTTCAATAATAGCCATTTATCAAATCTAACAAATCGTAGAGGCCTTATTGTGAGGAAATCGAGCGAGAAACGCCCCTTTTGACACCGAATAAGTCTTGTAGGATTCGTTAGAATTTCAAACCCCCTCATTTTGTTGAAATAAGTCCTCTAGGATTCGTTAGCGCTCGAGCGCATCGGGTTTTTCATTCGCATGGAATCTGACAAGCTGCCTGCAAATACAATTTCAAGTGGAGATTGTTACGATGAAAGCAGGGGTAGATGCAATGGGGAGCAATCAAGAGTTTATAGTCGTGGTCGTGCCGATGTCGGAAATCAAGAAGTTTGTCGTGATTGATATTATTGGGGGTACTGTATTGTTTTATTTGATTAAGCTGCCGCTCCATTCCTTCTATGCCGCAATGGTCGGCAGCGCGGTTGGTCCGCTCCTCATCCGCCGTTCCTTGCGAAGTCCGAAGCCGCGCAAAAGGTAACATGTCATCCTGGAATTACGATCACCTGCCATAGATTATATGGCAGGTTTTCTCACATTTAGGTTATAAATGTATTTTATCGGACCGCAAAGATTAATTAATTGGTATTATGATAAATACACGTTTACAATGTATAAAAATACAAACTTTGAGTAAAAAAATGCAAATTCGAGCCCTCATCATCCAAAGGAGCGTTGGTCAAATTGATAACCGTTATACCCGATCAGCAATTGGAAGCTGCACAAAAATACGTCCAATCCGTATACGAAACAATCGTTCAACGCAACCACCACGAGCCTGAATTCCACCAAGCTGTGAAGGAAATTCTGGATTCCCTCGTTCCCGTTCTGGCCCAGCATCCGGAGTATGAGCAGAACAGTATTTTAGAGCGAATTTCTGAGCCGGAGCGTGTCGTATCCTTCCGCGTGCCATGGGTGGATGACAAGGGGAAGGTGCATGTGAACCGCGGATTCCGGGTTCAGTTCAATAGCGCACTGGGGCCTTATAAAGGCGGACTGCGGTTCCATCCGTCGGTAAATGCAAGCATCATCAAATTCTTGGGCTTCGAGCAGATCTTTAAGAACAGCCTAACCGGCCAGCCGATCGGCGGCGGTAAAGGCGGATCGGATTTCGATCCGAAAGGCAAATCCGATCATGAAATTATGCGCTTCACGCAAAGCTTCATGACCGAGCTCTACAAATATATCGGACCTGAGGTCGATGTACCCGCAGGCGATATCGGCGTGGGAGCGCGGGAAATCGGCTACATGTTCGGACAATACAAACGTATTCGCGGCGGCAACGAAGCAGGCGTTCTCACGGGTAAGGGCATTGTCTACGGCGGAAGTCTGGCGCGCAAGGAAGCGACCGGCTACGGCTGCGTTTATTTCGTGAACGAGATGCTTGCCAGCAAAGGCTTGAGCTTCCAAGTCAGCACGGTTGTCGTATCGGGCTCGGGCAACGTCTCCATCTATGCGATTGAGAAGGCACAACAGCTTGGCGCTAAAGTCGTTGCGTGCAGTGACTCTGGCGGGTACATCTACGACCCTCAGGGCATCAACTTGGATACGGTCAAGCAATTGAAGGAACTGGATCGCAAACGAATCAGTGAATACGTGAACATCCATCCGCATGCTACCTACACACCGGGCTGCGACGGCATTTGGTCCATTCCATGTGACATTGCGCTTCCTTGCGCGACACAGAATGAGATTGACGCGAAGGCCGCACAGCTGTTAGTAGATGGCGGTGTGAAGGCGATTGGCGAAGGGGCTAACATGCCATCCACCTTGGAAGCCATTGATGTGTTTCTGAATAACGGCGTTCTGTTTGGACCGGCTAAGGCAGCGAACGCAGGCGGCGTTGCTGTATCTGCACTCGAAATGGCGCAAAACAGCATGCGACTGTCGTGGACCTTCGAAGAAGTAGACACCAAGCTCCATAGCATTATGAAAAACATCTATGATAACAGCGTCAAAGCAGCCGCAGATTACGGACATGCCGGCAATCTGGTCTATGGCGCGAATATCGCCGGGTTTATTAAAGTAGCCGACTCCATGATTGCACAAGGTGTCGTTTAATAGCGAAGCACAAGAAAACCCACCGTGCTAGGTTAATGGTTGTTAACCTAGCGCGGTGGGTTTTTGTAATTTCAAGCATGTTATCCTTCGCCCAGTACGGCTCCGAATTGATTCTTAAACATGTTGGCATAGACGCCCTGCTTCTCCAGCAGCTCTTCATGGGAACCCCTCTCCATGATCGCCCCGCGGTCGATGACCATGATGGTGTCGGCGTCGCGAATCGTGTTCAGCCGGTGGGCGATCAAGAAGCTGGTGCGCCCATGCAGCACGCCTCGCAGCGCATCTTGGATATGCAGCTCTGTCCGGGTGTCGATGCTGCTGGTTGCCTCATCGAGGATAAGTATCGGCGGATCGGCCAGAATGACCCTTGCGATGGCTAGCAGCTGACGTTGACCTTGGCTTAGGTTGCCGCCATTCTCGGCCAGCACCGTATCATACCGCTGAGGGAGCCTGCGGATGAAGGAGGCGGCATTGGCCAGCGCGGCTGCCCGCTCCATCTCCTCGTCCGTAGCGCTTGGTTTGCCGTACTTGATATTTTCCCGAATCGTGCCGGAGAACAAATAGGTGTCCTGCAGCACAATGCCGAACGCCTGCCGAAGGCTGTCCTTCGTATAATCACGGATGTCGCGTCCGTCGATTCGGATAGAGCCGCCTGTCACATCATAAAACCGATTAAGCAGATTCACGATTGTTGTTTTGCCTGCGCCGGTAGGACCGATCAGCGCCGTGCTTGTACCCTCGGCAGAATCAAAGCTGATTCCCTTCAGGATCGGCACATCGGCGCGGTACCCGAAGGACACATTGTCGAAGACGACATGTCCGCGCGGATTGACGAACGTCTTCGCCCCCGGACGATCGGCCGGCTCCTCTTCTTCGTCGAGCACCTCGAACACCCGCTCCGCCCCCGCTACACCGGACTGCAGAACGTTGAACAGATTCGCAAGCTCGATAAGCGGCCGCACAAACTGGCGCGAGTAGCTGAGGAAGCTGGCGATGACGCCGACCGTAATATGCCCGTTAACCGCCAGAATGCCTCCGACGATGGCTACAGCCGCAAAACCGATGTTGTTGATGACGTTCATAATCGGCATAAGGAAACCCGAGCGGATCTGCGCTTTAATGCCAATCTCCCGCAGTTCTTCATTAACGACCTCGAAGTCATCAATAACCTTATCCTCGCGGTTGAACGCCTTCACGATCTGGATGCCCGAGATCGTCTCTTCAATATGGCCGTTCAGCTTGCCGAGCTTGTTCTGCTGCTGCTTAAACAAAGGCCCGGTTGCACGGGCAATCGTCCGCGTCAGCAGGAATACGGCCGGTACCGTGATCAAGCTCGCCAGCGTCAGCACGGGGCTGAGCACCAGCATCATAACGAGCGCGCCGGTAATCGCTACCGATCCCGTCATCACTTGGATAGCCGACTGCGAAATGGTATTGCTCACATTGTCGATATCATTGGACATCCGGCTCATCAGTTCCCCGTGCGTCCGCGTATCGAAGAAACGGATCGGCAGCTTGTGCAGCTTGGCGAATAGCGCGGTTCGCATCCGTCCTACGATACGCTGGGATACGCCGGCCATCAGCCACCCTTGGAGGAAAGTCAGACCTCCATCTGCGATGTAAGAAGAGACTAGCGCAATGAGCGCGATCTGCAGCAGTCCGAAGTCAACCGGGCTGCCATCGTTCTCTGCGGACATGGCATCGATCGCCACGCCGATGAGGTAAGGGCCGGCCAGCGTAATGAGCGCATCGATCAGGACGATGACGAAAATAATCGCCAGCAGCTTTCTTTCCTTGCCAAAATACGACCACAGCCGGCTTATCGTCGCCTTCAAATTCTTCGGCTTCACAACCGGCCCGCGGCCCATAAAGCCGCCTCGCCCCGGGACGTTCACGGCAGGCATAGGCGGCGGCGTACTCTGCGCCTGCTGTGCCGGAGGATTACCCTCTGGTCGATTATTCCGTTCAGACATTGGCACGCGCCTCCTTGCCGGTCTGCGACCGATAAATTTCCTGATAAGCCGCGCAGGTTAGCATCAGCTCTTCGTGTCGCCCGGAACCCACGATCTCCCCATTATCGAGCACGATAATGCGATCCGCATCCATGACAGAAGACATACGCTGAGCGATTAGGATACAGGTTAAGCCCTGCGCATATTCCCTGAGCGCTTCCTTAATGCGCGATTCCGTCGATGTATCCACGGCGCTCGTGCAATCGTCCAGAATCAGGATGGACGGCTGGCGAATGAGCGCCCTTGCAATGGAAACCCGCTGCTTCTGACCCCCTGAGAGATTAACCCCGCCTTGACCGAGCAGCGTATCGTAGCCTTCGGGACAATCCAGAATGAAGTCATGCGCCTGCGCCATCCGCGCTGCCAGCTCCACTTCCTCATGGGTTGCGTCTTCCTTGCCCCATAGCAGGTTCTCCCGAATGGAGCCGGTAAACAGCACGGCTTTCTGCGGTACGATGGCTATTTTCTCCCGAAGCGACTTCAGCTCGATGTTTCGCACATCCTGTCCGTCCACTTCCACCGTGCCTGAGGTTGCATCGTAGAACCGGGGAATGAGGTTAACGAGCGTGCTTTTGCCCGATCCCGTTGAACCGATAATGCCAATCGTCTCGCCCGGCCGGCAGTCCAGCGTAATATCGCGAAGCACGGTCTCCGACTTGGCATAAGAGAAGGATACCCCTCTGAACGAAATGCTCCCGCTGCCGGGTTGCCCGGAAACCTGCTGTGATTGCGGTTGTGGTTGCGGATTGGGCTGTCCGCCATCTCGCACTGGCATAGAATCCTTCTCTGCGAATACCTCGCCGATCCGCTCGGCCGACGCTTTCGCTCTTACGAACATGGTGAACACACTCGAAATCATCAGCAGCGAGAACAAAATTTGCGTCATATAGTTGATAAATGCAATAATATGGCCAACCTGCATATGGCCGCCGTCAACCCGCACGCCGCCGATCCAAATGACTGCGGTAATCCCCAGGTTCACGGTCAGCATGATGCTTGGACTGAAGATCGACATTAAACGCATCGCACGAGATGACGCTTCCCGATAGGTATCGTTGACCATGCCGAACTTGTCCGTCTCGTAATCGACACGGTTAAAGGCTTTGACAACCCGAACCCCGGATAAATATTCACGCGACACTCCATTCACGCGATCGAGCGCTCGCTGGACACCCGCAAACAGCGGAAAACCAATACGCATATTGATCACAATGAGCAGCGCCACGAAAGGAATGACAACAGCCAATACAACCGAAAGAGGCGGATTCAATCGAATCGCCATAATGAGACTGCCGATACAAATAAGCGGTGCTTTGACAAAGATACGCATGAGTCCGTTCGTGAAATTCTGAATTTGGGTCACATCGTTCGTCAGCCTCGTAACGAGGGATGCACGATCGAATTTATCGATGCTGTCAAACGATAACGTCTGAATTTGGCGGAACAGATCCGACCGCAGACGCGTGCCGAAATTGAGAGAGACATGGCTGGAGATAATGTTGCGCATCGTCGCCCCTGCCGCACCAATAGCCGTTATGAGCAGCATATAGCCGCCGAAACGGAAGACATAATCAAGCTGCTTGTTCGCAACCCCAACGTCAATAATGCGCGACATGAGCGTGGGCTGCATGAGATCACACAGGGCTTCAAGCATCAGGAACAGAATCGCTGCGGCAAACGGTTTTCCGAATTGGCGAAAATAAGGCTTTAGAAAGCTCAACGTTCAGGACTCCCTTACAGTTTGTCTTTCCTTATATTGTAACTACTATTGGCGTGCAAATGGAACCCGGCTAACGAAAACTGATCAAGGAGGTACCAGCCATGAAGAAAAAATTAATCATCAGCGCAGCTGTCCTCATACTCCTAATTGCGATTCTATTCGGTACGCTCAAATGGATGAACTCCCGTACCTTTCAAGTGTTCGGGGGCATAACCAATCAAGTTGAGACCAATCAGAAGGTCATCGCGCTCACCTTTGATGACGGCCCTACCGGCAATGTCGATCAGCTCTTGCCGCTTCTGGACACTTACAAAGCAAAGGCTACTTTCTTCCTCATTGGCGGGGACATTCTGCTCCTTCACCCTATGTACGATCCAAACGAGATTACCGCAATCCATGAAATGCTGCAGGCGTTAACGGAACAAGGGTATTCCTTTGTCACCGTTAGCGAGCTACTGAAGCTGCAGCAGTAAGCGATAAAAGGAGAAAGGACCGAGCAGCTGCCCGGTCCTTTTCTATCTTACACATAACGAATGGCTGTGCCGTAGGCATTCAACGTCCCCGACGCCAAACCGGGCGTGAGCAGGATGCCAATGACCGCATCACACTCTGCAACTGCACCGCCGGCGCGGCCAAGCTGCTGCAGCAAATTGACGGGCGAGCTGTTGCTTAGCCTGCCGGAGTAGACGGTGCACAGCACTTCATACGGCTGGGGCAGGGAGTGTACCGTGTATACCGGGACGACCCGCGCAGCTTCCGCAGTCGGCTCGGGCGATTTCGTATTCTTATTGCCGAACATGGATCAATCACCCCGCTATCGTTTTGCAACTATCATAGCAGATTAGCGTCTATTAGGTTAGCTTATCCACGTCATGTCAGCCTTCTTCACTTGCCATTGTCCGTCCTTTAACTCCACGACAACGCGCATGCCAATGGATCCGTCACCGGAGCGATACTTGGAACCCTCAACAATAAACTGCTTGGCAGTGAGCTCTGTCTTATCCACCTTGAGCAGCACGCCGTCCAGTGACAGCGTATTCGGATTAAACAATCCGTTGGCTTCCAATTGCTCATAGGTCGCTTCCATCACATCGACCTTGTAGGTTTTGAAATGGTCCAGAATCTGCTGCTTATCTGCCTCGTCAAGATCCTTCAAGTTGCTCATATCAACGGCGATGTACTTCATGCCGCTATTCAGACCTTCATCGACCGGCATAAAGGCGTCCAACGCCAGGCTGTACAGTTCGCCCTTATCTGCAGCGGTCACTTCAGACTTTCCCCCGCATGCACTCAATAGCAGCATAACCGCACATAAGGACACCCACATCAACTTTTTGACAAGCATACGAGCCCCACATCCATTCCAACCTTATTGCTATAGAAGACGGCATGAATAGTAAAATTGTTGCCAGGGTAAGTTAAACAATCCGTCGCGCAGGCACTTTGGTTCGATATTGAATATTCCTTGACAGGAATATTCCTAGTAGAGTATATTCAAAGCAAGAAATTTAACGCTGGAGGAATCATAATGACCGATAACCAAGCAGTAAACGCCAATGTAACAAGTATGGAGGATGGGAAGTTAGTCATTTCTCGCACCTTCGATGCACCGCGTGAGTTAGTATTTAAAGTATTCACGGAAGCTGAGCATCTGAAGCACTGGTGGGGACCGAAGGGGCTGAGTCTTGAAGTGGTGAAGCTTGATCTGCGTCCCGGAGGGATCTTCCACTACACCATGAGCACGCCCGATGGACAAACCATGTGGGGTAAATTCGTTTATCAAGAAATCGTGGCGCCGGAGAAGCTCGTCTGGATCAACTCGTTCTCAAACCCCGAGGGCGGAACAGAGCGTCCTCCATTCGCACCGCAGTTCCCGCTGGAAATCTTGAATATCGTGACGTTCACGGAGCAAGATGGAAAAACCACCCTCAAGCTTGAGGGAGGCCCTAACAATGCAAGTCCGGAGGAGCACGCATTCTACAGAGGCATGTTCGAATCCATGAACCAAGGGTTCGGCGGCACTTTCGACCAACTCGATGCTTATTTGGCTAGTTTCTAACCAACAGCTAAGGGCCGTGACAGTCACCATGGGTGGCTTTCACGGTCTTTTTGTTTGAACGGGCTTTTGGGGAATAATACATGCATCAACGGATCGAAAGGTGCGTGTACAATGAAGAATAATAAGCACTACGGGGTTTTCATGCTCCTCTTCCCTTGCATTATCCTGTGGGATTTGGTCATGGATCTCCTTCAAGGCCTCCCCCCGGACCGTATGCTTCGAAATTTAATATTCCCGTTCTCCATGTTCGACTTTATCGAGAAGCTCATGCTTGCGACACTCCTCTTCTTCTATCTGCGCAGGCCGATTATTGCCCTTCTACGCAAGTTCTGGCCCGGGCACTGACAGCTCATCCCCATCAGGAGGAAGCAGCGGATTTCCCTTTGCGCCGAATTAAGCCAATCAGCATGAGTAGGGTTGGGATCGCGTATTGGAGCGGCAGATGAAGGTAATAAGGCACGATCTTGAGTCCCTCCTGCAGGTGCTCCGTCAAGCTTCCCGCGACCGTAAGCGATGTGAACATGACGATGAGACCGATCGGCATGATTAACGTCTTGTGATTCGGGATTCGGAACAAATCGCCGGCCGCCAAGATCGCGGCATACATGAAGGTGCCTATTTTGACGAAGCTGGTAATGACAAACAGGAAAAGCACAATGGCATCCATGCGCTGAGCGATTTCAGACAGCTTTAACCGGCTCAAGGCCGTAAACAGCGGGAATGTCGCCCGCGAAGCGATTTCGGTGCCGAGCACGGAAGTATTCACATAGGTGGCAATGATGAGCAGAACCGTGCTGAACACCATGGCGCCGACGCCGATTTTGACAGCCTTATATTTCTTGTTCAAATAAGGAAGAAACATCGTCATTACGATCATTTCGCCGAATGGAAACGTGATGTTCGTGGGAAACAGCGCTTTCCAGACCGGTTTCCATCCTTCGCCAAGCACGGGGAGCAGCCGATTGCCCTCCGACATTTCCGAGAAAATCACCAAGAAGATGATGAACAGAAACATCATGCAGCAGAGTATGAAGAAAACAAACGTTGTTCTCGCAAACACCTCCACACCCAGACGAATCGTATAACCAACTGTGATCAGCATAAACATCGCCAGGGCGAACAACGGCGTGACATCATAGGCTGCAGCGGATAGCAAATCGATAAAGTCTCTGACGTCGCGGCCCGAGATATATATAAAGTACAGCAGATAAGCAAAGCCCAGCACCCATCCCGGAACAGGCCCGATAATTCGGCGCATGTACCCCGTTAGAGGGAGATCCGGGTACAGGTTATACAGCGTACCGAATACTCCGGCAAATAGGGCAACGCCGCATAGACAGCCGAGTAGAATGACAATCCAGGCATCTTGCTTCGCACCCATCCCGAGCTGAATGACGACGGCTGTCCCCAGCTCGAATAACGTAATCCATGCAAACAAATGCAGAGGACCTATATGTACGGCTCGGTTATTCATGCTAGCACTCCTCTCGATTTCAAGACTTCTCCATCAGCGATTTTCCTCGCATGCCCGATCTCAGGATCTGCCCTTGGAAGGTGATTGTCACCTCCGCTTCCGAGAAGGCTTCCGCCCAATTATCTTGTACTTGTCGCCATGCCTTCGGATGACTGCGCTGCAACACTTCGCCAAAGCCAAACACATCAGAGCGGACGGCTTGTGCGCTCTGAATCGCCGCCAGCATACTCGATTTCGCAGTTTCCCCCCAGTCCTGCTCCAGCTTGTTCAGCACGGATAGCTCCGTAAGCGCAATGCCGCATTTGACTTCGGCCACATTTCCTTCAGCTTTCACGACGATATGCACGTGCGGATGACCGTCTTTCATCGAAACCTGGGTCTTGGTTTTGCTTTTTATAATTTCAAGGGCAAGGGCGTCCGCTTTCCCTGCGCATGACAAATTCATAATCGTGCTCCTCATTTGGTTGATGATGAACATGTATCCACGCGCTTTCTCATTCTCCAGCCATCCCACAAGCTTCCCTTCACGAAACATGGCAATGCCGGATACTTCAAGGTGATAGGGAAGGCGCGTCTGTCCCAGATTCTGCTTCTGTGTCACGTTCTCGTCATCGCCAATCATCCGGAGTCCGCTGATCGATGGTTCAGCCCCCGGATTGATGAGCTTACGGATGACCTCGTCGATTCCGATATTCGGCGAACTGGACCAGATTTTCGATGAGAATTCGCTGGCTCCCAGCACGGCCTGTGCTTGTAAAGGTGCAAGCGGTGTGATCGTACTAATTAATTTGCCAGAGGGACTGCCTCTTGCAATGAGCAGCATTGACGTTAACCGAACCTCATGCGAGCGTTCGAAGAAGTCGAAAATCTCTGCGATTCCTTCTTTTGCAAGCCTCTCGCCGAGCACGACCACTTGGATATGAGAGAAGAACAATTGCCTTGGCACCTGCTTGGATGCTTTGCGAATCCCCTCAAACAACGTTTTCGATCGCACGCTGTAAATGGTAAACGGCGCCCCTCCTCCTCCTCCGCCGCCATTTCCCGACTTCGATAATTCGCTCGGGACCACGACTTGGAATGTCAGCTGATATTGATCGGAATGCTCCGCTTTGTCGATCGCCATTGCAGTCACGATCGCCAGCTTGTTAAGCTCTCTGCTGTTCCAGCAGCCGGTAGCAAACAAGACAGACATCAATGAGATTGCAAGTAGAGCCAGCTTAACCAACCGTTTACCCGTCTCCATCTGATTGCCCCCTAACTCACTCGCTCTGTGGTTTTTGCCCCGGAGGCATCCGAACAACCTCCTCCGCCGTATCGTCCGGTCTGGCCCGAAGGCTCCAATGCGGGAGACGGACAAATACGTCTTGCATCTGCTTATACTTGAAGGGCACGAGCGGCGATAGGAAGGATACGCCAAACGAGCGCAACGAATTCAAGTGGGCCACCATCATGATCATGCCGAGTATGATGCCATAGAAACCAAGCAGTCCGGCCGCCAGCATGAATAAGAATCGCAGCAAACGTGCCGTAATGGCCAGATTGTAGGCCGGAATGGAGAAGTTCGCGATCGCGGTAATGGCTACTACGATTACCATGATCGGGGATACGATACCCGCTTGAACAGCCGCTTCTCCCAGCACCAGCGCGCCTACGATCGACACGGCTTGTCCAACGGCCCGGGGCATCCGAATGCCCGCCTCCCTTAGAATTTCAAAGCTGATCTCCATGATGAACGCCTCGACGAGCGCCGGAAACGGAACGCCTTCTCTGGCCCCCGTCAAATTAATCAGAAGCGTCGTTGGCAGCATCTCCTGATGAAAGGTCGTCAAAGCAATGTAAGCAGCCGGCCCAAACAACGAAATGATGAATGCCATATACCGCAATAATCGAATGAAAGTGCCGATATCGTATCGTTGGTAGTAATCTTCAGCAGCGGCGAAAAATTGGGAAAGCACCGTGGGCACCACTAAGGCGAAAGGCGTTCCGTCCACCAATATGGCAATGCGTCCCTCCAGCAGATTAGCGGCGATTACGTCAGGTCTCTCCGTGTTGAATACGGTAGGGAAAGGAGAGCTCCAATTGTCTTCGATGAACTCTTCGATATACCCGGATTCCAAAATAGCGTCCGTATTGATTTTGTCCAGCCGACTTTTTACTTCTTGCTTGATTTCGTCCTTCACGATCCCATCGATATAAAGCATGGCCACGGAGGTTTGCGTTACGCTGCCAATCTTAATGGCTTCAAAGCCAAACTTCGCGCTCCGGATCCGGCGCCGCACAAGGGCGATATTCGTTGCGAGCGACTCCGAGAAGCTGTCCTTCGGCCCCCGTATGACAACTTGGGTGCTCGCTTCCGATACGGCGCGTTTCTCGCCGCCAATCGTATTGCCGCACACACATTGGCTCCAGCCATTCACGATTAGAATCGTCTTGCCGGTCAACAATTCCAGCAGCATGGAGGTCCAGTTATCGATAACCTCGATCTGCCCGACCGTAAGCGCGTTATCGCATATGAACCGGAAAGCAGCCTCAGGAGAATCGGTACCTTCCGGTATTTGCGGCAGAAACGGCGACATGAGCGACTGCATCACAAATTCGTTCACCACTTCTTTATCTGTAATGGTATCCAAGTAGATCGCCGCCACATGGAGCGGCTGCCCTGTTCGCAACGTGAATTTACGCACGATCAGATCAGGGCTGGACGTTAGTTCAGCTCTGATTCGGCTTATATTGGCATCCAAATCCGTTTCAAGCTGTCCGGGCTGTACAGCTCGAGTCCCCTTGCTGCCGCCGCCTGCCTTGCCATGGCCGAATACTACTCTTCGTATCCTCATCTGAGTTGAATCTCCTTCAACCTACAATTTTCCTGCTTGCCATACAGGCTAGTATGCCTTGTTTCTCCTTTTTTTACCTATTGGGGCTCATAACAAAAGCCGGCAGCTCTCCTGAATGGAGAGTTACCGGCCATTGCTAGTAACGATAGCTAATTCTGCTTATTTCGCTTTCTCCAGCTTGGTCAAGGTCTCGTCATAGACGTAAACCATATACCCCAGCTTCTCATCGAAGTAGACCTCAATGGTATCCTGATTATTTTCGGTTTCAAATAGAGACAACACGACGGTCAAGACGCCATCTTGGAATGTCCCCTTATATTTGCCTTCATTATCTTCATAAATATAGGTGCCCGGTTCGTCGGGGTTCTCCGAAATTTTGGCGAAACGGTCCGGCGAATCCACCTCGGTCCACTCTCCCAGAAGCTGTTCAACGGTTCCCTTCTCGTCGGGCTTGGACAGCTTGTCGATTTCCGGGTCCGGCTCCGCCTTCTCCTCACTTCCGCTATTCCCTGTATTCGCATCCGTACTGTTGCCATCGCTGCTGACAGCCTCCGTACTATTCCCGGCATTGCCGCTGTTGTTGCTTTCCGTGCTGCTATTGGCATTACTCGTCGTATCAGTGCCGCTATCACTCGCATTGCTATCATCTGCGGAGGCTATGCTGTTATCGCTGCCGTTGTTGCTTGCTGTCCCTCCGCATGCTGTCATCATCAGCAGCATGAATATAATCGCAAGCATAAGAAGAATTCTCGCTTTCACGGTTCCAACCCCTTCCGCATTATTCCTTCACACTGCCAAGCACGATTCCCTTGATAAAGTATTTCTGCAAGAAAGGATAGACGCAAAGGATCGGCAACGTGGCGGTAAAGATTTGCGCAGCTCGAAATGTTCGGTCTGATATAGCCGTTAGCTGCTGAATTTGATCAATCGTCATTTCATTGATCTTGGTCAGATCGATTTGCACAATGGAAGTCTGCAAGTAAGCTTGCAGCGGATAATGCTCGGGGCTGCTCATATAGATAAGCCCATCGAAGAAGGAGTTCCAATGACCAACGGCTGTGAACAGGACGAGTGTGGCCAGTACCGGCTTAGACAGCGGGACTAAGACTCTCCATAATGTCGTCCAATGCCCGGCGCCATCCACCACGGCCGATTCGGTCAGCTCCTTTGGTAATGCCCGCATAAAGTTCAGCAGCAAGATAATATTCCATACCGACAGCGCCGCCGGCAGAATCAGTACCCAGAAATTATCGATTAGCCCCAGTGCCCGAACGGTCATATACATCGGAATAATCCCGCCGTTAAAGAGAAGCGTGATAAACAGAAACCAAACATATCCTGTCCGCGACGGGAAGACACGTGATTCCTTGGACAGCGGAAACGCCGTAATGATCGTGACCAGCATGCCGATGATAACGCCGGCAAGGACGCGCAGAACAGAGATGCCGAAGGAATTGAAGAACTCCGGCTTCTTGAGCACGTATTTGTAAGAGCTAAACGTGAAATCGACAGGCCACAGCGCTACCCTCCCCGCCGCTGCGGCCGAACTATCGCTGAATGAAATTGCCAGCACATTCAGCAGCGGGAACAAACAGATAAAGCTAATAAACAGCAAAAATGCCGTATTGAACACCGAAAACACTTTTTCACCGTACGTATAATTCATGGCCGTGTTTCCTTTCGCTCGTTAGAATACACGATATTTGGCGAACCGGTAAGACATCCAATAGGCAGCGACGATAAATACGAAACCAATTGTCGACTTGAACAATCCGGCAACGGCCGCAACGCTGAATTGCAGGTCCTGCAGGCCAAGCCGATAGACGAACGTATCAATAATGTCGCCCGTCGGATAGACGATTGGGCTGTAGAGGTTGAACACTTGGTCGAACCCGGCATTGAGTCCATTGCCTGCATTCAGCACGTTGCCCAAGCTTAGCGTCGCCATTAACGTAATGATGGGCATCATGCCCGGAAGCGTAATATACAGCATTTGCTTGAACCGACCGCCCCCGTCAATTGCGGCAGCCTCATATAAATTGGGATTGATGGATGTAATGGCCGCGAGATAAACAATCGTCGAGAAGCCGAATTCCTTCCATACATCGGAGAGGACCAAGACATATCGAAACGCATGCTCATCAGCCAGGAAAAACACCTCGTTTAACCCGAGTGCTTTCATAACGGCATTCACAATGCCCTGCGATGGAGACAGAACATCAATCAGAATGCCGCCCAGAATAACCCAGGATAAAAAGTGAGGCAAGTACACGGCGGTTTGAATGGACCGCTTTATTGCGCTCACTCGGACTTCATTGATTAGAATGGCGAAACCGATCGGTACGATCAGCCCGGCTGCCATTTTCATGATCGAAATAAAGAGCGTATTCCAGACGACCTGAACAAAGTCAGGCATGTCGAACAGATAAACGAAATTATCGAACCCCACAAACGTCGAGTTAAAGAAGCTGAGAAAGCCATGCACCGGATTATAATCCTGAAACGACATCAATATCCCCACCATGGGTATGTAGCAAAAAACGATCGCAAGCAGCACCGCCGGGATTAACATGACATGCAAGATACGGTTTTCATGCGATTTGGATTTTGTCTTTGCTTTTGCCTCGGACCTCTTAAGTGCCTTATCTGATGTCACCGTTTGCGTATTCATTGCACCTACCCCTTCACACGACTCCAAAATAGGAAGGGATAAACCGGAAGTTTACCCCTTCAGACTTCTGCTTCGCTATCGCAACATCAGTGGTTCTTATCGTACCAGCTGTTTACTTCCTTCGAAATCTGCGTGCCGCCTAATTTGTTGAAGCTCTTCACGTAGCTATCGAATTGGCTGACAGGCGATTTCCCCATAATAATCCGGGTAAACTGCTCCAAGCGCAGCTTATCGAGAGTAGGCGATTTCGCTGCCATCGTCGGTGTCGGCGCTCCGTAGTAGGCCAGCGGGAAGGTTTGACGGTTTTGGACATAGGTGTAGATCGCCGACCATGAGCTGAACGGAGAGCCTACCCACAGCAATGCCGGGTATTGGGTGTCATCGAACAGCTTCTGAACCGTACCATCTCCGGTTTTCACCATTACGCTGCTGTCGTATGGGATGGTGTTCAGTCGGATAATTTCCTGCATCCGTTTCTGCGTATTCTTCGCGTCTGCCGGCTTCATGGCTTGGTTCATCTTCGTTTTGGCAGGGTTGCCCGTATTAAGCAGCGTAATGTAGTCCTTATAGATATCGATATTCTGTGTCGGAGAGAAGGCTTGAACGGCAGAGAATTGCCAGCCCGGCGATGTGACTTTGCTATCCGGCAGGAGCGGATTCTTCGGATCAATGGAGCCAAAATGGTACAGCGGGCTGTAGTCCGGGCTCCAGTATGGTTCAAGCTTCGTATGCAGGTTGAGCATTTTGATGGCGGCTTCCGGGTACTTAAAGCCTTTTCTCACCACGTAATAGCCGGCGGAGCTAGGTCCAAGCTGAACCTTAGGCGCTTTGCCGTCCACAGTAGGGATCGGATAGAACTTCCAGTCCGCATTCGGATTTTGTTTCTTGGCATCCGGAATCGGCCAGAACGGATTCCATTGCTCGGCGTAGAACATACCGATTTTGCCCTTGACGATGTCCTCCGCCATCTTCGTGCCGTCTTTGACCGCGAACTCCTTGTCGATGTAGCCGTTCGAGTACATCGTAGCCAAGTCTTTGAGTGCGGATTTCACTTCCGGCTGAATTTCCCCAGCTACCAGGTTGTTGCCGGATTTGTCCGTAATCCAGTTCATGCCGCCGTTAGGCATTGCGACATAGGCTCTATTGGATTGGAAGAATCCGTTGAAGCCGCCGTAAATGCTGAAGATTTCCTTGGAAGCAGCGAGGCCCAGCGTATTTTTTTGACCGTCGCCGTCCGGATCCTTTTCCGTAAAGGCTTTAGCAATAGCCATCAAATCGGCGGTTGTCTTCGGCGGCTTCAAGCCGAGCTTCTTCAGCCAGTCTGCACGAATCGCCAGCACCGGAAGACTGTCGTTCACGGCGTTTCCAACCGGAATCGCCATTATTTTGCCGTCGAAGGTTGCGGTTTTGAGCGCTAAGCCGCCATCACCTTCTGTAAATCCTCTGGACCATGGCGATATGTAGGTCTGATAGGTTTTGGTCAAATCCGCTACCATGTTTAGTTTCACAAGCTTGGCCAGCTGGATGGCGTTGACTTTCATCACGTCAGGCAAGCTGTTGGAAGCAATCGCAATGTTGACCTTCTGTTCATATTGAATTTGAGGGGTCGTCCACTGCACCTTCAGGTTGATGCCTAATTCTTTCTTGTACGCGTCGGAGAACGGGTTTTTTCCGGTATAGCTTTGACCCTTCGGCATGACAGTTGCCCCGTCGGCGATGCTGTACACAGTTGATACCGTGATCGGTGTTTTGTATTTTGCCCAGATGTCGACCTTCTTGTTGGTCGTTACCGCGAAAGCCGGTGCTGAAGTGAAGGTCAGGAGCATGACTGCTGCCAAGCAGATTGCAACTTGAATCTTCTTATTCAAGCCAATTCCTCCTAGTGTTTTTTGACACTGTCACTCCGAGAAAATACACAAAGTGAAGCGCTTACATAAACTATAAATCGGGCGGGGAGAGCGCGTATATAGCACTATTTAAAGAACGGTTACTAATCTATATATTTCAGTTTTGTTACAAAGGCAGATTCAAATTGCGGAATTCCTGCGGCGTCATGCCAAACATCTTCTTGAAGAATCGGACAAAATAATTGGCGGAGCTGTATCCGACTGCAGCCGCTACCTCGTAAATTTTCATATCGCCTCGC
The DNA here is from genome assembly GCF_059383835.1 of Paenibacillus sp. J22R98. Lineage (NCBI taxonomy): Bacteria > Bacillati > Bacillota > Bacilli > Caryophanales > Paenibacillaceae > Paenibacillus > Paenibacillus sp. J22R98. The sequence goes on from NZ_JBXENW010000012.1 coordinate 145,351, forward strand.
AGCAGCAGTTCCTTGGAACGCTTCAATCTCTCCTGGTTGATATAATCGGACAAGTTGCTGCCGGTCACCTGTTTAAACAGCTGAGAGAGATACACGGGGCTGAAATGGACAACCTCGCCGAGCATATGCAGCGAGAGCTCGCCGGCAATATTCTCCTTGATGTACCGCTTGATTCTGCTGATGGTATCATTCGTACGCACCAGCTGATCTTGCGCTTGGATATCAAATAACGCATCCGAAATCGCCACCATATTGTCGACGGCCTCATGCCAGGCAGGGAACTCATGCAGCATAAACAGCTTTCTCAATCCGAGCCGCTCCGACAGCTTATGACTTAGGCTCCAGCTGTTAATATACGAGAGCAGCTGCGCCGCAATCGAATAATAAATTTCAAGGGCAGCGCTGTCGTACATGCTCTTCACCAAGCGCAGACCGTTCGTCATATCGCCGAGCAGAATCCTATATTCGTCCCTCTTACCGTTCTCCAGCAGGCTGACCAATTGCGCGGATTTCTTGAGCTGTGCAAAGCTCTTCAAGACCTGCCCATTGGAGGCAGCGCCTTCCTTGTATCCTTGTTCCAATAATCCGGCATCCCTCGACACAATCATTTCCTTCCCCGCTCCCATTCGGGCATTTAAAGACCGTTTCAGAAACGCGTACCCCTCCGCCGCCTCGCTAAATCGACAAGGTTCCTCTGCAATCGCAAAGGACATCGTCATGTTCGTCGACTCCTTGAACGACATCTGAATCGACTCAAACGACCATCTGAGCGAATTCTCCGTTAATTGGATTAACCAGACAATGTAGATTTTCTCGTTGCTGCTTACTACGTACCGCATGTCGTCACCAAGAAACTTCTCGGCTATTGCGCGGGCGCTAATTAAGATCTGGGAGCTAAAGGACGGTCTGTGACTATCCGCATCGTCAATCTTCCCAATGACGATCCAGACAGGCTGCTTCGCATCCAGCTTAATATGTAATTCGTCGAATTTCGCCTGTGTAATGGTCGTTTCTTCCAACATACCCTCTAACCATTCGCCAATAAATTCTTTGCGCAGCATCGGGATCGCCATGCGCTCCAGCTCCTTGACTCTGCCGGCAATGGATTCCTGCACCAGCTCCGCCTGTAGATCGGAGATCGCTTTAATCACAGCTTGTACAATGACCGAGTCATGCTCCGACTTCAAAATATAGCTGACACCTTCATACTTGCTAATCTGATAGATATAGTCAAATTCATTGTGCGCAGATAGAAAGATGGTTTTACTGGACGGCCAATATCGCTTCACCTGTTCCAGCAAGGCGATTCCATCCATGCCAGGCATGCACATGTCGGTGAGAAGAATGTCGATCTTCATCTGCTGCATGCGCTCAACCGCTTCGTAACCCGAATAGGCTTTGTATACGTCTAGTTCAAGCATCCCGTCCGATTTAAACAGATCATACAGCCAATCGACAATTTGATCCTCATCATCCACAATCAGCAACCTGTACATATTGGTCTCCTCCTGTAACAAATTTAATTTGCACTTTCAGCCCGCCCATGTCCCCTTGCGAGACAGTCACACCGCTTTCGTTTCCGAATTTCAGCCGGATTCTGCGATGAATGTTGACGATGCCTGTGACTTCATCGTAGGTTTCGGATTCCTCCAGCCTCTCCGCTAATTCTCTAACCCCCGCCTCAGTCAGCTCTCTCCCGTTATCCTCCAGCACAATGCAGAAGCCATCGTGCATATCGTGAAAGCTCACATCCAAGCGTCCGTTTCTGCCGACCCCCTTTAATCCATGATTAAAGGCATTCTCGATAAAGGGCTGCACAATGAGACGCGGCACCATTACGCCGGCATACCGCTCAGGCAGTTGGCCAAAATCAATAACAATGCGCTTCGAGAACCGCATCGTTTGAATTTCCGCATAATCCCTCGCATGTTCAACCTCATCCGACAGCTTCACTTCCTCAGCCGCATTTCGTGTAATGTACTTAAAATAATTAGCCAGATGTTCCGCAAACCGCGATGCATTGTCGATGTCCTCGCCAATAATCATGCGCTGCAGAATGAAGAAGCTATTGTATAGAAAATGGGGATTAATCTGCGATTGCAGCTGTTTGTATTCTGCATTCTTCGCGAGCAGCTTCTGCACGTACATTTGATCGATCATTTCAGCAATTTTCCCGGTCATCGAATTAAACGCCTGAAATAAATAGCGAAACTCAGTATCCTGCTGGTAGTCGACCTTGAAGTTTAACTCACCTTTCTCCGCCCTTCGGAAGGAGTGAATGAGCGTTTTCATCGGGTTACGAATTAATTTGTTCGCGAGGAAGGAAAACAAGAGGATAATTACGATACTTACGAAGGTGAAGGACCAGAACCAGCGTTTATACTTCTCAATCGTTTGAAAGATATAGTGCTCCGGCACAAATTTGACGTAGGTCATATCCAGAAAGTCGGAATAAATATACGAGACCAAGTAGCGCTCTCCATTTATGGAAGCGGTTTCAATTTTGGATGCATTAGGGGACAATCTGGCCCTGAGGGCGAATTCCGCGTGGGAAGCATCGTCACTCTCAATATCTTCTGCGATAACTTCACCGGCTGTACGGCTAATTAGGAAGGAGCCTCCATGCTCGTATGATCTCATTTGAACCAGCGATTGCTGCAGCGCTTCTGCGGATAAGGTCACATCAATAATGTGGGAGATAGCCGTATTGTCATTGGGGTCTAGGTAAGAATATGGGGATATAAAATGAAGACGACCGCCCCGGAACTTAATCTGATCGAAGGCATTATGTTTGAGCGTGTCAAAAAAAGCGGTATCTCTGGCGGAAAAGCTCCCATATATGCCCTGTGAGTCAATGGTCATTTTCGCCGGAGCGATCAAGGCACGAATGTTGTCGATATAAGCGCTGCTGCTCTTCAAGATGGTCAACTGCTCTTCAACGCGAAGAATCGACTGCGATTGCTCGTAATCATCCGGTATGACCGGGTAAACATTAACAAGCTTATTAATATCGTCGATGTTCAATAAGTTGTATTGCAATGTTCGGATGCGATCCAGATTGTTCTCCAGATCCTTCATGAAATAATTGCCTTGCAGCGTCATCGATTGCTTAATATCCGTACGGACGGTGCGCGAGCCCCAGTTGTACATCCCGATTCCGATGAGATACAGCGGGAGGAGAATAAAGATAAACATCGCCAGCAATCTGAAAAAAATCGTTTTCCTTAAGCCAAGAAGAACGTTGTTCATCCCGTATCTCCTAAAGAATCAGTATTTTTCAAATCATTTCCTATTGTATCATTTGACGCGGATCCCCATTATCCTGCACAGGCAAAAAAATACAGAGCAGAAGCAGCCCGGGCCACTGTGCTCTGTACTTCGCTAGGCTATGGATTACCCAAAAACATCCTTTATCGCTTCCAGATAGGCCATGCCATACTGCTCCTCCGGCTCCAGAAAGCCGCCTTCCGTCCATTCGTTCCACGAATAAATCGTGACGATTTTAGGCGAGGCTTCCACGGTCTCCTCCAGATACTTCTTCGCTTGGAGCAGTGACGATCTGAATAGGTCAGGCGTATTATCCACGACAATAGAAGAGAGGTAAGGTTCGTATAGATTCTCATATTCGCCCTGCATGGTATGATACAGCAGCGGTCCGCCGATCTGGTATCTCCTATCGGGGTGGCATCTCGGGCTCGGGTCCCAGCCCATGGATACATGCGGATGGTAGGGTACATTGAATTTCTGTTGAAATGCGGGCCAGCGTGACATCGCATCTTGTGCCCATTGGTCGTAGGGTCCATACAATCCATCCGGCGGGGTCCCATTATGAGCCCAAACGTAGGAGGTGACACTATCGACAGACAGCTTTCCGATCAGTTCAGCCGCATTTTCACCGAATAGCTCACTTTGCAGCCCCCACTCGATTGCGGCCAAATGAATTTCACCTAACCCGGCCGCCCTTGTTTTCTCGCGGAAACGATGAATGGCTTGCGCCGTCTCTTCAATACCACCGCATTCCGCTATTAATTTGCCGAGCTCATAGATCGAAATATATAAGCCGCCATTCACGCGCCAATAATTAGGCTGACTGAAGTAATTGTCGATGATATAGTCAAATGCTTCATCCTCAAGTGCCGATGCACACCACATCAATCCAAACTGAAGCCGCTCTCTGTTTGCAGCCTGTAGAAACCCCTGATCCAGCGCAAGATTATTGCCATTCCCGCCGAAACCGTCATCCTTCTGCCATCCCCATACATAGATAAATGTCGTGATGCCATGGTCCGCCGCGGCATCGATCTGATTCTCCGCATGCGCTGGGTTGGAGTCATCCAGGTAACCCCATAATGGCTTCTTAGGCTGGCGATGTCCAGGAAACCTTGGTATAGCCGACTTTAGATACTCCCACTCCGTCCAGCCTTTGCCTCGCTTCGATTCATTGCCTGCGTATGGATGCCAGTTCGACCAGTGATAACATGCGACATCATATGCCTTATTCATACGATCCCTCCCGCAAACTAAGAATGGCGCTACTATCTAGTAACCACCAATCGTTTATGGAAGCTTATGATAGCTCGGGACAAATCATCACTTGTTATTTGGACGGCTCATAATCGCTAATAATCACGTCCAGTATGCGCTTGGCCTCCGCTGCCGCAGTGGAGTTTCGATCATGCCCATTGTAAGTGATGAGCGCCTTCCATAGCGCCCAGCCGCGTGCCCGATGACGCGTTCCTTCGTCGCAGCCGACTTCACGCAGGAAGATCTCCCTGCTTTGAGCGTCGAAGAATGTCCACGCCATCACATAATCGCAAGCCGGATCGCCGGTACCCATTGTGCCGAAGTCGATAACGCCGCTGAGTCGCCCGTTCTGCGCCAACAGATTGCCGATTGCCACATCGCCGTGCACCCAGACCGGCGCCTCCGTCCATTGCGACTGCAATGCCAAGTCCCACATCTCGTGATATGGGCGGGTTTCAAAGGCCGATTTCAGATCCTTAAGCGTCGTCATCGTTTCCTCATGATAAACCGTAAGCGAGCCTCCACGGTAGAAATTATGCGCGCCCGAAGGAGGTCCTTCCGCAGCCGGGATGGCCCGAAGCTCCTTTAAGAATGCAGCCAAATCGACTGCAAGTTGATTTAGATCGTCTATCGAAGCAAGGCTTACGGTTTCCCCTTCGATCCAACGATTGATGGACCATGGCCACAGATATCCTTCCGCAGGATTCCCTTTCGCTACCGGAGCCTGTATAGGTAAAGTAAGGTTCGGTCTAAGCTTAGGCAGCCACATGAGTTCTTTCTCGACCTGGGCCGCATACGACTCATGGCTTGGCAGCCTGACGCTCATCTCCTCGCCTAAGTGGAAGGTTCGATTATCATGGCCGCTCTTGGCAACCGGATAGATCGGCAAGTCCGCCCATTGCGGGAACTGCCCTTTAATAAGCCTGCTTACGAGCTCTTTGTTGATTTCCGTCATTCGTTACCTCCTATAGATAGACGAATCGCTTCATTTCCCTTATCCAATCAAGGGAGCGGATTGTCCAAGTGTACCTTCAACCTCGTTCCCTTCCTTCCGCCAATACTCGATGCCGCCCAGCATCTCTTTTACCTTGAAGCCAAGGCCGGATAACCGAGCCGCGCCTTTGGTGCCGCCATTGCAAGCCGGCCCCCAGCAGTAGACCACGATAACCTGCTCTTTCGAGAAGGCGGCTGTCGTTTCCGGGGTGATCGTGTTGGACGGCAGGCTGATTGCGCCGGGAACATGGCATTCTTCATAGGCTTTCGCACTGCGAACATCGAGGAGCAGAAAATCATTCAGCCCGTGCAGCATGTCATATCGCACATCCGCAACATCTGTTTCCACGGATAGTTTGTTCATGTAATGACGATGTGTATGCTCGGGCGATGCAGCAGGTGTCTCAAGAACGAGGGATTGGCGTGTTTGAATGGTCATATTGATTACCTCCAGTGGGGTTGTGGATTTCTTGATTTCAATGTATCACAGCCCCTAACCATGGAGTTATCGATAGAAATCTATACTACACTTCACTCATTTCGATAATTGAGACCGCCACTAAGCAGTTCTACGAAGCCGTTGAACGCTTTCGACTTCCATTTCTTCTTGGAGTAAATCAATTGCGTATAGAACCTGCAGTCCGGGTGGACAAAAGGAATCGCGATTAGCTGGCCTTTACGAATTTCCTCGGCCACCGTAATCCGGGGCACTAGGGCAATCCCCAATCCATAGATCACACACTGCTTGATGGCTTCCAAATTGCCAAACTCGTACGAGAGACTGAAGCTCACTTGATTGCCCTTCAGCACCTTGAGCAGCATGGCTCTGTACGTGCAGCCATCCTCCGTCATAATAAGGGACTCGTTCTCCAAATCCGGGGCATGGACTTCGCTATGTCCATTTAATTTATGATTGGGGCTTGCGATAATGACCAATGTCTCTTCTCGCAGGATGGTGCTGTGAAGCTCGGGGTCCGTGAACGGAGGATCCAGAATGATCCCGACGTCGAGCTCGCCTTCCTTGACCGCTTCGATAATGAACGGCTCATTCGCCGGTTGAATGACAATGTTCACGTCCGGATACTCGCGGCGATAGGCCTGCAGATGCGGCGGGAGGTAAAAGGCAGCCAACGTCTCAATCGTACCGATTGAAAGTGTCCCCTTGGATTGTTTGGCTACGACTTCCTTGGACTCTTCATGCAGTCTGTAGATGTCGTTGGCATATTGCAGGAGCGCCTCACCCGCCATCGTCAGCTTCATGCCTCTGCCGAAACGCTCCAAGAGGACCGCCCCGTACGATTCCTCCAGCTTCTGGATCTGCGACGTGATGCTTGACTGGGCGTAGCCCAGCGATTCCGCGGCTCGCGTATAGCTCCCGCACCTGGCCACCTCACGGAAAGTCTTCAAGTACGTCAGTTCCACGGGCACCGCCTCCATTCGTATAAGAAGTTCCAGCTACTTTAACATGAACTCACCGTTACGGCAATCCATACGGGACGGTTCATGTGCCACTTAAAGACTGGAGTGGAGCTCATGCAGCTTAAGTAAGGCATGCCTCTCTAATGACTGAATCTCTCTCAGGAGCTCCGCACACTGATCACTCTGTTCGAACGGTTGCATGCGTGGTTCCGTGTACGGATACATGTCCTTCAGTACCTTACAATTAGTCGCGATTTCGTTATAGGTACATATGAGTTCATCAACGGTGCCGAGATTAATATCCGTCACCTTCTCTCTGATTTCACATAGAAACTGGCCCGCATGTTGCCTTGCTTCAGTAATAATTTCAATAAATAAGCTGAAGAAGTACTTGTCCAGCTGCTGGTTTGTCAGCGCTGTTAGCCAACGCTCATAGGCCTGCGAACCGACGAGGTAGGTTTTGCCGGACCATTCGTAGACTCCCCTCTCATTTAACCGAATGACGAACCCGAGTGCCTCTTTCAGCGCTGCCCGAACGTCTTGCTTTGCCGGAATTGGCTTCGCCCAATGCAGAGAAATCAGCCCGCTGGATGGGTCGGTTTGCGTTGCGGATGACTCGCGATCACGAACACAGTTGATGCAAGGGCACTGACTTAAACCTAACGAGTTCCATGGAATAACATCCTCACTATGCTCGAATCCCGTATGCCACGTGTAGGTGTAGTAACCATGATCATCGATCGCGTAGATGACCGACGACTGGTTGTTGATATCGATATTTTTTGCAAAAACCGGTTGTCCGGCGTGAATGGCTTGTTTGGCTTTCTCCCAAGCTTCTGCTTGTAATCGTGCGAAGGTTTCACCCTCTGCATGAACATGGTAACCTTCAATGCCCAAGCCGAAATTACGAGCAAGCTGAAACACATCCGGTTCGAGCGGCCCACCGTTAGGTTCGCACATGTTCTCATCAAGGATGTGCAGGAAGGCGATCCCCGTCATGCCATACATCCATGAAGTCGTTAGCGGAAGCTGATAATAGTCAGCAACCGACTTTATGGCACCCACCAGTGAAGCATCAAGTCCACTAAACCTATAATTCTCCAGCTTTACCACAGTATCAGGTTGAGCGATCTTATTCTCTTGCATTCGCCACACCACCTCCGCAATTTCTTACAGAGATTCTTCACCATTATTATCCAAATTACCTGCCGCATATAAAAAAATACAGAGCCCTGGCGATATGCTCGCCATGCTCTGTACAGCACTTATTGCTTGAAAGATAAACCATTTGCCTCCAGAGCCGCTCTCAGCTTCGGCATTGAGCCCGGCCCCATACCGTGATACTTGAGTATCTCCGCTTCGCTATAATTCGATAGCTGCTCTAGCGTGGTTATCCCGTTGTTCTCCAACGCTCGTCTTGCCGGTGCCGACAGCTGAGACAGAAATCCGTTCTCGGGCTTCCGCTCTTGCTCGCAGGTCGGGCAGGTCGGACAGTCCGTGCTTTTATAATACTTATGTCCTTTCTTGCAGGTTCGTAAGGATTTCTCCGTCGTTGCCATTGGTGCACCCATCCTCTCTTGGAAATTTACCGTTTTGTTTATTGTACCGCAAAAGGACCAGGCGCTGCCGCCTGGTCCTTCTGACGATTCACTGCAGCGCGGAAGGTCACACAGAGGTCTACATGGGGGCCTATACGGTCAATGTGATCAATAGCACAACGAAAAAGGCGTAGCCACTGCCAATACAGTGCACCACGCCAATTTGCTTAACCGTTTCCGGCGACCGCCGCGTCGACGACTAGTCGCAGCTGCTGGGATGCCGCGAACGGATCCTCCACGAGCGAAATCGCAGAGATAAGAGATATGCCGTCGGCCCCGGCACGGATGACGTCGCCCGCGTTCACATCGGTGATTCCGCCGATGCCGACGATCGGAATGTGCATGCCCCGTTCCCGCATCTGCGTGAGCACGCTTAGGCCTGAAGCGTCCTTGGCATCCTCCTTCGTGCGAGTGGAGAACAGCGGCCCGATGCCCAAGTAGTCCGCGCCGCAACGAATGGCAGCTTCAGCCTCCTTTACGTCGTAGGCAGAGACGCCAAGCAGCTTATTGTCGCCGATTAACCGGCGAACGGCCGCTGCCGCCTCATCCTCCTGGCCGACATGGACACCGTCCGCGTCCACTTCCAAGGCCAGCTCGACATCGTCGTTCACGATGAACGGAATGCGATGCTCGCGGCACAGCTCCCGAAGACGCCAAGCCAGCTCGACTCGGGCATCACCTACAAGCGCGCCGCTACCCTTCTCGCGGAACTGAAACATCGTGACGCCGCCTTTGATCGCTTCCGACAATACCTGAACAGGATCGCGCCCCGGCAAACAGTTGTTGCTCCCCATGATGAAATAAAGTCGCAGCGCCTCGCGTATGACCTTATCCGGCCAAGCCCCCGTGCTCATCGTCCACTCTCCTGATCGCGGTACGCCCAGTGATTGGTCGGTCCGTGCCCTTGTCCAAGGCCAAGCGGAAATTCGATCGCCGCCTGGATGAAAGCTTTGGCGACTTCGACAGCTTCAGGTACGTCGCGGCCTTTGGCAAGCTCAGCTGTGATCGCCGAAGCGAATGTGCAGCCGGTGCCATGCGTATGGCGCGTTTCTCTCCGCTGGCTGCGAAACTCGTAGAAGTCCCGGCCGTCATAGAGAATATCAATCGCCTGCCCATCATCGGTCAGATCGTGACCGCCTTTGAGCACGACATGCTTGGCACCGAAGTCGGCCAACCGCTTGGCCGCTTCTTTACGCGCAGCAATGCCCGCGATTGTCATCCCCGTCAGCGCCTCCGCTTCCGGCACATTAGGTGTGACAACCCATGCGAGCGGAAGCAGCGTTTCTTTCATGGCCCGAACCGCTTGATCGAGCAGCAGTGAAGCTCCGCCCTTGGCGATCATAACCGGATCGACAACGACCTTGCTCCAGCCGTAACGGCGGATTTCCTCGGCAACCGCAACGATAATCTCATCGTTGAACAGCATGCCCGTCTTCACCGCATCCGTGCCGAGATCGTCCCCGATGGCCTCAATCTGCGATCGAACCGCTTCAGCCGTCAGCGGATAGATCCCCCGTACGCCAAGTGTATTCTGCGATGTGACAGCCGTAATGGCCGACATCCCGTACACCCGAAGCTCTTGAAATGTCTTCAAATCCGCTTGAATACCGGCGCCGCCGCCGCTATCCGAGCCAGCAATCGTTAATGCTCTCGCTATACTCATGGTTCAATCCGCTCCACTCGGCCCAGCTTCTCGATATCCTCTGCAGTTACATTCGACAATTGATCGAGGAACGCGATTTGGAAGCTGCCCGGCCCTTGACCGGCCGCTTTGCCTACTGCAAGCTCAGCAGCTACGCCATATGCCGTCAATGCAGCTACGGATGCAACAAGCAGATCGCTCTCTACCGCCGCGAATGCGCCGATAACGGACGTTAACAGACAGCCCGTTCCGGTAACGCGCGTCAGAATCGCATCCCCATTACGCACGGCAAACGTCCGCGTACCGTCAGAGACGATATCGGCCTCGCCGGTAATAACGACGACAGTGCCGAGCTGCAACGCCGCATGCTTAGCCAATTCAACTACATCGCCGCCGCTTGTTCCGGCATCGACGCCTTTAATCGACCATTCGCGGCCGACCACGTTCGCGATTTCGGCTGCATTTCCGCGAAGGATGCTGATCTTAACTTCTGCCAGTAATCCTCTGGCTGTGTCCGTACGGTAAGCCGAAGCTCCCGCTCCAACCGGATCCAGCACGACCGGGACGCCATGCGCGTTGGCTGAGCTTCCCGCCAGCTTCATCGCTTCGATCTCCGTTTCGTTCAGCGTTCCAATGTTCAGTACGAGCGCTCCGGATATTTTGGCAATATCCGCGACTTCTTGCTTGGCATACGCCATGACCGGGGATGCCCCAAGTGCCAACAGGCCGTTCGCGGTGAAATTCGTGACGACAACATTCGTAATATTGTGAATCAACGGGTTCGTTTCCCTTACTTGTTTCAGCTTGCTCGCTACAGTTTGAATGTTCATAGCCTCGGCCACCTCTTCATTCCTATTTTCCAATCCAGTACCGTATCAAAAAAGCGCCTTACCCGCAGAACGAGGGTAAGGCGCCACAATGCGCACGACAGCCGTGAACTTCCTACGATGGCATTACCCAACAGGTTAAACGGTCTACGACGGATTAGTCGTACTCTCAGCCTGTTTCTACAAGCTCCCGCGCTATTATTTGATTGTGATCAGTGTAATCCATGACATCCAAAATTGCAACGGTAATCACGGGCCATTCATTATAGGAGTCCTAGCAATCTCAAAATACTAGAATAGGATAGAGTATCCCGCTGTGAAAGGAGGATAAACCTCATGGCAGGTTTAAAAACATTTGTAAATACCACCGGAGCCGTTTTGGATATTACGCTGTTTATCCGCGCAGGCTTGGAGCCTTATAACCATTATGGCACGGAATCCTTTACTCTTGGACCATTTGGGACAGAAGAGGTTGCTAACGGCGACGACGACAACGCTTTTCTAAATGGCATCCTGCTTTTCACGATCTTCGAAGGCGACCTCTACAGCAAAATGCAATTCGTTGTTACCCGCGGAAGCGAGTTGGATGGGTTACTAAATACGAACAGCATTATTACGTACACGCTTACAGACACGGATTATGTCCTTTCGGGCAGTAACTAATCCGAAGTTGATCAACCGCGCAGAAAGAATGGACCCCGCTTCACGCAAAGTGATGGCGGGGTCTGTTTTTTCCCATAATCAAGATTGAAACGGGTCGATTCCTAGTGGAAAACGTTCAAATAAGCCCGCTTACAACCGTCACGAGCGCTTCAGCCTGCTGCCCCATCTTCCGATCCCCAATTGTAACGTCGACCGCGATTCGGGCTCGCTTCACCGAGATCCCGGCTGGCACCGAAATCGCAAACTGCACCGTCTCCACGTTGTGCGGATCGATTTCCAACTGCTGCTCATCGGCCTCTATATTCCAGCTCGGAGGAGTAACCAGTCGCACGGTTGCCTTTTCCCTGCTTGAGAAAGGATTTAACACCTCAACCGCAATTTCGGTCTTTTCCCCGACGTTCACCTCAATTTGGTAAGGTTTAATCCATGCACAATAACCTTCGGCTCCCAGATCGATCTTCTCCAGAGGCAACAGCTCATCATGCAGCTGCTTCAAGCTTTCCCCGTCCCGCTTCAGCTTATCGAAGTAGCCTTCCTCCACCCATAGCGGATCCCAGTGGCCGGAAACAATGAGGTCGGGATTCAGACTCTGATACAACTCCGCGCTTAAAATATAGTCATGAGAACGGAACCGATTCTGATACACGTAATTATTTAAGTTGCCGTCATTCCCCTGCTGATCTCCGATGGCCAACACGCGTTTACCATCGACTTCGAACGAGATAGCGACCGCATAGAGGGTATGGCCCGGTTGCTCGTAGAGACGGATGTCATACTCCTCCCAGACCACGGACTGCTCAAGCGGTATTCTACGGTCTACCGGAATGGGATCATACCAAATACAGGGTACGTCGTAGTGGGATGGATTTTCGAACAGATCGGCAAAATTATCGGCTACCCAGGTCTCTGTACCTTCAACATCACGCAGAAGATTAAACCCCGCCACATGATCGTCATGATAATGCGTCGGTATGACCACATCAATGTTGGACACATTGTATTGCTTCTTCAACTGCTCAATGGGGTAGAGAGACGGCCGGCGTGATGCGCGATCCGTTCCAGCTATGAAGATTGCATGTATATTGGCATATCCATAGTCGATAAGAAGTGCTTTGCCGCTTTCGGAAAGGAGCACATAGGAGTTGGCAAAACTGCGGGCATTCCAAAGCAGATGAGGGGTAATTTCCCGAAACTCCGGTTCCTTGAAGGACTCGAAATCCGCGTATTGGCCACGCAGTCGAAGGAGCTGCTCTAATTTCTCAATCAAAGGCGCTATGGCCGCAGAAGGCTGTTCCATAATCTCGCCATGCGACGGAAGCAGCATCTGCAGGCTTTTATCCCGCAGAACCGCCAATGAACAAATCGAATGACTAACCCCTTCACAGCCGTTGTACGACCACTGCGTCGCCGCCATGGACCAAACCTTTCCCGGACCTGCGATCAAATCTCCTGTGAAAGCAACAAGGCTGCCATCCAGTACGGTAGTCAGCGTTATCGATCCTGTCGTGTGCCCGGGAGTAGGAACCACGTTAAAGGAATGCCCGCCAAAGGTATAGTTGGCATAATCCTTCAGTGTTCCGGCAATCGAAATCGGTTCGAGCAAGGAGAATTTATCTTGGCGTACATTGTAGTTGACGAGTATTTCACGGCCCTGCCAGTGTTGGTCCACATGCGCAAACAAATCCTGCTCATGATGAGGCACCCAGACGCGCGCACCTGCCGCAATCGCTTTGTCCAGTCCTTGCCCTTGATCCCGATGATGATGCGTCATCAGTACATCCGTGACCTTATCAACGCCGATTGCTGCCAGCTCTTCAAGCACGTTGCCTGATCCGAAATCGATCAAGACCGCTTCGCTTCCGTGCTTAATGACATACACCAGACAAGTATCCTCATATTGATATAGATTCGGTGAAATCGACTTCAGCATGCAAGCTGCTCCCCCTATTCATAGCGATGAATTTGTCTTCTCATCCACTGCGTTGCGACCCATTTCTCCCCGACCACAATGGGATTGCCCCCATGCAAGGTGAGTTCATTTAAGTGATCGTCCGTATAGAAGTATTCAAAATAGACAGCGCTTCCTTTTTTGGGCGTTACCGCAAAATGCAGGGAAGGAAAATACGTTTCGCCCCCCTCCTCCACATCATTTAAATACATGATCAGCGTGCTGATGCGATTGTTTACTGCGTTTCCGGATTTAAAATAATCAAAATGGGGCTGATACTGCTCACCGGCTTTATAATGTAAAATTTGCAGCGGTTCCGCATGCGCGATAGGTACACTCATCAGTTCGGCTACTCTGGTTTCGATGACATGAATGGATTCATTTTCGTTTTCTTCGAAGAACATGCTGCTGCTGGTGCGAATATCGCTTACCTCGTGAGCTTTGCCGATCTTGGCCCGCTGCATTCTGCTTGTAGCCAGCTCAATCAACGTATCGCATTCGGCATGGCTAAGCACATTTTCCAATATGAGAATAAGCGGTTCTTCGATTCTGCCGACAATCGTAATTTCCTTATCCGCCGTTCTAATTTTGTTTCGGCTCACGTTCATAATCGTCTGTTCTTTAATCGTCATCGTCATGTCCTCCTCTATCTCGAATACTGAGGAAGTAGTCGAATCAAACGGTGTTCCAGTTGATTACTAATTCTTCAACAGAGTCGGAAATACCTTCCAGAAGGCGGGCTGGTAAATGATGAGGACGCAAAAAAGGCACAAGGTTCTCACCCTGCACCATCCATACAATTATGCCGCACGCCGCGAAATCTAACGAACCGTAGGGGCCTTATTAGGCCGATTTTCGGGGTTCCGAGATTCTAACGAACCGTAGAGGCGTTATTCCCCGAAAATCAGCCCCCAAATCCCCGAAAACCATTAAATAGAGTCCGTAGGATTCGTTAGCATTTTTTCGAAGCTATTTTGATGCAAATAAGACCCGTACGGTTCGTTAGAGCACTTTTGTGCGCTATGCCTGGCGGCGAACGCTTCGTGCAGCCCTAATCGGAGGAAGCTGCGGGATGATCATCCCCACCAGCATAAACAAACAGCCGACCACGCCTCGTGTATCCAGCAATTCGCCGAGTATGAAGTAACCGCCAACAACCGCGAATACCGTTTCCATGCTCATAATAATCGCCGCCTGCGTCGGATGCGCACCTTTCTGACCGACAACCTGCAGTGTATAGGCAATCCCAACTGAGCAAATGCCGCCGTACAGAAGCGGAATAAGCGCCTGCGACAGTCCTGTCCAATCGATCGTTTCAGTTGCGAAAGCAACGATAAAGCTAAGTACGGAACACGTGACCACTTGAAAGAACGACAGCTTAATAACGTCCGTTCGCCGAGACAACTTGTCAATCAGCAGAATATGCGCCGACCAGAAGAATGCCCCAACGAGCTCGTATAAGTCACCCGTCCCTAGCGTCAAATCATTCTTTAAGCACAGTAAATATAAACCGTAAACCGCTATGATAGCACCTATCGCGCTGTTCGCATTAATGCGTTGCTTTAGAAACAAGCCCAGAAACGGCACAATCACAATATACAATCCCGTCACAAAAGCTGCTTTCCCCGCAGTTGTATACATGAGTCCAATTTGCTGTAACGACGCCCCGCAGAAGAGGATCAAGCCTGCTATGAAACCGGAGACCGCCGAGCTTTTTACCGAAGCCTTAATCTCGTTAAATGGTTTCCGGGATCTTCGATCCAGCCAGATGATGAGCGGAATCAGGGATAATGCGCCTAGTGCAAATCTAACGGCATTAAAGGTAAATGGCCCTGTATAATTCATCCCTTCGCGCTGCGCTACAAAAGCAGAACCCCAGATGCAAGCCGTGATTAGCAGCAGCACACTGGATTTCATTTGTTGTTGTTTACTCATAAGATGTCGTCTCTCCCAGCCAATCTTTTTGAAACACCAACTAACCATACCAAAAAAGCCGGAACCTTTGAACAACGATTTCCTCTGAAAGCTGAGTCTGTTCATCATTTCCTATCACTAAAAATGCCACCGTTTTTTTATCCTACCATCGTCCACAGCTGTTTTCCGATTAGTAAAACCGTAACGAGCACAAACAGCAGCTTTACGTACTTGGTTCCTTTCTTGATCGCCAGACGGGAGCCGGCGAATGAGCCGAGCACCATCGTCGAGCCCATTAGCAGGCCGAGGCGGAAATCAACCCAGCCCAGAGACAGAAACACGATCAAGCTCGCCACGTTGCTCGTGAAATTGAGCAGCTTCGCGTTGCCTGCCGCTTGCACGAAATCAAAACCCAGCATGATGAAAATAAAGATTAAGAACGAGCCGGTCCCCGGACCGAAGAAGCCGTCATATGCGCCGAGCACGAACGCCGCGGCAATCGCGCCGAACTGAGCAGCTGCCGTAAGCTCGCTACGTGTTCCTTCCATCCCCCAATTGCGTTTCAGCAGCGTGTACACGGTGACGGCAATAAGCATGACGACAATTGCGGGCCGCAGCCAATCCGATGGGATAAGCTGAAGCAGCATTGCTCCTCCCGCTGCACCGACCGCCGTGAACGGGACGAGCTTGCCCGTGCTGCGCAGTTTGATTTTGCCGGAACGCCAGAAAGTAAGCGTGCTTGTTACCGAAGAGAACGAGGCCGACAGCTTGTTCGTTCCGAGCGCCAGATGCGGCGGGAGTCCCGCCGCCAGCAGGACCGGCACTGAGATAAGGCCTCCCCCGCCTACCGAGGAGTCAATAAAGGCAGCCAGAAAACCGCCGCCGAGCATTAATGCGATAATTCCCCATGTTAAATCCATAGCTGTAAGACACTTAACCCCTTTCGAACGTACATATGCCGAATTCAAATGACTTCAAGAATTACATCGTACGACAAAATGCTCCTGAGCGCACTACAGAAAAAAGACCGGGAGTTTCTCTCCCGGCCTTCTTAGCTTACCGCTATTTGCCCTGACTTGTCACAACCCCCAACCCGCGCCGTTAATAGGCTCTTACTCTTCCCCAATAGCACGAGCATAAGCGACAATCGGCGGCTCGCCGAACTCCTGCGCGTAGTCCTCGCCTAACCATACGCCGAAGCTGGTCTGCCGATGGAATCCCAGGCTCCGATAATGCTCCGCGTCCCGGCGGATGACCTCTTCGTAGAACGGCAATGGTTTCAACGGCTTTTGCCAGTTCAGAAACCGGGAATTGTCCATCCAGTATTCCAGAATTTGAGCGCCCTCCTGTCCGAATAGCTGCAGCAGACCAGGCAGATGCTCGAGCTCCTTATAGTTCTCCGGGCAATCCGAATCATGGATCGGACGAGCTGAATTCCGATAGATAGGCGCATACTCCAGAAAGATACCAGGATCGGGCTGCACGTTCACAGGTGCTTGGATCGTATCTTGGTAAGCCAGATAACAATGCTCAGCCGCCGCATCAAACCGCCGAATCCCCCGCAGGATACGATTGTAGAAAATCATCGCCTGGTCGGACGTAGTCAACGTTCGGCAATCCTCGCAGTGGCAAGCGCTGTTGGTCACGTCGTCGATCCAGAAATAATATCGCCCCGATCGTGTGGGCAACACTCGAGCCAGCTCTTCGGACCGCACCTCCAAGAAATCAAGCGCCTCCTTGTTAGAGGCACACAAGTTAAAGTCCGCATTGCGATTCCCTGACTCGTCCAGCCGGAACCAGTCGGGATGCTCGGAGAAGAGCGCGCGCGGAACGAGCCACGACATGGCATGGGATTCGAACTCGAGATCCACATCCAGCTCCTTCATCCGTGCTGCGAATTGTTCAAAGGCCGGCGTTTTCACAAACTCCAGCATGTTCTCTAGCTCCTCGAGCGCTCCCGCTCCCCAACCCGGATGGATGCCCACCAGATTAAGGCCCGAGCGAGCAATCAAGTCTGCCCAATAAGGGCCAACTTCCTCGGGGAGAATCAGTATACCGCGTTTATCTTTCATGTTGGTTGTCTCCTCTTAAGCTGTCAGAATTTATCCGCTGTATACCAGAAAATAGGGAGTGGAAACCATCCGGCAGGCGCTTTCGCTCCCGAATAACGGCCATGCGGCGTCACCAGAAGGGTCTGCGCCTGCTGCTTGTTAAGCGTAAGTGCGTCGGGCTTAGCCGACCGCTCGACGGTCACGCCATTCTCATCTATACGAGCTGTAACAGGCTGGCCGTCCAGCACGGCGGAGAATTCGCCGGGTGTAAGTCCGGTTGTCCTATACGCAAGCGTTAAGTAAGCCTCAAGCACGCGGGCAAAATCTATAATATGGTACATGTCGGACGTACCAATCGCGTAATTTTCTGCAAAGCTGCTAAGGCTCGCATTCAGCTCCGTCTCATATTCCGGTGCGAATACGGCTATCCACTCCTGACCCGCATGTGCCAAATAACCTTTGATTGCACGTGGAACGTCATTCACATCTTCCATCGCGAGCTCCGTAATTTCATTGCCTGCTTTGTTGACGACCATATAGCCAATTAGCTTCTCCCCATCCAACACGCCGATCGCTCGCTGCTCGAGTCCGTTCAAGATAGACGACAAATGCTTCTCATCGCGGTGAACGAAAGCAGGCCGCGCATCGTTGAGCTTACGCGCGAAAGCTGCTGCGCCTTCGACTTCGAACAACGTAGGGAACGACAGCCCGTTCACGTTCACATCGCTCAAGGCGTGACGGCAATTGACCTCTCCCACCGAATATTTGATTTTCACCCCTCCGAGGGTAAAATCGAAATACTCGTACCGCTGTCGCTGACCATATAAGACAACCATGTCGTACAATTCAGGCGCCTCTTCCAGCCACTTGTTCATCAGCACCTTCATATGCCCTTCCCCGCGAGCCCTTGGATGCACCGAAACAATCCCCAAATATCCGACGCGCAGCGCAACGCCGGCTACATTCATCGGTTCCGGGTAAATCGCTACCTGCGCGCGCAACCGACCCTTATCATCCGCAGCCACCATGTGGATTGACGAAGAATCGATGTCCTTGCTGTACACTTTGGGAAGCACGGTTTCTACATCTATCTTAAAGGCATAGTTGGCTAAATCGATATATTCCTCACGCTCATCCGGTCTTGCCCTTCTATATTCCAGCACGACGTTAACTCCCTCATTTCAAGCATCTGTCTTCAAACTACTTCCATTATACCGAAAAAAGAATTGCCCCAGATGAGCAGATCCATAATGCAGTACTTTCGACAAATCCTTTATCGCCCCACTAATAATCAGCAGGCTTCACGCATGGATGCAGCAACAATGAATTGACAAAATCGCCATTACTAAATACACCGCCAAGCTAAATAGAAGCCTGACGATGTAGGTAACACCCAACTTTAGATCAAACTATAATCCGTCACGTGACGTAAATTCTCATATACAATGTCCGGCAATATGATCCCGCTTGCTTCGAAAGCCAGCCATATCGCGCCAATGACAGGCTCCGCACGCAGCTTCGTAATGGTCGCATGAGGTGCGACTGCAGCGACCGCTTCTTCAATAAAAGCGGTTACATAATCGCCTGCGCCGCGAGTCAAGACGCTCCCCGCAAGCACAACATCGAAGTGCTCGCCTTCCAAGCCGAGCCGGCGGATAACCGCCTGCGCCGATTTGCCAAGCTCAACGCCCTGACCCTGTAAAATAGCGATAGCCGTTTCATCACCTTGAGCTGCCGCTTCAAACAACAGCTTGGCCAACCGGTAAGGCGGCACTTTGTCATGGTCCAGATAGTCGTCGAACATCGCTTGCACGCTATCGTACCCGAGATCATCCAGCACGAGCTGCGTCAACAATGTCGGCTTCTCCCGCCCGTCCCATGCCCGGAGCACCGATCGGAACGCTTCTACGCTCAGCGACCCTCCGCCGCCGAAGTCTCCAAATTGATACGAGAATCCGCCGCATTGGTAGAACCGTCCTTCCGGATTTACGCCGGCGCTGTTCGTTCCGGCACCGCAAATCAAGACAACGCCATAAGACCGCTCTGTGCCCGCCCGGAGCGCAATCATCGTATCGCAGTTAATGTCATGGCGCGGGAAGCCGAGCTCAGCTATCATTGGGCGTAAAATCGCATAATCCGCTTCTCTATCCGCTCCTGCCAGCCCGAAGTAGGCAAACGCGATCTCCTCGCGCCTCAGTCCGGCATTCGCCAATGCCATCTCGACAGACTCTCGTATGTTATCACGGGCTCTTTCATAGCCGACTTGATGATTGCCGTTCCCGCTGTGTCCTTTGCCTACGATCTTGCCTTGCTCGTCGACGATTAACGTATAAGTCTTGCTGCCGCCGCCATCGACTCCCAAATAATAGCCCAAAGCACCCACTCCTGACCTGACAGTCTAAGTTCTACGTGCCGTCGATTCCCTTACAATCAGCTCAGGCTCGATCTGTACCGTCACACTGCGCTTGGCCTGCTCGTTAATGACGTTCAGCAGCAGCTCCACAGCCGTGCTTCCGATTCGATCCGCCGGTTGCCGGACCGTTGTCAGCCGCGGATGAAATTCCGACGCCAGAACCTGGTCGTCAAAGCCGACGAGCGACAGATCCTCGGGTACGCGGACGTCCGAAGTCATGCATGCGTTCAGAACGCCGACCGCGATATAATCATCCGAAGCGAAGATCGCGGACGGCAGCCGTCCCTCATCGATCCACTGTTTTGCAATCCGATAACCGGTAGGGATTTCGAAGCTGCCGCTTTCTATCCCGTAGGGTTGCAGACCTGCTTCTTCGAGTGCGAAGCGGAATCCCCGCTCGCGTTCCCTGCTGCTTAAGAAAGAATCCGGTCCCGAAATATGCGCGATTTCCGTATGGCCAAGATCGATTAAATGCTTCGTCGCTTCGTACCCGCCCTTGAAGTTATCTACGATTATCGAAGTCACGGAAGGGTTGCGCTGCGAATTATCGATCATAATAAACGGAATTTTCTTCTTCTTCAGTTCCATGACATACTCGTCCTCATCGACAGGAGACAGCAGGATGACCCCGTCCACGCGATCCTCCTGAAACAAGGAACGATGAAACGTATCTTCATAGCCGCTGGAGATCGAGAGCGCAAGGAAGTAGCCGTGCTCGGCCAGCCGATCATTGATCTCCTTGACTACAGCATCCAAGAAAGAATCATGGAGCGTCGTCAGCATCAAGCCGATGATGCCCGTTTTCCCCCTTGCCAGACTGCGTGCCGACGCGTTCGGGTGGTAATCGAGCTCCTTCATCGCTTGAAGCACTTTCTCCCTATTGTTTTGACGCACGGAGGATGAATTGTTTAATACTCTTGAAACCGTAACTACGGACAGGCCTGATTTCTTGGCAACATCAAAGATACTGACTTTCATCGCTAGATCGCTCCTATACGAATAAAAAAATGATTGCCCTTACCGTATCATAGTTGGAGCAAAGAGCAAACTAAGACGCGCGGACAGCTAGCGAATTTCCACAGAAGCCGGCCGCGCGTCCCCTGATTTACTTGTTGACGCGATCCAGCAGCTTCGTCAGCTTCTCCTGAATTCTCGGAAGCGCGACCTCCACCTTCTCGTCCCCGTTCTCTACGCCCGCCAGCTCGTTAATAAACAATTCGTTGATCTGCGAGTAATTCGAAATCAAGTGATTGTACGATTCAAAGCCGTATTTGTACGCACCGTCGAACACCTGCTTGATTTGCTCAGGATCGATGCCTTCAAAATTATTATAATACGTTTCCGCTGCCGCCTGGTTGACCGGAGGATTGCCGCCGCTCAGCTCAATCGACTTCTTCTGCACGTCTGTCGTGATCAAGTATTTGATCCATTCCAGCGCTTCTTTCGGATGCTTGGAATCTTTAAGAACAAAGAGAGGATCGACGTACAGAACGCTTCTGACCTTCTCATTCGGACCTTGCGGTACGGCTGCAACGCCGACTTTAAAGTTGAAATCACTGGACGCTGCCAAGCTCCAAGAGCCTACGACGGACATGGCGATTTTGCCGGAGAGGAACGGATCGCCGAATTGGCCGGATACCGACTTGGAGAAAGCAGGCGTCGGCGAAACCTTCTGATCCCAGATGAGGCCGTAAATTTTCTTATACGCTTCGATGACGTCCGGCTCTGTCAGGTTAATCTTTGAAGGCTTGCCGCCATTGGTCCACGTATCCTCGGAGTATACCTGACCTCCGAAATAAGAAGCCCGCTGGTCGCGCTCGCCGAACCCAAAGTCCAATCCGTATTGCGCTTCGGCCAGGTTCTTCGAATCTACCGTCATTTTCTTCGCGTAGTCCACCATTTTATCGAATGTCCAGCTCTTATCCTCGTAGTCCGTAGGAGGATATGCGAGTCCGGCTTTGTCAAACAAGTCCTTATTGTACAGCATGACCGTCACGTAGCTATTCAGCGGGATTCCGTAAGTCTTGCCATCCACCTTATAGATGTTCATGACATCATCCGGAATGTTATAGTCGGAAGCCTTGAAATCACCGAGGTAAGGCGTCATATCCATCAGCATGCCTTTGTTGTAGTACTCCATGAAGCCGCCATACCCCCAGTGGGAAGTGACGTCCGGGGAGTTCTTGGCCGCAATGGACGATTGAAGCTTGGAGTCGAATTGCTCATAAGGGGCTTTCGTTACCTTAATCTTGATGTTCGGATGTGTTTTCTCGAAATCCGGGATCAGTTTCTCCACGAATGTGCGGTCCGGCGAGTCGATTGTATAGTGCGTGATCGTCACGACATCCCCGTCTTTGCTTCCTCCATCCGAACACCCTGCAGCGACCAATCCGAAAGTCAGCGTCAAGCTAAGCATCGTCTTTCCAACTTTTGTGCTCATGCAAATCCCCCTCGTTAATAGTAGTGACGGACTATGTGAACAACTACTTGATACCGGTAAGAACGATTCCTTGGACAAAGCGTCTCTGCGCCACCGCGAAAATCGCGACAATAGGCAGGACCGACAGCAGCGAGGCCGCCATCATGAGATTCCACGGGGCAATGCGGAATTTAGAGGACATCATCGACGCCATCCCGATCGGAAGCGTGAAATTCTCCTGCGAGTCTAAGTACAACACAGGCGTGAGGAGGTCATTCCAGCTCCAGAGAAAGGAGAAAATCGCCACGGTCGCGAGCACCGGACCCGCTAACGGAAGCGTTAAGCTCCAATAGAGCTGAATCTCTTTGCAGCCGTCCATTCGTCCGGCATCGTAAAGCTCATTGGGCAGTGTCGTGAAGAACTGCTTCAGCAGGAAAATCATATAAGCCGATGCGAAGAAGGAAGGCAAAATGAGCGGCAGCAAGGAATCGTGAAGCCCCAGCTTCGTGAAGAGCAGAAACTGCGGGATCATAATCGCCGGATAAGGCAGCATCAGCGTGCTGAGTACGAGCATGAACAGAAACTGGCTTCCTTTTGCCCGATAACGTGTGAAACCGAACGCGACGAACGAAGAGGAATAAACCGTTCCGATCACCGTCAGCACAGCAACGATTACGCTGTTTATGTATTGCCGTCCGAACTTGATCTCCGTGTTTACGAAGAGCTCCTTGAAGTTCTCCCAAGCGAAGTGCTTCGGAATGAAAGACGGCGGGTACACGAGCATTTCCTTCGTCGTCTTGAGCGATGTCGATAACATGAACCAGAACGGCATAATCATGGCCACCGTAACGAGCAGCAGAACGAGAAATCCGATGACTTGGAGCAAATCGATCTTCTTGGCAATCCCACTCATTGCGGGGTTCCCCCTTCGTAATGCACGTATCGGTTGGATAGCTTCATTATGAAGAATGTAATCACGGTAACTGCGATCAGCAGAATCCAGGACATGGCTGATGCGTAGCCGTAACGGAAGTTTTTGAAGGCGTTAATGTAGATGTTGTACACGTAAAACCAAGTCGAGTAATTCGGTCCGCCTTGGGTAATCGTGTAAGCTTGCGTGAACACTTGAAAGGAGTCGATCAATCCGATGATAAGCTGGAAGAGGATAACGGGAGAGATGAGCGGCAAGGTGACATTCCAGAACGACCTCAGCCTGCCGGCTCCATCCAGCTTCGCTGCCTCGAGCAGATGCCCCGGTACACCTTGCAGTCCCGCCAAGAAGATGAGCATACCGCCGCCCAGCCCCCAGAAGGACATGATGATGAGCGCCCACATGGCGTATTTCTCATCGAGGAACCAGTTGATCTGATCAACGCCGAACATGGATAGAAAGTAGTTGAAGAGTCCGGCTTGCGGGTTAAATACCCAGAACCAGAGGAGCGCCATCGAGACACCTGAGATCATGCTTGGAAAATACATCGCCGTCCGGAACAAGCCCCGGAACGGGATTCTCTGATTGATCAGAATGGCGAAAATCAGGGAGAGGACAAGCGTCAAAGGAACACTGATGAAGGTATAGCGCAGTGTAACTTTGATCGAGTTCCAGAACAGATCGTCATGGAACAGCTCGTTGTAATTACCGAATCCGATAAATTGCGGTGCATGAATGATGTCATACTCTGTGAAGCTGTAATACAAGGAAGCGAGTACCGGAAACAAAGCGAATACGATAAACCCAATCAGCCACGGAGACACGAAAAAGTAAAACAGTCTGCCCTCGCGGCGGCTTGCCCTGGTTGACTTCACGCCACCAATCCCCCTTCGATCGCCGAATCGACAAGCGCCAGAATGATGCATTTAAAGTTTAACCGCTTTAACTTTAGGAGTAAAAAAATAAAGTTAACACGGCTTGTCAGAAGAAAATTAAAGCGGTTAAACTTTACATTATCATTATAAATGGAACTGCGAGCGTTTGACAAGGACAATTATTAGGCGACGTTTGGAGCTACATAAAACATTTACAATTCTATAACCTCTCGAAAATATACAACTTGTACTCTACTTGTAGACACGTTGAATTTCCTGGGAGGGAACCTAATTATGAAACCTTATTCAAAACTCACAACCGCTGTTTTATCCGCATCTTTGCTTGCAAGTGCAATTGTTGCACCTGCATCGAGCTTCGCGGCAGCAGCACCGATCGCTAAGAAACCAGGTGCTTTCACTCAAGCAAGCGTGGAGCGCACGGCGCAAGGCAAACTGATTGTACGTTGGAAAGCCGATGCTGACCTAGGCGCGGCTAAAGTATACTGGAGCACTTCCCCGGACAATATCGAGAAGAACGGTAAATTGCTGGCTCAGACTTACTCGGCGTTTAACGGGTTTGTGACTGCGGATCCTAAGCCTGGCTCCCGCATTTACTTCCTTGTAAAAGGCGGCAACAGCTCAACGGTCGAGACGGCTGAGCGCAAAGTAAATCTGCAAGGCGCATTTAACTTCCGCGATCTTGGCGGCTATAAAACGGCAGACGGCAAAACCGTGAAATGGGGCAAGCTGTTCCGTGGTGAAGAGCTCGGCCATCTGACGGATGCAGACCTTAAGGTCATTCAAGAGATGGGCATTAAGACAAACGTCGACTACCGTACCGATGCCGAAGTTAACGCTCTTCCGGATCCGGTCATCGCAGGCATCAACAACGTCCGTACCGATGCCGGTAACGCTGGCTCGACTGCTGATATGAACGCAATGATTGCTTCCGGTATGATGAAGGACGCAGCATCCGCGGTTCAAATGTTGGTCGGCTTCAACAAGCAAATGGTTGACGCTCCGAAGTTTTACGTGCAATTGATGGATCTGCTTAACGATCCGAAGAACGTCGCTCTCTTGCAGCACTGCACCGCCGGCAAAGACCGCACAGGTCTAGGCTCTGCAATCATCCTTCTGACTCTAGGCGTTGACGAGAAAACGGTTATGGACGATTACCTGCTCAGCAACTTCTACCGCGCAGATGCTAACAAGAAGATGATCGATGGCGTGAAGCAGCAAGTGAAAGACGAGAACGTTGTTGCTGCCATTACTGCACTGATGGGCGTTCAGAAAGAATTCCTTCAAGCTGCCTTTGATGAAATGAAAGCGAAGTACGGCTCCATCGATGCGTTCCTGGAGACAGGCCTTGGCATCACCAAAGTAGAGCGCGCTAAGCTGAAAGCGATGTACACCGAGTAACTTGAAACCGTAAGGAGTCGCCCCGGATTGCGGGGCGACTCCTTTTTCAACTGCGTTTAAGCGATGTGAGTTTGCAGACCGTCCCTTGCATGTCATAATATACAGAGGAGTGCTAGGACAGAGAGGAATGTGCAATCATGGCGAATTCGACATTAATAGATACCGCGTACGACTATATTAGTACCCAAATTCGAACCGGTGAATTCATGCCAGGTTCGCTTCTATCGGAGAACGAATTGTCTGAAACACTGAACATGAGCCGTACACCCATACGCGCGGCGATTTCGCGTCTCGAGCACGAGGGGCTGCTTGTTACGCTTAAGAATAGAGGCGTACTCGTCAAAGAGATCTCCATGAAAGAGGTCATCGACACCATGGAGGTCCTGTATCTGTTTCAACTGCAGGCTATCAATCTATTGAAAGATGGCCTAGTAGAACCGGATCTCAAGCATCTGCAGGAGCATTTGAACCGTCAGCTCGAGGCTGAGCAGGATAATGCTTATACGCGGTACCTAGAGAGTTCGATGAAGTTCTCAGAGTGCTTGCTAAATGTCATGAACAACGGTGTCATTGCGAAGGTTGTCGATGCCGGATTCAAGCAATTAATCCTCTTCGCCACCATTAATTTCAAATTAACGCCACACGAGCCGCACTATTCCGCCAACCGATTGAATCAATCGATTTACGACGCGATTGTGGCAGGCGATTATGATCGATTTCGCGAGATCGCCAACCAGTCCTACACCCATAACCGGCAGCGCATGCTGCGAATGTCGCGATTATAGATTATTTCATCTGGAACAAGGGGTTGTTTTTATTGAACATTCGACATCTGCAGCCGAGCGACAATGTGGCGATCGAACGGATTATACGGGAATGCCTAATCGAATTTGGCGGCAACAGAGCCGGATTAGCTTGGGAGGATGAAAGCTTAAGCCATCTATCTGATTACTATGACGCGGCAGGACGAGCCTATTGGGTCGTTGAGCAGGATGGCAAAGTGGTTGGCGGATGCGGCATTGCGCCTTTTGCGGAATCGACCGAAGTATGTGAGCTGCAGAAGATGTACTTGCTGCAGGACGCAAGAGGTACAGGTGCGGCGGCGGCACTGTTAGACGAAGCACTGGCCTTTGCGCGTGCGCATTATCGGCAATGCTACTTGGAAACGTTGACGAATATGGCAGCCGCCAATCGGTTCTATGCCAAGCATGGTTTCGTGCAGCTGGATGCGCCGCTTGCAGGTACGGAGCATTTTGCTTGCGATGCCTGGTATATCAAGCAGTTAGACTAATAAAAGGCGCCCCAACCGGGGGCGCCTTTAGCATTTAACCGGTCACAGTAGGCTGCGACTTGCCCGTTTCTTTGCGACGGGACGGCAATAACCCGATGGCGAGCACAATCGCGATGGTTATGGCAAAGATCGCTATAAAAACAACATGCATCCCATGTGCGATTTGTTTCACCTCGAGCCCTGTCGCCGCGTTATTGAATAACGTGCCGAACAGTGCCACGCCAACGGTCTGCCCGAGTGCATTCATGAGCGAGTTCGTCGAGGTCGCCACTCCCCGTTGACTCCAGTCGACAGCATTCTGGATTAGCACGAGAATAGGTGTCGTGAGCAATCCCATACCGAAACCAATGACGATCAAGATGCCAACCAAATTTGCGTAAGCCGAATTAGGGTCAATTAACATTAACCATAAGCAGCCTGCCATAACGACCACCGCTCCGGAGATAATAAAGAGGCGGGGTCCGTACTTAAACATTAGTCTGCCCGTCAATGTAGCTGCGAATGGCCAGGCTAGGCACATCGGCATTAATGTAAAGCCGGAGTTCATTGCGCTGTGCCCGAGTACGACTTGAATCCATTGCGGCGTATAGACCATGACACCGGCCGTAACGGCAAAGCCCAGAAAGCTTAGCAAATAGATAACTCGGATCTCCCTCATCTTAAACAAGGCAAGCGGCAGCATCGGCTCCTTCACCCGCTTCTCCACGAACAGAAACAGTGAGATGAACACCGCCGCAACACATAATAGTCCGATAATTTGGGCGGAATCCCATGCATACTTCTCGCCGCCATTGAGTAACGCGTATAACAGCGCCGTTAGCCCAACTGTGAATACAACTGCGCCCATGAAGTCGATATTTTTTGCCTTCTTCTCGAACTTCTCATGAAGGAACCCAACCACGAAGATAAAGGCTAACACAAATACAGGCACGTTCATGTAGAAAATCCAGCGCCAGGAGACGTAGTCAACGAATGCCCCTCCGACGAGCGGACCAAGCAAGCCCGCCACTGACCACACGGAGGCAAATATTCCTTGAACCTTCGCCCGCTGCTCCCCCGGATACAAGTCACCGACAATCGTAAACGTCACCGGCGTAAGCGCCCCCGCGCCTAACCCTTGAATAGCGCGGAACCAGATTAGAGCAGTCATGCTCGTCGACGCTCCGCATAGAATCGATCCAACCGCAAAGATAATTAAACCTGCCGCGAACACCGCTCTTCGTCCGAACAAGTCCGCCAGCTTACCGAAGATAGGCGTTGCCACGCACATCGTCAGCGTATAAATCGAGAATACCCAGCTTATCAGGCCGAACCCGCTTAATTCCTTCGTAATATGAGGCATTGCAGTACTGACGACCGTTGCATCTAATGCACCGATAAACAGTGCAGCCAGTAGGCCGATCGTTACGATCTTTCGATTCGTTGTTTGCTGTGCCAACACGAAATGCGCCTCCTATTTCAGCTAAAATAGATATCCTCAAATCTATTCACCATCCTTGCAATTATTCCTCTTCCGATAGTGCAGGAGACGGGTTGCATCACGCAGAATCAAGTAGATCAACTACATTTCCTACAGGAGGAGCCCCCTTGATTCGTAATAGGCTGCCAGTTGCAATTGCACTAATGAGCTTGGCTTATATTTTCATCATTCCTGCGGAACCCGAAGGCCTAAAGCTTGTTTTCAAGCTGATTCCCATGGTGCTTATTCTCACGTATGCCTTCTTGCTCTGCCCGCCTTCCAGGCAGCCGAAACATTGGCTGCTTTTGCTCGGCCTGCTCTTCTCCATGTGCGGGGACGGTCTGATGAAATGGTTCGTTGCCGGCCTCTCCGCATTTCTGATCGGCCACCTGTTTTACACGGCATCCTTCATTCGGAGAATTCAGTTCTCTTGGCCGCGCGCCGCTACCCTCATCCCAATCGCCATTTATGCCGGATATATGGGAATAAGGCTGGTGCACGCGCTCCAAGACAGCGGGCAAAGTGGACTCATCGCACCTGTACTGCTCTATGTAACTGTAATTTCACTGATGGCCTGGACGGCTATCCTGACGGGTAATCCTTACGCTGTCATTGGGTCACTGCTCTTCTTGGCTTCTGACTCCGTTCTGTCTTGGAACATGTTCGTTTCCGACGTCTCCCACTCCGACATCTGGATCATGGCCACCTACTATGCGGCCCAATTCTTCATTGCCACTAGTTTAAGAGAATCATCAACATCAGCGTACAAATTTTAATAGTTTTAAGGGTATGTTCTCGTTCATTAGTAGAAATAATTATAGTAGAATCGAACATATGATCTACTATTTTGCTGTGAAAGGATGATTTCCCCCAATGGAACTCCCTGTAACAAATAGTCCTTCATCCGAAGCTAAACCCTCTATGGGCTCCATGCTTCAAAACCGGTTTATTCAAGCCATTCTATCGGCAGGCGTGTTTATGCAGATCGGTATTTGGGTGCGCAACTTCGCGGTGCTCTTGTTTGTGGTCGAAATGACTGACGGAGACGCGCTTGCCGTCTCGCTAGTTTCAGTCGCTGAGTTTGCGCCTATTTTCGTATTCTCCTTCATCGGCGGCGCGTTCGCTGATCGCTGGCGGCCTAAGCGAACCATGGTGCTGTGTGACCTGCTCAGCGCGGTATCCATCTTCGTCATTTTGCTCACATTGATTTATGGCTCATGGCATGCCATATTCTTCGCAACGTTCGTCTCCGCGATTCTGTCGCAGTTTTCCCAACCTTCCAGCATGAAGCTGTTCAAGCTGCATGTACCGGGAGAGCAAATGCAGGCCGGTATGGCCTTGTTCCAAACGATGATGGCGGTGTTTATGATATTGGGTCCGATCCTGGGCACATTCGTATTCGAACAATTGAACATTTACTGGTCCATGGGCATCGTCTGCGTCACGTTCCTCATTTCGGCGGCTGTTCTTACACTGCTACCGGCAGATAGAGAGGAAGAAAGAAAGGATAACGGGACTTCGATTTGGACGGAAATGAAGATGGGGATCGATTATGTTCTTCATCGCAAAGCGCTCGTCGCTTTAGGAGGCTCTTTCCTCTCCGCAGGACTTGGCATCGGCGTCATTCATACGCTTGCCGTGTTCCTCATCACCGAGCAGCTTGGCTTGCCGAAGGGGAACTTGCAATGGCTCTTCGCAGCCAATGGCGCGGCAATGCTGGTCGGCGGAGGATTGTCGATGGTGTTCTCGAACAAAGTCGCTCCGCAAACACTTGTCTTATGGGGCATGCTGGCCACGGGAATCGGCGTATCCGTAATGGGATTCTCCGAGCTGTTCTGGCTCACGCTAGCCATGGAAGCCATGATCGGCTTCTTCATGCCAGCTCTGCAAATCGGTATTAATACGCTTATTTTGAACAGGACCGAGGAAACATTCGTCGGGCGCGTAAATGGCATTCTGACGCCTATGTTTATGGGCGCGATGGTCGTTACCATGAGTTTATCCGGCTTCTTGAAGGACAGCTTATCGCTATCTTGGACCTATCAATTATCGGCTGCTATGTTCCTAATCGGCATCGTGTTTCTGGTTCCTCTATATAGGATCAAGGAATCGGCGATTGCAGTGGAAGCGAATTAACTCAGTAAAGGCCGTGTATTGGCACCACTATGGTGCTGATACACGGCCTTTCTTTAGCTATAATACGGTTTTGGGTTTTACGACGTCGTCTTTGTGATGATCGACAGCCAATCGCCCGTATTTCCCGGTTGGGAGGGCCGGCTGACGAATGAACTCCGCGCCGCGCATGCGATACGCCTCATAATCCGCGGGAGGAGGAGTATCCGACGGTCCCGCAGCTTATTCTCACCTTTCTTAAAAGCACATCTCTACTCATTGTAAGATAAGTCCCGGCATGGCAGAGGTGTGTGTGCTATCGAATTCAAATGAGGGTGATTTGCGCAGCCCGTCGGCTGAAACGGCAGATATTCGCCCTGTTTTGTCGCTGTTCATCTTTATTGAATAGTGGCCCGTTGCGTCCGTTACAGCCGATGCATTCCTCACAACCGATCCGTTGCTCATAAATTCCACACTTACTTTAGCTCCGATTTCAGGCTTCCCGTCTTTTGATTTGACAGTACCGAGAATTAATTTATCCCCTACTCGGCCAGTAAAAGTGTGTTCTTCCATCCCTGGTTTATAAACAAACGTATACGCACTCGGGGAAGATTTAATGATGCTTACAAAATTAATATCGTCCATCCGAAAAGCATCAGCGAATATTACCTTCCACGTGTAGGTCTCTCCTTCAGTCATGCCGCCAGCCGCCACATAGCCTTTTCCAGCAAGGAAGGTTGGGCTGACATTCGTCCCATTGGCGTCTAGCAGACTGCTAAGTCCGTTATGAGGGTTTCCCTCCTCATCGAGGATCTTGCCAATCACCTGAACGCGGTTCAGCTTGATGCTGCCAAGATCAACCGGTGAGCCATTAAACGTAATTTTCTGGGATGCAGGCGGGAGCAAGTCACCTATGGCTGGTTTTTTTGATTCAGGTTTCGCTGGAAGCGGCACGAACACGTTAAGCCAATAGGAATGCCCCGTTTCAAGCCCTCGGAAGGAGAAGCTTCCGTCCTGCTTCGATACAACGGATGCAACGATAGACGTATCGGATTCAGGCAGGAACGAGACATGGATTCCTGCCAATGGCTTACCTGTATCGTCGACCAATCGTCCATTGACTTGGGCATCAGGCAATATCGACAGAACGAACTCATGCTTGATCTTATCCCCGTCATGATAGGTAAAGGAATACGGCAAGGGGACGTCAAATCGTTCCGACCAAGCTGGAGATAATTGTGCCGTAATCGTATAAGTATGTCCATCCTGCAAAAGATCGGTCACATACTCGTTATTTTGATGTCCCAAGTAGCTTGTTACCACACCATTCTCAGAAACGGAAAAATCCAGCCCCCTGTCAATCATCGGGTTCCCATCCGGTGACAGTACCCGGACTGTTACCAGACGATCATCCGAACCCAGCCGAGCGCAATTCTCTTTGATTCTAAACCGGAAGGCACATGGTAAGATCTCAGTATCCTCTGACCAGTTTCCTTGGAGTACGTAGTCGCCCTCATTCTCCAGCCCTTCGAAACGAAAATCCCCATTCGGACCAGTTAAGACTTCAGAAACGCTCAGCAGCTCGTCACCTACCAGCTTCAGCAATTGGACATGTTTTTCACTTATGCTTCCTTTGCCATCAGCTGTATAAACTCGCCCTTTCATCGTGTTCCCGGCTTGAATATCGATGTTGCGGGCCGCCGCGTTCCAAGCAACGATGTTACCCGTCTCTTCCCCAACAAAGCGCAACGGAACGTAAACAGCTCCTTCTTTAATTACAGCAGGTGTCTGCATCTTAACTTGGTTCCCGTTCACTCTGGCGGTTAAGCTTGCCGACTTGAGTTCGATTTGTGTCCATGCATTCGACCCGGAAACCGTCTGTGAAGACTTGTCCCATTCAACCTTTAAGCTTAACGCTTCAAAAATCGCCCTAAACGGAACCATTGTCACCCCTTGAGCAATATAAGGCTGTGCCGTCATTGCAACTGCCGCGCCTTCGACATGGACAGTGATGGGAGTCGGAGTCGGCTGCCCTTCTGCCTGTACGATCGGCGCACTGCCTATGAGTAAAGCTATACCAATAATGGATGCCAGAAATCTGTGCAGCATGCGTAACCTCCATAATCATTTTTCCTAGCAGCACCTCTCATGTATGCACATGTTAATCGATTCGACGGGCGACATGGAGAACAGCACCCCAGTGGCGGCGAACCGATTGGTCTGGACGTTTATGAAGACGTGCTCGGATTTCGCTAAAAAGCTTATCGCGTTTCCATTCCTCCATAAGGATGTGCCCGGAGAAGGTTTCAAGGAGCTTAATGTACGCCTCAACATGATAAATACGCTCCCAATCGAAATGCCTGACGTGAACCACCTCAAACAGACCGCTGTTCTCAATCTCATCCGTTTGCTCCTGAAGTTCCCCTGGACGCGGCCAATCGTTGCTGTCCACCGGCTTACCTTCGCCAATTTCATTGTAAACGGCTTGAACATCGCGAAAGAAGGGGTCTCCCCCGTCTGCAAAAACGTGATTGGCGTTCCAAAACGCCAGATGTCCGCCCGGACGGAGAGCCTGCCATGCTTTCTTATAGCGAACTTCGGGATCAATCCAATTCCAAGCGGTCGCAGCGAATACCAGATCATAACCATTCCCCGCCTCCGGCTGCCAATCCTCGAAGTTCCCGTTGATGATGTCAACATCCATTCCCACAAGGTTTTGTCTAGCAGTTGCAGCAAGCTCCGAGCCAAGTTCAATGCACGTGATTTTGAAACCTCGCTGTGCTAGCGGAAGGGTAGCCTTTCCGGTAGCACAACCCACTTCCAATAAACGATCACCTGCCTTCAAGTCCGTTGCACGCAGTAAATCATTGAACAACTCATCAGGGTAATCCGGGCGCGCCTGCTGGTAAATAGGAGCGGCTTGTTCAAACGACTCCCGCAATATTTTATTATCATTTTTCGCGTTCATGCTACCTCCTTAATAGGGGTTTCCTATTTTAAAGGGATTCAGCGTTATGAATAAGGTATCCTGCCCGCCGACCTGTCCCCAAACCAAAATGTTTTTCATAATCAAGAATAAAGGAGCATATATCCTTATTTAGAATGCAAGGTGAGGGGGCTACGACATAGCAAAACACTGGAGAATTACCTCAATGCTCGTCTTGATGTCGGTCTGGCTTGTCGGCTGCGGGTCCGATGCCAAAGAGACCACAACCGTAAAAACAGCAGAAGGCAATGCGGAAATCACCAAGGATGGAGACAAGATTACAGTTAAGTCGGATGAAGGCGAAGTGACCGTTACGAGCAATGAGAAAGCGAAGGAGTTACCCAAGGATTTTCCGCAGGACATCCCAATACCGGAGGACGCCGTTA
The DNA here is from genome assembly GCF_059383835.1 of Paenibacillus sp. J22R98. NCBI lineage: Bacteria > Bacillati > Bacillota > Bacilli > Caryophanales > Paenibacillaceae > Paenibacillus > Paenibacillus sp. J22R98. The sequence continues at coordinate 179,221 of NZ_JBXENW010000012.1, forward strand.
TTGTAAGATCGCTTAATATGTCTTCCGACGAGATGAAGAGCTATATGGTTTCCCTCACGACAGGTCTAAGCATCTCCCAAACGGCTGACTTTTACCGAGAAGCGCTCAAGAACGACGGCTACGAATTTGCGGATACGACCGCGGAAGATCAGGTTACATTGGTTGGGGAAAATGATACGTACAACATGCTCATCCTCATTACTCCGGATGCCGCAGATGCCGGACGATCATCTGTTATGATTACTTTCGGTGCTCAATAGCGGTGAATACAAGAAGCCCGGAGCTACCTCATACGAGGTGGTTTCGGGCTTCTTGACGAGCAGCAACCAATCACGAATTTTTGCTGCCTTATGCGCTCCGATTTGCTTGACCGCTCAGTCGGTCTGCATCATTCAGTGCGGTTTCTAGGGATGAACAACGATAAAGACCGGTTAGCACACGATTGTGGTGGGCTGACCGGTCTTTTTGTGCGGTGAAACTATTTTCGGATAATCGCCGTTCCCGCACAATCAGCCAATTTCTCCAATATCATGTTGACCGACAATAAGCTTCACCGGCTCCAGATAAACGCGAGTAACCACAGGCTGCGTAACCAGATTAATCTCGATATCTGTCACTTTATAACGGGTGATCTTGCCCTCTCTTCTGTCGTAAACCACATCGAACTCCTTCAAACCCAGTTGATGAATCAGGACGGAGGAGCCAATCGACAAAGCGGCCGTTTCGTATTCCCCATGCTCAAATAACACTTCCGAAATAATTTCATCCTCCATATCCACGATCTTAACTTGCTGGCAAAATAGGTATTCCATTCGTTACCCTCTCCCTCTATTCATAGATGTCGATGAGCCTGCGCTAATCGTTCGTGCTACTCTCTTCTATTATCGGATGATCTAAGCCGCCTTTGCAGATTAGTAACTTCAGAAGAATTTATGCGATTTTAAGTTGCTTTTAAGGATACTGGTATATGATTTCTTAATCCTATCCTGATTACAAAGGCAAGTGAAAAATGTGAGTAGCAAAGGCTTATTTTCCTCATTCCCTACCCTGTACACGGAACGATTAGTACTACGGCAAATGAAGTCCACGGATGCCAGGGACATCTACGCTTTTTACTCCGACCCTCTTGTCACGAAACATTTAGATTGGTACGGCCCGTCCTCGATCGAGGATACCCGGGTGCTGATCGACTCATGGAATCGAGCCTATGAAGATAAGAAGCTCATTCCTTGGGGAATATCCCTTAGTAATACGACACAGATTTTAGGAACGCTCATGCTCATGCCAACTAGAGGTAATTTTAAAGAAGCCCCTTTCTTCCCGCTTACCCTAGGATTCGATTTAAAGCCCGAGTTCTGGAACAGAGGACTCATGTCTGAAGCGCTGCGATCTGTGCTAGCCTTCAACCAAGAGCATATCGGACACCATAGAATTCAAGCTGAAGTCTTCCCTGAGAACTCTGCCTCGCTAAAGGTCTTAAAGAAACTAGGCTTCCAGGAAGAAGGACTGTTACGACAATACTTACTGCACGATGTTACGAAAACGTTCCTTGACGTAGTTATGCTTGCTTTGTTGTTAAGCTGAATTGGGATCACGCCAAAAAAAGCTTCATCGTCTCACGGACGATGAAGCTTTTTCATGCAAGATCTCTTAATGCCCCATCATGACGGGAGCATTGACTTGATCCGTTGCCTCGCCTTCCGCGACTTTCGGCTTCCGAAGCAGAATAGCCAACAAGGCACCGGCCGTACCGATGCATCCGGCGATGAAGAACGTATCTCCGAAAGCGGAGACGAGTGAGACGGCTGCATCCCCATTGTTCGCAGCCATATGATCTGCTACTCGCGTACTTAAGTAGCTTGCCAATCCCGCTACGGCGAATGAAACCACGACTTGCTGGGCAGCGGACGTAAGCGGCGTTACCCGACCTACGAGGTGGCGCGGAGCGGCTTTCAAGATGTGCGTATTCACCGGCATCATGGACAGTCCCATGCCTACGCCCATAATCATCGTTGCCGTGATTACGTATCCCGCGCCGGAATCCGCTTGAATTTGCGACATGTAGAACATGCCCGCCGCAACAAAGGCGACCCCGACCACACAAACGGCGCGAGCGCCGAATTTGTCGAACAGTTTACCACCGAAAGGCATGAACAATCCTGTCATCGCAACTTGCGGCAGGATCATAAACCCGGTTTTGAGCGGCGCATAATGAAACACCTGCTGCATGTACATCGGTACGAACAAGAAGGACCCGAATAATGCCATGAACATCAACCAAGACGTGACCATTCCGATTGTGAAGTCCGCGGACTTGAACGCGCGAAGCTCCAGTATTGGCTGTTTATGGCGAAGCTCGGCGATGATGAATAACACCAGGGCCACAAAGCCCACTATTAAGCCGACAATCGTTTTTGTCGAACCCCAGTCTTTGCCGCCTTCGCTAACCGCGTAAGATAACGTAGCGAATGCAATCGGTGCAAGGAGCATGCCCCAAATATCGAGCTCCGGTACGGTTTTGCGTTCTACTCTCGGCAAGTACTTCAAGCCGACTAAGATCGCGATAATACCGATCGGCAGATTGATTAGGAAGATCCAGTGCCAAGTCGCGTATTCCAGCAAATAACCGCCCAATACCGGTCCAAGTGCGGGGCCAAGCATCATCGGAATGCCTAGCATGCCCATGACTGCACCTTGTTTGTTAGGAGGAGCAAGCTTGAAGATAATCGCCATCCCGATCGGCTGCACCATGCCTCCGCCGATCCCTTGAATAATACGATAGAGAATGAGCTGTTCGGGCGTTGCGGCAAAGGAACAAAGCAGAGAGCCTGCCGCGAACAAAAAAATCGTAATCAGAAAAATTTGTTTGGCGCCGAATCGATCGGTCAGCCAGCCGGCCAGTGGAATAACCGCGGAAAGCGCCAGCGTATAAGCTGTAATGGACCATTGCATCGTATTGACGGATGCCGCGAAATCCTCCATTAAAGTCGGTAAAGCAATGTTCATCACCGTGCTGTCGAGTATGACCATGATCATCCCGACGACGATCGCCATAAGAGGTCCCATAATCGCTTTCATTGAGAACGGCGCATCCTCAGCGGCAGCAACTGCATTCGAATGGTTAGACAAACTTATCTCCTCATTTCGCTTAATCTTCTACCAATAAAAGGTACTATTATTGCCGAAATAATGCAATCGGTCTATTGTAAATTTTTGTTTGCTTCGAGCAATAAAAAACATCGCCCGGGCAAGCAAGCCCCATGGCGATGTCAGATACAACTTTACTCCCGGCAAATCATTAATTTGTTGCCGTCCGGGTCTTTCACGACGAACCAGTGGTCATGTTCGATCTCCGTTACAAGATCGACACCGAGCTTCTTCATGTAGTCCAGCGAGCCTTGCAGGTCCTCCGTCATCAGCATAAAAGCAGGCGTTTCGATCGATGGCGCTCCCCCCGGCTCTTTGCCTCCCCACATCGGCATCGTATCCAGAATGACGCCTGTACCTTCCATCGGCAGCGGACACAAGTGGCCGGACATAATTTCACAATCAGCCTCATTTAACCCAAGAACCCGGCAATACCAGGAGCGTGATTTCTCGATATCCCGTACCGGGACAAAAATGCTTCCGACTCTGTTCTTGATTGGACTTGCCGATTGAAATCCTTCTTCCGTTTGAAGTTGGTTGTTCATCGCAATGCCTCCATTTATGATTTTTAGTGCTTTCGGCACGATTAACGGCCTGTAGCCTTCCGGATTTGATTCCTTACGCTTAGCGTTCTGCATCCCCAATCAACACTCCTCAGTAATCGCAGTATCTTCGATCTTGATTCACCCACATGTAATGGCCATCCGGCGTACTGCTGATCGAATAGGAATATACACTTTCACAATGGCATCCCGCTCAATATTCATGCCCGGCAACGTGTGATACTCCGCGAACCATTGTCTCTCTTCATCGAGCCGGTAATCGTCGTTTGTCGAGATCCATCGGTGCATCTTATCCAGCACGCCGGTCATCTGCCCATAGGTCTTGGATACACAGCAAGCATATATCCCTGCCTCCATGCACTTCTGCTCAAGCCCTGCCAATGCCATGCCTTCCGCTTCAGAGACAAGGATCCCGTTCTCCCACCAATATTCATCAGAATCTCTGGCGCCATAATGGTAGGACATATAATATCTCCCTTCTGAGATCCATCGGTTGCGGTCAGAATTCTCCTCATACCAATTAATCAATCGCTGTTCGGCAATTCGCCCAGCTTCACCCCCGTGCCCCCTGCAAAAGAAGGCTTTTGAAATCGTCAGATCAACGACTTCAATCCGTTCGTCCCGAAGCTTGCGCTGCACGGGAAGATACAAGTTCATTCTTGTGACTTTGCCGTTGTATGCGATAAACTCCTCGATGTACGGATGAGTACCCATTTCAAATGTGCTCTTCGGGAGCCACTCCGCCAGCAGCCGATCCCATCCATCCTGTATGATCTTGGGGGACTGCGCAGCGGTCTTTCTTACAGCATATAGGCCTCCGACGAATGGCTCCTCCGTAAAGGCATGATCCATACTACGGTCCCCCTCACTCACGACAAACACCTTGTACCCATAACGGGGCTCGCCGTCTGATTCAGGAAGATCAACATTGTGACCAAAAATTCGCGACTTTATGGGCTTATCCACCTCGCCTGCCGCAAGTTTCTCGCTAACAACCCGGTAAGCCTCATTTTCGATCCCTTCCTCTTGCTTGGAAGTGTGCAAATAAGCGTACACCTTCTCCGGCATAAACCGGATTACCTTCACATCGGGAAACCGTTCGGTCTGCTCTCTGTCTTCCATGTACGCCACTTGCTCGCGCAGTCGGATCGACTCGAAGCTAAAATAAATGTCGGCCTTGCGATAGGCGGCCGGAGTCAATCCGACAATCTTCTTAAACACCTTTGCAAAGGCATGATACGACTCGAACCCGCTTTCCCACGCCAGCTCCTCAACGGTGCGTCTCGAGTTTCTCAGGTGATTGGCGGCGACACTTATTCTTCTTTTGCGTATATAGTCCATGACTGGATGTCCGCTAAGCGCATAGAACACCCGATATAATTGGGCAACCGATAGGTAAGACTCTTCTGCAAGACTGGTGAGATCCAGCTCCTCGTCCAGATGCGCCTCGATATAGTCGATCACCTTTTGCACAGAATCCACGTAGCTCAATTTATCACCTGCTAAGTACGACTTCTTGATTTCTATTATAGCAAAGGGAAATGCCGGCAATATGTTCAAATTTCTCAGAAATCAAAGCGTTTTGTGATTCGCTCCGTCTCTATGCTACAATACTGAAATCAATGTATTTACACAGAAGTGAGGTCAATAGACAGACATGCTCATCATCGGAATTGCAGGCGGCACGGGATCGGGCAAAACAACGGTCGCACGCTCAGTCATCGAACATCACGGCTCTGACAAAGTGACGTTTATTTCGCAAGATAATTACTACAAAGACCACCCCCATCTTTCAATGGCTGAACGCGAGCTGCTGAACTACGATCATCCGCTCGTGTTCGAGAACGATCTATTGGTCGAACATTTGAAACTACTGAAAGAAGGACAAACGGTCTGCGCACCGATATACGATTTCACGACGCATGCCCGCTTCAAGGATAAAACCGAGAAGCTCATGCCCTACAACATCGTCATTATTGAAGGACTTCACGTGCTGTCTGACGAGAATCTGCGGGCGATGCTCGACATCAAGGTGTTTGTCGACACCGATCCCGACGTGCGCATTCTGCGCCGCGTGCTGCGCGACATCGAAGAGCGAGGCCGGTCGATTAAATCCGTCCATGATCAATACTTGCAAACCGTCAAGCCCATGCACGATGCCTTCATCGAGCCGTCCAAGAAATACGCCGACATCATTATCCCTGAAGGCGGACAGAACGAAGTGGGTATCCGACTGCTGTCCATTTTGACGGAGAAATATTTAGGTGCGGAGCGCACAGAGGAATAAAAAAAGCCGTGGGGTACTACCCCAGGGCTTTTTCTATTGCGGTTATTTCGGCAAAACCGCCATCATTGGATAGAATTCCATCGTCATCAATCCCGCAATAACGGCAGGATCTTCAGCAATCAGTTGCGGGACTTGGTCTACACTCTCAACCCCGATGATGGCGATTCCATGAGGATCGTTCGGTTTTAAAACCGGTCCGAACACAAGTGCAATGCCCTGATTCTGTTTATCTGTCCAATAGGCGATATGTTGATGCATAACGTCCCGCTCTTCTCCGGTCATATCCTGGTGAAAAGTTGCTCTAGGGGGCGTTGACCATAACATGAAATGCGTTTTCCCCGGTTTTGTGCTTGTGGTATTATCCGCCATTACTAAGGAACCTCCTTTATCCGAGTTTGTATTGAATATCATGACTCTCAATCCCTATCATTCCTCAAATCCCCTTTGAAATGCAAGCAATAAAGCAATACGAGCACCCAATTCATCTTTTTAAATCATGAGGAATTTATCCATAAAAAAACAGAGCAACGGCAGTTATCTCGCCGTGCTCTGTATTGAACCGCTGCTATTAGGGTTGTAAGGAAGTATGGATCTCGATGACGCTGCTCTCGTAGCTGCTGCCATTCCATACGGTGTAGGACAGTTGGTTGCCTGATGGGCTCCACGAGGAGCTTACAGCGTTCTCGACATCGGCTGCGATACGAGTCGCTTCATCAGACAGAAGATCGTGGACGTACAAGCCTTTGACCGTCGCGCCGCTTACCTCCGTTTGCATGCTGTATGCGATCAGCCGCTGATCGGCCGACCAGGAAATCCCGCCAAGCTCCGCGCCTTCCGCAATCGTCTTCGCGTTCCCTCCATCCAGATCGCACAGCACTAGCTTCATCCCGGAGCCTTCGTATTGCTTCACCAGCAGCTGCTTACCGTCTGGCGAAGGAATAACGCTGCCCACGGAACCGAGCCCCATATCTTTGGTCTCATTCGTATCCAAATGGAGCACCTTCAACGCTTCATCCGCATTGGAGTTATAGTAGACGCTGCTGCCGAGCTTGGCTACGATTATCAGTGCGCCTTCGTTCAATTCGTCAAGTTCGGCGATATCGCCATTCGTGGTTGCCGTGTAAGCTCCGCCTGCATAAGAAGCACCGATGACGCTGCCATCATCCGCCCATCCAGCGCTCATGGCTCCTCCAATACGTTCATTAGCCAGACCGAACGACTTCAGCGTTTCCAGGTCCATGACATAATAAGCAGGATCGCCGAGCGTATACGCCGAGTAGATGAGATGTGTTTTGTCCGGAGACAGGCTGCCGCCTCCCAAGAACACGTTCTCCTGTTCCTTCAGGGGCACGAGCTCTCCCGTCTTCAGATTGAATCGGTACAAGCTGCGCGGATAGGAGTCCGCCAGTTCCTCCAGCTTCATCTTTGCCAATGATTCGTTCTCCTTGGATACAAGGATTGTATCTTCGTTCAGCCAGCCGAATATCTCCATCTTCTCGTACGGTCTAATGCCGCCAACCGTAATGGCCGGTACCGCTGCCGGCTTGTTGCTTTCGTTATCAATGACGGTGATGGTTTTCCCCGGCTCTCGAATAACCTGGCGATTTCCTTCGTTATCTCCGCTGCAAGCGGTAATGGCAAGCAGCAGTGCGGGTACGCATGCCATGATGGCTAATTTTGATCTGTTCAATGTGACCGCCTCCTTGATGCTTACAATACCAACCGAATGTTGCGAATGTACGAAGAGATGTTTCCAGGTTGTAAACAATCTTATCGGGATTGTGTCGGAAATGAAATTCGGAACGTCGTGCCGCTGTCATCCGACTTCACGATGGAGATGCTGTGTCAGCTCCAGCTTGCTTTCACCCGCCATAACCGTTCTTCTGCCGACGTGCACCTTCACTCCGCCTAGCTGAACCTCATTCTGATCCTTCTTCTCTCCGGCAGCCTGTATTCTTCTAAGCAAGGACTTGAGCCGCGCGAGCAGCTCCCGCATGTCGAAGGGCTTCGTCAAATAGTCATCGGCCCCAAGCTCCAGCCCGAGCACCTTATTCACAATGTCCTCCTTGGCCGTAAGCATAATTACGCCGATTACGCCTTTGTCCTGCAGCTTCTTTAGCACGTCATAGCCGTCCATGCCAGGCAGCATCACATCGAGAATAATGGCATCGGGACGCGTCTCGCCAATACGCTTTACGGCGGTATCCCCGCGATCAACGACCTCCACTGCGTAACCTTCGCGCTTCAAGGCATAGGAGATCGCGTCCGAGATCGCTTTTTCGTCTTCGATGACCATAATCTTTGCTTGCATGGCTTCACACCTGCCTCATGTCGTTATCATGTGCTTCAATTATAAGCTCTTTCCGGCTGGAACCAAAAATCCAATTTTACTGCATCATTGCAGCACAAAGAGTACATCGCAGCAAAGTGATGTACTCCAGTTCAATATTGTAGTCCCGTTTAAAGCACCTTTATCTGAGAAGAGTCAGCGCCAACCTCATTTTTTCTATGTATGCGGCTTCTCCGCCGGTGCACATGAATGTCACATTTCCGCTTCCCAAGCCAGTGTCGATGCCGTAACGATTTAGCAACGCCGACAACCTTCTAACCGTGCCAGCGTTTCCGTTGACAATCTCAATATGAGGCGGCAAAATGCCGCGTAGAATATCCGTATAAAACGGATAATGTGTGCAGCCCAGTACGATGATGCCGTAGTCGTTAAGATCATAGGGTTCGAGCTTAGCAAGGAAGTATTCACGCATGAAATTCTTATCGAATTGAAGCGATTCGCAGTACTGGACAAGCTCAGGCAACGGCAGGGAATCCACGATTCCATCTTGATCCACGCGGGATACAAGCGCATAGTATTTAGGCATCTGCAGCGTAAGAGGCGTAGCGAAAACAAGCACTCTTTTGCCGGTCGCACGGTTCATCTCTACGGCCGGTTTGACGGCAGGCTCCATACCGACAATCGGGAAGGAGTACCGCTCTCTCAGCTCGTTTATCGCAGTGCTTGTCGCCGTGTTGCATGCAATCACAAGCGCATCGATGCCTTGCTGAATCATCTTCTCCACAGCTTCAAAGACGAAGGTTTGCACCTCTTCCTTCGACTTGGTCCCGTATGGGACATGCGTAGTATCTGCCATATAGAGATAATCCTCAGCAGGGAGCAGCCTAAGCGCTTCCGCCAAGACCGTAAGCCCGCCAATTCCGGAGTCAAAAAAACCGAGTTTCATAGGGGATCAATTCCTATCGAATGATGTAGTCATAATGATACCTACAGCATATCGCGATTGAAGTCCCTAGGGCAAGAACAGACATGACGTCATCGATGACTTCGCGTTGTCTCCGGCAATAAAAAACCCTTGAGTCGTATAAACTTATACGACCCAAGGGTTTCATTGTATTGAATTAAAATTCTCCTTCTGCTGCCGTTGGATTCTTCTCAACGGAAACGACTTCCCCGGTTTCGGCGTTTACAAATGCCACGTAAATATCATTCCACTTGATATCGATCTCTTTGCCTGCCTTTAAATCCCGCTTCGCTTTGATGAGTTCGGCATCGGTATAGGTGTATTTTTGATTTTCATAGGTTACAAAATAGTACTTTCCTTCCATGTCTACTCGCGTGCCCAAATCGTAGGAAATTTTCAAGCCGCTTAATGAAACCTTGAATTTTTCTTCAATCGCTTTCCCCGCAATCTCAACCGCTTCCTTTTCGTTTACCGGCAAATCGTTGTTTATAATCCCCGGCTTTGAGCCTGGACCAGCAATGTCGGTAGCACTATCGGGCTGTTGATGTTTGCCGATAACCTTTACCTTTTGAACATCAGCATTTGTAGAAGCATTTGCCGAAATAACGCTGTTTCCTGCAATCAGAACGGCTGCTACTCCCAGAGTCATTGCTGCAGTGATAAACCTTTTATTCATTTCTTATTCCCTCCAATAGTTTGTGGTGTTTCGTAGCTACAAACCAACTATAATGGAGCCGCGTTATGAACTAATCTTCAAGTTGTAACGGAGTTGTAAAATAAACGGAGACCCTTGTATATTCATTTTCCTTGGAGTCGATTTGTATGGTTGCATGATGGAGCTGGGCAATCTCATTGCAGATGGATAAGCCAAGTCCAATCCCGCCCAGTTCTTTGGAACGGGAACGGTCCACGACATAGAACGCTTCGGTAATTTTCGCAATGTCCTTCTCAGGTATGCCCCTTCCATAATCCAAGACTTCAAGCACAACGCCTTCACCGTGAGGGTAACTTCTCAATTGGATCTCTCCCCCGAACGAGGAAGCTTTGATGCTATTTTCGACTAAGTTAATGAACAGGGACTGCAATAGTTCCCGATCCCCATAGACTAGGTTGGCCGAGCACTCACGTGTTACCGTTATCTGCTTTGCCTCGATATGATGCCGCTCCATGTGGGTCACGTAGGAGAACAGATTTTCAAGATCGACAGGCTCCATGGCAATCTTTTCACTCTTCAAATACAGCAATTGCATCATTTTTCCCGAGAGAACATCCAGCCGCGCAATATGCTCATAGATATAACGGACTGCCATTTTCCTTTCTTCCTCATTAAAATTGGCATGATTCAAAAACTCGCTGTATCCCTTGATCGCCGTAATCGGTGTTTTTAGTTCATGCGTGAGGTTGTTGATGAATATCTCTTTGTCTTCGCTCGCCTTTTTGATCGTTTCAATATGATTGGAAACCGCGTCGGCCATCCTGTTAAAATCTTGTGCTAATTCCCCAAACTCGTCCTTCCCTCCAACTTTCACTCGTTGATCGTATGCTCCTGCGGCAATGGCCTTTACGCCTTTGTTCAACCTGCGAATGGGCGCGGTTAATTGAAATAACAGAAAAATAAGCGCTGCCGACAAAATAATTGAAATCACTACGCTCAATTTCGTGAAATACTGCCGTAAAGTAACATGATATTCCTGTAAATAATCCGATTTTCTCGAAATAACCAATCTCAAATCCTGAAGTTCCATTTTCCCGCCGACAAACAGCCATAGCTCGTTATTCATTTTTCTGTAAACGAATTGGTATGGATCTCCGCGCAGCTCTTCCCGCTTCCCTTCAAACTGATAGGCATTGGAGAAAATCAATTTATCCGCTCGGTACACCTCAAATAGGATACCTTCCTTTTCATGATTGGCCGCGAAACTAGTAATCAACGATTCATAGTTGGTATTTCCCGAGCTCTCCGTATAAACGCGAAGGATATAGCTTAATGATTTTTGGATGCTCCCGTATTCGCTCAGGCCTCTTGAGATATCCAATTGTTCGTTTAGTTCGTAGCTCTTTTTGAGAAGCGCGTAGGCGCCGAGGTCGAAGGCGATCAGAAATACAATTAACACGCTCAGATACGTTTTCTGCCAGAATTTCACCTCTACACCTCTAGCCTGTAACCGTATTTATAAACCGTTTTGATCCGGTTCTCCCAATTTAGTTTCTTTCTCAGCTTCTGAATATGCACGTCTACGGTTCTGGTTTCTCCATAGAAGTCGAAGCCCCAGGTTTGCTCAATGATTTTCTCGCGGGATAGCGCGATGTTTTTATTTTGCACAAGCAGATCCAATAACTGAAATTCCTTGTTTGTGATTTCGACTTCTTGTCCTTGAACCGTCACAATATGCTTTTCCAAATCGACTATGGTGTCATCCAGCCTAAATTCTTGTGCGGTCTTTTGGTTTCTTCTTAAAATGACATGGATACGAGCAATCAGCTCCACGGCTTCAAAAGGCTTAACGATATAATCTTCTGCTCCGATCTCCAAGCCATACACTTTATCCGAAATCGAATTTCTTGCCGTTAAGAAGATAACCGGTACGCCCCGTTTCGCAATATCCTGCATGATTTCAAAGCCGTCTCTGCCAGGCAGCATCACGTCCAGGATGATTAAATCGATATGCATCTCATTTAATGTTTTCAATACTTGATCTCCGCTATACAATTGGACATACTCATGCCCGACCATCTTTAAATTGACGGCAATCAAATCATTAATGGCCTTCTCATCATCTACGATCAGGATTTTCGCCATAAGCATACACCTCTACGCCATGATAGCAATTTTGAAATCGAAAGTTATCATGGAGTTGTAAAATTCTTTATCCCACAGTCTTACCTCAGTAAAGTTCATCCATTCAAAGGAGTGGAAGCACCCCGGCTCGCAGTGCTATCTCCTCAATTAAAAATACGGTATAATTTGGTATTATACGAAAAGGGGTTATCGCAGTGAGGGTCAAGCTGGAAGGCGTTACTATATTGGCCGATGATGTCGCATCGTTGGCAAGCTTCTATAAGAATGTGATCGGATTCCATGCGGCTATCGAAGAGGAACATTACGTGGAGCTGGTGAACGACGGCGTTCGACTTGCATTCTGCTCGAGGTCTTTAATGGCGGCTAATACGAACAACCATCCATCTTTCCTCAACAGTCGCCAAGGCCAAGCTTTCGAGCTCAATTTCGAGTGCGATTCTCCTGAGGCCGTGCATGAGCTTTTCGAGCAATACGTCGCGAAAGGCGCCGTGGCGATTACCGAGCCGACAATCCAGCCTTGGGGACATACGGCCTGCTTCTTCGCCGATCCCGAGGGCAATATCCATTCGCTTTTCGCGGTTAATCCGGCTTAATGGGTTCAGATACGTACCTCGACGTTGACTTCGGCAAATAAAAAAATGCAGAGCAACGGCATCCTTATCGCCGTGCTCCGCATGAACCTTCACATTCTACTTTGCTTTTACTGCCCCACGATAGTACGACAGCACCCAGCACACGCCATTCCGATCGGTAACGGTCGCCAGCAGTCCGTTAAATGGAGCTTCATATACTTCTGTATTTATTGTCCCATTGGCTGCAAATTCACTATAAATCTTTCGGAACTCTTCCTCCGTATCGATTTTCAGAAAGATTCTCACGTAGTCGCCTTTCAGTGTCGGCTTCGCCGCTTGAGTATCGGCAAATTTAAGGGTTACCCCCTCCACATGAAGGTCCGCGTTAAGCACCTCTTCCCCTTGCTTTCGGAGAATCGTTATTTCACCGCCAAAAACGTTTTGATAGTATTTGATTTCCTCTTTGCAGTTCTCTACTACGATAAATGGAAGTACATTCATCTTCAAGTCCTCCTTAAGATCATATGATCGTCTCCGGCATTTTCACCTGCTCGCTCAAATTGCGAAGTACGATCTTCAACAGATCCAGTAGCAAGTCATACTCCTCTTCACTTATACTCTTGCGGGTCTTGTTCTTGACGCGTCCCAGCGCTTCCTGCACCTTGGGTACCACCTCGCGTCCGGATTGCGTCAGATAGAGCAATTGGTAGCGTTTATCGGCGGGATCGATCTCCCTCCGCACGTATCCTTCTGCCTCCAGCTTGGCAATCGCCTTGGCGGTCGTCGTCTTGTCAATAAGCAGCTTCTCGCTTAACGCCTTCTGCGTGATTGCTTCTTGAGACGCAATAGCCATTAGGAAAATATACTGTCCGCTCCCGATCCGATAGGGCGCAAGCTCCGATGAGATCAATATCTGCATATGCCGATAGATGGCTGAGATATAGTGGCCGTGCGATTCCGTAGCACTATTGTTATCCTGGCTCCAATGTTCGTCGCTCAATTTCACTCCTCCTCTCCAAATAGAATGCTATTGCAACTAATTTCATCATATGCCATATAGAATGCTATTGCAACTATTATTAAAAAAAACAGAGCAACGGCATCACTCTCGCCGTGCTCTGAGGTTGAGAAATTGTAATATTTATATTAAAAAATGATTTTCTACAACCTTTTCCATTCTGCATGAAATATCATGGGATTATATAGCAAATTAATTGAGCCAAGGAGGTTAACGATGACAAGGCCTGATGCTCACATTACAAATCCCTTTACCGGACAAAGAATGTATTTTCGCATAACGGGAAAGGAATCGAATGGATCCTTATTAGAAATTGAAACCTTTAATCCACCGTCAACGGAAAGAGAGCCAATACATATTCATCCCAAACAAAAAAGCTCCTGTGAGGTTATTTCCGGAAAAGTTCATTTTGAAGTCGACGGAAAAACTCAAGTATTAGGTCCTGGCGATTCCATCGAGATTCCTGTTGGGGTACCTCATCGTTTTTGGAATGAAGATGCTACAGAGGCACATACGATTCAAAGATTTTCACCTGCATTGAATACGGATGAATTTTTTAAAACCTATTTCGCATGGGCAAGAGACGGCAAACTTAATAAGAGAGGGACCCCTAATTTGGTTCGCATGTCACGTCCCGCATTATATTATCAAAATGCAATTCAGGTGGTTAATCCGCCTTGGTATATCCAAAAAATCATTTTCACAATCCTTGCCCCCCTCGCCAGAATTCTAGGTTATCAAGAAAAGTATGAATAAACCTTCAAATAGCGCGTGTTGACTTCGAGGCATAAAAATACATCGCTAGGGCGTGTAAGCCACTTGGCGATGTATTTACTATCTACATACTATTATGCCTTACTCTTCCCCAGTCGCAATCTGATTCCCCTCATACGAAATCCAATCACTCCAGCTCCCCGCATACAACCTCACATTTGTGAAGCCCGCTTCCTGCAATGCCAGCACATTCGGACAAGCCGTCACGCCCGAGCCGCAGTATACAATCGTCTCCCCGTCCTTTGCCAGTCCTTCGAACCTCGCCGCCTGCTCCTCGGCGCTCTTCCACTGACCGTCCGCGCCGCGGCCTTCCGCCCAGAAGCGGTTAATCGCGCCCGGAATATGACCGGCCACGCGGTCAATCGGCTCCACCTCGCCACGATAACGCGCGCCTTCGCGCGAATCGATAAGCGTCACGCCGGCTTTGCCCAGCTTCTCTTGCACTTCGTCAACTTCAACCAGCATGTTATGCTGCACCGTCGCGAAGAATGGACTCGGAATGAGCACCTTCTGATCTGCCGATACCGGGAAACCAGCCTTTTGCCAAGCTGTGAACCCTTCATCCAGCACAAACACCTGCTCATGACCCAGGTACTTTAGCAGCCACCATAGACGCGATGCCATGGCTCCGCCTTGATCGTCATAGGCAATAACGCGCGAAGCATTGCCAATGCCTGCTCGGCTAAGCGTGCCTGTCAGCTCGGCAATGTCCGGAAGCGGATGGCGACCACCATGCTCCGTAATCGCCGAAGACAGATCCTTCTCCAGATCCAAATAAACCGCACCCGGGATATGCGACTCGTTATAAGCCTCACGGCCGGACTCCGGCTTGCCCAGTTGGAAGCGGCAGTCGACGATCACGATATCCGATTCATACATACGAGCGAGCAACCATTTGAGCGATACAATATTTTTCATCCTATTAGCCGCCTTCCTTATTCTCATCAATTAGATTCCAGTACCTTAAATTATACATGATTCCACTCCCGCTTCCACCGCTTCGTCAATTCTGCTACGATATAGGGGTCCACCATCTGTGATTATTCCGCCGTGAGGAGTCCCTATATATGACCGCTTCCACTGACCAAGCCCTGCCTGCCGAATCCCACTTCAACGTTGTGCCGCTATCCGACGCATTAGCCGAAGAGCTCAGTACCTGGCGCTACGAACCGCCCTACGATTTCTACAATTGGTCCACCTGGGAAGTCATGCAGCAGCTCGGCATCGAGTTTGGCGACGCCTATATCCGGAAGCAGCAATATGCCGCGGTGACGAACGAAGGCGGCCGCTTAGTCGGCTTCGCGCAGTTCTTTCCCCTGCTGGGTGTAACACGCATCGGACTCGGATTACGACCGGATTTATGCGGCCGAGGACTCGGTATTCCACTCGTACAAGCCATAGTAGCAGAAGCCATTCACCGCGCGCCAAACGACGAAATCGACCTTGAAGTCCATGTCTGGAATACACGCGCCATTCGCACTTACGAGCGCACAGGATTCATCATTACCGATACGTATGCCAAGCAAACAGCTACTGGACCGGTCGACGTTCACTGCATGTGCTACATGCCCTAACAACATCCCACTATTACCACAGCGCGGCCCCAGACGGTCAGCGCTTTCTTTTTTATCGTGCTAAAAGCTCCCGCAGCCGCATATCCGTAGTAGTGTCACGAGTCATTACTTTTAAAGGAGGCGGGTCCAATGAAAGTTTTGAACATCGTCAGCTTATTAGTCCTAATTCTCGGCGGCCTGAACTGGTTGGCGATAGGGCTATTTGAGTATGATGTCGTTTCAGAAGTTTTTGACGGGTCAGATTCCGTAGGGGCCAAGATCGTGTACATTATTGTTGGGGTAGCTGCTCTGTACAGCCTATCCTTCTTCTCCAAAGTGTCGGCAGAAGACTAACGTCCCCCTTTCCGCACCCACGCGGATATTCAATCGTCTGGACAAAATAAGAGCCCGTCCCAAGCGCCTCATGCGCGGGGTGGGCTCTTTTCTATTTAGCGTTCGCCTTCAAGCTCGGCCGCATCCAGAAACAGAATACAGCTGCCGCCTACCGGTACGGATATCGTCCGAATGCGGTCGAAGGAATCAAGATCCGTATACGTCTGCGAAACCATCGCTTGAGGCCGATCTGCGAACTGAGCGGATAACGGGATAAAATAAGGCCGCCAGCTCCAATTATGCCCGCGATAATGGGGCTCTTTACTCCACCCGCCATCGCTGATCCGTTGATAGTTAGCGCTCACCTGAATGCCGTCCTTGCTGCATAGATAGAGGCGAATGCAAGGAGAGTCTGCCAAGCCGTCCAACAGCTCTTCAATTAAGTCATCACCTGCATCGTCCCCACGGCTGGCGACTCTCTTCTCCCATACCTGATCAACCGCTATCTGCAGCCGCTCCGCTTCCGCACTCCAATGCCGCTCCACATGCAGTAATCGTGCCCTGCTCCGATTCAGCCCCGCTTCAAGAAGCCCTGCGAATGACAGTGCCGGCCGGAAAGCAGCCGCCGCAGGCGAGAACAGATACCCCTGCACATAACGCGCACCGATCTCAATCGCCCGCTGCAGGTCTTGCTCCGTTTCCACACCCTCCACCAACAAGGAAGCGCCGATTTGATCCGCCAGCGTGGAGAACGAACGCATGACGCCGTAGTAACCGCTGTGGCATTCGCTCTTCTGGAGCATATGGATATCGATCTTCAGGATATGCGGCTGAATTTGGGCGATCCGGTCAATGCTGCTAAACCCGCTGCCCACATCATCAATCGCAATTAGGCAGCCATAATCCCTATACAAATCCACGACTGCACGCAGCTGCTCCATTGGCCCGAGAAACGACTCTTCCGTAATCTCAATGACGACTCGCCGCGGGTCGATCTTATATTTATCAAGCAGCTGCAGTGTCGGAAGCTCCCCTGTTGCCACATAGGTCTGATAGATCCAAGAAGGTTTCAAGTTAATGAACAGCTTCCCGTGCTCCGGATCACCTGCCGCAAACTTCATCAGCGCTTGCTCCCGCAAATTCCGATCCACCCGAATCTGCTCCGCCATCGGCACCGTCTTATCCGCGAAGAAAGGCCCGATACTCCGTACACCCTCACCCACTCGAATACGACCAAGCGCCTCATAGCCCATTATACGCCTCGTATCAAGCGCGAGAATCGGCTGATAATAAGGAACAAGTCGACTGATCATATCCTTGTATATATCCTCATGCAAGCCATATTGCATGCGCTGCGCTTCCGCCATCACCGTAGCTCCCCGAATCTTGGAATATGATGTCACATTTTCTCACATAACTAGTTGCACCTATTGTAAAGTAGCCGCAATTGCTTGTAAAGTCTTCACCCACATCACTTACAGATCACCCAGTAAAAGGATAATTGCAACGCAAAAAAAAACGCCGATTACCCGTTCCCGGGAATCGACGTCCGATAAACTTCATTATAACGTGCTGCCGACTGCATATCGAGCTCCGTCAAGCCCCCCGCATGCCAAGTCGTCAAACGCAGCGTTACTTTCTTGTAGTCAATGCCAATGAACGGATGATGATTCATCGCCTCCGCAATTTCAGCAACCTTCCCCACGAAAGCAATCGCCTCTACGAAAGTGCCGAACCGGTAGCTTCCTTGCATCCATTTCTCATCCTGACGCGACCAGCCGGGAAGTGCTGCAATGGCTTCGTCTGCCGCTTCGGATTGCATTTTCTCCATTTTACCCAATAGGCGCACCTCCCCTGTAACGAAGAATCAACCTCAGATTAATCGGATAATTCGAATTTCCTTCTGATCCACCGACACTTCAATAATGTGATGCTTGGGCCGGTAGGCCACGACACCTCCGCCTACATGTAGGACAGGCTCCTCACCCAGCGCATAGAACACGTCATCTGCGAGCGCCTCCATTAACTCTTTACGCTGCGCTTCCTCCAGCTCCTCCCAATCGGCTGTCTCCATTTCGAAGAACAAATAGCCGTCCCCGATGGAATGCATCGCCTCAGCCAGCTCGCCCAGAATATCGCTGTATTCCCTTGCATGTTTTACTCCCATTTCCAATTGCCCCACTTTCGTCTCTTATTCTCGCCTCTTATGTCTTCATTTTACACGAAATCGGATGAAAACTGCTAAAACATCCATTTTGCTCTAATCTGAGCGCTCATTCTGACGATAATAAATAGAGATAGAGTTGCCCTAATTTCTTTTCATTTTGTCAGTCTGACACATCAGATTGTCTGAAGCTGTCTCCCGTTCTCTGGGGCATAACCGATTAGGTCGGTCTACAATGTCCTTATTATCTTATTAGACGAGGTGTGTCATGGAAAAATCTACTGTAATTGGTATCGCACTCGGCCTCATCGCCGTTCTTGTCGGTATGACGCTGAAAGGCGCCCCGATCCACAATCTAGTGAACCCCGCTGCATTTTTGATTATCATTGTCGGAACCGCAGCGTCACTCTTCATCGGTTTCCCACTGAACGAACTGAAGAAATTCCCGAAATTGATCAAAATGATCTTCACTGTGCAGAACCTGCTGCCACGCGAAGAAGTAATCGCCCTCTTCATGGAATGGGCAACAATCACACGCCGCGAGGGTCTTCTTGCACTGGAGTCCAAAGTAGACGACATCCAAGATATGTTCCTTCGTAACGGCATGAGAATGATCATAGACGGTAACGACCAAGATCTCGTACGCGATGTGCTGCTCGAGGATATTGCCGCTACCGAAGAACGCCACCGTGCGGGAGCTCTTATTTTCTCCCAAGCCGGCATGTATGCACCTACGCTGGGGGTTCTCGGCGCCGTAATCGGCCTCATCGCGGCACTTGCCGATATGAGCGACATGGAGAAGCTCGCCCATGCGATCGCAGCCGCGTTTGTTGCTACACTTCTAGGTATATTCACCGGTTATGTATTATGGCACCCCATTGCCAATAAGCTCAAGCGTCTTTCCAAACGTGAGGTTGAACTGCGCCTCATGATGGTTGAAGGCCTGCTCTCCATTCAATCCGGTGTTTCCACCATCGCGATTAACCAGAAGCTCTCGGTCTTCTTGACACCGACCGAACGGATTAAACTGAGTCAGAAGGGAGCAGAGGCCGTTGAGCAAAAAGCATAAAAGTGAACATCACGAGGAACATGCCGATGAAACCTGGCTAATTCCGTATGCCGATCTCCTTACCCTATTACTCGCCTTATTTATCGTATTGTATGCGATGAGTTCAACCGATTCGAAGAAATTTCAAGATATGAGCAAAGCCTTCAATATCGCGTTCAGCAGCGGTATTGGCGTACTGGAGCAATCAGCGGTCATCAGCAACGCCAATCAGTTTGAAGACGCTACTGAAACCAGACGCCGCGAGGCCAATCAAGATATGCAGAAGAAAGACATTGAGGCTCTGAAGCAGAAAGAGCAAGAAGACCTCGAGAAGCTCAAGAAACAAGTAGACCAGTACATTAAGACGAATGGCCTGACTACGCAGTTAGACACGAAGCTCAACCAATCCCAGCTGACCATTACGATTTCCGACAGCTCCCTGTTCGCACCGGGCAGTGCGAAGGTCAAGCCGGAATCGCGCAAGCTGGCCGTAGAAATTTCTAACATGCTGCAGAAGTATCCGGATTATGAAGTGAAAGTATCCGGCCATACCGATAATGTACCGATCAACAATAAAGAATTCGAATCGAACTGGGAGCTGAGCTCCATGCGGGCGATTCGCTTCATGGACATCCTGCTTCTGAATAAGAAGCTTGAACCGCATCTCTTTAGCACCATCGGCTTCGGCGAGTATCGCCCAATTGCGCAGAACACATCGAACGTTGGACGCGCCAAGAACCGCCGCGTTGAAGTTTCGATTATTCGGAAGTATACGGATGCCGGCAAGGATGCAACCGTATCTGTGCCCGCGAGCAAATAACACAACAAAAAAACCGTCAGGACCTCGGGACTGACCCCATAACGTGAGACAAATTAAAACACCTTCAAGTGAAAGACCCCATGTCGTAAGATGTGGAGGACAACTTGGAGGTGTTTTTGCGTTGGCAACTAGAGTTA
>NZ_JBXENW010000013.1:0-112527 GCF_059383835.1 Paenibacillus sp. J22R98
CTTAGCCGCGTTTACTGCGCCTTCAGCGAGCTTCTCGGTTGTTACCGATCCGTCCTCCAGCTTGCTGGATTGTACCGCGCCATCTGCAAGCTTAGCTGTGTTTACTGCGCCTTCAGCGAGCTTCTCGGTTGTTACCGATCCGTCCTCCAGCTTGCTGGATTGTACCGCGCCATCTGCAAGCTTAGCTGTGTTTACTGCGCCATTGGCGATGTGCCCTTCCTCGATGCAGTCATTTGACAAGGTTTGCTGAGTAGGTGCAAGCACTCCAGGTGCAAGCTTCTCGGCCGTAATTGACCCATCAGCGAGTGCTTCTGTGCCAACTGCGCCTACTGCCAGCTTTTCCGTGGTCACCGAACCGTTGCATAAAGCTGCACTTTCGATAGAGCCCGGGATAAGATGCGACGTGGTAATGGAACGTGCTGCAATCTTGCTTAGCGTAACCGAACCGGCTTGCAGCTGGTTCTCGCCTACTGCGCCGTTAGCCAGCTTGTTGCCGCTGACAGCTCCATCACTAAGCGCCTCGCTGCCAACGGAACCAACTGCATAATGCGCTGAGCCTATGGCTTTGTGCGCAATAATGTTCGAGGTTACGGCCCCGTGCTGCAGATGGCTTTCGCCCACTACGCCGAGTGCGAGCTTCGTGCTCGTTACGGAGCTGTCGCTAAGCGCGTCAGTGCCAACCGACCCGAGTGCCAGCTTCTCACTCGTTACCGCATGATCGCCGAGCGTTTCCGTAATGACTGCTCCGCCAGCCAGTTTCTCGCTTGTTACGGCTGCGTCGACGATGGTATTCGTGCCGACTGCTCCGGTTGCCAGCTTCTCACTCGTTACCGCGCTGTCGCTGAGTGCTTCCGTGCCGACCGCGCTGCTCGCCAGTTTCACACTTGTTACCGCGTGGTCGCTGAGTGCTTCCGAGCCAACGGCTCCGCTTGAGAGCTTCTCACTCGTTACCGCTCCGTCACACAGCACTTTCGTACTTACCGCTCCGCCTGCCAGCTTCGTGCTTGTTACTGCGTTATCGCTGAGTGCCGCTGTGCCGACCGAACCAAGCGCTAGCTTCGCACTTGTTACCGCGCTATCGATGAGCGCTTCCGTACCGACCGAGTCGATCGACAGCTTCGCGCTTGTCACCGCGTTATCGCTCAGCGCTTCTGTGCCGACTGCTCCGCTTACGAGCTTCTCGCTTGTTACCACGCTGTCGCCGAGTGCTGCCGTGCCGACTGCTCCGTTTGCCAGTTTCGCGCTCGTTACCGCGCTATCACCGAGTGCTGCCGTGCCGACCGATCCGCCGGACAGTTTCGCGCTTGTTACCGCGTTATCGCCGAGCGCATCTGTGCCAACTGCTCCGCTTGAGAGCTTCGCTTTTGTCACCGAACTATCGCTGAGTGATTCCGTGCCGACTGCTCCGCTTGCCAGTTTCGCACTGGTCACTGAGCTATCAATAAGCGCTGCCGTACCGACCGATTCGCTTGCCAGCTTTGCACTTGTTACCGCATTATCGCCAAGCGCTTCTGTGCCGACTGACCCACTTGACAGCTTCGCGCTGGTTACCGAACTGTTGCCCAGCGCTTCAGCACTTACGGCTCCTTTGGCCAGCTTCGCGCTGGTTACTGCGTTATCGGCGAGTACATCCGTGCCGACCGAACCGAGTGCCAACTTCGTGCTCGTTACCGCGTTGTCGCCCAGCGCATCTGCGCTTACAGCTCCGCTAGCCAGCTTCTCGCCGGTCACTGAGCCATCAATCAGTGCTTCCGTGCTAACCGATCCGAGCGCAAGCTTCGCACTTGTTACCGCTCCATCGCTGATCGCTTGCGTACTTACCGCACTTATTCCGAGCTTCTCGCTTGTCACTGCGCTATCGCTGAGCGCTTCCGTGCTCACTGCCCCCAGTGCCAATTTCGCGGTTGTAACCGCTCCGTCGCTTAGCACCTTCGTGCCAACTGCACCGTTCGCCAGCTTCACGCCTGTCACTGAGCTATCGCTAAGTGCTTCTGTGCTAACCGCTCCGCTCGACAGCTTCGCGCTTGTTACCACACCATCGCCGATCGCATCCGTGCCGACTGCTCCGCTCGAAAGCTTCGCGCTTGTTACCACGCCGTCACCGAGCGCTTTCGATCCTACAGCTCCGAGCGCCAGCTTCGCGCTTGTAATGACGCTGTTGCCAAGCGCATCCGTGTTCACTGCTCCATGCGCAAGCTTCACGCTTGTTATCGCTCCGTCGCTGATCGCTTTCGCGCCAACTGCTCCTTTAGCCAGCTTCTCGCTCGTAACCGAGTTGTCGCTCAGCGCTTCCGTACCAACCGCACCGTTAGCTAGGTGCGAGCTTTCGACCGCGCCTTCGCTTAACGCATCCGAGCCGACTGCGCCGTTTGCCAGCTTCGAGCTGATCACCGCGCCTTCGCCCAGCGCTTCGCTTCCGACAGCGCCTGCCGTCAGATGCGCACTGGCAATCGATTTCGGCGCAATTTTGCTAAGCGTTACCGCTCCCGGCTGCAAATGGCCTTCGCCGACTGCCGATGTGCCGATCGCTTCAGACCCAACCGCTCCGCTTGCGATCTTCGCGCTGCTGACAGCTCCATCGCTCAGCGTATCGTTGCTGATGGTACCGCGTTTGATTTTGATACCATGGATGATGCCATCCGGGGCTTTATCAAACGTGTAAAACTCCGATGCCAGATGCGCTTGGGAGATCGACCCTTTACGGATGTGATACCCTTGAATGACTTCTGCCTTCAAGTGTTTGCCCGCAATAGTCTCCAGCTGAATGTGATCGCCATGCACAGACAATGATGAAAGCTTCGAGCTTGTTACCGCTTCATCGCAAAGCTGATCCGTACCGACAGACTCCTCAGACATATGAAGCTGCAGGACGCTGTCGATTTTGAGATGCATGCTGCCAACCGAGGATTCTGCGATATGATTGGAATCAATCGCCGATGCCGCCACGTGCTGGCCATGAATCGCGGAAGGCTCAATTGCTCTGGAGCTTACCGCTTCATTTTGCAAATGATAGCCCGCAACACTGCCTTCGCTCAGCTTTGCTGCGGTTACCGAATCGTTGCTCAAATGAACATCACGAACGCTCTCCGGTGCAAGATGCGCGCCGTAAACGGATTGCTCTGCCAAATGCTTGCTGCTGACTGACTCGCTGCCAAGATGGCCGCCGTTAATGGATCCGAGCGAAAGCTTATCGCCCGTAACCGCACCTTGTGCAAGCGCATCGCTGCCTATAACACCAGCGGACAAATGACGTTCGCCGATAATGCCCTTCGCAAGATGCTCGGCATCGATTGCCCCTTTTGCCAGATGCTTACGCGTAACGGAGCCAAAAGCCAACTGATCTCCCGTAACCGAACCGTTTACCAGCTTTGCAGTCGTTACGCTGCTGTCCGCCAGCTTGCTCGATGTCACCGCGCAATCCGTCAGTTTATCCGTAGAAACACTTTCCGGCGAAAGCTTAAGGGAATTCACGATATGATCTGCCAAATGGTGAGAGTGAATCGAGCCCGCCGCCAAATGCCGCTCCGATACGGAGCCGGTCGCCAGCTTAATGGATTTCACTGCACCATCTTGAAGCGCGTTCGTTTCAATCGCGCCTTCGCTGATGTGATACGCTTCGATAAGCCCCGGCTGCAAATGCTGGGAGGAGACCGATTCCGGCGAGATCGCTTCTTCCGTTACCGTTCCCGGCGAGAGATGGAAGGCGCGAACCGCTTCCGGAGCGATTTTGTCAAACGTAATGGACTCATCCGCCAGATGTTTAGTCTGAATAGACAGCTCAGCCAGCTTAGCACTGCTTACGCTGCCATCGATAAGTTTCTGCTCGCTGACCGATGCATCTTGCAGCTGTACTTGACCGACAGCAGCAGCGCTGATATGAACCTGCTTCACCGACAGGGCCGCAAGCTTCTTATCTGTGACGGAACCGTTGGTCAGATGACCGGTAGCTACACTGTCATCAATCAACTGCTTCGAACCGACCGAGTTCTCCGCCAGGTGGCGTTCTTCGATCGTGTCGGATAACATTTTGTCGCCGCTGATGCTGAGTCTGCTGAGGTGTTTGCCGTGTACCGCATCGTCAGTCAGCTTACTTGCCGTAATGCTATGATCCGCGATCTTGGATGCTGTAACCGCATGATCGACGAGTTTAATCGTGGAAATCGACAGGTCCGCAATTTTGGGAGATGAGATTGCATAATCCTGCACATGCTCGGTGCCGATTTCAGCGGGAGCGATATGCTGCGACTTCACAGCGCCATCTTGCAGCTCCTTCGAGCTGACTGCTCCGTGGGCGATGGATTCAGACGTTACGGAACCAGCCTTCAGCTCTCTGGTGCCGACTGCGCCTTCGACCAAATGGGTAGCTGTAATTTCGCCCAGCGCCAAATGTTTCCCTAACAGCACGCGCGGGGCTACATGCTCCGCAAGCAACAGTCCGGGTTGAAGATGCGAGGAGTCGATCGCTCCAATGCTGATCTTCTCACCTGTGATCGAGCCATCGCGCAGCTTCGAGCGGGTTATGGAGCCTTCCGCGAGCTTGGAGGTCGAGACGGCTTCATTTGCAATATTTTCGGTGCGGATCGCAGCACTTTTGATTTTGCTGGATGTAATCGTTTGATCTTCTAGCAGCTCCGATGTAACGATGAGCGGCTTCAAATGTTTCGCTTCAATGGACCCTTCCGCAAGCTTATCGGCGCTAATTGTCCGGTCAGCCAGCTTCTCCGACGTAATGCTGTTGTCGCGCAGCTTATCGCCAGTTATGGAACGGTCGCGAATTTTAGTGCCTGAGATGGCATTCTTCGTCAAATGGTCGCCCGTGATGGATTCCGATGCGATTTTGGACGAAATGATGGCACCATTGGCAATTTTGATACTTTCCACCGCAAAATCGGCAATCGTGTTCGTAATGACCGCACTCTGTTTAATCCGATCGGAGTCAACAGAACCAAATGCCAATTTATTCGATGTAATGGCATTGTCTGCGATGTCATCGGTGTGTATGAAAGGAAGCGGTGAATCCGGCATACGCTTCTCAGCCACCAGCGCCTCTTTGCGCAAGAGCTCCTGTTTCAACAGCTCTTCCATTTGCTCCATATGAAGCCGCTCTGCTTCTTCGTTCTCGCGGGCCAGCCGCTCAATTTCTTCCGTCAAAGCCTGTAGTTCTTCTTCTGTTTGTGTATGTGGAATCTGTGCGACCGGCTCTTCCGAGGCAGCCACAATTAGCTCCGGTTGCGGCACTTGAAGTTCCACGACCTCCGAAGCTTCCTGCACGGCGGTAACTTCAACCTCTTGCTGAGGAGGCTGCTGCTCCGACTCCACCTGCTGTGTAACCTCTTCCGGAGATTCCAGCACAGGTGCTGCTGCATTCACTTGAACCATTTTCTCTTCCGTTTTCGCCGATGTCGGCTTTTTCTTCTTCAATTCCTCGAGCCATTTCAACTCCGACGCGTTCGGATTATCCACATAAAATAACGGCTTCCGCCCTTTGGGGCTTTTTCCTTTGCTGCTCTTCGCCATAGCCCTCTCCTTCTTCCACCTCAAATGTCATAGGTATCATATGCATTCACCCATGGGCTGGTCACATGGTCAAAGGTCAAATTATTTGTAAACGGTGGCCAATGCCTTGAAAACGTTCGGAATAATATGTTGTGTGAAAACGACAGGACCTGGTCGACAGCGAGGTGAAACATGTTCTCTTGCATAGATTGCAGGCGCGAAAAAGCTGCTCCCAAGAAGGAGCAGCCTTGTCCTAATCCTTTGCACTTTTTACATAACAACACCTATTGCTCGATTGCACTTATTCTGACTGCAAGATTACACCTACTGCACGCGATGAACACCGACCGTATGTTGCACATCGCCGGCAATCGTGATCGTCACATTCGATGTCTTGACTGTACCATTATTGTAGAAGGCTTTGAACGTGAATGTCAGCGGTCCATCATCTAGTTCCTCAAAGCTCTCCTCCCACATCTCTCCTGTCCAAGAGGTTTTCGCTGCATAGGCCGGATTAAGATTAACCGTTATCCCATTCATCGTAACCATCACTTGATTAGCATTCGTCGCGGTTCCGGTAGCAGTCGTTGCCCCAGACAACATAAATTTCTCCCCCGCCCAATACACCGAGTAGGCTCGTGGACTATTCGCGTTGCCGCTAACCGCCAGATTACTTTCCTGACGGCGTTCATCCCATAGTTCCGTATGCTTCACTTGCCCGCAAACCGACAGCGGCAGCACAGTGATAGTTTTACGAACGATGACCGGTGGGGCTTTCCCATCAGAAACGGTAAGCTGAGCAGTATAAACTCCTGGCAGTACACCTCTGAAGCTCGGACCTGAAGTGGAGTAAGGATGGTCTCCGTTGTAATTGTACGTCTGACTGCCTCCGGCCGGGTCCGTTATGGAGTACTGCACATCCAAATAATCCTTATCCGGATCTGCAATTACATGTGTCAGCGTAATAGCATCACCTTCATAGACGGGTTTAGGCAGCCAGTCAAAATCCGCGGTAGGCGGCTGGTTCGTTTCAATGTAGAAGTATTTAGGCGAGCTATAAGCACTCCAGTCATACCCGTCGAACACGCGGACGATCACGTACATATTTACCTTATCCGGTAAATCCGTATCAGTTGTCCAGTTTAGGAGCGCGCCGCTCTGAACCCCGGAATCTTTCTCTAAGATGCCACCATAACGATATATCTTGAGTTGGTACTTGGTCTGTGGATCGTCGTCCGGATCTCCATAATTCCATTTAAAGGTTGGGCGAACAACAGTAATCTTAGTCGGATTGTTTTGATCCGTACTGCTTGGAATATAAATATCCGCAACCGGCTTCCGATTGATAATCTGAACATCTTTACTTATTTGCGCTTCCTGTCCAAGAAAATCGGAGACGACTTGTCTGATACTGAATGTACCCAAGGTGTTGAATGTTTTGGTCCATGTCGTCCTTACCGTGCTCTGGAAGCTTTCGACTCCCGTGCTTTGACTCAAGATGTAATACTGATGAGGAAGATTTTCACGCCCTCCATCCTCTTTATCACTTGCTGTTGAGTCAACTGTGATCGCAACCCCGCGATAGGTAGTTACTGGTGTAGTGGTAAAGCCAGGTATCGGCGGGTCATTTGCTCCTGCGAGTTTAGTTATAGTGATGGTGACCACATAATAGGTACTCCACGCTTGATACTCGTCCCTCACACTCATACCCACTTCATATTTCCCTAGCTCCTGAGGTGCAACGAGTTTCTGATTGACCATAGTTCCACTTGGCGTAATGTAGTAAAAAGACTTTTCCATAACACCTTTGGTCACTTTATAGTCAATGCCTGTAGCCTCTGTAGAGTAGTTAGTTGCACTTAAATATCGGTCTGGATCGTAACTGGAGTCTGTCCACTTTATTGTTCCATCCGCATTGGTGGAAAGTGCAAAGTTTGAAATCGGTCTGCGATGAACAATGATTTGAGTGCTGTACGTGTTTGATTCCTTTCGATAATCATTGAATGTCATATCAGGGAATAAATGAGCAGCGTTAGGATCATCAAGCGTTGTATAGCTCACATCATAAAGGCCAATTTTATCAAACGGAGATTTAGGTGTAGTAAACGTTTTTCCTGATAAGTTCGAAGGACCGGACTTACCGTCACCTGCATCTAAGAACTTCTCAGCTACTTTGTTATACGTCCACTTCGTCTTAGCATCGATTAAAGGGTCATTCTCCGTATCGAAATTGGTTAGGGAGTAGAATACGTTATCTCCAACCAAAGCCGTATTGAGCATCAAGGACTTGTTAATGGTGATTTCCGTAAGCTCCATATCCTTAAATTCCGTTAATTCAGTATTACCATAGGGGCAATACATGCCTTCAGTAAATGTACGATCTTCTACATCGATTAATGGAGTACCGTTGACATAAATTTTAATGTTGTCGGCCAATGCTTTAACCGTAAATGCAGTGTACGTCCCCGATCGCATGATGAACGCAGCTTGCGATAAAACCGTTCTCGTTCCATCTTCGATTTTCACCAAACGCACGGTATCATTAGAAGCTTCAACCCGATACATATTATCTTTATCTACCATGCGGAATGAAAATCCAGATGATATATCGGTGTCTTGAAATTTGAAATTGTATTTCATCTTAAACCCTAATGAGAAATCATCCTCTTTTGGCAGCATATCGCTATAGAACTGCCCGTATGAATCATAATGTCTACCAAGTATTGTTGAAGATGCCAGAAGGTAATGACTTTTATACCCTGATTCAACGTCTAGTTGTCCATCCTTTAAAGTTGATAAAGAATAGATATACGCTCCCATAGTAGCAAGTGTCGTTAACTGACCGGATTCTAAATCTAATTGAAGAACCTGTGTATCATAGGTGCCATACATATATCCATTTGGCGTGACTTTAACATCGTTTATCCTTCCCGTTGTCGTCCATGCAAGTGACAGATCGCTAAATTTATATGCGCGAATCTCATTAGCAGCTTGAACAATAATGTAGTCTTTGTATGATCCAATAATGAAGTCAGTTGCAGTTAAAGCTTTGGAAAGAAGCAGGCTGCCATCGCTTGCCTTTCTAGTGATTAAGTTATGCGTACCGCTATAACGGACGATATAGCCAATCTTACTGCCATCGAAACTACTGGCTAGCTTTCCTCCAAAACTATAACCATTACTACGACTGTACCCCCCAAATTGAGAATCATACATTGTACCATCCTTAATGGTATAGATGGGTTTTCCTGTCTTGCCATCGAGTTTAGTCAATGCCAGCTCATAGAAAGTCATACTCGATGAAGATCCTTGCGATGGCGTTCTAGACCACTTATCGAAAGACTCATAGTAAACATTTCCGTTTGCATCATAACCTAATGGAGATATAGACACTCCCTCATGTGCTTTTCCCGTAGGAACATAAAACACCCCAGCCGGTAAATCTTCTGTGAAATTTGTTGTGGAGTTTAATGTATACGATGATGAGAATGGAAAATTTTCAGATGCATCTTGCCCACTAAAGGACATTTGCGGGAAGTTTCTGGTCGTGTATACCTTTTTGTAATCCAGGTTAAATTTAATGGGCTTGTTAGCCAACAAAGAATGGGTGCCAATAATGAAATGGTCACTTCCCGCAACACCCCAGCCAGAAGTAGGATTACTAATCTTTAGTTCTGGAGTCTGTCCTAGTGCCAACTGTGTAAAGGTATAAAGGTAATCGTAGCTCGCGTCTAAAACATAGACCAACTCTGAACTTCGATCGATTTCGGCTACACTTATTTGCGGATAGGTGCGCAGCAGAGTCGAACCTTTATAAATCTGTATATCGTGATCATATTTAGCGCTGTT
Source organism: Paenibacillus sp. J22R98 (assembly GCF_059383835.1). Classification (NCBI taxonomy): domain Bacteria; kingdom Bacillati; phylum Bacillota; class Bacilli; order Caryophanales; family Paenibacillaceae; genus Paenibacillus; species Paenibacillus sp. J22R98. Next base: position 9,346 of record NZ_JBXENW010000013.1, read on the forward strand.
TGGAACCACAACCATCTTGTAATCATCAAACAAGACTGTACTCTCACTTTGATCCACCATGGGACTAACCGTTATTCCTGTTTTTGAAGGCCCTCTCCAAAGGTTAAATCCGTATGAGACCACACTAGACAGCGAGTTTTCTTCACTATCCCAGATCCATCGCTTCACTGGACTTATATTCTTCCACGTTGAAGATACTAGATCACTTGGCCTTAATTTGTACGTCATCCCATACATAGGCGGAGAAGAATTTTCGCCTTTCATCTCAAACGAAACAAATGGAGCATCATTAAGAACGTCTATGATGATGGATTCACAGGCGCTTTTCCCCCAGTCTTCTGTTCCGCAGGCTTCAATTTGACGCTTCCCAACGGTTAAGTATTTAAGATCTATTTTCCCAGTCCCGTAGTTTATGGTGACAGGGGTTTCTTCAACAAAGTTACCATCATTGTCTTTATCGTAACGCTCTTTAATTTGCTTGGACACGATCGTGTCACCGTCGATACTGAATATATCGATTGAATAGTTGCCTGTGACGTTTCTAAGCAGCTTCAAAGGGCCGGTGATCGTCACATCTGGGGGCAAGTCAGGCTTTACTGTCAACGTGTGCTGGGCAGGAGCTAATGATTTCAATCCAATCGAATCATAAACGTGCAGTGAAATAATTTCAGTACCAGGCGTTGTGTAGATTGTCTTTTTGTTCGTCCACTCGTCTCTTGCATGGTCGATGGATCGGCCAGCAATGGGACTGTAACTATGAGTGGAACCAAATGGACTCGACAGCGGCCTTCCCTCTACAACCTCTAAAGGTCCATCGATGATCGGGACTGGATTTGGCGGCACGACTTGAATGGTTGTACAAGCTGTTGTCGTAGCCCCATGCTCGTCTCGCATCTGTGCGCACACACGGTGTGATCCGAGCTTGTCCATAGTCAATGTATGCTGGCCGTCATTAAATTCAACGCTCTTCGATGGAATCGACTGCACAAATGCATTTCCTGCAGCAAAATCGAAGCCCAAGAAAGTCAAAAGGTCACCATCTGGATCAAAGGGCGTTGGGATTGATGGATCATCAATATAGATGAGATCGAGCACCGTTCCCTCTAAGACTTGGGTCAGCGGTTTGGTTGGAGCATATGGATAAACAAATCCAATTTGAAATGTTGGTGGATTATTAGGGCCGGTATCCTTTGGTTTCTCATAAAAGAATGTTACATACGCTTCCGGCAGAGCAGAGGTTAAATTTACACTGATGCTCGAACCAGCTGTTACGGTGTTCGAATACGCAACATAAGAAAGATTCTTACCTTGAAGAATTCCGTATGTAGCTGAATTGTCGGAAACCACTTGAGAATGCGGCAAAGTCGTAACTGGAATCAGTTCATCGGTCTGCTGCACATAAGTTTCGGACGAACTGTTACGAACCATGTGCCGAACGTGGATCTTACCAGCACTGACTACATCATAGACATAGTACAAATATAGCGTTTTAAAGGATGAGCTATTGTAGGTTGGAATGCTGTATTCCCCTGCTGTCAGGCTGCTAAAATTCGTCGGCGGCGTGCCTGTTGTAGTTTTTACATAACCCTCATAGTCATACCCCGCTGCTGAAGGATGCGTTGGAGTAAAAGAATTGCCATTCGTTAAATCAATGGTTTTGTCAGGAAACACAGAACTGAGACTCTGGCCGGTAGTCGTGACATGGCGCACATGAGCTTTGCCATCTGACGTTTCTTGATCATAGTAAAGATTGAGATAGTATCGATCATATTTCCCATCGTATACAAAGGAAGGTGGGCTTCCAGTAATGATCGATCCCCCGCTTGGGGGGCTTAAGGTACTTTTCTTATAGCCGTTATACGTGTAGCCAGCTGCCGTTCCAGGATTGATAGACTGGCTTTGGCCTTGTGTCATGTTTTTCGTCTGATCGGTAAAGGCCGCATCGATATTCGTGCCAGACGTTGTGTAGTGATGAACTTCCAGTACGCCGTCGAGCTGGAATTCGAATAGAATCGGAAGATAATAGCGGTTGATTTTTGTGAGTAGTGTACAAGTTGGACAATAGGTATCATGAAATAAAAAATTCATGTCGTAAACATCTGCAGAGTTTAATGCCGCTGGAGCAGAAGCCGTAAAAGAAATGCTCGAAGTGCCTTTTCCCGTTTCATTGCTTTTGATGGGAGTTCCAATATTGGAACTTACGAATTTTGAGAATTCTGGGTAGTCCTCTGATCCTGCCCGAGACCGCTGATATAAATCCATATCCGTTGCAGATTTAAAGTTGTACACTTTTACATCGCGAACCTTTCTTCCAGTAAAGGAGAAGGTATATGGATGTGTAAACGTGACTGTTTTTCCAGGCGCATCGGGATCTGCCGAATCCCACGTTCCGTCGTTTTTACTCCATGTTTCATAATACATGAATCCAACAGCATAATACCGCGCTTCACCTGCAGTATTGCAATCAAGGACAGGCATAACACTCGCATTATCTCCAAGGGCGGCATTAGCTTTCTCTGGGGCTAGGTTAATAAACATGCTGAATATTAAAGTAACAATAAGGATGATACTCGTTATACGCTTCATGGTGTCTCCTTAGTTGAATGGATTTTTGACAACGATAGGAGCTGAATTCAATCCAACGGAGCTGCTAATTCCAATATATTGAGCATCTTTGAGCGTGAAATTCGCCCAATTTTTATCTCCTAGTGAATCAAGATCCGTTCTGGATTCAATAAAGTAATAGTGAATTCGAAACGCTCCAATAGACTCGCGGAAATTGAAAAGTTCTGGTCGGTTGCGGAATTTATTAACATCCGAGAGATAAAAGAGCCCTGTCCCCATCGAGCCACTTTGAGTGGTTGTTGATTTGATATAAGGGACACCGCTAGTGTCCTTCGTCAAATCCCACCGATAATAAATAGATTCATTCAAAATAAACGGAAAATCACTATATTCTAAAACATAGGCTTGCGTAGCCCGTTGTCCTGTCTGATAGACATCGAGATAAAGTTCTCTCCCCTTGTAATAGGGTAAAAACGGTTTAATATCCACTAGATCCGCTACATCCTCGACGTTCGGAATATCCTCATTCCCCACCCATACAAACTGTGCCACTGCATCCCATCGAACAGGAACATCTAGTCCCTCACTAATCACGCGAATCGGGACAAGCGTACGCCCATTCTCAACGATGGCCGGCTGTGCTAATGTTACGCTATTCCCATTAATAACCGCTTCGTTTGATCCGACCGTAAGCTTAATCGTCTTGCTTCCTTTCAAGACCTGAATCGTGCTGCCTTCTTGGGTAACAGTCGCTTGCAACTTCTCCGACACGTACCGAACAGGAATCAACACGGTACCATCAACCATCTTAGGTTTCACGTCGAATGCAATTTTACGGGCATTATATAGAACCTCAATGGATACATCCGGCTTCACGATCTTAACTTTCGAACGCGCATCTGCACTCACTGCACCCATAGGTACTAGCAACGATAAAGCTATTGCCGAACTAATTAGATTGTTTTTCATGTCACAACATCTCCCTTAATATTTTCATCAGATCACTAAATCCTATTAATCTTCCACCACATTATCTCCCGGTCTATCCACTCGCGGCGTGCCCGCTTTTTCATTACTAGCCTGCACAATCCCCATCACACCTAAAGAAATAACCATCAACATAATTACAACCACAAGCGAATAAAACATCTTCATTCCAAACACTCCTCTAAGTTGAATTTGACTACGCAGCTTTTATTGGAACTAACATATTCTACCACTTTTCGCTACAATTCGACGAGAGAAATCTATCATTTTCTACCATTTCATCCAACCAATCGCACAAAAAAAGCACCTACTCGCAAGCTGAATAATCAGCCGCAAGCAGGTGCTTCCTGCATGTCGTCTTAATAAAATTCGTACGCAACGTTATTCTTTGCTGCCTACTACATCTCTCTTTGGTTACTTCCTATCTTACTTTGGAGTTCGACATTTTTCAACCTTTATTTTACAGTTTTTATCTCTCATTCTAATCTTCTTCGCTCTTATCTTTTGCTCTTATCTTCTGCTCTTATCTTCTGCTCTTATCTTCCGCCCTTATCTTCCGCTCTTAACTATCTCGTCAATCAGTCCCCCGCACTCCCATCATCGGCTTCCACCTGTGCGTCTCGGAACAACTCCAGCCATCGCTCAGCCGAATGCTGCCATGTAAAGTGCTGCTCCACTCGCTCCCGGCTTTGTCGCCCCATCCGCATACGCAGCTGATCATCGCGCAGAAGCTCCAGCAAACGCTCCCGCATCTCATTCACCACATCGTCCGGGTTGACCAAATAACCGGTGACGCCGTCCTCGATAATTTCCTTCATACCGCCGGCACGCGTCGCGACGACAGGCAACCCACAGGACATCGCTTCCACATTCACTAGGCCGAACGCCTCCCGCTTCCCAGACGGCACCACAGCGACATCCGCTGCGAGGAACCAGCTCGGCACTTCGGAATATGGTACATAAGGCACGAACTGCACATGTCCCTTCAGCTTCCGACCAAGCTGCCGCAGCTGCCTCACATAAGCAGTTGTACGCTTGGAACCGTAGAACGCGCCGCCTACAATAACCAGAAGCGCCGAAGGATGCTGCTGCACAAGCTTAGGCATGAGCTTCAGCAAATGGTGGACCCCTTTGATTGCAAGAAGTCTGCCCATAAACAAGATCACGCTTCTGCCCGACCAACCGCGTTCAGTTCGCAGCTGAGCCCTGCGATAAGCCCCCGTCAAAGAGTACTGCGACTGAAAACGTTCCGTATCGACTCCGGGATACACGACATGCAGCTTGTCGGCACATTCCGGCACCCTAGCGGCTACGTCCTCTTTCAAATACTCGCTATTCACGATAATGCGATCAGCCGCTCGGAAACTCCGGGTAAGGAGCGCGCTGCTTATGGCTTGTTTGCGGATAAAAGTCGAGGAATGCAGATTCAGCCATATTTTACTCTGCGGCCGCAGCCTTCTTAGTTTCAAGGCATAATGAGGCCTATTCTCGATCTGGAGTAAATCCGGTTGGTGAGTCATAATGGATTGGCCCACCCGCTTCAAATATAACCGTTTATTGTGAGCCGGGTATCGAACCACGGACGCGCCGCCAAGCATCGTCCTATTATCCAGCGACCGGCTTGATCTCCCATATATATAGGCTTCCACACGAGGAACAAGCAGTGGCACAAGCTTCTCTACAACGCGCTCCACGGAGCTGCTGCTTTGAGAAGGCAGCACATACGTACCCGGTGTCACAAATGCGATTTTGGCTCTAGCTCTAGCCATGAACGAAGCCCGCCTCTCTTTCAACAGCTTGCTTCTCCTATCATACGTACAAGGTTCGCTCGCTGACTCCGACAGAGGCCCCATTCCAACGATTCCGCTGCATCCAACTTACCGGTGTCTGCTCCACAATTGCTGCAGTAGCATACATAATCCATACGGTCCCAGATAAGCGCCGCTCCCCAGAAAAATCGGACTCAGCAGCACCTCATGCACCTGTGTCATAAAAACGGTATCGTCGAGCAATGTCCTCGCCACACTGTTCGCTGCAATACTGAAGAACCCCAGATAGGCCAGAACCGCCAGCCCATCAATGATTTTTCGAAGACTATCGTACTTGACCCGAAGCACCGCCAAAATAAAGCCCCCAACAATCGCTCCAATGAGCATTAAGCCTGTCATTCGATCACCTCATATGACAGTATTTGCATACATATTCCGCCCTTAAACGTGCTTCCAGGGAACTCTATTGATAAATGAGTCGCGATATGTCAAACTAGTCGGAGACCACCACGATAAACCCCCGTTTAATCCAGAGAGGACGTGAACTACCGGCATGACCAAATGGCTGCTCCGATCCATGACTGAGCTTAGCTCGCGCAAATGGATTTCGCGAATAACCGGTCGATTTGCCCAGTCGCCCGCTAGCCGGCGCTTTATTCCAAGATTCGCTCGTATGTACGGGATCGCTATAGAGGAAGCCGAGAAACAGCTGCATGACTATTCTACATTGAATGAGTTTTTCACAAGGCGCTTGAAGCCCGGCGCACGTTTGGTTGATGCAGACCCCGCTGCGCTTGTCAGCCCGGTTGATGCACTCATTACAGGCTGCGGTCCGATAGAGCAAGGCACGATTCTTAATGTCAAAGGCCAGGATTACACCATCGAAGAGCTGCTCAATCGCTCTCCCCGCATGGAGAATTACAAGAATGGCTACTATATGGTGCTGTACCTTAGCCCGACCGACTATCACCGCATACATACGCCGATTGCAGGCACGATTGTGGAACGCGAGCATGTACTTGGCAAAGTTTATCCTGTCAACGATTTCGGCCTCCGGCATATGCGCCGCGTGCTGAGCCGCAATGAAAGGCTCATCACCTACATGCGACATGCAAACGCAGAGACCGCCATCGTTAAGGTTGGCGCAATGAATGTCAGCAGTATCAAATATGTACTGCCCCTTCAGGAACGCATGGACAAAGGTGCAGATCTTGCATACTTCGAGTTTGGTTCAACCGTTGTACTGCTAACCGAGGATGACAGCTTCTCCCCGCGTCCGGATTTGAAGACAGGACTTAAAGTACGCATGGGCGAGAAACTCGGCACCCTTTCCAACACATAGCGAATAAAGCTGTCCAAAAGTCTCACTTCCGACTTTTGAGACAGCTTTTTTGTTTGTGTACTTGAAACAAGGTACCGCTCACTCCGCCCCGTCCCCAAACAACGACACTGCTATCGCTTCAATCCGCTCTGCTCCAGCCTTGATCAGTTCCTCTGTCAGATGAGAGAAGCCAAACAATACCGAATTGTATGGCTCTTCCCCTTCCCAGGACGAATCACCGACAGACCAAAGTATGCCAGCCGCCTCACACGCATCCTTAAGACGGGCATAGCTTGCCCTATCGCCTCGCCACTCGGCATACACATGAAGTCCCGCATCCGCAGGAACAAACCTGAACCACCTCATTAGACGCGGCTCGAAGTGTTCGCGAAACGCAAGCAGCCGCCGACCGATGACCCGCTTCATTCGCCGCAAATGACGGGAGTAACAGCCGCTCATGATGAAATGTGCCAGCGTACGCTGTTCAACAAGCGCGGAAGGATGCGGCTCCAGCAGCGCTTTCGCAAGGCGAAACGGCTGTGCCAAGGACGCAGGCAGCACCACATAACCAATGCGCAATTCAACGAACATCGTCTTCGAGAAGGTTCCCATGTAGACGACTCGATCCTCCCGATCGAGCGCCTTCAGCGGCTCTACCGGCCTGCCTCCCCAGCGCAGCTCGCTGTCGTAATCATCCTCAATAATGACGGCTCCTTGTCTCCCCGCCCACTTGAGCAGCTCCACTCTCCGTTTTGCCGATAACACTGCACCTGTAGGAAATTGACGCGTAGGCGTCACTACAAGCAGCTTAGACGGCCAGTCCTGCGGCACTATGCCGTCATTGTCCACAGGTGCTGAAAGAATCTCACCTCCAGTGGCAGCAACCGCTCTGCGAATTCCATTAAAGCTCGGATTTTCAACCACCACGGGCAATTCCGGACGTACGAGCAGCATGGACAACAGCGCGATCGCATGCATGGAGCCGTTTGTAATGTAAATATGCGATGCATCCGCGCGTATCCCCCGTTCACGTCGCAGATCCTTCGCAATGGCTTCCCGAAGTGGCAGGTAGCCTTCGACTTCACTGCTAATAGCGGGGAAAGCAGCCATCATCTCGCGAATCTCGGCATGCATCGCGGCTTTCCACTCCTCCACCGGAAATTGCGAGGAATCTACATGTCCAATCCTGAAGCTGACCACCGCCGAGCCGCCTGCTTCCATGACAGGATGACTCTCGATGGTCGTGAACAACTTCCTGGATGCGGTAAGCTGCTCCGCCCAAGCTGATAACGTGATATCCGCACTGGCACCGGTTGCTGCCCCAACCGCACCATTCCCAATCGCTTCCCCGGTTGAAGCTGCACTTACAAAAGTTCCACTCCCGCCCTCAGCCCACGCAAACCCTTCCGCAATCAACATATCGTACGCTTGATTCACGGAACCGCGCGACACACCATACAGCTCAGCCAGCTTCCGGCTGGAAGGCAGCCGCGTCCCTCCCGCTAACGTTCCGCTCATGATTCCTTCGCGCAGCGCATGAAAAAGCGCCTCTGTCTTGCGTCCGAGTTCCTCATAGTACCGCTCATAGGGAATGCGAAAATCCATATCCATAAAACCCACCTGCCCCATCTAAATGCTCATCCGATAATTGGTCTAGTGAAAATAGACTAAATTGGATCTTTTTAATTGTCAATAATCGCAGTATGCTCATACCTATTAAGTCCGGCGCGCGGGCACTATTTCACAAAGTAATGGGGGGATTCACGATGCGCAGGAAAGAATTCGCGATGAATGAAGAAGAGGATTACGAGGAAATCGAAAGCTTCCTGGGCGAGATGAGCTTCGGGTTTCTGGGGACCGTTTCAGAAAGCGGCGAGCCAAACATGACTCCGCTGAATTTCGTCTATGTGAACGGGAGCATTTATTTCCACGGAAGCAGAGCCGGGGAGAAAATGACGCAGCTCAAAGCGAACGAGCGCGTCAGCTTCATGGTCGCCAAAGAATATGCGATCATTCCTTCGTACTTCACCGATCCGCTTATGGCTTGTCCGGCTACGGCTTTCTTCAAATCGGTCCGCATAGATGGCTGCGCTGCCGTTGTCGATGATCCGAATGAGAAAGCGGAAGCGCTCGAAGCGCTCATGCGCAAGCTGCAGCCGGAAGGCGGCTACAAAACAATCGATGCAAGCGACCCCGACTATATTCCGCGTCTGAAGGGGGTAGCTGTAGTACGGATTGATGCCGACCGAATGACAGGGAAGTTTAAATTCGGACAGAACCTAAAGACAGCTGAGAAAGCAACGATCACAGATCAGCTCGCTAAGCGCGACCTTCCGATGGATGCAGAGACCATTGCCCTCATGCAGCGCTACTGTCCTCATGCGAAAGCCATAGGAGACTAATGCCAATGTGTTAGCACAGCAGAACAAGGCAGCCCTCAGACTGCCTTGCTGCGATGCCTGCATCCTACTTCTTCTGAGCTGTTGAGCATTGAATCGTCGCGCCTTGAATCGTTTTTCTGAGGACGCTTCGGAAGACTGCTGCGGCCACGTTATTATAGTTGCTATAGAAGTCCGATAGATCATCATTATAGAATTGGACGACAAAAACTTTAAACACCGGATATACGGATACTAGGCCGAAATTATTCCTTACTGCAACAAATTTGAACAGCCGATTCGTGCAAAATGCCCGGCGGAAGAGGATTGCGATGGTCCGCGGAGTAAGGCTTCGTGTAATCGGCATTACCAGCTTGCCTTGGCTGTCTCGCACCTGCACCAGTATCCGATAACTTCCCAAATTGTTGTTCAGCACGAGAAGTGTAGCGAGTGCTTTCGCTTTCAATGTCCCTTTTACGCGCAGCGTAACCAAATAATTGCCGCTTGCCAATCTACGCAAAGGATCAACTTGCACAAGCGGGTCATTCCCTACAGAATACTTGATTTCATTAAAGTACGTGAATTCAGGCGCCGATAATGAAATACGGGCTTTCTTAGCTGACTCGGCCATATTTTCGCCTCTCTCCGCTCATTCAGACTATGCTGTATTCTATATTATTTAGCCTGAAGCTACTGAGGAACTGCCTGTACCTATAACGAACAAAAAAAGAGCCTATCGGATTTCCGACGGGCTCTTTCCTGTATACTGCTTAAACTGCCTGCTGAAGAAAAAAATATCGCGATACCCCAGCGCATCGGCGACTTCCGTCACATTCATGCCGGCATGCATGAGCAAATGCTGCGCCCGATCGATACGCGTGCGAATCATGTAGTTCTGCACCGATGAACCGATCAGTTCCTTGAACTTGATCGAGAAATATCTCGGCGACAGTTGGGCGCGCTGTGCCAAATCTTCCACTCGATGCGCGATCCCGGGGTTTTGCCGAATATAGTTGGCCACCTCATGAATGGCTTCCGTCAATTGGTTGCTGACCTTTCGCTCTACCGGACCTTCCAGATCCTCGCGCAGCAAGTAAATCATGAGCTGCTTTAAGATCAATTGCGCCTCTTCCTCCGCGGCGAAGGTCTTCACAAGAAACAATCGTACATAACGGGACAACAGATGCTCGAAATCTACCGTTTCCTTGAGCATCCGATAAGATTGCGGCACGATGCCTACCTTCTCCGAAACGTCAAAATGAATATAAGTCAGTACAAGCGGCTTCTGCGGGTTATGAGTCGCACTCGTATAATCCCCCGGCTTAAATAGAAAACAGCTCCCTTTACTGACAGAAAAAGGCACGCCGTTTAATTTAACTTCTCCGCTGCCGCTCCATACATAGAATAAGTCGTAATTCGCCAGCGGTTTTTCGCGCTTTTGCCACTTCCAGCCCGGCTCGCAGACGATTTTGGCTAGCGCGGGTTTTAATTGAAAAGATGTCGGCGCACAGTGCAGCATCTCAGCTTCCTCCGTTTGCAAAAACAATATCGTTGTCATCATACAATACTGCGATTCCTTTGCCAATATGGACACCCTGCTGGATGGACGGCCCCCATGAAATAATTGTTACAAAAATGTGATTGTAACATGGCCTTCCACTCCCAATAAGTGATATAATATCTCCTAAACGGTTTCCAATGGAAACCAAACGAGAATGAAACGCCGGAAGGATGAATGAAGTCGATGAACCCACTTGCCCAGCAATTGAACGCGACGATTGAGCGAGAGAATGGTCATGTATTCGCCATGTTGTCAACACTCGGTAAAGCTATTTATTTCCCGAAGGAAGGCATTTTGAGCCAATCAGCCGAAGCAAAAGCGAAGGCGAAGAAGTACAATGCAACAATTGGTATTGCCATTGAGAACGGCCAGCCTATGCATTTGAAGGTCATTCAAGACACGCTCTCCGCTTATAATCCGAAGGATCTCTATGAATATGCACCACCGGCAGGAAAGCCGGAGCTGCGTGCCGCATGGCGCAGCAAAATGCTGAAGGAGAACCCTTCGCTTGCAAATAAAAACTACGGCAATCCTGTCGTTACGAACGCTTTGACACATGGCCTCAGCATTGTAGCGGATCTCTTCGCGGATGCAGAGGACGCCGTTATTATTCCGAACAAGAACTGGGAAAATTACGAGCTGACCTTCGGCATTCGCCGCGGAGCTGAAATCGTGCAATACCCGCTCTATAACAACGAGAACCGCTTCAACAGCGACGGACTTCGCGAAGCCCTGCTTGCTCAGAAGAGCAAAGGCAAAGCGATCGTCGTACTCAACTTCCCGAATAACCCGACCGGTTACACACCGGGCGCGCAAGAAGGCGTTGAAATCGTTGGGGTAATCCGCGATGCGGCAGAAGCCGGCATCAACGTTGTAGTCGTGACCGACGATGCGTACTTCGGTCTGTTCTTCGAAGGCTCCATGCACGAATCGCTGTTTGGTCAATTGTCCGATCTTCACCCTCGCGTGCTGCCGATCAAAGTCGACGGCGCGACGAAGGAAGAATACGTATGGGGCTTCCGCGTAGGTTTCATTACGTATGCGAGTGCATCCGATGCCGTGCTTGCTGCACTTGAGCAGAAGACACTTGGCATCATCCGTGCGACGATTTCCAGCGGCCCGCATCCTTCCCAAACCTTCGTGCTTCATGCGCTGCAATCGAAGGACTTCGAACCGCAGAAGGAAGAGAAGTACGCGATTATGAAAGGCCGCGCCAACCGCGTGAAAGAGCTGCTCGACAGCGGCCGCTACGGCGATGTTTGGTCCTACTATCCGTTCAACTCCGGCTACTTCATGTGCCTCAAGCTGAACAACGTAGAAGCTGAAACCGTCCGTACCCGTTTGCTCGACGCTTACGAAATCGGTACAATCGCGCTTGGCGAAACCGACCTTCGTGTAGCCTTCTCTTGCATTGAAGAAGAGAACCTCGAGGAGCTGTTCGATACGATCTACAAAGCCGTTCAAGATGTCGCGGTTGCCAGCAAATAAATCGAAGCTTCTGCTAAGTTTCCACAAAGCAGAAAAGGGCAGTGAGCGAAGGTCATGATTACGACCTATCCTCACTGCCCTATTTATATTCCGCCGCACCAAGTCCCTTTAAGCATACCTCTCTGCTGACGTCATACGGACGTCTTTATCCAGGATCACATGGTCCACGAATCCATCCGCATCAATAATGCTGTTAGACATGACTACGCTATCGCGGACGACCGCTCCTTTGCGTACATGAACCCCTTCAAACAGGATGCTGTTCAACACGGTCCCTTCAATGATGCAGCCGTTGGCGATAATCGAATTGCTTGCCCTTGAGCCTTCGACATACCGTGCAGGCGGCTCGTCGTTCAGCTTCGTTAGGATGCTTCCCTGTTGAGCAAACAACCCTTTACGAATACCGGGACGCAGCAGCTGCATGCTGTTCTCGTAATAACTCGCTAACGTATTGACCACGCCTAAACAGCCCTCATGCAAATAGCTCTGAATATGAAGCTGATCAACCCCGCCCATGATGGCATGCTCCACGAGATGATCCTGCCCTTGCGCCAAAGAGGTATCGACCAAATCAAGCAGCAGCTCCATGCGCATGATATACATTTCCATAGAAATCAGATCATTGTCCGACTCGTCCGCCATCTTCTCGATGGAGGTGATGCGGCCGCTAGGATCCGTCTTGACCTTCCGTGCTTTGCCGCCCAGCAAGTTATTCATCTGCTTGCAGATGATCGTAATATCCGCCCCGCTAGCCTGATGAGACGCAATTACCGGTTTAAAATCCACGTTACAGATCATATAACCGCGTGTAATCACAACATACTCGCAAGAATGATGCATAAAGTAATCGCGATTCTGATAAAAGTGATACAGGTCGCCGCGTTTCGTTTCATGCGCATGTTCCGTAATGAACGGCGGAATAATGGATAACCCGCTATCCCGCTGCTGAAGATCCCAGTGTTTGCCCGAGTCAAGATGATCCATCAAAGCGCGATATTTCGTATGGGCGAATATGCCGACCTTCGTAATGCCGGAGTTTGCCATACTCGATAGTGCAAAATCGATCAGCCGATATTGGCCGCCGAAAGGAACAGAAGCTAAGCAACGACTCGCCGTAAGAGACCCCATTTCATCCGGTGCATGGATGAGATTGATTATGCCGAGAATATTTGCTTGCACAGCTGCTCTACCTCCGTTATGGAATGATGATTCACTACCGTAACCTCACTGAATTCCGGGCTGCCAATCGTAGCCCCGTCCGGGATAACGGTTCCCTCTGCGATAATTGCCTTGTAGATGCTGGCTCCCTTGCCAATTCGCACCCCCGGCATAATAACCGAATCCTGGATTCGACTGTCCGGCCCCACTTGAACATCGCAGAAGAGCACCGAACCTACAACAGTCCCCTCCACAATGCAGCCTTCCGTGACTAACGAATTCGATAGCTTTGCCCCAGCTCCCGCAAAATGCGCCGGACGATTCGGTTGAACCGAATAAATCGGCCAATGATTATCATTCAGATTAAGGGAAGGCGTCTTCGCGAGCAGATCCATGTTCGCTTCCCATAAGCTCTCCAGTGTGCCGACATCCTTCCAATACCCGTCAAACGTATAGGAATCCAGCTTCATCCCATCATCGAGCATAGCCGGAATAACGTCTTTACCAAAATCATTACCCGAAAGTTCATTGGCTTCATCACGAATCAAATATTTCTTAAGTGCCGACCACGAGAAGATATAAACACCCATTGAGGCCAGGTTGCTCGTTGGTACCTTCGGCTTCTCAACAAAGGACGTAATGGCGCCAGTATCGTCGACATGCATAATGCCAAACCGACTTGCTTCTTTCAAGTCTACTTGCAAACAAGCGATCGTTACATCGGCTCCGCGCGCCTCATGCTGCTCCAGCATCCGATTGTAATCCATTTTATAGATATGATCGCCGGAGATGACTAGCACATATTCGGGCTCGAACTGCTCGATAAAACCGATATTTTGATAGATCGCATTCGCCGTGCCTTTATACCATTTACCGCCTTTTTGTTTCATATACGGAGGTAGAATGGACATCCCGCCATCGCGTCTATCCAGCCCCCAAGGGCTGCCGTTGCCCAAATAACTGTTCAGTACAAGAGGCTGGTATTGCGTCAGCACACCGACCGTATCAATGCCCGAATGTACACAGTTGCTTAACGTGAAGTCAATGATTCTATACTTCCCTCCGAAATGCACTGCAGGCTTCGCCAACTCCTGTGTAAGTACGCCTAATCGCTTTCCTTCGCCTCCAGCAAGAAGCATAGCCACCATTCTTTTTTTGCTCATCAACAACATCTTCTCCTTCTCTGATCGAGCTTACGTACCACCAAAACTGCCGCCACATGGTTCAGATTCAACTACAATATATATCCTTATTTACATATACTATTTTCCATTTATTTGAAAATGAAAAACAGCATTAAAATCCAGCTTTAAATTATTAAACTAGGTCTAATTGGTTAGTTGATAGGTTTGAGAAATGCCCTCAATTCGTTATTCAGTATACCTTCCAGCCATAAAGTTTGAATCCTACTTCCAGCACATTCGTGCCCTACGTTTCGACAGTCCCGCTTCGTATGCATGTCGAAATGAACTAGTTACCATTCTTGCAATGGATAAAATAATCTATGTACGAACGCATTATTTATGCTTTTCTCTCCAATTTTTCACAGAACGTCCATAAAAATTGTTGTTTCTTTTTCTTCCTGCATAAAACTGTCATTTTCCATGAAAACCCTTCAGGCATGTACGTTGTCGAAAAGAATTTGCATTATTGCACCTCTATTTTGCTTGAACGCATGGATGAAGCGCTGCCACAAATACTAGTCTCCTTTTAACGACGATTTCTTGACGGATTGTCGTTAATTTTCATAGAAAAAGAAGCAACCTTAGTCCTATTGATAACGGACTGAGATTGCTTCCTAAATGGCAAGGTTGTCTAAAGCAAATATCTAATATAGATATACGCGCTGGATAGGGCGATGGATAGAAGCATAAGGGGAAACGCCATTTTGAAATAAGCGAGAAACCGAATGGGATGCCCTTCCTTGGCAGACAGGCCGGCTGCAATAAGATTGGCACTTGCACCGATTAAGGTTCCGTTTCCTCCCAGGCATGCACCGAGCGCGAGACTCCACCATAAGGGCTCCACGTTTCCCACTCCCATCGCTCCCATTTCTTGAATCATCGGAATCATCGTAGCCACGAAAGGAATATTGTCCAAGAATGCAGAGGCAATCGCGCTAAGCCATAGGATGAGCATAGAGCTGGCTGCGACATTGCCTTCCGTTAACGAAATCGCCTTTGCGGCAAGCTCTGCGATGACTCCCGTTTCGACCAGACCGGATACGAGGACGAAGAGACCGACAAAGAAGAAGATCGTGGTCCATTCCACTTTACGAATGGCTTCTTCCATCCGATGTTCGCCTGTAAGTGACAGCAGCACGAACGCTCCGGCAAGGGCAACAGTCGCTGATTCCACATGCAATGCCTGATGCAGGAAGAAGAACACAATCGTCGCAGCTAATACCGACATGCTTGTGATAAGCAGCTTACGGTCCGTAATAAACTTCGTTGCATCAAGCGCCATTAAGCGTTGCTTGCGTTCATCCGTCGTATGAAGCTTCTTTCGGTACAGAACGATAAACAGCGGGATATAGAGCGCCATGATCAGTGCAGCAATCGGAGCCATATTTTCGATAAAAGCAATAAAAGTCAGCTCCTTCACGGCGCTTCCGATCATAATATTCGGTGGATCTCCAATCAACGTCGCTGTCCCGCCTACATTTGAAGAAATAATCTGCGTCACAATAAACGGCATCGACGCAACGCGCAGCTGCTTTGTGATGCTAAACGTTACCGGGACGATCAATAGAATGGTCGTTACATTATCCAGGAAAGCGGAGCCGACCGCTGTGATGAGTGATAGGGCAATCAATATACGAATCGGTTCCCCTTTCGCAACCTTAGCCGCTCTTATCGCTACGAAAGTAAAAATACCCGTTTCAGCCGTTACCGACACGATGATCATCATGCCGACCAGCAATCCCAGTGTGTTGAAATCAATGTGATGCAGCGCCGTAGATTGATCTACGATACCAAACAGCACCACTGCGATGCCGCCTAACATGGCGATGATCGTCCGATGTATTTTCTCTGATAGAATGAGCGCGTATGCCACTAAGAAAATCATAATTGCCCAAATGGCTTGTTGTTCCATAATTTCTTCCTCCAATTCGATAATGATCTGACCTGTAAAATTTTACTAATTAAAGACAACAAAAAGAAGCCTGTCAGTGACAGGCTCCTCCGGTAAATCGACGTCTTCAATTAGTATCTATCATACACTTCAAACTGGTTTTATGCAAAAATTTAATCCTCATCCGGATCAGACACGAGCTTGCGTTTCACTCTTCCCGGCCTGAGCGCCAGGACGTAGAGCAGCGACAACACAAGCGCGGTCAATGCCTGTACCGAGTATCCGTGAGCCGGCATCAGCAGGATCTGCGGAAGCCAAATTAGTATGGCACATAGGAGAGCAGCTAGCCGATCGACGCGCACTACCGCATCATGGCGAGTCTGCTCCGGCAGCGGATAGACATGCCGCCAGACCGAATGGCGATGCGCTTGCGTGAGCACGCTCAACTGAATCCCGCTCAACCACACGAACAAAATGCAGACGCCGGCCGATCCCCAGCCTGACCACAGGCCGGAATAGGCAGATAAGCAGCCCGTAAACACGCCGAGTCCGGTTAAACGCAGCAATATGCCGCCGAGCTCGGTACGAATCAGTGTAAACGTATAAAGATAAACAAATGCATGTTCTCTCCGGTATCGAATTCGCCTTGCCATCCATGACGCATAAGGCCGTGATTTGACCGCTGCCGATTCAGTCGGTACATCGGTGAACGCCCCGAAGAAAACATCGTACCTGCGCCGAGTGCGCTTCTCTTCCTCAATGAGCAGCAGCCACGGAATCGGATAACGCGGCATCCGTAAGTATAGAAGTCCGAAGAGACAACCAACAACGGCGAGATAAATCGCTGTCTTCCATATCTCGGTATGCAGCAGCGCGCCGACGCCTACCGCCGTTGCGCACCAACGAAGCAGTCTTATGCTGCGCCTGCTTCCAGCATGGACAAGCTGACGCTCGCGCCAAGCCGCCCCCATGTGCAGCAGCTTTAGCAGCAGCGCTGCAACTATGATGAATATGGAGCTTGTCTGGCCATGCGCCGCGATGTAGAGCGGAATATAAATGCCGCACATCAGCAGAACTGCAGCCGTAATCCCCATCCCGTTATAACGAAACGACCGTCTCAGATAGGACGGCAGCTGCGCTTCACGCGGCACCAGAAACACTACATCTGCCTCGCGCAGCCATGTCCTCAGAGGGCTCCAGCAAATGAACGGCGTCAGCACGGCCACGCCAACAAGCGTGATCGGGAAGGAAGCCGGCATATTTCGCAGCAGCATCCCGTAACCGGCTAAACCGGCCAGCAGCAGCATGATCGTTACACCCGGCAACCCGCTCTGAACAATATAGCGAAAATAAGGCAGTGCTCCGCGCCAGAATGTGCTTGAGCGCGTGCGCCATAAGGAATCAACCGATCGCTCCATTGGACCCTCCACCTGCCACAAGCCGGTAGAAGGCTTCTTCAAGCGAACCGGCTCTGCTCTCGCGCGGCATTCCGGCTGCCTCGCACACATCCTGCAGCGTGCCTTGCGAAACAACTGCGCCTTGATGCAGCACGATAAACCGACTGCAATACGATTCTACCGTCGATAAGATATGGGAGCTCATAAACACGGAGGAGCCTTCCTTCGTTACCTCGACCAGTTTATCCAGCAGGGAACGAATACCGAGCGGATCAAGACCGAGGAACGGCTCATCAATGACATACAGCGCGGGTCTTGCGAGCAGCGCATTCATGATCATGACCTTTTGCCGCATGCCTTTGGACAAGTGAGCCGCGAAAGCGCTTCTCTTCGGCGTCATATAGAACTCTTCCAGCAAGCTCTCTGTTCGCTGCTTATATAAGGATTCATCTACATTGTAGGCCATGCCCGTCAATGCCAGATGCTCCTCAACCGTCAGCTCATCGAAGAGCAGCGGCGACTCCGGCACATAAGCCAGCGAGCTGCGATACGCCTCCGAATTCTCCGCCAGCGTATGACCGCTAATGCGGATCTCCCCGCTATGCGGCTGCATCAGCCCGAGAATATGCTTGATCGCCGTACTTTTGCCTGCACCGTTCAGCCCAATGAGTCCAACCATTTCGCCCGCACCGACTTCGAAGGACAAGTCATGGAGCACCGGCCTGCGGGGGCTGTAACCGCCTGTTAACCCTTTTACCTCTAAGACTGGCTTCATCCTGATCACCTCTACATTCTCACCCTGATACTACCAAATTTTCGGCTAAATGAAAAATCGCAAGCAAAAAGGCCCCATGCCTGCAGCAATGCAGGACATGGGGCCTTCTACGTGCTCGTATATTATACGACTTTGATGGAATAAACGAGGTTATTAAGGACAGTTAGTTCCACTGCACGACCGGCTACGAGCAAGGATGCGTCGCCAACAATCGCTACGTCAGGAGCCGTGTTAAACACATACGCTTGTGTAGTGCCGTTTTCTGTACGCGTGATCGAAATCGTCGCGATTTTACCTTGTGCATTCAAGGAATAGGAGTTGAACAAGCCAACTTGAGTTGTAACAGCAGGCTGCTCAGCAGCAAGCTTCGTTACTTCGATGAAAACAACTTTGTTTTGGTACGTGCGAACAAGAACCTCGTCGCCTGCTTTCAGTGCCGATACGGCAACCTTCACGTTATTGCGGAAGATGAAGACATTCGGGTCAAGCGCAAGTGCAACTTCGGTGTTGTTCGGTTTCACAACTACGATTGCGTTGCTTGCTGGATCAGCTTTCAGCTTACCTGTGATAGCTTGAGCGTCTTGATCCGGAAGCTGCTCATCCGTACGGTCAAGCAGAGCCGCAAGCTCGGCGCGTGTTACTTGTTGGTTCGGACGGAACGAGTTGTCCTCGTAGCCTGTGATCAAGCCTTTCTCGATCGCTACTTGAACATAACCGACAGATCCTGCAGGGATTTTATCCGCATCGCGGAATGTCAGATCCGAGTTCACTTTCGCTTTCGCTTCTGCTTCCAGGCCCAATGCTTTCACAAGCAGCGTTGCCGCGAAAAGGCGAGTTGCCGGCTTGTCCGGTTGAATGGCATCGTCCGTCTCGCTGAACAAGTCTTTCTCAAGCGCTACAGCCACGTATCCGACTGCCCATGGGTATTTTTTTGCAAGCACGTCTGCGTCTTTAAAGTGAAGCTTAGTGCTCATTTCAGCTTGCGATTCCGCTTGGTCTTTCAAACCCATCAAACGAACAGCTGCAACGATGGATTCGATGCGCGTAATCTTCTGTTGCGGTTTGAACGTACCGTCATCATAGCCGTTGAACACGCCTTTGGAAGCCAGACGGATAATGTACTCAAGCGCCCATTTCAGTTCTTTCTCATCCTTGAACTGAAGGTTGATGCTGTGTTTGTCATTATCTTTTTTGTTATCGTTCTTTCCGTTGTTGCTTTGGTGATTGCCTTTATCGTCATGTCCTTTGTCGTTACCGTGAGCAAACGCGCTGCCTGCGCCACCTGCCAGGGTTAGTAACGCCACTGATGTAATTGCCGCCTTTTTCAAAATGGCTTTTTTCATGGTGCTGCCACTCTCCTCGCGAATGCGGTCCGTGCCGCTTTTTTTACTTTCGCTCATATCGTTCGGGGAGTGGCACGACATTTAAGGGGGTCATGGTCAAAATAAAGTTCGTCCGTTCGTCAAAAACCGAGGTTTGACGCGGAAAAATCAGCCTTATTTTTCTTCGGAAGCCGAGTATGCCAATGGGAAATATTGATTGTCGTACAGGTCGCCTTCCTTCGGACGAGGACCTAGCAGACGAATGTTATCGACGTTCTGGATCTTCTTATAAGCCGTTCCTTGCGGGATATAATGCGCAACGATGCTAAGACGCGGATCGTTGGAATAATTTTGTCTGGATCCGTGGATCGTATACGAATGGTGGAAGCTGACTTGACCGGCTTTCAGAATAAGCGGCTCTTCGCGCCATGGCTTCTCATCGACTTCCATTTGTTTCTTCACGGCCTCCAGCTCCGTATTGAAGAAGCCGTCAGAGTTCAGCAATCCCCATTTGTGCGAGCCTGGGATCACTTGCATGCAGCCGTTGGAGAGATCTGTATCCTGCAGGGCAATCCAAGCCGTTACTAGGTTTGTTGTGTTGGTGCATTGCCAGTACACGTAATCCTGGTGCCAGCCTACATTGCCTACGGATGTTTCTTGGCCTTTGCCGGTACCCGGCTTGTAGATCGCTTGGTCATACCAGACGCGAACTTCGCTCGTATTCATCAAGTTTGCCGCCAATTTGCCGAGTTTGCGAGCGGTTACCGTTTTGTACACCTCGTCGTTGATCCACCAAGCATTGTCGATCTTGCGCAAACGCGTCGGGTTGTCACTTGGGAACCATTCCGTAAGCGGGTATGCGTCACCGTCGAAATCTTGATTCCAAATGCGATCATGCGCTTTGCGCAGCGCTTCTACCTCTTCAGCATCAAAGACAACCGGACTAATCCAGTAGCCGTTTTCCTCGTAAAATTGTTGATCTAGCTTCGCTTGTTCCGCAGTGATTGGTTTCATTGTTATCGCCGTCCCCTCTAATCGATCAATTTGTATATCCATACCTAGAATATACAGTCGGAAACACGTAATGTATTGTATGTCTACTTCTTCATTTGTATAATTGTAAGATGAAATGGAGGGGTTCGCATGCATGCTGACAACCAGCCTCGCATCGGTGTAGAGGCGCTGATCAAGTCGGTGGATCAGAACTGGAACCATATTCGTATCCATTCCTGCGGATTCTGGGAGAACTTAGGCTGGGATGGTCCGGGCAGATGGTTCGAGCTCAATTACTTGTCCGGCGGAAGCCAGCTGGTTATCCAAGACGGTCAGCCCGTCCAGTTGAAGCAAAGTGATCTCCTTGCTGTACAAGATACGCTTCGGAATAGCTCCTGCGCAGGCGGGCAGTTTCGGCTTTATTATATCGGCTTCTATTCGGACAAAGCGGAGATCAATAGGGCTTTCCGCGAGCTGTTCGCCAAACTCAAACTGGATACGCGGCCAATGGCCGTCCAAGGCTTGCAGCAGGACTACCAGGCGATTATGGCTGAGCTGAATTTAGGACGCCAGGATTCGGTCCTGGTGAAGCAGCACTTTCTGCATCTGCTCGTGCGTATCTATCATGGCGTGTCGCAAACCTCACAAAGTCCGCATCATAAGCTCATTCATGCGGTCATGAACGATTTGCACGAACGAGTTTATAACGCCGGCGAGCGGCTGCTGCTGCGCGAAATTGCAGCGCGATATTCGCTGAATGAGCGATATCTTAATCAGCTGTTCAAGCAAGAAACCGGCGTCACGATCGGCATTTATATGAACGCGATTCGCCTCGAGCAAGCCAAACGGCTGCTCGAAACGACATCGATGCCGATCACGGCCATCGCGCACGCCGCCGGATTCTACGACGGCGCGCATTTCAGCCGCACGTTCAAGGGCAAGGAAGGCGTCTCGCCCCAAGAATATCGGGCGATGCAGCGGGGGGCTTTAGATTAGTATGTAAAAAACTGTACCTCAGATTCTCGGGTACAGTTTTTTTGCGTATTCTCCACTCTTCGTACGTATGTGACGCGCTAACGAACCATGAGGACCTTATTTACACGAAAATAGCCTCCTCAAAAATCTAACGAACCCTAGGGGCGCTAGTATAGGAATACGGAGTGAAAAAGTCCCTTTTTATACCAAATAAAGCCAGTAGGGTTCGTTAGGGCATTGGCTCAAAAAAAGGCCGTCTCAGAAACAGCATCGCGCTGCTTTTGAGACGGCCCTGCTTTCATCTATTGCTGCTCGCCGTCACGCTTGGCTTTCAACCATTTCGGCGCGCCTTTGTTCTTGCGTTCGCGCTCTTGATCGCGCTTGGACTTCGTCGGCTTCACCGGCTGCATCGCTGCTGTCTTAGCAGCTGCTTGCGGTCGGCCCGCCGATGCGCCGACTCTCGCGCCGCCGGTGCCGCTTGCCTCCGCGCTTCCGCGTTCGCTCGCCGCTGCCGGACGCGAATCGCTCGGTGCAGCCGGGCGCACCGGCCGAGCTGCGCCGGCTCTACCCGCGCCTGCACCACCGCCGCGCGCCGCGCCGCCGAAGCCTGCTCCGCGCTCACCCGCTCCGCCTTGCCCACCGCGAGAAGCATCGCGACTATAAGAATCGCGACTGCCCTGTTCCTCACCGGGATTCCACAGCTTCCCGTGAGACATCGTTTTCTCTTGCAGCTCAATACCGAGCTGCTTGCGGAATTTATCCATAATGAACAGTTGTTGGCGCGTCACAATGGAGATAACCGTGCCCGGCTTGCCCATCCGCCCGGTTCGGCCGGAGCGATGGACATAATGATCCGCATCCAATGCCGGATCGAGATGTACAACCAAGGGCAAATCCACAATATCGAGTCCGCGAGCCGCAACATCCGTGGCTACCAGCAATTGAAGTCGCCCTTCACGGAAACGAGTCAGCGTCGATGCGCGCTTCTGTTTATCCGCATCGCCATACAACGTCTCCACGCTAAACCCTTCATAGCTCAGCTTCGCTTCATAATTGGCAATCTCATCGGTTTCGTTGATGAACAGCAGCGCTGCGGCTGGCTTCAGCATCCGAATGAGCTTCCTCGCCGTGTCTGCTTTATCCCGACGTTCACACACCACAAAATAATGCTTCACCTGTTTGCCGGCGTTCTGATCTGCCGTCACGTCCACGCGCTGCGGGTCCTGCATCCAGCGTGCTTCCACATCGACCATCGCCTGCGGCCTTGTCGCCGAGAAGAACGCAATCTGCCGATCGCGTACCATGCCCCGCAGCAGCGTTTCAACCTCGACCGTCGAGCCCAGATTAAACACTTGATCCGCTTCATCGATAATCACGAGCCTTATATGATGCAGCTTCAGCTTACCGGACTTCACTAGTTCATGGATCCGTCCCGGTGTACCAACGACAACATGCGGATGCTGCCTCAGCTTCTCGACTTGACGCTGCATCGAAGCGCCTCCGATGAGCTGCTGCGTCTTCACGCCGATCGCTTCACCGTAGATTTCCGCAACGCGAAAAATCTGCATCGCCAGCTCCTGCGTTGGCGCAAGCACCATAACCTGCACGTCCTGTTTAACCGTATCCACACGCTGAAGCGCGGGCAGCATGTACGCAAGCGTTTTACCTGTACCCGTCTGCGATTTGGCAGATACATCATGCCCCGCTAACAATACGGGAATCGTCGCCGATTGCACCGGGGTCGGTTTTTCAATTTGATTCAAAAGCAGTGTTTCTACTAGCTGCGGATGCAGCTGCAATGTTTCCCATGTCACGTTCATCAAACTCCTCATCTGCTTGCTTCCTATTTCCGATTCAGCCAGCGCCCTGCGAGCCTGTCTGCCAAACGCGGAAATAATCCATAAATCCGAATGCCGATGGATGCCGACCGCGGCAAATCCACTTCCGGCTTTCTCCGTTTCATCACTTGCACAATCACTTCCGCCACACGCGCCGGCTTCAGCATAAAGCCTTGTACTTTACTCGCATACTGGCCTTGCGGGTCTGCTATATGTAGAAAGGGGGTATCGATAGGCCCCGGATTAATCGCCGATACATAAATATTCATGGAAGCAAATTCCGATCGCATCGCATTGGTTAGCCCAAGAACGGCATGCTTGGTTGCCGCATAACCTGATGACTTCGATGTGCTAAGCTTCCCGGCCATGGAGGCAACATTAATAATATGGCCCCCGCCTTGCTTTTGCATAATAGGCAGCACCGCTTTGGTACACCGAATGATACCCATATAGTTCGTATCCATCATTTCTTGGAATCGCTCGATCGGAGCATCCGCGAACAGCTCAAATACCCCATAACCCGCATTGTTCAGCAATATATCGATCCGGCCAAAATCCTTCGCGATTTGCTGCACGACGCTCTCAACCTGTTCATTGTTGGTCACATCCATCCTATAGCAGCCATTCGTGCCTCCGATAGCAGCCGCAACCTCACGAAGCTTATCCAGCCTTCGTCCGGTAAGGATCGGAATCGCCCCGGCAGCCGCCAGCAATTTGGCCGTTTCCGCGCCAATCCCGCTCGCCGCACCGGTTATAAGTACAATTTTCCCACGCAACATCGTGATCACCTGACTTTCAGTTTACTGCAACAGGTACAAATAGGCAAAATAGGACGCTACTTATGGCCCTAAACACGAAAAAAAGCTCCACTGGGAGCTCGAATCGTGTTACGATGCAATTAGTACCTGGATGTCCAGCTCTCCGATTCCATCCATAATCAGCGGAATGGTTAACGCTTTCGTAGCTTTAAAATCAGTCGCCTGCGATGAAAGTACCAGCTTCGGAGGAGTAATGTCGACGCGCACGCCTTGATTAAAGAGCATCGTGCTGGCATTTCCGCTAATCATATTGCCAAGCTCCGATATCGCGCTTTTGCCCATCTCATCCATTTCCGAAATGATATATCCGCCCATCATAGCCGACACCATTTTCAATGCTACTTCTTCACTTAATCCAAATACAATATCACCGTTCATCTGACCGTTTATTCCGATTTGTATCCAAATATAATCTTGGGTAAACTTAACTTCTTTCACGCCGAGCTGACCAGTTGAAGGCCGAATTTGGATGACTTGTTCGATGACTATTTTAGCGGACTCTAAGAAGGGATTAATATATTCAGCCTTCATCGTGAGGTAGCGCCCCTTTTCGACTTAATTCGATGGCATTCATCTTTACCAATGATTATACAAGAATAGTTAGGTCAAGTATACTACTCAATTAGAGCTGAAGTTTAAAGATTTGTAGAAATGCGTCGAACAAGAGTCTCTGGGAGGATAACCGTGCCGAATGTATGGACCCATTTTCTATTTGGGCAGCAATGCCTGCAAGTGATTGGTGAACAGCATTTAATTGCTGCACCGCACCGAAAAAATATGTTTAATATGGGCTGTCAGGGCCCGGATTTTCTATTCTATCATCGCTTCCTGCCTTGGCAGAAAGGGAAAACGATGACCCAGCTCGGGAGCGAAATGCATCAATTCCACTGCGGCCCCGTTCTTCTGGACCTATTGGATGCTCTGGATAGCACATCCGAAGCAGATTCTGCAGCGGGAGGCGATGCGCTCGTCTACACGCTGGGATTTGTGCTGCATCATTTATTGGATCGTGTTATGCATCCTTACGTATTCAGCCGCTCCGGCTCTCGCAAATGGGATCATCAACGTTTTGAGGTCATTATGGATACACTCATTGTTCGTAAGCTGCTTGGTACGGAGACGTGGAAGACTGAGGTATGGCGCGAAATTAACAATAAAGGGGAACTGCCCGCTTCCGTCGTGGATGCGTTCGAGCAAATTGCCGCTGTTCATTACCCGCAGCTCGCTCCGCTGATTCGCCGTGAGCACTGGACCGGCGCCATGCGAGATATGATTGCGGCGCAGCGTTTATTCTATGATCCTACGGGGATCAGACGCCTGCTTACTTTTGGCCAAATCGAACCATTCGTCTATAAACGCGATTCGCTTCAACTAGATATATTAAACGAGTCCCATGCGCCTTGGCTCGATCCGGTCGATGGACATACGCTGCATACGGAAAGTGTGTGGGAATTGTGGGACATGGCTATGGCGGATGCAACAACAATCATAAGCGCTATTCTGGTATGGCTTCGGGAGAAAGACCCGCTGCAGCCGATTCTAGGCAGCAATGAACTTCCTTCCCCCTCCAAACATCAGCTCCGCGAAGCGGTCGCTCAATTGATCGGCAACCGCTCCTACGAGACGGGACTTTCTTGCGACTGCGGGGCATCCATTCAATTCGAAGATCCGATCTGGACGACGGTATGACCTTAGGATACTTGATTGATCTTCATCCGGCGATAGCGTAGACGAATCAGTCTTAACCGATCGTAGATCAAATCAAGCGATTTCCCCTTCCCCTGCGCAGCTTCTTCACCATACACGCGCTGCAGCACCGGCTTCAGATAACGGTCGCCAACGGCAAGCAGTGCATCCCATACAAGCTGCTGCTCCGACTCCGGCATCGATTCCAGCTCTCTCTCAATCAGAGGTTCAATATCGTACCCTTCCGTCTCCAGCTTCTCGATACGCTCCATGAGATCTCTGCGAGGAAGTTCGATCTGAGCCAGCAGCCCTTCTATAGAGTTGCCTTCGGCTATTCCGCGAAGCAGCTTCTGCTTCTCCTGTTGACGATCCATCTGCGACTTATACTTATTTTCCTTCTGCTTATACACCCACTTGATGTAAACCTTAGGATCGATTGCGGTAGACACCCAGTCCAGCGGAAAGCTCCGTTCGCGTTGATAGGTGCGCGTAATTGCAAGTACTTCTTCCGCATACGCCGCTTGCTTCGTCTCGCCCCAACCTGGAATTTGCAGAAGCTCCTCAGGCTGATGCGGCACAAAGCTGCTAATCATCCAGAGCATCCGATTGGAGGCGATAAGATAAGCCGACTTCTTCCCCTCCACCGCTTTCGTCCGGCGCCATTCGCGCAGGGCTTCAAACAGAATAGGATCGGTGTTCATTTCACCATAACACTGAATCATCGAATACAAACTGCCGAGCCCTTCTTGGCCGCGGCGCTCCTCCAGCATGCCATCGATCAGCGGCGTATAGCCTTCGCCCATCTGAACGGCGATGCCATGACGGAAAGCCGTCATCATCTCTTCCCAGGAACCGCCCTCAAACCAAACCGCTTGCTGCTCATCCTGCCCGTTTAGATAAGATTCCGTCCAAATAACCGACCATACACCGTTTTGCTCGCAGATGGACAGCTGCGCTTGTTCGGCACGGCTGTCTTGTCCTACCTTCTCAAATGTGTTCAAAAATACGACCTGCATGCAGGCCCACCTCCACCCGATAAATTAGTTTGATCAAACTTCGAAGCGGCGCAAGCAAGGTGAAATATAAGGTGGTATAAGGTGAAACTTACACTTTCTTATATTCACAAAAAAAAACACCTCTAACGCCATAGATATGGCGTTAGAGGTGCTTCCTCACGATGCAACGATTTGATTGCTCACATCATAGCATAGCCGCCTAAGCGTGACAAGAGTCAATTTTCCAATTCATGGCTTTACGCCCGATTGCCCCGCCGCAGAAAGGAATGCTATGATAGATGCAGAATAAAGGAGGAACTCGAAATGCTGCTGCCTGATTATGATTTTATGTCCGATACGACGGAGCAAACGACAACCCGCTTCGTCACTTTTATAACGCCCAACCTTAAGCGTTTCGATCTCGCCATTATGACGACAAACCGTTTCTACGGCAAGAAGCTGATTACCGACCTGCAAAGCGGTCGCACCGCGATTGTCGGTCAAGACGATTTGGACGAAGAAGGCTACCTGGAATTCACGTATAAACTGACGGAAGAGGAAGCCGCCGATCTTAAACAATTTTTAGAATTTGTGGTGGGAACGGTGCATTTTACCGACTGAGCTCGGGTACACTGTAACGGTCATGAAGAAACGGCTTCCGCCCCCTTAGGTGGCGAAGTTAGCGTCTTCCTCAGAAATATAAGCAGAGTATAAAGAACAACTTATACTTTCTTATATTTAAACCATTAGCCGCCGCAGGAGGAATCTGCATGTTTATGGAAGAAAACCGTCAGCCCTACACAGATGTGAAGTCGGTCGAATCGCAGCGGAACGATCTCAATGCACAAGAGTTTCCCGATGGACCGTATGGTTCCAGGATCGTGTCCGAATCGCTTAGCAAAAGCAAACCGTGGCGAGTCGATCAGCGGCCGCCGAATCGATTTGATTACGAGAACCGCGAGCTGCATGCAGGTATATACCGTGATTACCCCGGTGAGGACGTTTATCCGGATGCAATGGATGAGCCTTAATCACCATCCAACAGAAAACCCGCCAGAGAAGGAAGCACGCTCCTTCTCTGGCGGGTTTCTTCACATCCACATTCAATCCTCTTCCATTAGTGACGCCTCAGCAATCGTTCCTTCGCGAGCCGAAACACGGAGGGTCTTCACTTCAAATGGCCCAAGCGCAATCGTGCAAGCGATGCCTAGCATAGGGATCTCCACTTCCGTTTCCCGTGCATTTCCGGTTGGCTCAAACAGGCGAAGCACGTAATCATCGCTGCGTTCCATTTGCTTGAATGCGCCTAATTGAACGACTTCATCCTTTAGAATAACAAGCGGCTTCACTTTCTCTCCGCGGCCGGATGGGAAGAAGGACAACGCGTAAGGTACTTCATTACGCTGAACGGCTTCACGGTCGACGGCGCTAAGCCGTTCCTCCGCTGCACCGCCATTCAGCCAATACGTAAACTCGCGTTCCCCTTGATCAATGCGCGGCGAGAATCGGTCCTGCACGATAAGCGGCCGATCCATAATCGGATGCGTCGTATAACCGGGACTGCGCAGCAGCGTCGGGCGGATAGCGCCGTCTTGAAAGTCCGATCCATAAGTGCCGTTATTAATTAAAGTCAAAGCGGCTTGCTGCTGAGCCGAATGAGCTGCTGTCCACTTCTGCGCCACAGCTTCTTGCCCTGTCGTATCCAGCGTCTGTACACCGTACACCGTTTGCCCGATATACGATGCATCCGTAAACGTCGTTGGAATGGACAGCTTCAGCATTTTGTCCTTCTCATTCCAAAACACCCGCACATGCACTTCGAGCTCACTGCCCTGCTTAGGAAGTTTGTATGTAAGAACCAGCTTGGAGTTCTGATAGGCAAGAACAGCCTCAACTACGGTTCGCACTGCGCCGTCTTCGATCACCCGAACGGAAGGCAGCAGCGCATGACGCAATCCGGAGAAATCAGAGCCTGCCCCCTTGTCCATCAGCTGGAACGATCCAATATCCGGCTCGAAACGATTCGTGTCCATCCGCCACGGATCCTCATTATCGGCCACGACAACCGGCAGGAATGCTCGCTCCTCCACATAGGAAACACCATCCACCTGATAAGCATCCAGCAAACCTGTACGGGTATTTATAACGGCTTCCATACGGCCGTTCGAGAAACGTATCGCTTGCTGATCGACCTCAAGCTGCGGCTGCGGTTTGGCAGGGAGCATCTCAATGCGGCAGTCAAATCGATTCATCGAAGAAGGCGCGAGCTCCGCATAGAACACGGCGCGTTTGCGCCAATCCAGATTAATATTGCTATGCTCCTTCTCAGGCTGAGAAGGAATTCGCTTCCCGTCCTGATAAACGACAGGCATCGAGAATTCGTCCTTCCAGTTCTGATCCGCCAGCATGAATTCACATGCGAACACGCCGGATACCGGGAACGGATGCGGGTTATAAATCAGGATCGGATATTCGCCTTCCGCTGCTTTGGGTTGTCCGGACGCTAAGGCGAAGAAGGCTCTTGCCTTCAGTCTTGAGACGATCTCGAGTCCGTGTCCGAGCAGCCGCAAGGACGCATCCTCGGCAGGCTGTACAGACGAGCCTGGCAATATATCATGGAATTGAGCAGTGAGCAGATCATAAGTTGCTTGCTGCATTTCTTCTCTTGGGTAAGCGAGTTTACCGGCAATAGCGGCTGCAGAGAGCATTTTCTCGGTTACATACAGTTCATTCTCTAGCAAGCGATGCTTCTGCTTGATTCGAATGACGGACGTATAACAGCCGACAAACCGCGGATTCAAATCGTTGGCATGTCCCGCTAATTCCGCCGCCTGCGAAGCCAGCTCTGCAAAATACTGCTCCGGAGAAGAATGTACGATTTGAACATCGCTGCGCGCTTCCATCAGCTTGCCGATTTCATCTAAATCTACACGGGATGGACCGCCGCCATGATTGCCGACCCCCCATAACATGAGACCAAGCGGCTTGCCCTCGTGGCTGCTAAGCCAGTTCTCGATCGACTTACGGGCTTGGCCCATAAGTGTATTATACGAATAAGTCTGGTGAGCCATCACCTCGGACCCGTCAAAGCCAATCCATCGAAACTCGCGCTCCGGTCCTACAGTATGATCATCGGGTCGCATGAACAAATATGAATCATAGCCGGCTTTGCGCATAAGCTGCACTAACCCGCGGGAATGTCCGAACGAATCGAAGTTGATCGCTGTAGTCGGCCTTGCGCCAAACTTTTCCGAGAAATAGGCTCTGCCATGCAGCATCTGCCTGACGATCGATTCCCCTGACGGCATGTTGCAGTCCGGCTGCAGGTACCAACCACCCATGATGTTCCACTTGCCCAGTCGCACGAGCTCCTGAATTTCCTCGAACAATTCAGGCTCATACTCTTCAATCCATTTGTAGAGAATAACTTCATTGTGATTGAATACATACCCGTCATACTCCCTGCAAAATTCAGCGGCGGCGCGGAACGTAGAAACCGCTGCGGCGGCTCCTTCTTCCCACTCCCACTGCCATACGGGATCCAAATGCGCGTTGCTTAGCAAGTGAAGCTTGGCCATCTGTTCATCCTCCCAGATCGATCATACCTATGTTTGTTAGAAACATATAATGTTCCTTTCAAACTTAACATACCTTACTAAGGCGAAGTTGTATATAGTAAAAAAGCAATCCTACCGCTAAAATCAGCTAGTTAAGATTGCTTGTCCTTCATCGTATATGCTATCGCGAATTATTTCTCAGCGGGCTTCACTGTTTTAAGATAATTCACATAATCTTTGCTGCTTTGAACCAATCGTTCATTCGTCACGTCGGAGGTATCGTTCAACGTGAAATGAGGTAAATAAATGGCACTGATAAACTCGGTAAGCGCCTCTATTGGTCGCAGTATTTCTTGCAACGTAAACCGATTGAACCCCGTTGGTTGAAACGACTCCGCAGTGCCATAAGTCGAGATGGCTACGCCAATTTCTTTACCTGTCGTTTTGGTTGCATTTGGTCCATAGGCCCAGTTATAAAGCAATACCTTATCGAACCATTTCTTAAGTAACGGTGGCGAGCTGTACCAATACAAGGGATATTGAAAAATAATCCGATCATGCGCTTCTACCAGCTTCTGCTCTCTGGCAACGTCGATGATTTCATCAGGGTATTCCTTATATAACTCATGAATCGTAATACCGCCTTCGTCTCGAACGGCATTCAGCCAAGCTTTATTCCAGTTGGAAGCGTCAATGTTCGGATGCGTGACAATGATTAAGGTTTTCTTCATGATTGGCTCATCTCCTAGTTGCATTATTTCTATCTATTAAATGGTAGTCAAACAAAGTAACGAAAAATATAACATCTAAAACTCCCACTTAACCCTATCCATAAATACCGAATTCCTGCGCGACACTCAAGTATTTCCTGAATATTCTCTGCAGTATTTTGGGCTGCCGTTTGTTCTTGTTGCCATTCTATCTTTTAGTAGATAGTCTGTCAACATCCAAATCCTCTCATTCCGCGGTCACGATACAGCAAAAAAAGCAATCCACTCGGCTGACTTAGCCCAAGCAGGATTGCTTCGCTTCACCTACGTTATGTTCGATAAAGCCGTGTTTCGTCTTTCTTCTCCGTCAGCCATACTTTCATTTGCCCGGCATCCCGGTTATCCCATGCATAGTAGGGAATTGCTTTGAAGCTTTGATCGCCGCTCGGCTCCTCCGCATAGACAGCAACAACACCCTGCAGCAGCTCCGGCTCGTAGACGGTGCGGAATCGAGTAGCAGCCGTTACATTTTGCAGGCCATAGCTTGCATTATCGATCTCTTCCATACAATAGACGAGCGGTCCGCGTTGCAGCGCAACCTTCCCCTCATTAGCCAACACTAATGGATGCGAATAAACACGCTCTACCTGCATGGTCAGCTCAAGTGTAATGACATCGCCAGGTTTCCATGTACGCTCCAAACGAACATAACCTTTATCCGTTTGCGCATCGGCGATTTCCAGCTCGCCAACCGACACGCGGTACGATTTGCACCAAGCCGGGATACGCAATCGGATGCCGTATTCTGCTGCTTCCCCTTCTTCAACACGCAGCGTAATTCGACCGTCCCATGGATACTCCGTCACTTGGCGCAGCGTAATTTCACCGGTCGGTAAACGCAGTTTGCCGGTTCCCTCTACAAATTGGTTAACGATGATGTCGTTGCCTCTTGTAGCATAGACATAGCTCCCGATAGACGGAATGAAGCGCGCCACCTGCGTAGGACAGCATGAGCAGTCATACCAAGGTACTCGGTGATGCGTCCCGTCTGATTCCAGCGGATTGACGTAGAAGAACTTGTCGCCGGACAAGGAGACTCCCGCAATGGAACCGTTGTACATCGCCCGCTCAACGATATCCGCGTACTTCGAATCACCATGCAGCAAATTCATCCGATGATTCCACAACACCATTCCAACAGAAGCGCAGGTCTCGCAATAAGCACTGTCGTTAGGCAAATCATAATCTGCGGTGAAACCTTCGTTATGACGAGAAGGGCCAATACCGCCCGTTACATACATATTCCGGTCGACGACGTTAGACCAAATACGATCCAGCGCATCGATATAACCTTGATCGCCGTTTAGCATGGCAGCGTCCGTCATGCCGGCATACATGTACATGGCACGTACAGCATGACCAGTGACACTGGATATATCTCGTACCGGTACGTCATCCTGCGAATACGCCGCACCCCAATCCGAACGGTCCCAGCTATAGCCAACGCCATGACCGTGGCCGCGTTCCTCCAGCAGCCAAAACGCCAGCTTCCAATAGCGCTCTTCTCCCGTTTCTGTGTAAAGCTTCACAAGGGCCAGCTCAATTTCCTGATGACCCGGAACCCAGTGGCGCTTGCCCGGTCCGAACAAGGAATCGATATGATCAGCTACACGAATGGCAACATCGAGAAACAATCGTTTGCCGGTCGCTTGTTTGTAAGCAATCGCGGCTTCGATCATGTGGCCGGCACAGTATTCCTCATGCTTGTTCATGTCCGTCCATTTCTTGTCCGGCTCCGCCAGCGTGAAGTAGGTTTGCAAATAACCATCCTCTTGCTGCGCCGCCGCAATCAGATCGATAATCCGGTCAGCCTGCGCTTCCATCTCCTCATCGGGCTCAATCAACAGGGAATAAGCGATTCCTTCCAACACTTTATAAACATCGGAATCATTATAGAAAATACCTTCAAAGCCGCCTTCTTGCAGTCCTCCGGCTTTGGCAAAATTCGAAATTCTGCCTGTAGCCTCGCACTGCGCCAGGCATGCTGCAATCGTCGATTTCTGTGTCGCTTTAATCCGATTGCTCCAGAAACGATCCTCGATGGAAACGTTCGTGAACGGAATTGCTGTTAACGTTTGGTACGGTAATGTTAACTCTTTCAGTACTGTCATACCGGCTACGACTCCTTCGATTCAGGTAGTGGATTGGGTTAGCGATTCGGTTCATACCGGCTTTTCAATTAGCCTTTCATCCCCGTCAGTGAGATCCCTTGCACAAAGTAGCGCTGCGTAAATAGGAAAACGAGCAGCACCGGAAAAATAACAAGCAGCGACGCACCCATTTGAAGCGGCCAATTTGTCGTATATTGGTTGCGGAATACAGACAACCCAACCTCGAGCGTACGCATCTCCACCGTATTCGTGACGAGCATGGGCCATAAGAAATCGGTCCAAACCCCCATGAATGTAAAGACCGACAAGGTGGCAATCGCCGGCTGCGATAAGGGGAGAATAATGTTCCAGTAAATCCGGAACTCGCTGCAGCCATCGATTCGCGCCGCATCCTCGGTTTCTTTGGGCAGGCTGTGGAAGAACTGCTTGAGCAGGAAGATCCCATACGCGCTGCTGAGGAAAGGAATGATCTGAGCTGCATAGGTATCCAGCCAGTGGAATTTATAAATCATGACGTAAGTCGGGATCGTCGTGACCTGCGAGGGAATCATCATGGTCGCGAGGAACAGAACGAAGATGGCGTTGCTTCCTTTAAACGGCAGCCTTGCGAAGGCGTATGCGGCGAGCGAACAGAATATTACCTGTCCGATAACGACACTCATCGTCACGAACACGGTATTGTATAGAAACCGCAAGAACGGAGCTGCTTTGAATATGCTCATGTAGTTCTCGAACAGCCAGCTGCTCGGAATGAATTTCGGCGGAAATTCGAACACGGAATATTCCGGCTTCAGCGACGTGGATATCATCCACAGAAACGGAACAAGCATGGTCAGACTGACGATTCCCAGTACAACGTACGTGAAGATGTCTGCGAACAGCTGCCCTGGTTTTGCTATTTTGCTGCTAGTGCCTGTGCTTGTCATCGTGGCCATCGGTTTTCCTCCCTCCCGGCTTAATGCTCATAATTGAATTTCTTCATAAATTTCACTTGAATAATCGTAATGACGAAAATAATCGAGAACAGAAGCCAGGATTGCGCGGAAGCATAGCCCATATTGAACACCCGGAAAGCCTGCTCATAAATGTGATAGACGACCACATCCGTCGAGCCGACCGGCCCGCCTTCTGTCAGCATGTAGATTACCGTAAACGCTTGGAACGAGCCGATAATGGTCGTTACCGTGAGGAAGAAGACCGTCGGCATGAGCAGCGGAAGCGTGATCGACCAGAAAATGCGCCATTTATTCGCTCCGTCGAT
Source organism: Paenibacillus sp. J22R98 (assembly GCF_059383835.1). Taxonomy (NCBI): domain Bacteria; kingdom Bacillati; phylum Bacillota; class Bacilli; order Caryophanales; family Paenibacillaceae; genus Paenibacillus; species Paenibacillus sp. J22R98. The sequence continues at coordinate 44,146 of NZ_JBXENW010000013.1, forward strand.
ACGTGCCGCTTCATATAAGTGCTCCGGAATGCCCTGCAGTCCCGCCAGGAAGATGATCATTTGATAGCCGATCCCTTTCCAGACGGTTACAATAATGACCGCGATCATCGCCCATTTGGGATCCATCAGCCACTTGGGACCTTCGATGCCTATCTTGCCTAGCAAATAATTTAACAGCCCGAATTCCGGCTGTAATATCCATTGCCATACCATCGCGATTGCTACCGTCGAGGACACAACCGGCAGGAAGAAAAACGATCGAAACCAATACACGCCCTTCATTTTGCGATTTAGCACAAGCGCTACGAGCAGGGAGACTGCAATTCCCGTAGGGACGCTCCCGAATACAAAATAAAACGTGTTGACCATCGCATGCCAGAAGTCGGTATCATGGTACATCTTGATATAGTTTTTCAGCCCGACGAACGGCTTCGCCGGTTTCAGAATGCTCCACTTATGGAAGCTGAGATAGAGAGAAAAGAGAATCGGAATTAACGTAAATACGGCGAGATGAATAAAAGCAGGCAAGATGAACAAATAACCGATCGGTTTGTCGTCGCCTACTGCCTGTCCCCTCAGTTTCTTCCAAAAGCTAGGTTTAGCAAGCTTCTCAGACGGCACGTACGATTGGGAGGCCGATTCCACTGCTGTTTCCTCCTTCTTAGCCGCATAACAGAAATCGGGGGAGCGGAATTTCTCCAATCCCCCGACCTGCGCAGCTTATAAGTTATTCGTCTTTAATGATGGCATCAATCTTCGGTACAGCGGAATCCATTGCTTCTTTCACGGAGATGCCGTTTACGACAACCTGCTCAAGCGCTTTATCGATTTGGGTTTCGATTTCCGCCCATTTCGGATGGATCGAGCCCCAAGGCTGACGCGCATATTGCACTTCGTTTACGAATACTTGCTCAATCGGCTTGTCTTTGGCATATTCCTCTTGCACCGATTTCACCGCAGACAATTCCAGACCCGATTCTACGCGGCCCTTCTGGCCTTCAACCGATTCGGACATGAACTTCGCAAGCTTATAAGCTGCTTCTTGATGCTTAGTAGAAGAAGCTACGCCCCAGCCTGCTTCATACATAACGGATACCCGTTCTTTATTGCGAGGCAAGCCGACTACTCCAAGCTTGCTGATATCAAACTTGCCGGATTCCACCGTGTCGTTGATACCGAGAAGCGTCCAGTGACCGGAAACTTGCATCGCAACTTTGCCGGATTGGAACCACAGATCTCCAAATGCTTTCTTCACCGAAGGCGTTGGGGAAACTTGCTGCTTCACGAGATCCGTGTACATCTGCCAAGCTTCAACCGTAGCCGGGCTGTTCAAATACCCATCGGCTGTCGTACCGTCTTTATCGAGTACGTCAGAGCCATTTTGCCATACGAATGGAACGGATTTGTAGAAGTAAGGGTCGGCGGACATGCCGTAAATATCGGTTTTGCCATCGCCGTCCTCATCCTTAGTCAGCTTCTTAGCCGTATCAAGGAAGTCCTGCCAAGTCCAGTTATCCTTCGGATAAGCTACACCTGCTTTATCAAACACATCTTTGTTGTAGTACACAACCATTGGTGTGAAGCCGCGCGGGAACTCGTACAGCTTATCGCCGCGGACGCCGATGTTATACACGTTCTCGAACCAGACGTCTTTGTTGAATGCCGTATCGTTTTTCGTAAATGGAGCCAGGTCAAGCAATGCATTATTGTCGATAAATTGCGGCAGTAATACAGAGTCAATCAGGAATACGTCCGGCGCATTGCCGGCTGCGATGGAAGACAACAGCTTCTGCGTTGCGTCATCGCCTGGAATCGGTTCATATTTGACGGTAATATTGGGATTTTGCTTCATAAAAGCATCGATCGCCGCTTGCTCGGCTTTGGCTTCTTCTACAGCCGCACCGGATGAAACACGAAGCTCGAATTTCTCTTGTGAATCTGCATTCGTTGCATTTGCGTTCGTTGCGTTTGCATTCGTTGTTGCTGCATTCGAATCTGTGCTGGACGTATTTGCGTTCTCAGCATTGTTGCTGCCACAGCCTGCAAGCAGCGTCGTAGCCCCTACTACCGATGCCAACATATAACCTTTCCACTTCTCCATCTACTTTCACTCCCCTTGTATAATGTAATTCTGTTTTATACAAACACGATCTCGTCGAACAGAACCGTAAAGTTCCCTCCGCAAGAAGCGATCTGTAGCTCAAGTTGGCTGTACTCATTCAGGTCGGGATGTCCTGCTTCGCTTTGCACCCATCCGGTTTGCTCCCCGCTCAGCGGGATCCGGATGTTGGACCAGCCGCATCTGGCTTCGGAAGCAATCTGCGTCCATTCAAAGAGCGGACGAGCGGAAACCCACTGTACATAACGGCTGTCATCCTGCTTCAGCCTTACGGTAAATGCGGATGACGGGAAGCCGCCCCAGGTTTCATGCGAGAACTTGATCCAGAAGCTAAGCTCGCTGCCGGGCTTCGTCAGCGCTTGCGCGGCCGTCTCGGCCGGAATCGGAAGCCGGAGCTTCACAAGCGACGATGATGCTTGCAGCTGCAAAGCTTGTCCCTTGCTGGCGAGGGTCTGATCGCCGTTCACCGTGATAACGGCCGAATGATTCGGAACCGCTACGGCCAGCGACGCTTGGTTCATATCTACGCGATGCTTGATTTGTTCTGTCGCATGCAGCACATTCAGGTCGATCCAGGCCAGATCCGCAGTACCGTTTGTTCCGATGACGGTCAAGCCTACACGGTAGAAGCCCGCCTGCTCATAGATGTGCTCCACCTTCGCTGTTTCTCTAATCGTGCCGTCTCCCATATCCCAGCGATAGTTCAATTGGCTGTCGCCGGAAGCATCCCGGCTTGCGGAAGCATCGAATTGGACGGCATAACGTGCGCGCGGCCGATCCGTTAGAAGAGCTGCCTTGGCAATTGGAGGCTCTCCGTCTGCTTCAGCTACGATCACATCCGACACGTTGATGTCTTGATAAATGTCTCCGCTGCCATTTCCGGTGATACGGTTTCCGGCAATGTACAGCTGCTTCGCATGCTTCATATAGATGCCGTAGGTGTCGTTGTCGGTAATTTCATTTTGCTCGATAATCCAGTGACTGGCCTCGTAGCCTTCTTTATATCCGATAGCAAGGCCAACGCTCTTATTGTGGTGAATGCGATTGCGCCGCATCGTGAAATGACTGCTGGAGCCATTCACGACTGCAATACCTGCATTACCGAATTTCTCAGGCGCATTTGCGATTCGCAGACCGTTATAAGCTGCCTCATTCTCGATGAGTACCGCATGGCAGGAGCCGCCAAGCCAGAATCCGTAGCTGGAGTGATTGCCTAAATTGCGGACAAATGTGTTGCCCGGATCCCATACTTCCCAAGCGTTGTTGTGGGCATAGGAAGCGTCATTGCCTTCAAAATAGTTGCCCGTGCTGACAAAGCCGTTCAAGGAACGGATGAATACTCCGTCGCCGCCATTTGTAAAGTCATTGTTCATAATCCGATTATCATTGGAGCCGCTTTCAATCAGTACCGAGGTCGAGTCTCGTGCATGTACTTCACCGGGGGCGATACGAATACCGTAGCTCATCACATTGCCGTCAATTTCATTGCTGGACGAGCCCCACAGCTTCAGGCAAACGTTCGTGCAATGCGAGAAATTGTTGCCTGTAATCCGGTTGCGATCGGCATACTTTAAATCCAAACCGTTCCACACGCGGTTGCCTGAATTTCCGGCAATTCGGCTGTCTGAGACACGCTCCAGCAGCAATGCACCGACAGATTCTCCATCACCCCAGCCATAGTCAGGATCCGTGTAATTATCGGAGAGGTCATTGTTCTCGACTACCCAGCCGGAGCCGTTCGTCACCTTCATACCGGTCTTGAATCCATGGAGTGCCAAGCCTTTGACTGTTACCCCGTCATACCCATTGGAGTAAAGCCCCGTACCATCGTAGGAATGGATGTTGCCGATCTTTCCGCGTCCGCGAATGATTGCTCCGTTGCCGTCAACCGTGATGCCGTTTGCGGCGATAATCAAGCCTTTGCTGGTAGGAAAGCTATATTCACCCGGCTCGAAAACAACATCTTCGGTAATGATCATGCCAGCATATGGCTGAATTACTTTCGCCATCTTGTAATTTACGCCCCCGTTTCTGGAGTGAAATAAACGCTATTGCATCGCATCGATCGAATATCTCCCGCTACCCCTTAAGAGGTGCCGTCGTTTCTCGCTCGATGACGTTTCCTCTTACAAGCTGCTTCGCCGTTTTCCCATCCGGCATATGGCCGGTCGTGATCATCTGGCAAAGCACCTTGCCTGCAATGAATCCCACTTCGAACATTGGCAGCGAAATGGTAGTCAGTCTCGGCCTCGCATATCTTGCAATCGTCCGATCATCGTAGCCCATAACCGAAACATCTTCCGGAACGCGAAGACCACATTCTCTTGCGGCATCGATGATGCCGATCGCCATCATGTCGTTTGCGGCAAATACGGCTGTTGGCGGATCTTCGGAGCGAAACAGCTCAAGCGCGAGTCGATACCCGCTGTCTTCGAACCAATCGCCATGCTTTATGTACTCGGAGCGGAACGGGATCTGATTCTGCTTCAGCGCTTCCGCATACCCATTCAAACGGCGGATACTGGAATACCAATCCTCAGGACCGTTAATATAAGCGATCTTGCGATGATTCAAGTTGATTAAGTAGTCGGTCGCATCATGTCCACCAGCAAAATCGTCTGTACATACGATGCTGACCGGCTCCTCGGCACTGCTGTACCGGTTAATTAGCACGAAGGGCAGCTTCGTTGTGGGGACTTCGGCAAGTGCATCCAGCGTGGAATCCGCCAGAATAACGCCATCCATCTGCATATCCGCAAAATAATCAATGGCTGATTGTTCATTCTCCGGATCATGATGCACGTTCCAGACCAGCATGCTAAATCCGCTTTCGCGCAGCGCCTGTTCAACGCCCTTCGCAATCATGCCGCTCAATTCGTCGGATACATCATCCGTAATCAACCCGATCATCGAGGAGGACTTCTGTCTGAAATTACGTGCCAGCAAATTCGGACGATAGCCCATCTCCTCGGCAATCCGCTGAATGCGATCGCGGGAGCTGCGGCTTATCTTGTCATTGTCGGCAAGTGCCCGCGAGACCGTAGCCGCGGACATCCCTGCCGCTTTGGCAATATCGTATATGCTTACCACCGGCTTCACCCCTCTCTCGATTTCATTTTCCCAATTCTTTGCAATCGATTGCAAAAGCTCGCAAGTTCACCTGCAAACCGTTACACTTCCTATTCTTGAAGTTATTGTAATCGATTGCATTGATTCCTGCAACGGTTTTTTTGCAATCGATTGCAAAGTAAATTGAAGATCAAGATTATTCCTCTTCTACTCGAACGGGACTGCCTGTTCGGATGGATTGACGAATGGCTTCCAGCGTAGCGATCGTTTTGAAACCGTCCTCGGCATCCGGCATGGCACGCGTTCCCTGGTTCAAGCACCTTGCAAAATGCTCCGTATAATTAACAAACTCACCGGCATGATGATTGACGCCTTCAAACTGAAAATAGTGATAAATATCCTCAAAGTAGTGCTCTGTCCGTTCCTTTTCGCCTTCATACTTGATCTGCGCTTCCAACTGAGGATATTTGCCGATAAAGGTGCCCTTCGTTCCGTACAAGGCGACCTCAATCCAAGGACGCGTCTGGTGCAAATGCTCCAAACCGTAAAGGCCCAGCACGCGGCCAATTTTGCCGCTTTTGAATTTCAAATTGATGACGAACGTGTCATGACCATCGAACCCGTTCGCTACCGCAATATCGGATTGGCTGCTATAGGCCGAAACCTCATCCACGTCTCCCATATACCAGCGAATGAGATCTACCGGGTGTGAGCAGCATGCAAACAGAAGATCAAAGCCGCCTTCTCGTGCCCATGCCCGTTCATTGTAAAACCACCGCATGTCGTGTACATATTGTGTTTCAGCAAAACTGAGCGTACCTAATTTGCCCGCTTCATAAGCCTCGCGCTGATGCTGCATAGACCCGAAGAAACGCGAGCTTTGTCCCACCATGAGCTGGCGCTCGGGATTTGACCGCACATAAGCAAGCACTTCTCGCGCTTCATCGAGCGTATTGACGAGCGGCTTCGTGCAAAGCACATGCTTGCCCGCTTCAAACGATTGGCGAATATGGGTGAAGTGCATCTGATCCGGCGTATAAATCGCCACGAAATCAATATCCTCTCGAGCCAGCATAGCCTCAAGCGAACTGTAAAAGGAAGGAACGGCAAATTGCCGTGCAATCGATTCTGCCAGCTGTTCGTTCGAATCACATACGGCGACTACTTTCAATTCCGAATGACCGGCCAATCCTTTTACGAGTCCTTTGCCTTCGCCGAGACCGACAATACCGATGCCGTATCTGCGGCCGATTGCTGTAAATCGTCCATGTCCTTCCATGCTGCACGCCCTCCTATTCGGGATATTAGTTCATCGGAAGCAGGTCATTCAGGATGCAATCAAGCAAGTAGAGACCCGCCGGATTACGTGCAAGACCATTAGGCTGGCTGCCTAAACCGCCTTCCAGACGCAGCGTGGTCGAAATTCGAATGCCTTCTCCAATACGCTCCTCGATCATGTAGCGGTCAAGCTCAAATATTCTGGCATCCAAGCGGTCCATAATCGGCCTATGTTCGCCAAGCTTCAAACGATCGAATACCAGATCGGTAGCCAGTCCAAACAACAGCATCGAAGTATGATTCTGATGCGGAAAACCATTCATCATGGCATGCGGGTGGAACAGCTGCAGCGATTCCCGCCAGAATGGAGCATGCTTAACAGCAAGCGGACCATATCCTCGCTCTATGTACAGCGCCTTGCCTCCTGCCGCAACGAAGCGGTCCATTTTCGCTGTCCACCTTGTCGTAAGCAGCACCTGGACATTGTCATTATTGTTCTCGCCGCTTTCCGACCAGGCACGAATACCGGGATGCAGACCTGCCCATTCTCGGAACAATCCGTTTGCATCATCGACTGCAATTGCGGCCAGCTGAGACTCAGCTCGTTCTGCCTTCGGCAGCACCCAGATCGGCCACGAGTTGGTCGCGACAATCTGCCCTTCCGACTCCAGCTCCGCTTGCAGCACCACTTGAATCGGTGTTTGCGTTTCGGGAAGCATCCATTCGGCCACAGCCATTTCCTTGAAGTCCCCTACTTGAAGCACTTCAGCCTCGCGCGTACCTTCGTTTGCAGCATATCCGTCAACCGTCCATGTCCAGCGTAGCGTAGCCGCGTGAATCGATTCCGCTCCATAATGCGATACCGCCAGATGAGGTCTGATCGGCTCGCCGGAGGCGTAATTGTTCGGGTCCCATGTCGTCAAACGGTCGCCGCCATTGATCCAATTTCTGCGCGCATCCCATGTTACCGTGATCATAGTTGCACCATTAATTTGCCTGAATCGCTCCGGCGGCTGCTTCCACTCGCCGAAATCATCAAATACGGCGCTTGATGCAAGGCCGGAATCCTGAATCGACGTCAACGTATAGCCATTGATGTGCGGGTAAGCTCGAACTTGCTCCAGCACTGCCTTGCGGTAGACATATGCGCTTTCGCGCGCGTTTGCAGTCAGCTCCTCTTCCGTAAACGGCAGTGGAAGCAACGCTAATTTCTCATCCTGGCGATGATATTGCCAGCGCGCATCTCGTGCTACCGGGTTGACGGTGGGATCAGATTTCAACCACCAAGGCCTTTCTCCTTTTCGCGCTATCACCTGTCCAAGCGGCCTGAATTCATCGTAGTCGCAGAATTCCCCGAATACCCATGGCTTCTTCTCCCGCCAAGGCGAAGCGAACCGGCTCAGCAGATCCGGGTAGAAATGAACGTCCGTGTAGAAATGGTAATCGTAGAAGTCGGCATATTCCTTCAGCAAGCCTCCATAGCATTCGCCTGAGCCGCTGTTATCGCGTATGATTGCGCCATTGGTCAATCGTTTCGCCTGCTCGTACAAGTCTTTCAGAAAGTCAGCGTCTGCCTCATGGTTCAGCTCACAGCCAAGTGTCCATACCCCAATCGATGTGAAGCTGCGAATCTCCTTAATGATCGCCTCGTACTGCGAAAACGCGCGCGCTTTAAACTCTTCGTTTACCTCCGGCAGCCACATCGGCAGCTCCTGCCAGATGACGAAACCAAGCTCGTCGGCTAACTCGAAATAATCGCGAACCGGTACGTATAAGCAATGCTTCACCATGTTAAAGCCGCCGTCCTTAAGACGGAGCAATTCAGATCGGATGGCCTCACGATCCGGGATCGGCGCGACTAGATCTCCATACCAGCCCCAGTGCAAAATACCTCTCAGATGAATGCGCTGCCCGTTTAACAGCAGCTGCTCACCGGCGATGGACCAGTACTTCATCCCGAAACGATGCTCATAACCATCTACCGCTTGCCCGTTCCGTTCGAGCGTCAATGTCAGCTTATACAGCTGCGGATTCTCCGGGGACCACAACTTGATGTCTGCTCCGGCCGGAATCTCCATGACGCCGGTGTCATCCGCGGTGACGACTGAAATCGGAAGGGTAATTTCGGTGGAGATCGATCCATCCGGCGCTAGAAGAACAGCATGAATCGTCCATGCGCCTTCGCCTGAATCGCCTTCTAAGCGATAGTTGACGGTCACCGCTTCCGTACCCGGCAATGTTTGCACGAATACATCCGCAAGCTCGCCTACCGGAATCACGCCAAGCCGAACCGGCTTCCATATCCCGCCGAAGATGACGCCTACGTCCGGTAGAAACCCTGCCAGACATTGTCGCAGCGGATACTTGTCGCCTTGCTTGTACACGCGAAGAACCAACTCATTCGTTCCGCCCGCGATCAAAGCTTCACCCGGCTCGATACGAAAGCCGCTCCAACCTCCCTCATGCTCGCCGATCCGTTGCCCGTTCAGCCATAACTCGCAGAAGTAGTTGACCCCTTCAAAGTCAAAAGCCGTTCTTTGGCCATTCCAGCCGGAAGGAGCATCAAACGACAGCCTATACCATACGGCTCCATCGGACAGCTTGTTATCCGTCAGCACATCCCAGCAGCCGGGCACTTGCGCTCCCTGCCATTCGCCTGCGGCCAGCGCATCCGCGGGACTTTCATAGCGATGGTCAAAATCAAATAACAGCTTCCAGTTTTCCGTCAATCTTACCGATTGCTGCAGCATGTCTCACTCATCCTTTCGACCTCGATGATCCTACGTAAGTTAAGAAATGGTTCCAATCTCGTTGTACTCCAGTCCTCCTTCGTATACATGACTGACTCCATGTTGGTAGCGGTTACAGACTAGCATGGGAGATTTTTGTCTGTCAAGCAGGCATTTCTGCTCTGATCGCACGCAAAAAAGCCGCAGAGCGTCAAAATTGCTGACACTCCGCGGCTTCCATAGTCATGACTATACCGAAAATAAATCCAAATTGAAGGTCGGATGACCCTCTAATATTTTAACCAGACCACCAAACTCTAGCTCTTCAAATTTACGTGTTGCAGCTTCCAATTGGATCTGCCAAGTGCAAGCCGACAGGTCGCAGCGTACCGGCGCATTCAAGCGAATAGTCGCCAAATCTCGTGACAGGTGAAGCATATCGAGATCCGCTTCGATCTTCGTGCGCACGCCTTTAGGCAGCTTATCCAGGTTAAGCAGAACACCTTCGATGGATTGATATTCGAGAATCAGCTTGAGTGCTGTTTTCTCGCCAATGCCTTTAACCCCAGGGTAATTATCGCTCGTGTCGCCCATGAAGCCCTTCAGGTCAATAACCTGGCTAGGCGATAATTGCTTCTCTTCCAGAAGCAATGCCAAATCATAGACAGCATAATTCAGCTTGCCTTTCTTCATGATGACCACTTTCACCGTTTCACTTACCAGCTGCAGCATATCGTGGTCGCCGGTCAGGACGTAAACCTCTGCTTCTCCGCTAAGCTGTGTCGCTAGCGTGCCAATGCAATCATCCGCTTCGAAGCCGACGACACCAACGTTTTGAATGCCCATTTGCTCAACGACATCTTTTACCAAATCAAATTGGGGAATAAGCTCAAGCGGTGCCTCGCCCCGATTTCCCTTGTAATCGGCAAACTGCTCGGTACGAAACGTCTTGCTGCCCATATCCCAACAACAAATAACATGAGTCGGTTTAAACGTGTTGATCGCATCAAAAAAATATTGGATAAAGCCATATACCGCATTCGTCGGCAAACCGGCGCTTGTTTTACGAATATAGCCTGTATAAGAAGTGGCATAGAACGCTCTAAACAAAATAGCCATTCCATCGACGAGCAGCACTCTTCGGTTGTTCGTTTCTTGCATCCCCATATCTCTCCCCTATAACATCTTAACTGTCGGTCAACGACTCGCCTCTGATGAATCTCCCGATACGCTCGGCAGCCTCGATAAGTCGCTCTTCCTTCTCTACTAAAGCAATTCGGACATAACCTTCCCCTTGTTCGCCGAAGGCGTCTCCTGGAATAACAGCCACTCCTGTGCGTTCGAGCATTTCCCGGGAAATGCGACGCGATGTCCAAGGCTCCGACAATTCCCATTTCATAGGAGGCAGCTTCGCCCAAATAAACATCGTAGCTTTGGGTGATGGAATCTCCCAACCTTGCTCACGAAGTGCCTCAACAAATCGGTCACGCCTCGTTTCATAGAGAGCTCCAACCGAGGGTTGATCCCCCAGCATATCCTGCTGTAAAGCAACAATTCCCGCTTCTTGAACAGGCAGAAATACGCCGTAATCGATATTGGCTTTCAGCTCGCGCAGCGCAGCTATCGCCTTCGGATTGCCTGCCAGGAAACCGATTCTGCAGCCCGCCATATTGAAACTTTTAGATAACGAATGAAACTCTACCGCTACTTCACTTGCTTCTGACACTTGCAAGATGCTGGGAGGTTTATACCCGTCGAAAGCCATCTCCGAATAAGCCAAATCATGTACGATCAATACACCATGACGTTTGGCATAGGAAACAGCCCGCTCGAAGAATGGAATATCCGCAACCGCCGAAACAGGGTTACTCGGATAGTTGAGCAGCATAAACTTGGCTCTCTTCCATACTTCTTCAGGAATCGCATCAAAGTCAGGCAAGAACTGATTCTCTGCAAGCAGCGGCATCCGATAAGGCTCCACGCCTGCAACTGCGAGACCAGCCATGTAGACCGGATAACCCGGATCAGGAACTAGTGCGATATCGCCCGGATTGCACAGCGACAGCGCCAAATGTCCAAGTCCATCCTGCGACCCCATCAACGAGAGCAGCTCATGGTCCGGATCGACTTCGATGCCGAATCGATATGCCAGCCAATCGGCCGCCTGACGGAGAAACTTCACGCTTCCCTTGGAGCCCGGATAGCCATAGACATCCTCTCGCAGCACGGCCTCGCTTAACGCTTGCCGGATCGGCAGCGAAGGCGGCAAATCCGGGCTGCCGATGCTCAGATCAATGACGTTCCTCCCAAGGCGCACGGCCTCCCGCTTCCACTCTGCTACCTCGGCAAATATAGACGAGCCAAGCTCGGACAATCGATCCGCACGCCATTCTTTCGTAATTGTCACCTGACGAGTACCTCCTTAGTTCTCTGCGCTAGTTGCCCCAAACCCGATCGTATTCCTCATCCTTGAACCCTACCGTAACCGTACTGCCGTTCGTAACAACAGGCCGCTTGATCAATCTGCCGTTTGAGGCGAGCAGCTCAATCTTCTCCTGCTCCGTCATTCCGGGCAGCTTATCCTTCAGTCCAAGTTCCTTGTAAACTTCGCCTGAGGTGTTAAAAAACTTCTTCACTTCCAAGCCGCTATTGGCAATGATCGTTTGCAGCGTTTCTACGGAAGGCGCTGTTTCAAAGACATTGTGCGACTCCAGTTCATAGCCCATTCCTTTGAGCGTCTTGATAGCGCTGCGGCAGGTGCCGCATTTCGGATATTCATAGATTGTCAGCTTCTTCATGGCGTATCTCTATCTCCAGTTCATGATTGTTATCGTAATTTTACAGCTTCCGAAGCTCTGCCTCCAGCTGTCGCAAATCCTCCGGCAGCGCCGCCTCGAACGTCATCCGCTCCTTCGTAATCGGATGCGTAAACGACAAAATCGCGGCATGCAGCGCTTGCCGCTGCAGCAATGCTTCCAGCGAAGCCGACACCTCCGGCGCGCCAGCTTCTTTGCCTTCACCTGCAAACCCGTACAGCTTGTCCCCAAGCAGCGGACAGCCAAGATGCTTCATATGCACCCGAATTTGGTGCGTGCGGCCTGTTTCCAGCTTAATATTCAGCTTCGTCGCAGCACCATTGCCGTATATCGACTCCACCTCGTAATGCGTGATCGAGTCATAGCCATCAGGCGTTACGACGCGCAAATGAGGATTGACCGTATCCCGGTCAATCGGTTCATTAACCGTTCCCGCAGTCTCGGCCGGACTGCCGTACACATAAGTTCGGTACCGTTTATCCACTTCGCCGGCCTGAAGCTGATCAGAGAGCTGCTGGTGAATGTAAGGCGTCTTCGCGATCGCGACAAGACCTGATGTTTCCTCATCCAAGCGATGAATCGGGCGAAACCGTACGCGCTCCCCTTGCTGCTTCCAATGATAAACGACCCCATTGGCCAGCGTTCCGGTGTAGTGCCCCTGCGTGGGGTGCACCACAATGCCGGGCGGCTTATTCACGATCAACAAGTCCCGATCCTCAAAGACAATATCGAGTTCCATCGGCTGCGGCAAAATATCATTCGACTCTTCCTGCTCCATGCGAAGCTCCAACAAATCACCGCTAGTAACGCGGTCATTTGTATAGACACGTTCTCCGTTAATCATAATTCCATGCTCGGTCTGCTTCAGGCGTGAAAGGAGTTTTCGCGAAACGCCAAGACGGCGCTCCAGCACCTTGCGAACGATCTTGCCATTGTCCTCTTCTTCTATAACTAGGGTGAGCGGTTCATAATAGACGGAACTAGTCATTGCTCTTGGTGCGAAACACGTCCGCGCTCCTAATATATTCGGTATCCGGTACACCAAGCTTCACATTCGCGAAACGCGCGGCCGCGAAGAAATAGTCGGACAACCGGTTCATATACGTACTTACCGGCGGGTGCACCGGCACTTCTGCAGCCAATGTCACGATGCGCCGCTCAGCTCTTCGGCATACCGTTCTGCATACATGAAGCAGAGCAGACACTTCACTGCCCCCAGGCAAAATAAATCGCTTAATCTCCGGCGACGCCGCCGTATGCGCATCGATCCAGCTTTCCAAACGCGTTGCTGACGCATCGGTCAGCTTCAAATCGCGTCCGCTCGGGTCTGCGAAGGCTAAGTCTGAGCCGCAGTCAAACAGCTCCTGCTGAATTTCAGTCAGCTCCGCAGCAAGCTCGTTCAACCCATCACGAACGGCAATCGCTGCCGCCTGACCGACAAAGCTGTTCAGTTCATCGACCGTGCCATAAGCTTCAACTCGGCTGTCATCCTTGCGAACTCGGCCGCCTTTGACCGATGTATCTCCACTATCTCCGGTGCGTGTATATAGTTTCAAGGTGCTCACCTTCCTGGCGATTGAATAATAGAAACGGCTACAAAGGCGAACGCTGACGCTTCTGCACAACGATTCCGCCCACTTCGCTGCTTTTTCCGCTTGTTCTTTAGTTCAACTAATTTCGCAACACAATAGCTCCACTATAGCACATATGCTTGTAAAGCAGACATCATTCCGACCAGCTGGCGCGCATTTCCTGCGAGTCTGTGCTTTGCTGCTTGCCATAGATAGAGAGCAGCACCAGGCTGAACAGCAACGCGCAGAATGACAGCCCTGCAATGATCAAATAATAGACATGACCGGTGACCGACTCATATACCCAGCCGCCTGCGTAAGAAGCAACGATACCGGATACGCCGAAGAACAGCAGCGCCAGCACGGTTTGGCCCGTTGCGCGCCACTCCTCCGGCACGATACGGTATAGATATTGTATGGCCGCTGTATAGAAAATCGGGAACGTAAAAATCTGCAGCACTTGCAAATAAGCCAGCAAATGCGGATCTGTAATCCAAGCGGAGAGGAAGAAACGCACAAAGTAGAATAGGCTGGCGAAAGCGATCAGTGCCAGCTCCCTGCCCTTGCGCATCCACCAGAAGCTGAGCGCAAATACGAGAATTTCGGTCCCGGCAGCGAGGAACCATGCTTGTCCAATCAGCTCCGGACCACCGCCAAGCTCGCGCAGGTAGACACCTAAATACGTATCATTAATCCGAGATGGAACTGCCGCAATGAAGATCAGAATGAGGAACATCAGCGTTTCGCGATGAGTTAAAAATTGTCCAAGCTTCTTCAGCTTGACCGGTTTGCTGGCAGCAGGTGCATCCGCTAAAGTGAAGCATACGAGAAAGCTGATCAAGCCGATGACAGCGAAGAGCGGCGCCATGCCATCAACGCCGAAATACTTCATCACATAACCGACAGCCAGCGACATCACGGCATAACCCAATGCGCCGAATGTTCGGATAGAACCATAGCTAACGCCTCTGGCTTCAGCCGTTTGAAAATTCAAGCTTTCCGTTAATGGATCCATCGAAAGTAAGAAGAAGTAGAGCAGCATCGTAAAGACGACGAGTAAAATAAAGCTGCCTGAGGCATAGAGCATGTAACCGATTATGGTGGAACAGAAGATGAGTAACAGGAGCACTTTGCGTATGGTTTTGGTCCGATCGCTAATCATTCCCCAGAGCGGTGAAGCGAAGAGCGAAACAAAGCCGCCTGTGCCAATAATAAAGCCAATCTTCGTCGCAGGAAGCCCTTGCGCATCCAGATAGACCGGCAGAAACGAAATAAACATCGCAAGTAAGGCAAAATACAAAAAATTGAATATTCGTAAATTAGCAGGTGATTTCATGGTAGTTCTTAACTCCTCTTCAAGTTGCAAAAAAGAAAAGAAGTCCTGTTAAGGACCCCTCTCAGGCGAAGAATGAAAGGCATCTGTCATTAAGACTGCTGTGCCCAGCTTCTTCTAAATTGCATATATTCATTTATTTTCTTATCCAGACGGCGGCTTAAGTCAATCACTTTCTCGGAGCCGAATGTCGCTTCTTCTACGTAAGATTGTTCCATCTTCATGCGCAGCGCATATATTTCGTCTTCCAATCGGCGTATAGATGATGAGGACACAAGCTTAAGACCCGTTTTCGCACAAGTCATGGCCATCCCTCCTGTCATCACTCAACAAAACCTAACGACGCTTGTGCATTGCGTTTATAAAGTTTTATTAAATTATAACAAAGTCTGACAAAAATGAGTATCCCTATTTTAATTTCCCTTAAGTTTCCTCACATAATTGCCAATCCGCTCAATCGCTTCCGTTATTTGGTTCACGGAAGTCGCATAGGAGCAGCGCAGATGACCTTCACCGCCAAGTCCGAATACATCACCTGGCACCGCTGCAACCTTCTGATCGTTAAGCAGTCCCGTAGCAAATTCCTCCGAAGTCAGGCCGAGCCCCGCTATAGATGGGAAAGCATAGAATGCGCCTTGCGGCTCGTGGCATTGCAAACCAATATCCCGGAACCCTTGCACCACGAGTCGACGACGTTGGTTGTAAGATTCCACCATGCGGTTCTTTTCATCCATGCCGTTGCGAAGCGCCTCAAGTGCTGCCACCTGCGACATATTGGATGCGCACATAACCGTGTATTGATGAATCTTCAGCATAGCCGAGATAAGATCGCTGTGACCGCATGCATAACCGATCCGCCAGCCCGTCATCGCAAACGACTTCGAGAAACCGCTGACCAGAATCGTACGATCCTTCATGCCAGGCATCGAAGGGAAGCTGACATGTTTGGAGCCATACGTAAGCTCCGCATAGATCTCGTCGGAAATGACGATTAGGTCATTTTCCTCTACGACTTTAGCAATCGGCAGCCAATCCTCATACGTCATAATACCGCCTGTCGGATTGCTCGGATAACACAGGATGAGTACTTTCGAGCGAGGCGTAATCGCTGCTTTGAGCGATTCTGCCGTCAGCTTGAACTGATCCTTCGCGAAGGTTTCTACCCCGACCGGAACCCCGCCGCTAAGTGCAGTTATTGGAGAGTAGGAAATATAACAAGGTTCTGGAACCAAGATTTCATCCCCCGGCGAGATCAAAGCGCGCAGCGCCAAATCGATCGCTTCACTTCCACCGACGGTTACGAGAATCTCATTCGCAGGATTATAAGCGACATCGAATTCACGGTCCATGTAGATTCCGATCTCTTCACGGAGCTCCGGTGTCCCCGCATTCGAGGTATATTGTGTCTTGCCCATTTCAAGCGCATAAACGCAAGCTTCGCGCACATGCCATGGCGTTACAAAATCAGGCTCACCGACACCAAGCGTAATAATATCTTTACGACCGCTTGCTAAATCGAAAAACCGACGGATACCCGAAGGTTTGATTCCTCTAACTTGCGGAGACAAATAATCAGCCATCGACGTGCGGCGCGTCAGCGTACCGCTTTGCTTCTCTTCATCTTTTATCATAAGCAATTCACCCTTTACGGCGAGACGAGAAGACGGTGATCGTCCTCATGCTCTTCGAATATAATGCCGTCCTGCTTATATTTTTTGAGAATAAAAAAGGTCTTGGTAGAAAGTACGGCATCAATCGGCGACAGCTTATTGGAAACGAAGGAAGCCACGTCTTTGAGCGTTTTCCCTTGCACTTCAACGAGCAAATCATAGGCGCCGGACATGAGATAAACCGATTTCACTTCCGGATATAAATAAATGCGTTCCGCAATGCCTTCAAAGCCGCGGCCGCGCTCTGGCGTAATTTGGACTTCAATAAGTGCGGTTACTTTCTCATCTTCAACCTTGCTCCAGTTGACAACGGTCGCATATTTGACGATGACGTGATCCTGCTCCATCTCCGCAATCGCCTGCTTCACCTCCGCCGCTGGCGCGTCCAGCATTGTCGCGATCAGTTCCGCGCTGCGTCTTGCATCTTCTTTCAGCAGTTCAAGTATTTGCATTTTCCGTTCATTCATCGTCAAACCCTCCTGATTCTTCAAATCGTCCCGCAAGCTTACAAGCCTGCGATGTGAAATAGCTATAAAGACTATATTACAACGAATCCAAGCATCCTGCAAAGAAGAAAAGCACAGCAGCCCGCCTGCAATAGACAACCTTTTCAAGCAGTCAACCGGAAAATAATGCAAGAGCTGTCGCATTTCGCGGCAGCTCTTGTGTTTAACAGCTATAGGGCGACAAGGTTTACATGTAATACGGATTGGGATTTCCCGGCATTGGACTTTGATTGGCGGGTTGAGGCGGATGATATTGACCGTAAACAGGCGCGCTACGGTAACCGCCATACCCCAGATTCAGTTGCTGCAGAAATTGCTGCGTTTTCTGTGTGGTTTGTTGATTTTGCTTAAGCTGCTTGTCTATTTCTTGGCGCAGTGCACCTGATGAGGCGCTGTACATATTGTTTTGTTCCATTATTTTATAGAGATGTCCCTGCATCTGAAGTGTACTGTTCATCAAATTGGTGAACAGCTGACGAATTTCCTGACAGTTAGACTCGGTGGCTGCTGTTGCATACTCGCGTACAACGCGCTTGAGGTCTGCTAAGACCGTGTAAGCCAGGTCTTCGTCTGACAATATCGGCTGGGCTTGTCCTGGTTGTTGAAACATGCTGCTCCTCCTATAAAAGTTAATTCTGCGGCTGTGTCGGTGCCAGCGGCTGGTGCTGGCTGAGCGCTTGAAGCAGCATTTGTGTATGCTGCTGGTGGGTTTGAATCATTTGCAAACTTGCTTGCTTTAACGCCGGCGTAGTCGCCGAAGCGGCCATGACCGCATTTTGTTTGATGAGCAAATCTTCGTTTGACAATGAATCCACCACATACTCCATTTCTTTGGCAGTAATCGGTTGAAGCAATGTATTCCCTCCTGTGTTTCCATTTCATGTCGTACTTGAATACCATTCCCGCAATAATCATTTCCTATGTAGCCGACCTCTTCATTTGGAGGGAAGAAGCCGGTGAAGGTGTCTTTTAGGGCAGATGAACTGTCTTTACGTGATCGAAGTGCAGATATACGGCATTCCCGCCCGCTGTCGATAGTTCGATCATATTTTGGTCGAGACCTTTGAGCACACCTATCTTGTTTGGATTCTCGCCGAGATCCAAAATAACGAACTCACCAATGAGCTTTCTTAGCTGCTGATCAAAAGTACGTGCAAGCGTTATCGGTGATGGCTTAAGCGGAAACTGCTCCGGGGTCAACGTGTACGGTGTCACATTTGGATTGTAAGGAATTAAATATTTGAGGTGATGCAGTGAAATGATGACAGAATGATAGACCGGTGAATAAAAGACGAAGAAATCATTCATCACGCTTGTGAGGTAGCCATGGATAGATTGATTGCCGGTAATATAAAGCTCAGAGAACATCCCTTTGGCATTCATCAGCACTTTGCGATAGGAGATAGGATCATTTTGCGGTTCGAAAGGCAGTTCCGGTACGTCTATTTCTTGGGCTTCACTTTTGGCAAGACGGAGCTGCTGCAAATGGATTAAAGGAACATAGAGAAATTGCGTACCGTTATGAAGCACGAGAATATCTTGACCTATATCAATCAATTTGCCGCGAATAGGAATTGTTTTTCCCGAAATATCAAGCTCGACATAACGGTCTAATAAAGGGTGACGATGTTTCATGAAAATCGACCTCCTTTCATCCTATTAATTGCGTTCATGCATATAGACAAAGTAGACTGGCAAGCAGTCCTGCCGGGATGACAACTTCATTCGATCGGCACCCCTAGGCCGGATCCATAGGAAGAACCCAGCCCGGGCTGCCACGACAACCTTAATGCCAAATCGTTAACAGCTGTCATTCGACAATCGATTCGAGTTAAGTATGCCATTTCATGCTGCAGGCTTAATCCGTTAGTAACATAGATACGATCTCTGCTGCCGACGTGTCTCGTAGACTTAAACAACGCGATAGGTCGAGATACGTCTAGGTATTTGTGTGCGGTAATTAAGATACAGCAGCCCTGATAGAATGAGTGCATCCGGATAAATAGATGAACAGATGAATGGCATTTGTAAACCTAGTGATGCATGAAAATGAGAGGCACAGCAAGGCTGCTGCCGGGGCTGGCAGAATTCGTTAGCCCCGGCTTGCAATCAGCCTTATTTACCACCATAGTAGCCGGTTTTTTTGTTGCCTTTTTTACCAGCTTTCTTCGTTGCATTGTTGCGTCCGGAACGATTACCGCCGCTGCCGCCGCTTCCACCGCTGCCGCCGCTTCCACCGCTGCCGCCGCTGCTTTTGTTGTTGCCGCCGCTGCCGCCGCTGCTTTTGTTGTTGCCGCCGCTGCCGCTGTTGCCTTTGCTGCCATTGCTGCCTTTGCTTCCGCCGCTTGCGTAAATACCAGCTGTTTTAACCGTTTTGATGTGGTACAACGGAATTTGCACCAATTCTGGTCCAACTACGAGGAGCAATGCATCGTTGCCGACGCCAGCTACGAAACCTTCGATACGTTCCGGACCGCCCCAGTTAATTTGAACGAATTTTTTAGTCAGATCACGAAGTACGCCTACAAAGCTGCCTGCTTCAATAAATTTAGCATGGGATAGACCTGTGGAGCCGCCAGGAAGATCTGTAATACTTTTTACGTGAGATGTGCTGACGTAAACTACGCCTCCTGTTGTTTTCAGAACCAGATAACCTTGTCTCACAGCGAGCAAACGACCTTCCAACGATTCCGGACCGCCTCGGTTGATTTTAACCATCATACCTACTTGAGCATCCAAGAAATTGTGACCTCCCGATTGATGACTTTTTTGACTCTTGTGGCTGTTGTTGTTGTTGTTGCAGCATGAGTTTGTTCCTACCGCTTGAAATCCACTTTTCATGTTGCTTCTGACATCCATACCAAAATCCCTCCGTAATTAATAGATTTTGACCTGTACCACGCAGACCACCGGCGCAAATACGTTACGATCACGACTACCAAAATACCGGTTCATCCATCTCGCTTCGACATTCATCCCTCCATTACTTGCCCCGGTGAAATCTATCATGGGAGACAATTTATAATGTATTTATATGTATCCCATATGTGAGCGGTACTAGATTGATATCTATTTTCTATAAGATTAAGCATATAACCCAGTGCGATTACTAGATTCGCGACATAGCTTGTATAGAATCTATTAAAAGGAGATGAATTCTCAATTGTCTAACAACAACAATAAATCGACAAAAGGAAGCAACGGCTCTCGTGGCTCCCATGGCACTGGCGGTACTCAAGGCTCCCGCGGCTCCCATGGTTCCCGCGGTTCTAACGGTTCGCATGGCTCTCATGGCACTGGCGGTACTCAAGGCTCCCGCGGCTCCAACGGTTCGCGCGGTTCTCAAGGCTCTCGCGGTACTCAAGGCTCCCGTGGTTCTAACGGCTCCAATGGTAATAATGCTTCGCGCGGTTCCCAGGGTACTGGCGGTACTCAAGGCTCCAATGGTTCTTGCGGTTGGCCTGGCGTAGAGCCAACACAAGATACGAACGGTTCCTGGGGCTATTCTTATGCGTTGCTGCTTGGTCCAGTAGCGGTTAACTCGCGCGGATCCAACGGTTCCCGTGGCTCCCAAGGTTCCCGTGGCTCCCAAGGTTCTCGCGGTTCCCAAGGTTCCCGCGGCTCCCAAGGTTCTCGCGGTTCCCAAGGTTCCCATGGCTCCCATGGCTCCCAAGGTTCCCGCGGCTCTCAAGGTTCTCGCGGTTCTCAAGGGTCCCGTGGCTCCCAAGGTTCCCGCGGCTCCAACGGTTCCCGTGGTACTGGCGGCTCCCAAGGCTCCCGCGGTTCCAACGGCTCCCGTGGCAGATAATCTGTGACCAATAGACATCTACCCGCATAGTGTAAATAAGCTGAAGCCTATCGAATGCGATAGGCTTTATCTTTTGCCTAAGGAGATGGTCTAATGTCCGGGGAAGGACTGCCTACTCGAAAAATAACGATAAACAACGAGGACTTGCAGAGGCTCGAATCCAATGTATGGAGCAATGAATTTGCTCCCGTTAAGCTGGAGATGAACGGTAAGACGATAGATGCGCAGCTGCGGTTCCGCGGCGGTCATACCCGCAATTATCCGAAGAAATCCTATGAAATCCGATATGGCAATAATCAAATCCTGCACTGGAATGCGGAGTTCGACGACCCATCCATGATTCGTAACGCGCTGTCGTTCCATTTCTTCAATATGATCAACGTGCCTTCGCCAAGAACCAGACATATGTGGCTGGAATGGAACGGCTATCCGCACGGTGTTTATTTAGAAATCGAATCGGTTGACGATACGTTCTTCCGAAGAAGAAACATCGGCTCGCAAGCCCTCATCTACGCGGTCAACGATAAAGCGAACTTCGGCCTCTACGATTCGGAAACCGGCGAGTTGAAAGAATCGCTCTTCGACGGCTACCGGGTTATGAAAGGCTCCGATGAAACGAAGACAAAGCTCGTCAAGTTCGTGAAACGGATTAACAATCCTGCGAACTCATCCTTAAAGAACTACCTTGCGTATCGGCTTGATACCTACTTATATTTGAAATGGCTGGCTGGTGCTGTTTTGACTGGCAATTATGACGGGTTTGATCAGAACTACGCTCTCTACGAGCATACGAAAACCGGCAAGTACCGCATTATTCCGTGGGATTATGAGGGGACATGGGGCCGCAACTGCTATGGGAGACTGTGCGGCAGCGATTTAGTGGAAGTGAGAGGATACAATACACTGACCCGGAAGATATTGTCCTACAAATCGCACAGACAAACCTACCGGAAAATTCTATCCAATCTACTCGCAAGCAAATTTACGGTCAAAACGATTGAACCAATCATCGCCGATATGTACGAGAATTTGAGACCCGCCATCCGAGATGATTTCACGCGAAAATGGCCCTTATACGCTTTCGATGATGAGCCGCAATTGTTTATCAGCTATATCGAAGAACGCAGGGCCATTGTGCAGGATGAGCTTAAAAATTGGGTGGATTAGGAAGAATGATCTGCTAAGAAGCTTAGCTTCGTTGCAGCATTCTTCAAACTGAATGTTCGCGGACGCGATCATTCACCTAACAGATCGGCTTGCGTACGTAATACGGACACAGCATTCTGCTTAACAGATTGGTTTGCTTCAAAGCGTAGCTTCGTTGCAGCATTCTGCTGCTAAAACAATCCCATACTTAGGTATCGCTCGCCGCTGTCCGGGGCGATGCAAAGTACACGCCCGCCATCTCCAATTCGGCGGGCTTCCGCCATTGCCGTCCAAACGGCAGCTCCCGAGGAAGGACCCAGGAGCAGCCCTTCCTGACGGGCTAAACGACGCATCGTTTCGATGGCGTCTTCATCGGATACCTGCACGATTTTATCGTAGATGGATGTATTCAGAATGGCAGGTACAAATCCAGGGCTGGTGCCGACAAGCTTATGCGGTCCCGGCTTACCGCCCGACAATACTGGCGACCCCAAGGGTTCCACTACAGCTACATAAAGCCCGGGAATCGCAGCCTTCAGCGCCTCGCCGGTTCCCGTAATCGTGCCGCCGGTTCCTGCCGTTGCCACGAAGACGTCGAGACGGCCTTCGGTCTGGCGAATGATTTCCTGTGCGGTGGTCCTGCGATGAATGGACGGATTCGCCGGATTCTCGAACTGGTTCGGAATATAACTTCCCGGACGTTCTGCCTGCAGCTCGAAAGCTCGCTTGATCGCTCCCGGCATGCGTTCAGCAGCCGGTGTGAGTTCAACCTCGGCGCCATAGGCCTTCAGCAGGCCGATTCGTTCCTTCGTCATGTTATCGGGCATAACGAGAATAAGCTTATACCCTCTCGCCGCCGCATTCATCGCGAGGCCAATACCGGTATTGCCGCTGGTCGGCTCGATGATCGTCGCACCCGGCTTCAGAACGCCGCTCGCTTCCCCCGCCTCGATGAGCGCGAAAGCTGCACGATCCTTTACGCTTCCGCTCGGATTGAATCGCTCCAGCTTCACCAGCACTTCCGCCGCACCCGGCTCCTTCAGCCTGCGAAGCGCAACAACCGGCGTATCGCCGATCAGCTCGGTCACATTATTTACAATACGGGGCATACGCAGCCCTACCTTCCATTGTCAGCCTCGCGAAGAGGCTCGTTCATGATTGCCATTCACCCTCCCCAGCACGGAACGCATCAGCCACCAGCCCACAACCGGAAAGGCACCTACGATCAGCATTAGTGATGGAACAACATAAGGGGAACGGTTAATATACGGTAAAATAAGCAAATACGAGGTCACTCCGATGATACGGCCAACAGTTAAACCGGCCTCGCGAAGAATGACATACTCCTCCCGCTGGCGCGCGCTGTCCTCATCACTGCCGATGAGATCAAATACAGCCGAGGTCATCGGGATGATATATAACGGCATAAAGAGCGCCGTACCCAGACCCCAGATTAGAAGCGTTCGATAGCTAATCGGCCAGAATAAAACGCCAATAACAGCCGTAATCGCGACGGATCCAATCAGCATTGCCAATCGTCTTCGGTTCGGCTTCAATATACGTCCGATCAGCCAGAAGCTCACTAATGCAACTAGCGAGGTAATCAGCGAGAAGTTGCCGAGTTTGCCTTCATTCTTCGTTGCGATGTAGACAAGCAGGCCAATCAAGAACATAAATACGCCTTCGCGCACCCCTTGCGAAATAATCGAGGGAACCGCATAACGCCAAGGATTGCCTCGCTCCTTGAGCACCCGAAATCCTTGAAACCACTCGTATTTCCCACTTGTTTCACGCTTCTTCAGCCAGAAGCTAAGTACCACGGCGACAGCAAAGATAATCGAGGATACGGTGAAAATAATGCTGTAGCCCCGTTCCCCGCTGTTAGCCGTAATCAACCAGCCCGATATCCATGGCGCAATGATACCAGCGCCTGAGCCAAGCAGACCTGCCCAGCCATTAAAACGGTCCCGATTGCCAGGCTCCGTAATTTCGAAATAAACAACATTAAACGCGAGCCAGAAACAGCCATTGCCAATGCCAATCATCACGCCAAGCGGGACAACATACGTGATCGCCGACTTCCCCAGCATTAATACGACAAAATAGAAAACTCCGGACAGCGCGACGCCGAGCCGGAGGCTGTTCATTTTGTTATGCTCCTTCACCCATTTGCCAGCCAGCCAGAACGTCAGTCCGCTTACAATAAACTGCGTAAAATTAAACCAGCCGATTAAAGCGAAGGATTGGCTCGCTTTCCATAGATAAACCGGCAGAAATGTTCCGGATAACGCATTCGCTGTGCCAAGCAGCGCTTGGACGGCAAGCAGCAATATCGCTTGGCTGTCCAAAGCGGTGCTATTCGAGTCACGTTTGCTGCCTCCGCCTGATACAGTCCGCAGCTTCTCCCGGGATTTTCCCGCGAACCAACGTGATTGCACAGCATGTTTGCCTTGCTCCAACAGAAT
This sequence comes from Paenibacillus sp. J22R98, assembly GCF_059383835.1. Taxonomy (NCBI): domain Bacteria; kingdom Bacillati; phylum Bacillota; class Bacilli; order Caryophanales; family Paenibacillaceae; genus Paenibacillus; species Paenibacillus sp. J22R98. The sequence goes on from NZ_JBXENW010000013.1 coordinate 68,656, forward strand.
CCCTCCCGCCTGCTGCATGGTGCTGCAGCTTTCTAGGCGTAAGTTGCCCCCATTAGAGACCTAACATGCCGGAAAAGGCTGAATTACAATAAGTTTCCAATCCTTCTTGTCAGTCGTTCTAGTCTTCCAGATCGACAGCTTTGGTCAGCAGCTGAACCAAACGCTCTTGATCTTGCACGGACAGACGGTTCTGAGTATGGAAGCAGGACGGGCATACATAGAGCTGCAGCTGGAACGGCGTCGAAACAATTGTTTCTCCGAGCGCTGCAGGCGTTCTTGGCTTGAACTGCTCTTGCGTGATGATTTGGGTACCGGCCTCTAGCATAAACTCCCGGCAGGACGGACATTCCGGTGCTTCCAGCTGTTCATCCAGAATACGCGCCATCGTTTCTTCAAGCGCGAGCTGGTCGCGGTTATAAGGTCTTAGATCCGACAGATCACGGGTTTCATCTTCGTCCCAGCCGTCATCCTCGTCCAGATCCACTTCCTCTTCCATTTCATCGTCCAGATCCTCGTCTGGTTCTGCGCCGCCAAGCGTCAGCGTCCGGTAGCCGGACAATTCATTGTCGCAGTGCGGGCAATTCCGCTCCGGTCCGATCTCTTCATCCCATACGATTTCAGTGTGGCACCATGGACAGATTGGCTGCTCATCATGTTTATCGCTCATGCCGATTCCTTCTTTCTATTTCACAATTATTGTAGTAAGTAAAAAACGCCAAAAATAACAAATAAAGCCGCTAATGCAAATAAAGTTCCCCATAAATATTTCATCGGTCGAGCCTCCGAGCCGTTAATGAGTTTCGTGTTAGATCTTGAGTGATGCTAGTCTTGACGTTGTCGTGTTTAGGCAATCGTGGCACCGATGACGTAAGAAAGCGATACAGAAATAATCATGGCAATAAACCCAACCGCCCGATTGTCCTTCTCAATTTCTTCATCAATCCGAAATACAGGTGTCAGAAATTCGAATAAAAAATAAGCGGCAATAAGCAGTGCGAACCCATACGTCGCCCACACCAAGCTATGATACACGCCTTCATTAGCTTCAATGGAGAAGCGGAACAGGTTGCAGATCCCGAAGATTTTGCCCCCCGTAGCCATCGCCACAGCCAGATTGCCGCGTTTAATTTCTTGCCAGCATTTATAGCGGGTAACAAATTCAAAGAAATACAGGAAAACAAGCAGTGCCAGCACCGTCACCGAAACATAAGCAAGCGAGGCTGCAAAATGATTGCTGAGCAATTCGTCGATTTCTTGTTCCATCTCGAAGTCCCACCCGCCTTACTTAAGTTCCGCTACCGTTACGCCAGAGCCGCCTTCACCATATTTACCAAGGCGATAGCTCTTCACATGCTTATGTCTGCGAAGGAAATCGCTGATGCCTGAACGCAAGATGCCTGTTCCGTTGCCGTGAATAATATAAACCTGCCCGAACCCGGCCAAGAACGATTCGTCGAGGAATCGGTCAACCTCCAGCATCGCTTCTTCCAAGTTCGTACCGCGCAAATCAAGCTCGGAGCGAACATTCTCGTCGCGTGTCCGCTTGAGACTTGCTGCGATCTTGGGCTGTTGCGTCTTGCCGGTCTCCGCCCGTTTCATAAGCTCCAAGTCGCTAAGCGCCACTTTCATCTTAAGAATGCCAAGCTGCACAAGGGCTTCGTTGCCGTTCACCTCTACAACATGACCTCGCTGACCGAGGCTGTACACCGTCACCTCATCGCCGCTCTCAATCCGCTGCGGTTTATTCGACTTGGTCTGTTGGCCTTTCGCCGACTTGCTCTTCTCAGGCGTTGCTTCATCAAGCTTACGACGCGCTTCGGTCAGTTTATGATCTTTAACTGCCGCGCCTTCTTCTTGCGCTAATTTACGCAGATCGGCAATAATTTGCTCGGCCTCACGTTTCGCCTTCAGCATCACTTCACGCGCTTCGTCCTGGGCTTTTGCCAACAGCTTCTCGCGCTGCTCTTCGAACTTCCGGCGTTCGCTTTCGTGACGGGCGCGTTCCATTTCAAGCTCTTTGCGAAGAGCCTCGGCAGTGTTACGCTCGGCTTCGGCTCCGATACGATTCTCTTCTAATGAAGCAATCATCGTTTCAACGCGTACATCCTCTTCGCTAACCTCGCCGCGCGCATGATCGATGATGCCGCGCTGCAGGCCAAGACGCTCGGCGATTGCGAAGGCATTGCTTCGTCCCGGCACCCCAATCAACAAACGATAGGTCGGGCTAAGCGTCGCGATATCGAACTCCATGCTCGCATTGATAACGCCTTTGCGGTTATAGGCATAAGCTTTCAGTTCGCTGTAATGCGTCGTTGCAACGATACGGCAGCCGAGCTTGTGCATATGCTCCAAAATTGCGATGGCAAGTGCCGAACCTTCAGCAGGATCGGTACCTGCGCCAAGCTCATCGAGCAGAACAAGACTTTTTGGCGTCATATTTTTAAGAATGCGGATGATGTTCGTGAGATGACTGGAGAATGTACTTAGATTCTGCTCAATGCTTTGTTCATCGCCGATATCCGCATACAACGCGTCAAATACACATAACTGACTGCCGTCTTCAGCCGGAACAAACAAGCCGGACATCGCCATAAGGCTGAGCAGGCCGATTGTTTTCAAGGACACCGTTTTACCGCCCGTATTCGGACCGGTTACGATGATGGTCGTATAATCATTGCCAAGCTCAACATCGATCGGAACGACATGTTCGCGATCAATCAGCGGATGGCGGCCGCGGCGCAGCTTGAAGTAGCCCCGATCATTCATCCGGGGCAGCGTAGCACCCATCACGTGAGCCAGACGTGCTTTGGCAAAAGCAAAATCAAGAAGTCCCAACAAATCCAAATCAAGCAGCAAATCATCGGCGTATTCTGCCGTCAGCGCCGTTAATTTCTGAAGGATTTTCTCGATTTCACGCTCTTCGGCCAAACGCAGCTCACGCAACTTATTGTTAAGCACGACAATTGCTTCCGGCTCAATAAACAACGTTGCCCCGGAACCGGATTGATCGTGAATAATACCGCCGAAGCTGCCGCGGTATTCTTGTTTGACCGGAATAACATAACGATCATTGCGGATCGTAATAATGGATTCCTGCAGCATCTTCTGAACGGATGAAGAGCGAATCATGCTCTCCAGCTTCTCCCGCACGCGGCCTTCGCCGCTGCGAAGCTCTCTGCGAATGGAAGCCAGCTCCGGACTTGCGCTGTCCATCACTTCCGCCTGATCATCAATACACATTAAGATCGCGTCTTCCAGTGCTTTATGTTCAGTCAACTGCTCAGCCGTAGCGGCAAGCAGCGGGATGGGATGATCATCGTGCAGTCCCTGAATATGACGCTTCAGTCGACGGGAACCTCTTACCGTCTCTGCGATTTCGAGCAGCTCCGCCGGATTCAGCGTTCCGCCGATCCGTGAGCGCAGCAGCGAAGGTTTGATGTCGGCAATGCCTCCGAAAGGAGCGCTGCCTTTGAGTCGGTCCGCTTTGTAAGCTTCATCCGTCACTTGCAGCGCATGCTTCACATCTTCTAAATCGGAGCTCGGATGAAGCGCATCCACGACTGATTTTCCAAGCGCGGTTGCGGCATGCTGTCCTAATTTATATACAATTTTGGCATAATCCAGTGTTTGTAATATTTTGTTGTCCAAGCGAGAACACTCCTCTCGTTTCCTATTATAGCCGAACAACGCGGTGTATGCCACGATCCTGAGCTTACATGAATGGCAGAAGCAAAAAAGGAAACAATACCTGTACACGAGAAGGTAAGCTTCTCCGAACACTGGCCAATGCTTTTGATCCATGCGCTTGTAGGCGCTCAAGTGTGGTCAGGAGGCTTTTGTCAAAAAACTTTGTAGGAGGTTTTTCACTATGCATTTCCTGGGTCACGTGGTCAGATTCATTGTATCAGCGATCGTGTTAATGATTGTCGGCTATATTGTACCTCAATTTAGCGTTGGCGGTTTCTGGAGCGCGCTCTTCCTAGCTCTTGTCATCGCCGCGTTAGGCTGGATCATCGAGGGCATCTTCGGCAAACGCGTCTCGCCTTTCGGTCGAGGCATTGTCGGCTTCTTGTGCAGCGCCCTTGTCATCTGGGTTGCACAGTTCATTGTTGGCGGCGTTTCCGTCACTTGGCTGGGAGCCATTCTGGCTGCGCTCGTGATCGGAATCATCGACTTGTTTATTCCGGTCAGCACGCCGTATGAGGCAGGACGCGAACACTAAGCTGCTGCTGAACAGCATTCAACAGATCGTCACAGTAATTTGTTTCCGGTAACGGTATACTAGAGGAGTTCATAACCATCCGATTCGAAGGAGCGTTCTCTAGTGAAAAAATTACTGCTCATGTCCTTTATGCTTGTTACAGCCGTACTTGTCTTAGCCGCATGCGGTTCGAAAAGTTCCGACAATAACAATGCAGGTTCCGGCGTTGAAGAAACCGGTACAGCTGCTTCTGCAAGCATCGTAATCAAAGCATCGCGATTCGAGTTTGATCAGCCGGTTTATAAGATCAAGAAAGGCGAACCGACTGAAATTACGCTGGAATCCGAAGACGGCGTTCACAACATGGAAGTGCCCGACCTGAATAACCTAACGGTTAACAGCGGTAAACCGAAAGTCGTCACCATTAATGATGCAGGGGAATACGAATTCCATTGCGATATTATGTGCGGCACCGGCCATTCCAAAATGATTGCCAAAATCGTCGTCGAGTAGACCAGCAACGCTTAGCTAATTGCAAGAATAACCCGTCCAGGATGCGCTGGACGGGTTATTTTGTATTCCCGGCGTATTCTAATAATTAATACACTTCATCAGGAATCCTAATGAAGGTTATTTTTAGAGCAGCTTTGAAGCATATATCGATTTCACAGTGAGCAGCATATAAGAAAGACTTATAACTCAGCTATTCCACCTGCTTATGTTGTTTGCTACGATGTTTGCAACGATAACGAAGAGGGTGGACTACATGAGAACAGTGGATGGACGAGTAGTACTGATAACAGGTGCGGGCACAGGTCTTGGCCGAGCAACGGCGATCGATTTTGCGCGTGAAGGGGCTCAAGTTGTACTCCTAGGTCGACGCCAAGGAAAGCTGGAGGAAACTGCTGCTCTTATCGAGGAAGTCCGTCCAGGCAGCAATGCTCTTGTTATTGCTTGTGATATTGCGAGCGGCGAGGCTGTGCAAGCTGCTGTCAGTCAAGCGATAGCGACATTTGGTCGTGTAGATATTCTGATTAACAACGCTGCTGCTTTAGAGCCCGGACGAGTCATCGAGCTCACTTCCGAGGAATGGGCGACTCAAATCAGCATTAACCTGACAGGACCTTTTCTCATGACCAATGCCGTGCTGCCTTCCATGCGTCAAGCGCGTTATGGCCGAATCATTAATATCACTTCAGGCTTGGCGTCAAACGGAGCCGGCGGATATGCCGCATACAGTGCTTCCAAAGCGGGATTGGAGTCACTCACGCGTACTACAGCGGACGAGGAGCAGGAATACGGCATTCTCGTGAATGCCTTTAATCCCGGAACCATCCGTTCCGAGATGCATGCAACCGGCAAGGACCCGCATCTAGTGACAGGTGATCTGCTTCGTTTGGCCGCATTGCCTGCCGATGGGGCGACAGGAGCAATTGTTGTTTATTAATCAAAAAGAGGGCTGTGCTGCTCGCAGGTTTCGTAGTGAAACCGGCGTACAGCATAGCCCTCTTCTTCTCTCTTCGACTAGCTGTCAGCGAGAAGTTCAATCCACTCATTGTACTCCGTCTGAAGCTTCGAGTATTCAATCTTGAGCTTACCATGCTCAATCTGAAGCTGGTCATGGGTCGCTTGCAGCTCATTAGCTGAGGCAAGAGACGCTTCCAGCTCTTCAAGTCTTAAGGTAATCTGCTTGGCTTGGGCCTTCGCCTTCTCTGCTTCTTCCTCCGTTAAGAGGAGCTGCTCAAGTAAGCCCGCTTCCGCTTCGGCATGTGCCGCTGCTTGCTGTTTGGCAAGCGTAATTTCCGAATCAGCTGCATGCACTTGATCCATCAGCTTCACATTGGCTTCGTCCGCGATTCGCTCCGCTTCAGCCATCTGCTGCCGTGCCTCGCGCATCAAGTCCGCCGCGCGATCTTCCGCTGCCTGCAGGCGTTCGGCAAGCTGCTCGTTACGACCCTCAAGCTGTTTCGCTTCGCGCATAATACGTTCATGCTGCTCTTCCAGCATCAATTGCCCAAGCTGGCTTTCTTCCACTGCCTGCTGCGCTGCTTTCAGTTCGCTGCGCAGTACATCCAGCTGCTCTTCCTGCTGCTGAAGCGCTGCGCTGCGGCGGCTTTCCTTCTGCTGCTGATCGGCTAGCCACTGCTCCACTTGTTCTGCTCTGCTCTCATGCTCACGCAGCTCTTGTTCAAGTCGTGCCACCTTGGAACGAAGCGCTTCGCCCTCTTCTGCCGCTTCCAGCTCAAGCAGCTCGGCCTTCTCTTGCTCCTCGACAAGCTGATCTTGCATCGAGCGAAGCTCCTTGCGCGTTTCGGCAAGCTGAGCAGCGAGCTCATCGCGCTCTTGCTGCCATGCACTCTCGCGGTTCTGCTGCTCCGCTTGGAGCGAGAGATAACGGCTATCCGCTTCTGAACGGCTAGCTTCAAGCTCTCGCTTGTAGGCAGCCGTGATGGAAGCCGCTTCCGCTTCGCCTTCTTGAAGCGCCTGATCAAGCAGCAGCTGTCCGGTAGCTCGCTCTTGCTCGAGCAGCGCAGCTGCATTAGCTTGCTCCCGCTCCAAGAATGCGGCTGCTTCCGCTTGCGCCTGTTCGAGCTCTTCGCGAGCAGCTTGGCTCTGTTGTACCAGCTTCGCCTCAGCTGCGGCGGCGTGCTCCGCAGCACGCTCGGCCTCGCCGCGCATCCGTTCTAAGCGCTCGCGAGCAACCTGGCGAATGCGTTCCACATCGGCCTCCGCTGCGATACGCACCTGCTCGATCCGAGCTTGCATCTCCAATCTTGTCTCTTCAAGCTGCCCGGCCGCCGCTTCTGCGGTTGCTTCCTGCAGTGACCGTTCTTTCTGCAGCTCTTCTTGATGAATGGCATGCAGTTGTTTAAGCTCAACTGCCGTATATTCTCGCTCCTGGTCAAGCTCAGCTTGCGCTGTTTCACGCACTTGCTCCAGCTGCGCTTCCATGGCGAACTTCGTGCGCTCCAGCTCTTCGCGCGCTTCGATAACGGCAACCGACTGTGCTTCAACTTCCAGCTCCAGCGTAAGCTGCAGCTCTTCAAGCTCTAATCGATGTGCGTCGCGTAATTGAGCAAGCTTCGCTTCTGCTGCTTCGCGTTCAGCAAGCAGCTGTGCTTCTGCGGCTGCATGCTCACTTGCCAGCTTCGCTTCCACTGCTTCTAGCTCACTAGCCAGCTTCGCAACTGCTGCATCACGTTCAGCAAGCAGGTGTGCTTCTGCGGCTGCGTGCTCACTTGCCAGCTTTGCTTCCACTGCTTCAAGTTCGATAGCCAGTGCAGCAGCTGCTGACTCACGTTCAGCTTGCAGATTCGCTTCTGCGGCTGCGCGCTCACTTGCCAGTTTCGCTTCCACTGCTTCGAGTTCGTTAGTCAGCACGGCTTCCATTGCTTCAAGTTCACTAGCAAGCTTAGCAGCTGCTGCCTCGCGTTCAGCTTGCAGATTCGCTTCTGCGGCAGCGCGCTCACTTTCGAGTTTCGCTTCCACTGCTTCGAGTTCTCTAGTCAGCGCAGCCTCCATTGCTTCAAGTTCACAAGATAGCTTAGCCGCTGCTGCCTCGCGTTCAGCTTGCAGATTCGCTTCTGCGGCAGCGCGCTCACTTGCCAGCTTCGCTTCTGCCGCTTGAATCGTTTGCTCCATCCGGCCTTGCAATGTCGAGCTGACCAGCTCCAGCTCTTCATGAGCCGCTTCCTGCTCACGATCGAACTCTTCCTGCAATTGCTCAAGTGCTTTGCGCGATTCCGCTCTTACTGCTTCCAGTTCGGCTGCGAGCTCTGTGCTTACGCGCTCCAACTCCGCTTGTGAAGCGGCTAGCTCACTTTCACGTTCAGCGGTGAGTTCCACCCAAACCCGCTCAAGCTCTGCTTGCGAGGCATCCAGTTCACGTGCATGCTGCGCTTCCAGCTCTGTTCTCGCGTGCGTAAACTCAGCGCGTGCTGCTTCCAGCTCACTTGTTAATTTCGCTGCCCATTCCGCAGTCACACGTGTAAGTTCCTCCTGCGCCGCTACCTGCTCAAACGAAATCTCTGCCTTAAGTTCCGCTCTTGTACGTTCAAGCTCCTCCAGATAAGCGAGTTGCTCGCCTTCTAGTTTCGCGGTCATTTCCAGTTGAACTCGGGCCAGTTCCGACTGAGCAGCAGCTTGCTCGCTTTCTAGCTTCGCGCTCAGCTCCTGATGAACACGAGCCAGCTCCGCTTGGGCTGCTGCTTGCTCACTATCCAGCTTCCCAGTCAGCTCCTGCTGGACTCGTTCCAACTCTGCTTGAGCTGCGACTTGCTCGCTTTCACGCGCTTCTTGCATTAAAGCCAGCTCGAAACGCGCTGTCTCTTGTATTTCATCACGTTCAGCAACTAGCTCAGCTCTTATACGCTCCAGCTCAGCACGCGCTTCCGCTTGCTCACGCGCAAGCTCCGCTTTCAATCGCTCGATCTCCGCTCGCGAAGCCTCTTGCTCGCTTTCGCGCTCCGCCTGCACGCGCAGTTGCTCCGCCAGCGCGGCTTCCTGCTCACTCGCCAGTTTCGCTTCCGCTGCGCTGATCGCTTGCTCCAAGCGCCCCTGCAGCATCGCGCTTGTCTGCTCCAGCTCCTCGCGCGCCGCCTCGATCGCCGCTTCCGCCTCTTCCTGCTCCGCGACTAGCGCCGCCTCCGCACTCGCTCGCTCCGCAGCCAGCGTCGCTTCCGCACTCGCCAACGCCGCCGCTAGCGCCGCCTCCGCACTCGCTCGCTCCGCAGCCAGCGTCGCTTCCGCACTCGCCAACGCCGCCGCTAGCGCCGCCTCCGCACTCGCTCGCTCCGCCGCCAGCGCCGCCTCCGCATTCGCTCGCTCCGCAGCAAGCGCTGCCTCTTCACTCGCTCGCTCCGCCGCCAGCGCCGCCTCCGCATTCGCTCGCTCCGCGGCCAGCGCCGCCTCCGCACTCGCTCGCTCCGCCTCCAGCGCCGCCTCCGCACTCGCCAGCGCCGCATCCGAGCTCACCCGCTCAGCTTCGAGCTGACCGTGCAGCGTATCCACGATCAGTTTAACCTGCTCCAGCTCCGCTACGGCCGCTTTCCGGCGCTCCTCGGTTTCGTGCATCCGTTCATTTTCGACGCGCAATCTAAAAACATCTTCAGCCATATGTACTGCAGCAAGCATAGCGATCTTAGGCACATCCAGTCGTGGATAGCCCTTAGCCAGCTTATTCATATTCTCGTCAACAAGCGCTGCAATGCGCTTGATATAGTCAGGGTTATTGTGACCAGCTAATTTGAATTGGTTTCCAAATATATCAACAGTTACACGTGTCCGATCGGCAGCGTTCATGAGGGCATGTCCTCCTATAGGTTCAAGGGTGAAAAATGAGTTCAATGCGACAATCGTTGCCTTCTTCCACTTCTAAAGCATTCCGGGCAAGCCTTGCTATACAAGCTTTTCCATGCCGATAATCCAGCAAAATAGAATAAAGCCGCACCGAGATTTGTTCGCAAGGAACTAATTCGATGCGGCAAAGGGCAACTCCTGCCTATTTACGCAATTCCGCTGCAAAAGATTGTTCCAATTTTGTTACAACCTCTGCATGACGCTCTGTTACTTCTTCATCCGTCAAAGTACGCTCTGCATGACGGTATACGAGTGAAAGCGCGACGCTCTTCTTATCAGCGCCCAGCTTCTCTCCGGTAAAGATATCAAAGATACGAACCGACTCCAGCAACGCGCCTGCTGTCTCTTGAACGGCATCGATCAGCTTGCCTGCCGCCACGTCGCGGCTCAGCACGACTGCGATATCACGTTCCATAGCCGGGTAACGAGGCAGAGCCTTATATACGATGTCAAAATCAGCAGCGGCATAAAGCGGCGCCAGCTCGATTTCGAGCACATACGTATCAGCCAGATCATGATCAATCTGAGTAGTCGGATGCAATTGACCCAAGTAACCAATGGTTTGTGCGCCACGTTCGCCTTGGAATACAACCGCTGCCGTGCGACCCGGGTGCATATGCTCCGGCTGAGCTGCTTCATAACTAATCGAGCCGCTAACGCCCAGCACTTCTACCAACGTTTCGAGAATGCCTTTCAGATCGTAGAAATCATAAGCTTCTGCTTTACGGTTCCATTCCGTAACATTCCGGTTGCCTGTGAGCAAAATGGCAAGACGGTGCTTCTCGTGAGGCAAACGAGTAAGTGCCTCTTCATCCGTATGGAAGACGCTGCCGATCTCAAAGATCGCTACATCGTCGTTTTTTCGATTCCGGTTGTACGCGGCTGTTTCCAGCAATTGCGGAAGCAAGCTCGTACGCAATACACTGCGGTCCTCGCTCATTGGAAGCGCCAGTCGAACAGGGAACAAATCCGCTCCAGCCAGAGCCGGGAACAGTTTCGTCCGATCCGGATGGGTGAAAGAATAGCTAATTACCTCGTGAAGGCCGGCATCCGTCAGACGTTTGCGCAGCTCGCGGCGAATGGCCTGCGGCTTCGTCAATGCCCCCGGTGTTGCAGCGCCTTCGATTGCCGTCGTCGGGATATTGTCATAACCGAACAACCGCGCAACCTCTTCGATCAAATCGACATCGCGTGTGATATCGCCGCGTCTGGATGGAACACTTACAGTAAATACCCCATCAGTCGACAATTCAAACGGGAATTGCAGACGGCCAAAAATCGTTTCGATTTCGAGCCTCGCGAGTTCCGTTCCGAGGTAACGGTTGATTTTGGCGATGGATACGCTGATTACCGCATCTTTCGGCTGTTCAGTCAGTTCTTCCACGATGCCTTCAAGCACGTGGCCGCTTGCATATTTCGCCATAAGCGAGGCCGCGCGATCAAGTGCCGGTACAACGCGAGCCGGGTCAACGCCCTTCTCGAAACGCACGCTCGATTCCGAACGCAGGCCGACTTGACGCGAGGTTTTGCGAATCGTACCGCCATCAAAGCGAGCCGATTCCAGCAAAATATTTACCGTCGAAGCGGTTACTTCCGAGTTTGCGCCGCCCATAACGCCCGCAAGTGCCAGTGGCTCTTGACCATTCGTGATAACCAGCATATGCGGCTCAAGCTTACGGTCTTGGCCGTCAAGCGTTGTCAACACTTCACCTTCGTTAGCCATACGTACAACGATACGTCCGTTTTCGACTTTATCCGCATCAAAAGCATGCAGCGGTTGGCCATACTCCAGCATGACGAAATTCGTGATATCAACTACGTTGCTGATCGGACGAATGCCGGCAGCCATCAGACGATTCTGCATCCATTGCGGCGAAGGACCGATTTTCACACCTGTAATATAACGCGCCGAGTAGTGCGAGCATTGTTCCTTCGCCTCGATGCGAACCGATACATGAGCGGAAGTTTGCTCCACCGAATCGTTCACACGGTTATCCGGCAGCTTCACGCTGCGGCCCGTCAACGCACCGATTTCATAGGCAACGCCGAGCATGCTTAGGCAATCCGAACGGTTTGGCGTTAGATCAAGCTCCAGTACCTCATCGTCGATACCGAGCACATCCAGAATGGAAGCGCCGATCGGCGTACCTTCCGGCAGCACGAGGATACCTTCTTGTTGTTCTTTAGGCAGAAGCTTCTCGTTAAGGCCAAGCTCCTTCGCGGAACAGATCATGCCTTGGGATTCAACTCCGCGCAGCTTTGCACGTTTAATCGCAAAATCCCCTGGCAATACTGCGCCGATCGTCGCAACCGGAACCAGCTGACCTGCAGCTACGTTCTTTGCGCCGCACACGATTTGCAGCACTTCCGGGCCGCCTACATCGAGCGTACAAACGCTCAGTTTGTCAGCATCGGGATGCTTTTCGCGTGTCAGCACATGGCCGACAACTACACCTGTAACCCCTTTATTGCGGGACTCGACGACATCGATTTCAATGCCTCCGCTTGTCATGAGCTCTGCCAGCTGATCGCCGGTATAGCCGTTTAACTCGATATATTCGCTCAACCATTTATAAGATACGTTCATAATAGTAGTCGCCTCCTTCTCACATTCGGACAAACTGGCTTAGGAAGCGCAGATCGTTCGTATAAAAATGACGGATGTCATCGATGCCGTATTTCAGCAGTGCAATACGTTCTACGCCCATACCGAAAGCGAAGCCGCTGACTTCATTCGGATCGTAGCCGCCCATCTCAAGCACGCGCGGGTGAACCATGCCGCAGCCCAGAATCTCGAGCCAGCCGGTTTGCTTACACATCCGGCAGCCGTGGCCGCCGCATTGAACGCAAGTTACGTCAACTTCTGCGCTAGGCTCCGTGAATGGGAAGAAGCTTGGACGAAGACGGATTTGCGCTTGTTTGCCGAACATCAGCTGTACGAATTGAAGCAAGGTGCCTTTAAGATCGCTCATGCGGATGTTGGGTCCGATGACAAGACCTTCGATTTGATTGAACTGGAACGAATGCGTCGCATCGTCATCATCGCGGCGGTACACCTTACCCGGGCAAATGACTTTAACCGGTTTGCCATTCATGGCTTTCATGGTGCGAACCTGAACCGGCGAAGTGTGCGTACGCATAAGAATATCGTCCGTCACGTAGAACGAATCTTGCATATCGCGAGCAGGGTGATCCTTCGGCAGGTTCAATGCTTCAAAGTTGTAGTAGTCGGATTCGACCTCTGGACCTTCCGCGATCGTGTAACCGAGACCGATGAACACATCCTCGATTTCTTGCGCTACTTTGTTCAAAGGATGAACCGCGCCAGCGGATTGTTTCTTACCCGGCAGTGTCACGTCGATCGTTTCCGCACGAAGACGGTTCGCCGTTTCAGCTTGCTGGAACACGGCTTGCTTGGTTTCAATGACTTCTTCAATTGCGGCGCGCACCTCATTACCGACTTGCCCGATAACCGGACGCTCTTCAGCACTCAGGGAACCCATGCCGCGGAGAATTTCCGTCAGCGCGCCTTTCTTGCCTAGGTATTTAACACGCAGATCATTCAATTGCTGCGGTCCGTCAACCTGCTGCAGCTCCTGCAGCGCCTCGACCCGCAATGCTTCTAAACGCTCTTTCATTCCATCCAGCCCCTTCTTTAACCAAATAACCTTACTCATGTTTACAGATGTTACTCACATTTCTGAAAACAAAAAAACGGCTCCTTCTCCCCGTAAGGGACGAAAGAACCGTGTTACCACCCTAATTCAAACTGCCTCAGCCTAGTAGTAGGCTGAGCAATTCCTCAAAGTCCGAATATCGGCCGGAACCCGGTACTCCCTACCTTGTGCGGCCTTAGGAGCCGTACACCTTCAAGAGTCTGCTCGGAAGCGAACTTCGGCAGCCTGATTTCCTAAAGACGCTCTCAATCTGCGGCGTCTTCTCCCTGTTAAGAAAGCACTGCGTACTCTTCTTCCTCATCGCGTTAACGTATATAACACCTATTATACAAAGTTTTCATACCCTTTCGCAAGGGCGGATTGCCCTCCTTGCGTTTAAGCTTTCACGCGAACCTCCGAGTGTTGAAAAGCACCCATCGATCACACGCTTTAACCTCGATTCACCCTCGGTCAAAGCCGAGAGTCGGATTACACGACTCTCAGAAGCAAAAGCGCCGATTTTCCGTGCCGAGAGTCGGAAAATCCGTCTCTCAGTCACCAAACTAACCCCGTCTCCCCCTCTTCCGAAGCCGAGAGTTCGTTTTCGAGACTCTCAGCAGAAAACCACCGGGTTTCCGTGCCGAGAGTTCATTTTTGAGACTCTCAATCACCTAACTAACTCGATTTCTCCCTCTGTCGCAGTTGAGAGTTCATTTTCGAGACTCTCAGCTGCAAAACCGCTGGCTTTCCGTGCCGAGAGTTCGATTTCGGGACTCTCAGCAGCAAAACCGCGGGTCTCCGTGCCGAGAGTTCGATAATTCGACTCTCAGTCACTAATCTCACACCCATGATCTTAACCACTCAGTATCGGGGTACTCCACTCACTCGTAGCAGTATAGCCAGACTCCAATAGGTTGAGCCATTCCGAGAGCGATATATCCGCTTAAGCTCAGCTATTCCATCTTGTTTTGCTGCTTTAAGCGGCATATCCGCTTTCGGCTCCCAGAAAAGGCGACTTTACTCGGGTTTCGACGTTTGAGCCACTTTGAGAGCGGTATATCCGCTTAAGCGCAGCTGTTCCACCTTGTTTTGCTGCTTTAAGCGGCATATCCGCTTTCGGCTCCCAGAGAAGGCGAGTTTACTCGGGTTTCGACGTTTGAGCCACTCCGAGAGCGGTATATCCGCTTAATCGCAGCTATTCCACCATGTTTTGCTGCCGTAAGCGGTATATCCGCTTTCGGCTCCCATTCGCCGGTTCGGTTCATCCACCATGAGTGCCGGCGCACAAAAAAAGGCGGACTCACAGGTCGCTTGCACGCCTTTGAGTCCGCCCTATTCTTAATTAACGCTGTCTCTTACGAGAAACCGCGACACCAAACGCTGCTGCCGCCAGTGCTACTGCGACGATCGACAGTGTACGGTTCAGTTGATCCGAGCCGCTGTCAGCTTTTTCGTCTGTAGCATTTTCTTGCGCATCCGCCGCGCTGTTATCTGCCGCAGGTGCTGTTTCCGGCGTACCCGCATTTGCAGAGGCATCCGTCGTTGATGTGTTGCCCGTGCCTTCCGAACCCGAAGACGTTCCCGCATTCGGTTCTGAGCCTACGGATGCATCGCTGCCGCCGCCGTGGCTGTGTCCGTCACCTTCGCCGGAAGCCGCCGTCACCGTCGTTACCGATGCCGGATAATCCGCACCGTCACCGCCTACCCACTCCACAAGGGAGTTGTCGCTGTAGGTTTGGTACGCTTTCCAGACCAATTGCTTCGCATCATCCGCCACTTTGCCCGATACGCGGAAATCCGTAAATTCGGTTTGGCTCAATCCATCGCCTTCTGCTGTCCATGTCACAGTAGTAATAGCTTTGGTGTCCGCATTGCGCTCAAGCTCGTATTTCCAGCCTGCTTTGGGCTCGACACGGCTAACTTTCACGCCGTCCGGCACTTTCACTTTGACAACCTTCGTCGTCACGTTTTCCTTCTCGCTCGGCACGCGAACGGAGAACACCTCATAGCTGCCTTGTGCCGCTTCACTCGGCTGTACGGTGACATGAGCGCTCGCGATTCCTGCAAACAGGAACATCGAGAGCAGCGTCGTGCCTAGCACAGACCATTTCTTCATCTTCATCATTGGGGCATCCTCCTGCTCGATTCATCTAAAAGCAGTATAGCGTAGATATGGCCAACTGCCATGACTCGTTCGAGCTATACGATTGTTACAAGTTTATGTCTGGGCTTGTCAATTACAGGCATGTCAGTCACGTGCTACTCCTTCGCAAGCCCCTTCTCCAGCGCATACCGGGTGAGCTGAACCCGATTCTCAAGATGCAGCTTTTGCAAAATATTTTTCAAATGATTCTTTACCGTATGCTCGGAAATTCCGAAGCTCTCCGCAATTTGCCGGTTGGACCCGCCAAACGCCACTCGCTCCAACACCTCGCGTTCCCGCTGTGTGAGCGCTGTGTGCGCTGCACCTTGCTCCGATACCACAGCATTGTCGCTCCGCGCGACCTCAGCGGCAGCAGCTTTCCCGCCGCCTGCCTGACCCGTACTTCCCCCGTTAAACTCCTGCAGCATGCGAAAAGCAAGCTCTTTGGACAAGGGCGCTTCATCTACTGTGACAGCCCGCAAATACTCCAGCCATGCCGATGGCGACAGATTCTTCAGCAGATAGCCCTGCGCCCCGCGTTTGATCGCTTCGAAAAGGTCGGAAATATCGTCCGAAACGGTCACCATGATGATCTTGATGCGCGGATCGATCGTCTTGATGCGCTGCGTCGCTTCCATGCCGTTCATCACCGGCATATTGATGTCCATCAGCACCAAATCCGGCACTAGCGACGCCGCAAGCATGACCGCCTGCTCCCCATTCGACGCTTCTCCTACTATTGTAAAGGAAGCGTCGCCGCTGAGGATATCGCGCATCCCTTCCCGTCCGTGCGGATGATCGTCGACAATTAGCACCGTTATCTGTGTTTCGTTCACGTCAGCGCTCCGCCTCCTTCTTCACTTCAACAATAGTGCCCTTAGCGGGAAGCTCGTCTTCTGCAGCTCTAACCCGCACTTGAAACTGCCAGCCCATCGACTTGGCACGATCCTGCATCATCCGAATGCCGTACCGCCCCTTTGCCATGAGATGGGCCGGCTCAGCGCCTATCCCGTCATCCTCGATGGTGCAGCGAAAGCCGCTTCCGCCATCCGAGTCAGGCAACGCATGCACCGCCAACCATGTAGCATTCGCATGCTTGCGCACATTCAGCATCGCCTCGCGAACGATTGCGAGCAGCTCCACCTTCTCCTTGCTGCTTAGTTTCCCTTCGGACAGCTGCCAATTCAGCTCCACCACAAGACCGCCGCGCCGCAGCTCCTCCGCCATTTCCCGAACCGCCTGCATCCATTGCACGTCGGTTTTGGAAGGCTCGCTGCGAAGCGAAGCGATCGACTGTCGCACATCTTCATAGACATGCCGCACCGTGCGGCGGAGCTGCTGCGCCGTCTCCATCACCGCTTCATTATCCTTCGCCTGCTCCAGTCTATCCAGCTTCACGGACAACAGGAAGAGCGACTGCGAGATACCGTCATGGAGCTCCCGGGCAAGCTGCTCTCGTTCCATGAAAGCGGCCTTAGCCGCTTTCGCCTGCTGCAGCGACTCGTTAGTGGACTCCAGCATGCGAAATAACTTAATTAAAAGCGTAGCTGTTACCGTCATTACGATCACCGGAGCAAGCGCATTGCCGAGATCCATCGAAACGTAAGGCAGTAGAAAGGTATGCCGCAAATATTCCCACAGCGCGATCGTTAAGGTCGGCGTCCACAAAATGAACCATTTTATTCGGTTATAAGTCATTTTGCCACCTTCCGCCTCTATTAATAATTCCGGAACTCAACCTTCTGCACTTGCTCGTTATCGTCTTTATCCAACACGCGAATCTCGGCCTGCCAACGGCCTGCGAATGGTACGAATGGGCCTTCTGCTTTGTATGCTGCCTTCACGTAGCCGTCAAAGGAAGTAATTTCAGTATCTTCGAAAAGCTCAATTGGCACCTGAATCGGGCCTAGCTCCTTCTTCTGATCCAGTGCATACAAGCGCATTGTAACGGATTTCGGCGCGCCTACCGCATCCGGCAGCCATACCTTCACGATAAACTGGTTATCGCCCGGCTTATTCGGCGTTACGCGCAGGGACAGATGCATGGTGTCACCCATTTTGTGATAAACAACCGGTTCGTTCGCCGGCAGCGGACTTATATAGGTAAAGAGTGCGGCCGCCACTATGATCAGCGCCATCAGCCCGGCATCTATGCGAAGCAGCACGTTTGTCGGCAGATCGCCTCTGCGTACACGCAGATGAAGTATGCCGCCAACGATTAACACGAGCAGAACAAGCCCTGTTTTGACAAGTAAGATCGTTCCCCATGCCGTGTAGAACAGGTAGGCAAGCGAAGGCAGGAACAGCAGCGTCATGCCAATTCCCGACAGGATAAGAAGTGCAAGCGACAGCAGAGCCGCTCTGGAGAACAAGACGGCGAAACGTCCGGCTTCCTTGCGATCCACCCGCCAAAGTACACCTAGCAGGATCAATCCGCCTACCCAGATCGCAGCAGCAGCCAAATGCACGAAATCAAACATGACCGAAGCGATTTTCGGTGAGAAAACCGCAGCATGGCCGCTCCAGCTCTCAAGGGCAAGAATAAGTAATGCCCAAATGGTCTTCAAAATGGCAGGGAAACGGACGATGATAAATCCTAGGAGTACAAGAACCAACAGAGCGATCCATTCGCGTCCGATGTTGGTCTGCAAGAAGAGCTTGCTGTATTCATCTCTCGGATAACCGGTCAATATCTCACGGGCATGGACAAAAATATACACAAGCGAACCAACCAGCAGTGTCCGCATCGCGATCTGTTCCCATTTTCGCTGCATGTCGGGCAGCAGTTTGCCGCGACCTCGCGTCAGCAATGGCCATAGCATGAGTCCCGCTGCCCAGAGCAGCGAACCATAATAAACGATACGGGCTGCGTAAATAATAAATTGCCCTGTCGTCAGCTGCGTAGAGGCGCTGTGTCCTTCGTGACCGAGCTCCTTGTGGGGATCAAATGTGGCTGCATCCACCCCCTCCTGAGGATTTCCTACAATAAAGACGTAAGATCCGCTAATGGGATGGCCGTCCTCGGAAATGACAGAATAAGACACGGTGTACACGCCTTCGCCAAGCGATGGAAGCGGCAGTGTCAGCGAAGTATGATCCTTGCTTGCTTGCGCGCTTTCGCTCGTAACAGGTCGTGATTTGGAATCGAGTACTTCTATGGAGCCTACTTTAGCTTCGATGGATTCGTTAAAACGCAGCTCAACCGTCTTCGGGCTTTGCTCGTATTTGACGTTAGCCTCCGGTGTGGAGCGTTCAAGCTCAGCGTGTGCCGAAGCCAAGCCCGGGATGCCGATCAGTAGGAGGCACATCCAGATGCACAAGACGATGGCTTGAATTGCGGAAGGGGATTTATATCGAATATGGCGGTTCATGATGTCGTGTAGTCACGTCCTCTCTTTATATATGAACAATAAACTCAGAATAAGTGTACTAAAGCTGATGGGCGAACACCAACGAAAAATCCAAACGTTGTTTGAACATCTTTTCATGGCTAGAAGCGGCCCATCTTTATCCCTATTATTGTCACCACACAGCCCCTACAGTTAGTGCTATAATTAGTGTCCGCAATTAATATAGTACTCACTTTTTTATATTAGCTTCTTTTATAGAATTAGCTGTCCCGATCGATAAAAAATGCCGCAGCCGTACGTTTTCATGGGCTTTTCAACCCCTCAAAACAGCAGTAACGGCAAGGCCAGTTGTCGAATAGTATAACTTGACAGCTACTATATATTGGTGTAATTTAGGGTAGTACTAACAACATATTGTGTATAAGAGGTTGTCAGACGACATCCTTCGACAAGGAGTGGCTCTGCTCGTGGATATTATTAAGAGGAACGGTCAGAAAGAAGAATTGATTTTTTCAAAGCTTAAGAAAGTTATTGATTTCTCGTGTGTCGGCTATAACGACTGCGATCCGCTTGAGCTGGAAACTGCTTTGCTTCCTTATTTCCGCAACAACATTACAACCAAAGAAATTCAGCGTACACTCACACAGGTTGCGGTAGAAAAAACAAGCATCGAACAGCCGAACTGGCAGTACGTTGCAGCCAAACTTCTTGTGTACGATCTTTATAAAGAATCTGCAATCAATCGCAAATACGGCTATTTCGGCTACGGAGACTTCTACTCGCTGATTACGTATTTGACAGACAAAGGGCTTTACGGGAGTTACATATTAGAGTATTACACCCGTGATGAAATCCGTGAGCTCGGCAATTACATCGTGCCTGAACGCGACTACTTGTTCAACTACATCGGCCTCAAAACACTAGCAGACCGCTACTTGATCAAGAGCTTTAGCGGCGACGTGCTTGAGCTTCCACAAGAATTGTTCATGGGCGTAGCGATGCATCTGGCTATGAAAGAAGATGACAAGCTCGCTTGGGCACGCAAGTTCTACGATGTGCTCAGCCGTCTTCAAATGACAGTTGCTACTCCTACACTTGCAAATGCACGCAAACCGTTCCACCAGCTTTCCAGCTGCTTTATCGATACCGTGCCAGATAACCTGTGGGGCATTTACAACGTAGACTCCAGCTTCGCGCAAGTATCCAAATTCGGCGGCGGCATGGGTATCTACATCGGTAAAGTACGTAGCCGTGGCTCCAACATCCGCGGATACAAAGGCGTTGCCGGCGGCGTAGTGCCTTGGATCAAGAACTACAACAACACGGCGGTTGCCGTTGACCAGCTCGGCGTTCGTTCCGGTGCAGTCGCGGTTTACCTCGACGTATGGCATAAAGATATTTTCGACTTCCTTAATCTTAAAACAAACAACGGCGATGACCGGATGAAAGCACATGACATCTTCCCTGGTGTCTGCATTCCTGACTTGTTCATGCGCAAAGTACAAGAGCGTGACTCCTGGTTCCTGTTCGATCCTCACGAAGTACGCAGCTATATGGGCTGGGCACTTGAGGATTCATGGGGCGAAGAGTGGGAACGTCGTTACGAAGAGTGCGTGAACAACCCTGCGATCTCCCGCGATGAAGTACCGGCTATCGACATCATGAAGAAAATTCTTGCAAGCTCCTTTGAAACAGGCACACCATTCGTGTTCTACCGCGATACGGTAAACCGCGCGAACCCGAACAAACATAAAGGTATCATTTATTGTTCTAACCTTTGCACGGAAATTTGCCAGAACATGAGCCCGACTGAATACATCACAACCACTCATGAAGACGGCGTTATTACTACGCAAGTGAAAAGCGGCGACTATGTCGTGTGTAACCTCTCTTCCCTTAACCTTGGCCGTTCCAGAACGAAAGAGGAAATCGAAGAGGTTGTTACTTGCCAAATGCGGATGATGGATAACGTTATCGACCTTAACCACTACCCAATCCCGCAAGCGGAAATTACGAACCAGAAGTACCGTGCGGTCGGACTTGGTACGAGCGGTTACCACCAATGGCTTGCCCTTAACGGCATTGCATGGGAATCCGAAGAGCATTTGGATCGTGCTGACGAACTGTATGAGTGGATCAACTACTGCGCAATCAAAGCATCGATGGAAATCGCCAAAGAAAAAGGCGCTTACCGCGTATTTGAAGGCAGTGAATGGCACACGGGAGAATTTTTCGATTCCCGCGGTTATGATGCGCCGCACTGGCAGAAACTGAAGAAGGATGTAGCTGAGAACGGCGTCCGTAACGCATGGATGTTCGCGATTGCACCTACAGCCTCCACTTCCTTGATCGCCGGTTCCACTGCAGGTATTGACCCGATCTTCAACAAATTCTTCGTTGAAGAGAAGAAGAATGCGGTCATTCCGCAAACTGCGCCTAACCTGAACGAAGAGACGTTCTGGTTCTACAAAGAAGCGCATCACATCGATCAGCACTGGAGCATCCGCGCAGCGGGCCGCCGTCAGCGCCATATCGATCAAGCGCAATCGTTTAACTTGTACATTACGCCGGAATACACGGCGAAGGAATTTATGGATCTGTACAT
The DNA here is from genome assembly GCF_059383835.1 of Paenibacillus sp. J22R98. NCBI lineage: Bacteria > Bacillati > Bacillota > Bacilli > Caryophanales > Paenibacillaceae > Paenibacillus > Paenibacillus sp. J22R98. The sequence goes on from NZ_JBXENW010000013.1 coordinate 89,969, forward strand.
GGCAGCTTGGGAGAACGGCCTCAAAACCGTTTACTATTGCCGCAACAAGAGCTTGGAAGTTGAAGATTGCGTAAGCTGCAGCGCTTAAAGAGAATGTTGAAATAACGTGCCCTGCGGGCAGTATGGGTCTCCAATCGCTGTTGCAGCCGGATTACTTTTGAACAATTAACCATTCTATGGTTGTAATCCGGCTTGCAAAGGCGACCGCTAACGCTTTTCCGACTCCATACTACCCTCCGGGCACCTTTTCAACGTGATCTTTTGTTTGCAGCTTATTTTAGGAACGAACAGAAGGAGGCAGCCCATTTAATGGATCTGCAAAAGAAGAAATTGTTCAATGAAGAAGGCGACCGCGATTGGGGCATGCGTCGCATGATTGGCGGTAATACGACCAATCTGATTGAGCTTAACAATGTGAAATATGACTGGGCAACGAAGATGTATCGTACGATGATGAATAACTTCTGGATTCCGGAAGAAATTCCACTTGCTCAGGATGCTAAAGATTACAGAAACCTGTCGCTCTCCGAGCGTAACAGCTACGATAAAATTATCAGCTTCCTTATCTTCTTGGATTCGCTTCAAACGGCTAACCTGCCGAACGTAAACGAATATATTACAGCGCCTGAGGTAAACCTGTGCTTAACGGTCCATACTTTCCAGGAAGCTGTTCACAGTCAATCCTATTCCTATATTCTAGACAGCGTGGTTTCTCCGGAAGTACGCGATCAAATTTATAACCTGTGGCGCGAGGACAAGAACCTCTTGAAGCGGAACCGGTTCATCACCGATCTCTACGAGAATTTCATTGCGAATCCGTCGTCGCAAAACCTGATCAAAACAATCATGGCGAATTATATCCTGGAAGGGATCTACTTCTACAGCGGATTCAGCTTCTTCTATGCACTTGGCCGCCAAGGCAAAATGCTCGGTACCGTCTCTGAGATCAAATATATCCAACGGGATGAATTGACTCACTTAGCGTTGTTCCAAGGTATTTTCCGCGAAGTGCGCAAAGAAAATCCGGAGCTGTTCACGCCGGTTCTTATCGAAGAGCTTCGCCAAATGATGCGCACAGCTGTTGAGCATGAGATTGAATGGGGTCAATACATCACAAACAACACCATTCCCGGCCTCACTGACGAAATCATTGAGAAGTACATTAAGTTCCTATCCAATGAACGTCTGCGCAAGCTGAATCTCGATATTCTGTATCCGGAAATCGTCGAGCATCCAATGAAATGGGTGGAAAGCTTCAGCAATATGAACGGGATGAAAACCGATTTCTTCGAGCAGAAAGTAACCAACTACAGCAAATCGTCCAACCTCAACTGGGGCGACCTGTAAGATTTAATATAAGGTATAACGGCTTTCGCCGATCTTTCGGCACAGACGTACGTTTCATTCCGGAGAACTATAAGCTCAAGCCCTCTCCACCCGAGAGACTTGGGCTTTTTTTTCATGCTCGGTACAGTTCAGGATCAGCACGCTTCGTGATACAATAGAGATATGGCGGGACATGCAGCGAGGAGTGAATCGAGGTTGGATGCAGGAATGCAGCAGCTTATTAGCGAGATACAGCCATTCATCCGCATCGGGCATCACTATCAGTTCCCTTACGAGCGAAACGAGTTCGAATACGGCCGCTTCGGCTATTGTTATGCCTTTCATCTCGTCGATGGGGGCAGAGGAAGTATTACGATAAACGGGCAGACGTACCCGCTGAAGAAGGGCGATCTGATCTTTTTGCCGCCGCAGCTAATGCATTCCTTCTTCACCGACCATGACAATCGATTAGCTACTTATAATCTGTATTTCGAGCTTTGGAATGAGAAGCCGCGGTCAACCGAGCATCACTTGTACTGGCATCCGGCCGATCTGCTCCCAGAACTATTAACAACCGCGCGCGCAAAGACCGTCCTTGATACATTGCCGCATCTCTTTCATTTGCAGCATCATACCGTCTTGATGGACTTATTTCCCCATATTGTGAAGCAGCATCAACAGCAGCGCGCATATGGCGATATGGTCGCACACAGTCTGCTCAAAGCGTTTATGCTGGAATTCATCCAGATTGCCGGCGAAAGCTGGCACAGCGACTACCGAATGACAGCGATTATGCACCGCATCGATAAAGAGGCGCATGCAGGATCGAATTATACGAGCTGGCTGGCACAAAGCGGGCTTCAGAAAACACGCTTCCACTCCCTCTTCAAGCAGACAGCAGGCCTCTCACCGAAAGCCTATTGGAGCCGTGCGGTCATGAAGCAAGCAGCAGCCGCACTCTGGGAGAGTAACCGGACCATCACTGCAATTGCAGAGGATTTAGGCTATGCCTCTATTCATCATTTTACGAAGCAGTTTACCGCCTACTATGGGGTGTCTCCTTCGCAATATCGCAAACGCAAGGAATAAATTTTATAATGCGCATACTACTACGACCTAAGTCCAGTTACAGCACTGGACTTGCGCCCGTTCTCGAACCATAGCGCTTCCAAGTAAACTAAAACTAGTTCATTCCGTGGAAATGGGGGGAAACCGAATATGTCCACACAAGTGTATGTCATCAATGCGGCGATGGCTGTTCTTTTACTTTTGCTGTCTCTCTTTGCAGGGCTCTCAACAGGCAGCATGGCCTTCCGGCGTACGACTCACAGTCTGCGACGCACTGCCATTCTAACGCTCGCCATGCTTAGCTCCATGACGCTCCTGGCTATAGCCAAAATGATCATGCTGATCGCGACGTATTCCTACCGCAACTGGTTTGTGCTTGATAATGCTCTGATGTTCTTCGCGCTCATCATGCTTCCGACTGCTGCCATTGCCTTCTATTCCGTCTCTCGGCTTCTCAATTTGGCTCGGCTTACCGTGAAGCACCCGGATGATGCTGTGAGCCGTACAAAGCGCCGTGCGGCGTCTGAAGTCGCGCTGGTAGTCCCGATTCAGGTTCTGGTCATCGAAGCGTTCCTGTACGCTTCCATAAACGTATTTCCGCTTGGCATGGCTTACCGGAAGCAGATGATTACGGTTGGGCTCATTATCCTCGCAGCACCGTTACTGCTCATCTGGCGCCAATCGATTAGACGCAGACGAATCCACCGTGATGACGGAACGGCTGTCATTCACAAAGTAAAACGCGTGATCGTCTTTACGATGGCTTGCTTGGTGCTCGCCTTCGGTATCATCCATACGTTCAACAACGCAAAAACGCTCAGCAAGGCAACTGAGCGTAATTTATCCTTACGTATATCGATGTCGATTCCGACGCCGAACGAGTAATCGCATATGTAGGTCAGCCCCGCTTGCGGGCATAGAAGTCAGGCCAATAATCCTCCGCGATTGGCGGGCAGCCTCTCGGCGTATCCCATACATAAACCCAGCCGCTTTGTTCCGGCTGACGGATGTCTGTTACCCAAACCCGATCGTAATCGTTCACCTCTTCAATTCCCGCGAACTGTTCCAGTTCATCCATCCGTTTCAAACCTTGCTCATTCACGACAATCCACAACCCACGAACACTGGCACCGCTTGTGAAAGCTGCGGCATCCCGCAGCATCGCGGGGTAAGGTCCGTAATCGACCAGCCTTCCATGAATGACACCCGGAGCAGCAGATTGAATGAAGCCGGCACAGACATGATGATTGCTATGGCCCGGCAAGAGCGAGCCATAGATGAATACCGTTGTTAGCCGTTGCTGCATAGGTGAACACTCCTCTTAAGCCTCTTAAGAGCTTAAGCCGTTTGACTACTGCGATGCCTGTACCAGTTCTCGAACAAATTTGCCGGAATCGGCTTGGTGAAGTAGAAGCCTTGCGCTTCCTCGCAGTTGCGCTCACGCAAGAACTTAATCTGTTCGTCATTCTCTACGCCTTCGGCTGTCACTTTAAGCTTTAAGTTCTTGGCCATCGTTGTAATGGTGGAGACAATCGCCGCATCGCTGCCGCCTTGCGTCAAGTCGCTGACGAAGGAGCGGTCGATCTTCAGCTTATCGATTGGAAACCGTTTAAGCGAGATCAGCGAGCTGTAGCCCGTACCGAAATCATCAATGCTGATCTGTACGCCTATCTCCTTCAAGCTGGTCAGTGTGTCGCTGGCGAAATCCACATCACTGGTCATACTCTCCGTAATTTCCAGCTCCAGATACTTCGGCGGCATACCCGTTTGATCCAATATGCCTTTAATCCGCTCCGCCAGCTGATGCTGTCTAAATTGTCGCATCGACAGGTTCACGGACATCATCATTGGCGGCAAGCCTGCTTCCTGCCAAGCGACGTTCTGTTTGCAGGCGGCTTTGAGCACCCATTCGCCTAGCTGCAGGATAAGCCCATTCTCTTCCGTAAGCGGGATAAAATCACCCGGCGGAAGCAATCCCCGCTGCGGATGATTCCAGCGTACTAATGCCTCGACGCCAATGACTTTGCCTGTGCTTAAATTAACGAGCGGCTGGTAAGCCAGCGTAAACTGCTCCTTCTCGATCGCCCGGCGCAGATCGCTCTCCAGCCTTAGACGATCATGCGATTTACGATTCATCTCCGGATCGTAGCTGGAGAATTCATTGCGATGTGCCTTGGCGCTGTACATGGCCGTATCCGCATTCTTGAGCAGTACCTCCACGCTTTCGCCATCTTGCGGAAAGAAGGAAATGCCAAGACTAATCGTAATATGATATTCCGCTTCGCCCAGCACAAACGGTGCATCGAAGAGTCCCATCAGCGCTTTAGCTCTAGTTTCTACCTGCTCGGTCTCCGCGTCTTTAATATCCGGCATTAAGAGGACAAACTCATCCCCACCCATGCGGAACACATGATTCGATGGGCCGGCTGCCAATCGCAGCCGCTGGGAAACGGCCTGCAGCATCTGATCCCCGAACGAATGGCCCAGCGCATCGTTGAAGGTTTTGAACCTGTCGATATCCAGTAGAAATACAGCCAGCTTATGATTACTCTGCTGCGCGCGCACGAGCTCCGCACCGAGCTGTTCTTGCAGCTGGCGCCGGTTCGACAAGCCCGTGAGTTCATCGTGATACGCCAGGAAATTGATGCGCGATTCCGTCCGTTTATGTTGTTTGAACGGCTCTTCGAGCGTGACGTAATAGATTCCCTTCATCAGGAAGTAGAAACCGGCCAATTTATATACATGCCCCAGGAGCATATCCGTGTCCACGCTGCCAGGGCTTAGGATGAACTGTAGATTGGCAAATAAGAAGAAAACAAGCGATTGGATAATAGTTAGCAGCGCTTGAGGCCGCTCATTGCGATTCAGGTAAAGCACCATGCCGATCGTACTCAGGTAAGAGAAGATGATGACGAAATAAACTAGTACTTTCAACAGCTCGAGCGAATCACCCGTGAGCACGGCAATGTTGGCCCGATCAGCCAATGCAAAGTAGGCGAATCCGATAACAGTTGCAGATCCGAGTGATATCAACACGGCCGGAAGCCGTTTCCTTGCCGAAACGGGTGCATCATTCTTGCGGAAGATGATAAACAACCCGACAGAACCTATGAACTGGGCAGTCATGGAGAACAAAGCGGATAAATTAGTTTCCCCAACGCGATGGAAGAACGGCATACCCTCTGCAGTAAGTCCGTGAAGCATATCGAACACGCCTACAGCACCGAATAATGCAGCCGTATAGAGCCGATGCTTCGATAAAGACTTGACGAAGAACAGCCAACCCAACACCAGCATGGTGAAGCTCACTGCATAACTATTAAATTCGATGCCGGAATGCACAAATAAATAAGCTCGACCCGCAATCGGCCGATAGAGTTCGCTATGAAATACCCGCATGAGTATAAAGCTGATGATGGCGGCAAAAGCCGTCCACATCGTTATTTTTTCCGCCCTATTTATAGACATGTTGTCTTGATGTCCTCCTTCAACAAAGAAAGCCGATGCTGCCCTGCATGCCCGTGTAAGTATGTTCGAAAGTTATGAGCAGAGCAGTATCTTCTCGAAAGCGGCAAGTTACCTGCGTGATGTCGGCGATTGAAGAGCGATCCCCGCTGCTTCTAAGCCTTTGCGCAGTGCAGCGGCAATTTCCGCTGCACGCTGACCGTCGCCATGGAGACAAACGGTGTCTCCTTGTATAACGATCTCTTTGCCTTCGATTGTCCTTGCTGTCCCCGTTGTTATGATGCTAAGCGTCTGGAGCAGCGCTTCTTCAGAGGAGGCCAGCGTCGCCCCCTGCTGATTTCGGGGAGTAAGCGTCCCGTCCTCTTGATACGAACGATCCGCGAATATTTCCGATGCCGACTGCATGTGCTGTTGATCCGCCGCTGTGAGGAGCGCGCTTCCCCATTGTCCATAGATAATGAGGGAAGGATCGTACACGCGCACCGCACGAACGAACGCTTCTGCAAGCTCTTCCCTGCGGCCTGCCATATGATAGAGCGCGCCATGTGGTTTCACATGGCGCAAGCTGACGCCGGCTGCACGAACGAAAGCATCTAACGCGCCGATTTGGTAGAGCGTCATATCATAGACTTCCTGGGCACTGACCGCCATCTCGCGGCGTCCAAAGCCCAGTCTGTCCGGTAGGCCGGGGTGCGCGCCAATTGCCACTCCTGCCTCAGCCGCGCGATACACCGCTTCACGCATCGCATGAGGATCTCCGGCATGGAAGCCGCAGGCAATATTCACAGAAGTCACATGCGCCAGCAGTTCACTATCATGACCAAACGTATATATGCCGTAGCTTTCGCCAAAATCACAGTTCAGATCGATCACCTGCCGTGACCGCGATAAATCGGGGATATTAGTCATATCGGCTTTTGGCGGTCCTTTCATGATCCCAAATTCAACTTACTTGCTTCTTTTGCAAATGGCGAGAATTGCAGCAAGCTGTCGCATGCCGCGTTCTTGCTCCCGATCGATCAGCTGGGCTTCTTCCAGCGTCACTTCTTCGAAGGTGATATAATCGCCCGGCTTGCACTGCGCGAGCAGCGGCAGGTCTGCCGTAATGACATGCGCGAGCTTCGGATAGCCGCCGGTCGTCTGGCAATCTGCGCCGAGGATAATCGGCGCGCCGCCGCGCGGCACCTGTATCGTGCCGGCGATGACGCCATGGGACAGCAGTTCTTCGCTGTCCTCCATCTCGAGCGGGGGTCCATCTAGGCGGACCCCCATTCGGTCTGATGCGGGAGCTACGCGATAGCGCTCCCGCATGAGCGCCGTACGGGCCGCTTCGCGGAATTGCCCGTACTCGGCGCCCGGCATCACGCGCAGCCGGATGCCGGCGGGGTTTGCGCTGCCGCGCAGCAGCGCCTGCGCCTGCGGCGGCGCGAACCAGCCCGGGGCCGCCCAGCTGCGGCGGCCCTGCGGCGCTGCCGAGGCCCGCGCGGCTAGCGCGGCGTGCCACGCCGCCGCCCAAGGCGCGGCGCTGCCGAGCGGCAGCACGTCGCCGCTGCGCAGCTTGCGCCCCGCGATGCCGCCGATGCCGGCACGCGTGTCCGTGCTGCGGCTGCCGAGCACCGCCTCGGCGGCAATGCCGCCGGCTGCCGCGACATAGGCGCGGCACCCGCTAGCTGCGGAACCGAAATGGATGACCGTTCCGGCGTCAATCCAAACCGGCCGCTGCAGCGGGAGCGCCTCACCGTCGATAGACGGAGTCATGTCGGCGCCGCACACGGCGATCAGCATCGCCGCTTCCGCCAGCAGCAGCGGGCCGTTCAGCGTAAGCTCAAGCCCAGCTGCGCCCGGCGCATTACCGACAAGCAGATTCGCCGTCCGCAGCGCGATCTTGTCCATTGCGCCGCCTTCGGGAATGCCGAAGCGCCGCCAGCCGGGTCGTCCCAAATCCTGTACCGTTGTATGTAATCCCGTTTTGATTATTCGCAGACTCATGGCGCTTCACCTTGCTCCTTCATGTCCTCCTCGGAAATCGGAACAAACCGCAGCGCATCGCCCATGCGCAGCAGAAAAGGCTCCGCTCGCTTCGGATCAAACAACCGAAGCGGCGTAAGACCAATCAGCTGCCAGCCTCCCGGCGTCGATAGCGGATAGATGCCGGTCTGTCCGCCGGCAATGCCGACAGCCCCGGCGGGCACGCTGCTTCGCGGCGCGGCAAGACGCGGTTGGCGGAGCGCTGCCGGCAAGCCGCTCAAATAAGGGAAGCCCGGCATGAAGCCGATCATGGCGACGCGGTACTCCGCAGCAGCATGACAAGCAATGAAGCTCGCTTCCGTCATGCCTGCACGCGAGGCGCACGCTGCCAGATCGGGTCCATATCGCCCGCCGTAGCAGACCGGGATTTCGATAAGCCTAGGTGCAGCAGCATAATGCTGCCGCGTACCCAGCAGAATCCGCTCCACATCGGCGGCTGCCTGTTCATAGTCGAACCCCTCATAAACAACGGTGACCGTAGCGTAAGCCGGAACCACATCGACGAGCCAAGTCAGCCCTGACTCGCGCAATAATTCCGCCATGCCGGCAGCAAGCAGCCAACGCTCGCTTTCAGGCCCTTCATCCTCCAAATATACGACAAGCGCCCGATCTCCGAGAGGCCTGATTCTGAACCTTCGCTCCGCAGCCTCGATCACAAAATTCACCAATTTTCTCATATTTTCAACATTGCAATTATGAATTGGAAGGTAATTCCGATTTCGGATAATCTCCTCTAGTTTGTACCATTACGTGCCTTTTTGTCCAGCATCTTTACAAAGCTTTTCTAAAACATTTTCCGACAATAAAAGTTCTATTCTGACGTGTACCGACTGATGACGTCCACAAGTAAATCATTGAGACGTTTCACCTCATATTCCCCGACGGCCGGCTCCATATGATCATTTCCGATCCCGCTGTGATCCGTTAGAAATAAATAAGTGCCCCCTGTCGCCGTAGCCATGAAGCGCATGAGATATTCCGTTTGAACATCAACGCCGCTTGAGGCAACCGGAATGATCCGTATTCCTTCTGCCGCGGCTGATTCCATCAGCTCATGAATGCGTTTCGTAACCTTGCGCTCGTGATGCGGCGGAGCGTCAAGAACGAGGAACAACAATCTGGCCCTTGCATCGCCGCTCCATTTATGATCATTGATCGCATTGTCCAGTGCCTCATCTACCGCTTCCGGGAAATCGCCCCCACCTGCTGCGCTTTGCTGAGAAATCTGCTTAACGGCCGTATCGATATCCTTCGTGAACGGATAATCCTTGATGAGATATTTATCGCTCCGATCCCGGTAGAAATTCGCGCTTACTTGAATATCCAGCTGCTGGCCGTTATCCCTGCCAACGCGGGCGACGACGTCCTTCAGCTCCGACTTCAGAAAATCCAGCTCATCTTGCATGGAACCTGTTGTATCGACAACGAGCATCAGATCAACGCCAAGCGACGGCTTCACCTGTTCGTCCAGATCGACCTGCAGCGCGGAACCTCTTGGAATCTGCACATTCTCATACTGCTTCTCTTGATTTCCCGAACGAATGATAACCCCGTACTTCTCTTGGTCCTGCTGCTCATCGAATAGTCCTGCGTAGGCTGATGCTTCTCCCTCAATATTGGTTCGAGACTCCCACACCGTATCGCCATCCTCATCTACAAGGCTGACCTCCGCATCGGATACCGGCTTACCGCCTCCGGTCACAACAACCTCTAATCTATTTTGCGGAAAAAAGGACCAGTACGATTGCTGCTCTCTGCCTTCACCGCTGTTCAGCAGCTTTATCCATTCCCTCCACGAGGTAAGGTCGTTCCACTCCCCTGCAGTCAACTGGCCCGGCTCTGAGTCATCGTACTGGCTACCCGGTGGAGCCGTCTCCTCTGTATCACCGGAGGAGTCGTCTGTCGCGGGAGCAGGCTCTTCCGAAACGGACGAATCTCCGCTGTCTTTACTGCTCGAATTGCTCGTGTTACGGTTACTGCTACTGCTGCTATCTGCCGCGGCGCTGTTATCCGTTGTTTCCGTGGCCGTATTGCTGCTCGAACTATTGGATGCGGAATCATTCTGATTATCGGCGGAGGAGCACCCCGCCAGCACGAACGTTAGTGCAGCAAGCAGCAGAAGCGACGCCTTGAGCTTTCCTTTTCCCGTTACCTTCTCATTACTCGGTGCATGTTCTCTGTTTATTCGTTTACGTTGTTGCATCCGAATTCCCCCTCGATTCTAATGGAAGCCAAACCATTTTATGTAAAAGTCGGCTTATAACCATCGACGGAATCGGGTTTCAAATTGTTGCATTATCGCTGGCACGACAGTACAATCGGGGGAAGTATATTTTGGGGGAAGAAAGGAGCGCTGCTGCCTTATGGAAACTTACTCATTAGCAGAGCTGAACATTACTTATAACGACGTAACCACGAAGTTACTTTATAGGTCCGCCCATTTGGTGGTAGTCACGGACGCCGGCTATAAGCTCTGGTACATAGAAATCGACGGTATGACCCAAGCCGCACTGCTTCACATGTTCCATGAATCCGAGGACATCGGCATATCCTTATCCGGCATAACCGCCGGCGGCAAACCGTTCCAGGCCGGCGGGTATTTCCATCCGAATGCCCAGCATCAAGCTGCAGCCATCCGAGGCGACGGCGAGCTCATCGGCTTCTAACCGCGTTTACTAAAAAAAGCAGCTCCGGTAATCATTCTGCAAGGGAATGATTGAACCGGAGCTGCTTTTGTCATATTAAGGGGGGTTACTGCACGGCAATCCCTTTGAAGAAGAGTTCAAAGGTAATGGCCATTCGGTTATCGAGTGTATCCTCGTTCTCCTCCATCGACCAGACGAAGAGCGTGCCGAAGTAAGCTTGAAAGGCTTGCTGGGCCATCATCTCAGCCGGCATATCTCTGCGAAACTCGCCGTTCTCCTGCCCCTCGGCAATAAGCGGCAGCAAGGCTTCTTTGAGCGTCGTGAGCATCGAGTTATGGGCATCAAGCGCCTTGGCACTGCCCAGCATGGCTTGAAATAATGCGCGCGTAAGCGGTTTGCTAAGCTCGAATTGTTTCACGATTTGGAATAACAGCAGCTGTAGACGGGGCACCAAAGGACCGGGCTTGTCTTTGAGCTTCGCCACCTCGTTTAACGCAAAGATCGCTTGCAAATCGCAGATCAGTTCATCCTTGGAAGCGAAATAATTGAAAAAAGTGCCTTTCGCAACGCCGGCTTGCTTGGCAATGCTTTCTACGGATGTCTGCTCGTAACCCAGCTCAGCAAATAAAGAGAGCGCAGCTTCTTTGATTCGAATGCGTGTCTGTTCTTTCTTGAGCTCGCGGTTCATCGCTATATCCTCCATCTAAGTTGTTCGCGTTCAGTTCATGCTAATTGTAGCATAGCCCATACACGCCGTAAACACGAGTTGACCAACGGTATAAAATTCAGCTTTATACATAGAATTCAATCTATTGCGATGAAACCGAATTCATGGATTAGTCTGATTTCTGTACCTGTGAAATAATTATGACCGTTGGTACAAAATTATTGACGGATGGTTTTGTCTTGCGCTATAACTATTCATAGAGAACATGTTAGTTCAGTTTCGAGGAGGTATTAAAATGTCTGAACGTATCATTCGGGGAATCGCCCGCGCCAAATGGGCAATCCTGATCGGCTGGCTGGTGATTACCGTCGCCTCCATGTTTGCACTGCCTGATCTTGCGGCCATTGTCCGTCAAACCGAGCAGAAATTTATTCCGGCCGATTCTGAATCCGTCGTAGCCAAGCAGCTCATGGAACAGATCAATCCGGAGACAACCACCAAATCCAGTGCGATCCTTGTCTATTCCCGCGAAGGCGGCATGACCGAGCAGGACCGCAGTTGGCTCAAAGCCAAAGCTGCCGAGCTTACGCTGCTGAGCGGCAAGGATGGCTTTAAGTCGGTACAGTCTGCTTACGAAACGCCGGAGCTTGCAGAGAAGTTCCGCAGCAAGGACGGTACGACCGAGATGCTTATCGTCGGGTTCACCCGTGCGGATAATGATACGCTCACCCAAGAAGCGGTAGATATACTAGCTGCTAAAGTAAAAGGTGCTCCGAACGGAAGTAAGGTAGAGCTCACGGGGAGTGCCCCAATCGGCAAAGATTTTCAACAGAGCTCTGAGGAAGGCTTGAAGAAAACGGAGCTGCTTACCGTCGCGCTCGTGCTCGTTATTCTTCTCCTAGTTTTCCGTTCCCCTGTCGCGCCGTTCATCCCGCTTATTACGATTGGCATTTCCTTAGTCATCACACGCGGGCTCGTAGCGCTGGCAACGGATTACGGGATGCCGGTTTCGTCCTTTACCGAATCCTTCCTAATCGCCGTCTTGTTCGGTGCGGGAACCGATTATTGTATCCTCCTTATCCAGCGCTTCCGTGAGGAGCTCAGTCATGACGGCGACAAAGTAGAAGCAATAGTCAGAACGATGCGGACCGTCGGCAAGACCGTTGCCTTCTCCGCAAGTACGGTATTCGTTGCGTTCTTCCTCATAGGCTTCGCCCAGTTCGGCCTTTACCAATCCGCCGTAGGCGTATCGATCGGCGTTGCCGTGACGCTTATCGCAGGACTTACATTGACCCCTGCATTATTGATGATCTTCGGCAAAGCTACCTTCTGGCCGAACAAAGTAGCGAGCGGACAGGGCCACGGCGAATCTAAGCTGTGGGGTGCAATGGCTGCTCTTGCCGCACGCAGACCAGTAGCCATTCTGGTTGTCACGGTATTGCTGCTTACGCCAATTACGTTCTTGTACCATGGCAAACGGTCCTTTGACGACTTAGCTGAGATTAATCCGCAGCTCGGCTCCGTGCAAGGCTTCCGTCAAGTGGAGCATGCCTTCGGTGCCGGAGAAGTATTCCCGCTGTCCATAGCGCTGCGATCGGATGAATCGATGCGCAATCCGGCTGCACTGGCCGCTCTCGAAACGGCAAGCGCGAATATAGCGAAGCTAAACGGCGTCAAAGAAGTGCGAAGCGCCGTAAGACCGCTCGGTGAACAGCTGGCGGACCTGACGGTTTCGAACCAACTGACGCGAACCTCCGACGCACTCAATAAAATGAAAGAGGGCGTCGATCAAGTAGCGGACGGCCTGCTTTCGGCCGACAGCTCCATTACGAGCGGGCAAGCCGATATTCAGAAGCTGACCGATGGCTTACGGACGATGGCATCCCGCACCAATGAAGCGCAGAGCGGGCTGAAGCAAATCTACGGCGGCATGCAGCAGGCGTCCCAAGGCGCCGGCCGGCTATCCGGCGGACTCAAGCAGAGCGTCGAGGTTTCGAGCTCCATGAGCAAAGATTTGCAGGCCTTGCTGAAGAAATATCCGGAGCTAAAGAATGAACCTGCCATGCAGCAGCTGCTAGGTAAGCAGCAAGGCCTTTCCGGAGGATTAAATGACCTCTATGCCGGTGCATCTAAGCTGTCGGCTAGCTTCACCCAACTGAATCCCGGCGTGAACAAGGTTGCGGACGGACTTGGCCAGCTGGCTGACGGCCAAAACCAAGCTGCCGACGGTACAGCGAGGCTCGGTAACGGACTTCAAGAGCTTACCGGCGGCTTGAAGGACGGCGCTGCAGGTCTTAGCGACATTTCGAAGGGGCTCACTTCCGTGAAGGATGCGCAAAGCACAATTGGGGACAGTCAAATTCCGGGCTGGAATCTGCCTCAGGAAGCACTCGACAGTCCCGAGCTGAAGCAAGCGCTCGATTACTATATCTCCACTGACGGGGAGACGGCTAAGATGGACATTGTCCTGTCGGTCAACCCGTATTCTCCTGAGGCGCTGACAACGGTTGATCAGATTCGAGACGCGCTGAACCATAGCTTCGAAGGAAGTGCCATCGAAGGAACGAAAGTATATGTATCCGGCACGTCGGCACAAATTTCGGAGCTGAAGGATATCTCGAAGAAAGACTTTACACGTACAGGGGCGTTTGTGTTAATCGGTATTTTCATCGTATTGATGATTCTGCTGCGTTCGATTCTAGCACCGCTTTATGTCCTGCTTTCTCTTGGCTTTAACTTCCTGGTCACCATGGGCATCGTCGAATTCATATTCGTTCAATTGCTTGGCAAGGAAGGCTTATCTTGGAGCGCTTCGTTCTTCGTCTTCCTCATTATCGTAGCGCTTGGCGTCGATTACAGCATCTTCCTCATGGCAAGGTTCAAGGAAGAATATCGACCGCGAGGCATTACGTATGCGATGACGAAGGCGATGTCGACGACAGGCGGCGTAATTATTTCCGCCGCGGTCATAATGGGCGGTACATTCGCCGCACTTATGATGTCCGGCGTGAATACGCTCCTGCAGATCGGTGCAGGCATCGTAATTGGACTGATTCTGTATGCGACCGTATTTATGGGTCTTGTCATTCCTGCTCTGGGAAATCTCTTCGGTGAAGCCAACTGGTGGCCATTCCGCCAGCGAACAGCTCCTCAAACCGAAGCGGCGAAGAACAAAGATGAAGGAAACAGCCCACGATACAAAGAGCAGACATCGGAATAATCGTTTACTAAAAAAGCTGTATCCGCTCCTTCTGGAGGTCGCGGATACAGCTTTTATGGTTTATATCGATGATTCTGCTACAGCACGTTTGGCCGCTTCATACGTATACGTAAACAACTCCATGAGCTCCATATGCTGCACATATTCGATCGCGCCTCTGGCTTCTTCGGAAATCGTCCCGCTCTCCTGCAGGGCAATCATGCTGGTTAGTGCCGGAGCCTGCCAGCGCACTTGGCGTTTCATCGTTTGCAGTGCGTCACGAATGGCACCTTCCTGCAAATCGCCTAGGATGACGCTGTTCTGCAGCCAATCCGCTACCCGTGTTTGCAAGCTCTCCATCGCCGGATGGGCGCCTGCATTGCTGAACCAGTAGTTCGCGTTGGAGAAATCACCCTCCATCCGGTGCATAATGCCATGCCAATAGCAGCCCGTCGGGTCATCTTCAATCTCTTGGGACTGTTCATGTGACGCGTCCAAGCTTTCGTTAAGCAAATGCAATCCGGCCTTCAGCGCGACGAGCGCGGGCAGCGCGGACTTGGGAGTTCCGGCGGAAATTAGAGGTAAAGCGGCTATTTCCTGATCGAGTGCAGCATCCCATACCCCTTTCGGAGACAGGGCTTGCATGGTTTGACGCGATTCCAATTGTTCGATGATTAGCGCTAATGATTTCTTCAAGCCGCATCCACTCCTTCAACAGTTCGTAACGCCAATCACTTCCATGAGTGGACTCTATTGTAATGGATGCCCTCCAAAAATTCAATGAGAATATGCCTATTTATCCATACGGCCCGCGCGGATGAAATCCGAGCAGACGAGTGAGCCGCGGATTATCTTTCGCTGCCTCAACCACATGCTGCGGCATCGTATAGGTAATGAACGGATAGAACCGCTGCGATACCCAGCGGCGGCCATAGGTCACCTGTTGGACCATCCGAATTCGGCTGCTTTCGTTGCGTGCGCCGCGATGCCAGGTCTGACCGTTGAAGATCAGCATATCGCCTTTCTTGGCGACAATCGAGACCGGTCCTTGACCGTTATATATTGGCGTTTCCTTCGGTGAGGCAGGATGCCTGCCGCTTCGGTGACTGCCCGGGACAAGCTGCGTCGGCCCCATGTCTTCTGTCACATCGGTTAGATAGTACATCGCAGTAAACATAAAGCAAGGCATCTGAATGCGCGGGTCCAGCTGGGCCTCCTCCGGAATAGGGAAAAATAGATCCTCGTCCACATGCCAGAAATCTATGCCGGTACCGGGTGTCGTGTACAGTCCGTTGTTGGAGAACATATGACAGTTTTTACCGAGCACCGCTTCAGCAAATGCCACTGTCCGCTCCTCATCGATCAGCTGCAGGAACAAATTATTTCGCTCAAACATTTTCGTGCGCAAGTTGGCGCCGTAGCCGTCAGGCTCCGTCTTCATAAATTCATGCTCGAACGCTTCCCGATACGTATCCACTCGCTCCTCGTCCAGCATATTTCTTATTACAGTGAACCCATTACGATAAAACTCCTCCAAATGGTCTTGCAAATCAAATGCCACTTGCTTGTGTGAAGCCGCATCCATACCGTTCCCTCCCCAAGTTCTTGTTCCTCATTCTCCAATTAAGACGGTTCTGCTATAGTAAACTTATTACACGATCGACTCCGCTCGATTGGGTAATTTAACGAGAAGGTTGGACTTTCTGACCACTTGGAGGGGCAGCGTATGGATCATTATGTGAACCAGCAGTTTATGGATAACCCTTCATTTCCGTTTCGGGCATTTCGTGCTCCGGTCACCGTGGATTATGAGCTGCATACCCATGATTTTGTCGAAATTATCTATGTGACTGAGGGCCAAGGCATTCATTTATTTCAAGATCAGCAGTTTCTCATTCGCGAAGGAGATATCTTCATCATCCATCGTCATGTCCCTCATGGCTACAAACGGTTGCCGGGCACGCCTCTTACCGTAAATAATATTATTTTCGACCCTTATTATTTCGAGCAGGAGCTCTCACATATGGCCGGTGTCACGGCATTTATCGATTTCTTCTACGTCGAGCCCTTTCTTAGGGAGAAAACACGCGATCAATCCGTGATGAATATCGGCAAGCTGGACCGAATGGAGGCGCTCGCCATCCTCGATCGGCTTGTATATGAAGATACGAATCGTGAATCCAACTATGAGCTAATGGTCAGAGCGCATATTATGCAGCTGTTTATCTATTTAAGCCGCTGCTATGAGCGTTCATTGAAGAAACCGATGACTGCGGCAAATGATGAAGGCGCGCTCATCCGGAATGTTTGCGATTTTACGAGGCGGCATTATGCGCAGCCGCTAAGTTTGCAGCAGCTCAGCTCCCTCTGTAACCTCAGCCAGACGACGTTCACCACCAAATTCAAGCAGCATATTGGCATGACCTTTATTGAGTTCCGCAACCATATTCGCCTGCAGGAAGCGAAGAAGCTGCTCGAAACGACTTCAGGCAAAATCATGTCCATTGCCCTTGAAGTAGGCTTCGAGGATTTAAGCTTCTTCAATCGGATGTTCAAACGGCAATTCGGCGTGACACCGAGCGAATACCGAACCGAGTATTGGCGGCAATCCTCTTAAAATCAAACAAGCTCCCGAGCCTCTAAGGGCCCGGGAGCTTGTCTATTCTTGTAGAACTTATTTGCTGTGCAGTACTTCAGGCGTAGTCAATTTATCATAGAAATCAACCGACTTGTCCTTGTCCTCGGAATTGCGAAGTGCCATTGCGGAACGAGGGTGCTCGTCCAACATACCTGTAATCATATAAGGAATAATATAGCCCCACTCTTCTTTTTCACGCAGCGTAATCATGTGCTTCTCGATCATATCCAGCACCGGACGTACATTGTACTTCGTGTTCTTCAGATGTGCGACAAGCAGTTCCGTTGGGCAGTTGCCTGCGGCGCGGCCCATTCCGTATACGGAAGCATCCAGGAACTCGACGCCTTTCTCAACGGAAACCAGCGTATTGGCGAAAGCAAGCTGCATATTGTTGTGCGTGTGTACGCCCAAACGCTTACTTGGCAGGTACTTCTGGAACTTGCTGACCAAGTAGTTGAAATCATTCGGATCCAAGCTGCCGTAAGAGTCAACCACGTATACGACGTCGACTACACTGGCTTCGATCAATTCAAAGGCTTCAAGCAGTTGGTTCTCCATAACATTGGAGAGTGCCATAATGTTAAGTGTTGTTTCGTAGCCGCGGGAGTTGAATACGTTAACCAGCTCCAGCGCCTTCGGTACGTCCTGAATGTAGCAGGCTACGCGGATCAAATCGAGCATGCTCTCTTCGCGTGGAAGAATATCGTTCTCATCTACCCGTCCGATATCGACAAGTGCAGAGAGCTTCGTATTCAGCTTCTGCGGGATGACTTTACGAAGGAAGTCGTCGTCCAGGAAGCGCCATGGACCAGCATCTTCAGCGCCCTTCAGCAGCTTTGGCGAGTTTTTGTACCCGATTTCCATATACTCGACGCCAGCTTCATTCAGCGAGTTGTACAGATGCTGAACGAACTCAACGCTGAAATCCCAGTTATTGACGAGTCCGCCGTCGCGGATCGTGCAGTCGACGATTTTACAATGACTTTTTTTTGAAGCATTCATAGCATTGTGTCTCCTTTTTAGCCAGATCTTGTCTTTTCTACTCATAATACTTGATATTGGCTATGAACGCAAAGTCATTTTTGTCAGAATTGCACTACTCTTCGGATTATATGGCGCGGAAGGATTTCCTCGTACTGACCATGATTTGATCCAGTTTATCGCTTAATTTCTCCAGCATTGCCGCCAGCTCCGACGATCTGGAAATAAGCTGATGCTGCTCATTGGAGCTGCCTGTGACCGTCTTGACACTGCCCGTTAATTCAGCGGACATGCGGGAGATTTCCTCAATATTGATGCTAAATTGCTGCGTGCTTGCCGACATTTGTTGGGAGGCCCCGGAAATATAATGAATTTGCTCTGCGACCGTTTTAATAGATCGCATAATGCGTTCGAAGGCTGCTCCCGCGTCACATACCGCCTGATTGCTTGACGAAACCTCCGTAATCACTTGATCCATGGATAGAATCGACGCGCGGTTATTGGCTTGAATATCTTGGACGAGTTCCGCAATTCGCATGGCCGATGCCGTCGTTTGCTCAGACAGCTTGCGTACCTCATTCGATACGACAGTAAACCCGCGGCCATGCTCGCCTGCCCTCGCCGCTTCGATTGCCGCATTCAGCGCCAGCAGACTGGTTTGGGAAGCGATGTCTGTAATTAAACTTGTAATATCATCTATTTCCTGCGAACGCTGACCGAGCAGCTTTACTTTGGTTGCGGACTCTTGAACGGCATTGCTCATCGATGTCATCTGCCGGACGGCCTTCTGAATGGCTTCATTCCCATTATCAGCCTCTGTCGCCACCTCATTCGAGAAATTAGAAACCGTAGCCGACGTTTCGGCGATGGTATGAATGTCGCGGAGCATCTCTCCGATCACCTTCTTGCCAGTTCGCGCGCCATTCTCCTGCAAATTCGCCGTAGCATCCACCAGCTGCATCGTTTGCACGATATCGCCTGCCAAGAGATTGAGCGTGGCCGCGTTGCAGCTAAGCTCCTTAGAGTTCATGAGCACCTGGTCCGAGGTTTCTGTCACATTCTCGATAATTTGTTTGACGGCTGCTTGAATTTTCTGTTGTTGAGCCGATTCCAGTGCATGGATGAACGCTCTGCGAGTCACGATCTGATAGGTAACGGCGCCGATAAACAAGATAACAAATACGATGTGAATGGAGACCATTGCCAGCGAGTAATCGCTGGTTCCGTAGACGAGTTCAGGGAAAAGCAGGAAGCCGAGTACGTGCTGAAGTGCGAAGATGACGGTGCTAACGAGAAGCATTGCGATGAGGTCGTAGTACAAAATAATGGCGAGTACCATAAAGATGGAGAAGTGGTATTCCACCATGCCGTTTCCGCCTGCGATGATGGAAATGCTGCTGAAGGTGAGCGACAGCGTCATGAGAAGCGGTACGGTCTGCTGCTCCTTCTGAAAACGCATGCATAATCCGGCAAGCAGTAAGAAAATAATCGGTAAAGCGAAGAACGTTTGATTCAGGTAGGAGTGAAGCATAGAGCCGTTCCTATCTGGGTGATGATCATGCTGCATGGACAAACCGAGCCAATCGAATGCGTGTACTAGTAACGATAAAAGCACAATGATTGTAGAAATGAAAAGCATGACACGGTTTTTCTCCCTAAGCATACAAAGAGCCTACCTCCCAATATTTGTATACATATAAAAAGAGTCCACCCGTGTAAGGATGGACTCCTTTTCACTCGGTAACCTGTCCACCATGGCATCTGTATCGATGCTTTAGGCCTAGGCTTTGCGTCCCAACATTTCCATTGGTTTGCCTTTGTCATATGAATAAGTAGTTGGATCTCTATAGTGATTATTAGGTTAACATGGTTAATTATAGGAGAGAAAATCCCTATTTGTACATAGCGTATTTTGTAAGGTTTTGTCGAATTTGTCAGATCATCTCTTCTGCTCTCACTACTTCGTCGAACTTGGCGGCTGTAATGAGCCCGCTTCGGATCGCAGCCTCGCGCAGCGTCAGGCCTTCCTTATGAGCAGCCTTCGCAATGGCCGCCGCATTCTCATAACCGATATGAGGATTAAGCGCCGTAACGAGCATCAGCGACTCGTTGAGATGCCGGGCGATTGCTTCCCGATTCGGCTCAATGCCAACCGCACAGTGCTCATCGAAGGAGCGGATCGCATCGCTGAGAATTCGGGTCGACTGCAGGAAGTTGTGAATAATGACAGGCTTGAACACATTCAGCTCGAAGTTCCCTTGGCTGGCCGCGAAGCCGATCGCCGCGTCATTGCCCATGATCTGACAGACGACCATGGTCAGCGCCTCACACTGCGTCGGGTTGACCTTCCCCGGCATGATGGAGCTGCCCGGCTCATTCTCCGGGATCCGAATCTCGCCAATCCCGCAGCGCGGACCGCTTGCGAGCCAGCGAACGTCGTTGGCAATCTTCATTAAATCGGCGGCGAGCGCTTTAATTGCGCCGTGCACGAAGACGATCTCGTCATGGCTCGTCAGTGCGTGAAATTTGTTCGGCGCACTTATGAATTGCTTGTCTGTGAGTCGGCTGATCTCCGCCGATACCTTCTCGCTAAAGCCCGGCGGGGCATTCAGTCCCGTGCCCACGGCTGTACCGCCGATCGCAAGCTCTCGCAGTTCTTCGCGGCTTGCTCTAATATTCCGTTCCCCTTTCTCCAGCATCCGGACCCAGCCGCTGATCTCCTGGCCAAGCGTGAGCGGTGTGGCATCCTGCAGATGGGTACGACCGATTTTGATCACATCCATGAAGCTAGCGCTCTTCTGTTCTAGGGTCGATTTGAGCTGCGCTATGGCCGGCAGGAGAAGGTCCTCTACGGCAATCAGCGCGGCGATATGCATAGCGGTGGGGAAGGTGTCGTTAGAGCTCTGCGAGCGGTTGACGTCGTCGTTGGGATGAACAGCCGCCGCATGCCCTTTCTCCTCCAGCAGCTGCGCCGAGCGCCTTGCGATCACTTCATTGACGTTCATATTGGACTGCGTGCCGCTCCCCGTCTGCCATACCGCAAGCGGAAACTCATCCTGCCACATGCCTTCTATAACCTCATCCGCTGCAACCGCTATAGCTTCCGCTTTAAGCAGATCCATCTTCCCCATGCTTCCATTCACCGTTGCTGCTGCTTTCTTCAGATAAGCAAATGCGGTAATTAACTCGCGCGGCATCTTCTCCGTACCGATTCTGAAATTGTGCAGACTTCGCTCCGTTTGTGCCCCCCACAGCCGGTGCGCCTCCACCTGTATCTCCCCCATGGAATCCTTTTCAATGCGAAAATCGCTCATCGCGACTACCTCCTCATACGAATGGTTTCATTGTATTGGCTTACTTTCTATATACCCAAAGTGAAATGGTGTTTCTTCTATTTCTATGAAAGAAGCGATGCATCTACGAGCATGCATCGCTTCTTTCCCATGATTTCCTATTTGCCATCCTGTAATACAGCTTCTCCGGCTAAAACTGACTCCGCAGCTCCGGCGGCAGCTCCCGGCTCTTGCGCGTGTTCGAATCCATCGTCACACTAGTCACGACCGCGTCCCCGCACAGCTCGCCCTTTTCGTTTACGATCTCTTGTTTGAGTACATAGCTGCTTCGCCCAGCCCGCTCCGGCATTGTCGTAACGGTCAGCCGATCCCCTTGCCTGCACTCCTTCCGGTAGTTGATATTGATGTTGACCGTTACGGTCTGAACGCCCATAGCGAGTAACACATCATAGTGCAAGCCTGCCTGCTCATACCATGCTTCACGCCCCCATTCGAGGTATTCCAAGTACTTGGCATTGTTCACATGCCCGTTCACATCGATTTCCGTTGAACGGACGATAAGCTCCAGCTTCGCTTGCATCGATCCTCACACTCCACCTTTATCGCGGCCGGCTTTTACAGTATCAGCCCTAGTTGCCTTCATGTTAGCTGTCGATTGTATGTATGTCAAAGTGTTAGAGCTTGGCGTTCCGACGTAACTAACAACTTAATGGCAACATTCTACCCCGATCCCCCGCCGAACCGTTCCACAAAAATGAGTGCCCTCGTGTGATGGATGCTGAGAGTTCGAAAAACGAACTCTCAGTGCCGAAAACTCGCCGATCTGCAGCTGAAAGTCGAGAAATCGAACTCTCAGCTTTCTAACAACCTTACTGCTTTCCTGCCAGACGTATGAGAGAGCGGCACAGTGTACATATGAGACTCCGAAAACTCTGCGCCGGGATTCTAACGAATCCTGTGAGCCTTATTTCGGTTAGAAATGCTCTATTTGGCTATATTCCCCTCAAATAAGACCTTCACGATTCGTTAGAATTAAATAGTGGCGATTTTCGAGCAAATAAGGCTCTCACGATTCGTTAGCCGTATCACCGACAACAATCAGCATAGTTGGTGTTGGTGTTGGTGTTGGTAATGGTGTTGGTGTTGGTGTTGGTGTTGGTGTTGGTGTTGGTGTTGGTGTTGGTGTTGGTGTTGGTGTTGGTGTTGGTGTTGGTGTTGGTGTTGGTGTTGGTGTTGGTGTTGGTGTTGG
>NZ_JBXENW010000014.1:0-93284 GCF_059383835.1 Paenibacillus sp. J22R98
TCAAATCCTGCCCCCGCAACCAATTTTACTGCGGAGCCGTGGTGTAGTGGCCCAACATGCCTGCCTGTCACGCAGGAGACCGCGGGTTCGAATCCCGTCGGCTCCGCCATTATTACCAAAGCTTTAGTCTTTAACATTTGCCGGTGTAGCTCAGTTGGTAGAGCAACTGACTTGTAATCAGTAGGTCGTGGGTTCGACTCCTATCGCCGGCACCATCTTTACTCGAGTCATTAGCTCAGTTGGTAGAGCACCTGACTTTTAATCAGGGTGTCGTAGGTTCGAATCCTACATGACTCACCATTTTTTATGGAAAATGATTTTCACTCATGCGCGTATGGCGGAATTGGCAGACGCACCAGACTTAGGATCTGGCGGGCGACCGTGGGGGTTCAAGTCCCTCTACGCGCACCATATTTACTTGCGGAAGTGGCTCAGCGGTAGAGCATCGCCTTGCCAAGGCGAGGGTCGCGGGTTCGATTCCCGTCTTCCGCTCCATTATTAGTGCCCTTAGCTCAGCTGGATAGAGCATTTGACTACGAATCAAAAGGTCGGGAGTTCGAATCTCTCAGGGCACGCCATTTTACTTCATTACGGGATGTAGCTCAGCTTGGTAGAGCACCTGGTTTGGGACCAGGGGGTCGCATGTTCAAATCGTGTCATCCCGACCATCTTTTAAATGAACGCTCCTTGCGAAAGCAGGGGGCTTTTTTTTGCGTTATGGCAAGTGTTTGATTAGGCATGCAATGGCGTATTTAATTAATGCCGTATAAAAACGTTTTTATGCTTAACGGCCCGCTTATTTTTCAATTATTTTTATACCATAAATGAGAGAAAGTCCAGTGATATCAAGGGTTTCATGGTTGAAAAAGTGCCGTTTGTTTTAATGTTGAAGAATTTACTTCTGCGGTGGTAAGATGTCAGTACAATAACCTGTAAGTGCTTTCAACTCTTGATTACTCACACTGAGGTAGTGAATTGTGGTTGTGGATGCCAAGTAAAACGTTTTATGAGATTAACTCTTTTCATCTAGAAGGATGGCTTTATGGCAGTTTCCAATAAAAGGTGTACGGTTTATAAAGAAATGACGGGATTGCGTGGGGAAGCGGCGAAGCAGGGTATGTTTCTTCATTGTGATTGGCATGAAGTAGCCAGAGTAGTTAAATCGTAAGCAAAGAGAGGAACTATACGATGGAGACGACAATGAAATCTGAGGTAAAACTGCCGGTTTGGATTTGGCATCAGAAACGTGAGCAGCGGCCAAGCTGCGTGCTTACTCGTACATTTACGGTAGAGCAAGAAGTTCGCCAAGTCTCCTTACACGCATCGTTTACGGGTGGAGCGCGCGTTGTGCTTGATGGGCAAGTAGTCGCAGAGATTGCCGAACGTGCCGGGAATGCAGGCGCTTTTATGAAAGTTGTTGGTTTTCCGGATGTATTGCTTCCAGGGGAGCATGAGCTTAGGTTTGAAATGGATTGTACGGCGTTCATCCCGTTGGTAGAAGTGAACTACTATCTGTGGAATCGCAGGGTTGGTGCGATCGCGTTTCTGCAGGGAGAGGGATTGTGGCTTACAACGGAGGCGGAGAGCTGGCAGGCGGATGATTCGGCTGCTGCGCAAATATGCTTATTAGGCGAAGAGCCATTCGGAGATTTAGAGAGCAGCCCGGCAGCTTTCGTAGCAGGCGGTTTTGGAGATATAGCGGCTTACGATCTGGATAATGTCATCGTGCAAGACCTGTTCGCGATAGAAGCAGCGGTATCGGGCGACGGTAAAGTCAGTCTCAGCGGCGTACATGGGCAGGATGGATCCGTGGTCAAACCGGAGCAGGAGCAGTTAGAGCTGTTTTACCATCTGCGGAAGCAGAATGAGTGGAAAGCGATGAGACAGCTGCAAATGGAGATGGACTTAAGCAGCGCTTCGAGAGTGACTGTCGATCTGCTAGCGGAGCATAACTGCCGGTTTATCGTCTCAAACTCAGGTGACGAGCCGGTGAAGCTGTTATGGAATGGTGCTGAATCGACCATGGAGCTTGCGCATTACGACGGTTGTATTACGGAGTGGCTCGTTGTTCCTCCGGGAGAAACGGTCTGTACGCTTCCGCAGGGCTGTCGTTATATACAGTTGTATGTACTGGGCGAACCAGCGCGGTCTTTTGAACTGGAGCTGACGTTCCAGACGGTGCACGTAGCGCTGCGCCAAGCTGGGAAACTGCAAAGCGATAATGAGGAGCTGAATCAAATCTTTGAGGTTTCCGCGCATACGAGCCGGATTTGTCATCAAATTGGGCTGTGGGACGGAATTAAGCGGGATCGGCTGAACTGGACCTTTGATTTCTATCTGGCGGCAAAATCCTGTTACTTCTTATGGGACGATACGAAGGTTATCCGCCGTGCGGTGAGTGAGCTGGGAGAAGGTACGCCGAGCGGGCATTGGATGAACAGTATTTGTGAATATACGCTGTGGTGGATGAAGACGGTAACGGAGTATTATTTTCAGACGGGCGATAAGGAATTTGTGTTGGAGCTGAAGGAGCCGATGCACCGCCATATGAAATGGGTGCTTGAGAATACGAGACCAGGTGAAGGGCTCCTCATCCAAGACGGCATTCTGATTGAATGGGTACCGCTGACCAACGAGGAGAAGGTTATTGCGCTGCAAGCAATCTATGCATTGGCGCATGCCGACTTGGTGAAATTGGCAGCCGAATTACCTGAGCTGGAGCTGGCGCCGCTGCTCGATTGGCCGATGCGGGCACTGAGCTCCGAGGATTTTATGAAAGAGCCTTACGCTTTGGCAGTTAAAGTGCTCGGTATTGCAAGCGGTTATGTGAGTGCTGATGCAGCGGTAGCCTTCTTGGACGAATATGAGTTGATGGATCCGATCACGCCGTTATCGGCGTTCCAACTGGCTGAGTGTTATTCCCGGTTTGGGAAACATGAGCGAGCGTATGATGTGATCTCGATCGTATGGGGCGGAATGCTCGATCACGGGGCGACGACCTTCTGGGAAGCTTACTCGCATGGGGAAGGAAACGGAGGGCGTGATTTTCACGATGCTCTCACCACTTATACAGCTTACGGCTCCTACCGGATGAGCTTATGCCATGCATGGTCCAGCACGCCTGTGAAATGGATCGGCGAAGTTGTTCTCGGTGTTCAGTCGCTTGAGCCTGGTTACAAAACAGTGATGGTCTCGCCAAATCCGGTCGGCGGCATTCGCGCTTGCAGCGGTACGGTCAACACTCCGTATGGTGATCTCCATGTGAAGTGGTATGTGGACGATAGCGGCAAGGTGTGTACGAGTGTCATTGCACCTCCCGGCGTTCAGGTCGTGGAATTGAGCGAGCATAAGGTCGTATGAACAAGCTCGCAGAATAATAGTTGATTTATAGGGCTTAATTCGGTATTGTGAAAGTAATTTAGCAGTCTGTATGTAACTGGCGTACATGGGCAACCATGAGGGAGCATATGGATACGAGCCGTACGCCTGGGCAGAGGTAGGGGGAGCTTACGAGTTCTCCTTGCCTCTTTTTGTATTCGGAGAGGAGCGAGTGTTGAGTGAAGTCCTATCAACAGGAGTTGTTTGAGAAGCCTTATCCGGGGAGAACCTTGATTGCAGGCATGACACCTTCCGGGTCGCATTACGTGCAGGTGTATTGGATTATGGGACGCAGCGTGAACAGCCGCAATCGGGTTTTTGAGCAGGATGGCATGTATGTCAGGAACAAGGCATTCGATCCGGCGTTGATGGAAGATCCTTCGCTTATTATTTATTATCCGATCCGCCACTGGGAGGATGCGCACATTGTCTCTAACGGTGACCAGACGGACACCATCTATGAGGGGTTGCAGCTTCGGCAGACTTTCGAGCAAGCGTTGATGAACCGAGAGTTCGAGCCGGATGCGCCGCATTTTACGCCGCGGATCTCTGCCGTGATCTATGCGGATGTGCAGCAGTATGAATTGTCTATTCTCAAAACGTATGACAACGACCCTTCGGTATGTTTGCGTAGTCGGTATCATTTCAGCCGGTTTAAGCAGGGGACGGGACACTGTATACATACCTATGAATCGGAACGGGATGGCGTATTGAAGCCGTTTAAGGGCGATCCGTTCGAAGTGCCGTTATTCGATTCCATTGAAGAAACCGCCGATTTCTATTGGGAGGGAATCAACCCGGATAACCGAATATCGCTGCTGGTTAAATCGATTAGCGTGGAGGATCAAACGATTAATTACGCTTTTAGAAATAAGCATGTTTGAGAATCTGGCAGGATTAGGTCGGTTAATCGGGGAATACTGATTGCAGGTTTAAGCGGAAATGGGAACAAGGGGTGTGTGAGTACTGTGGAGCTTCTGAAGCAGAAAATAAGGCAAGAAGGCATCGTGCTGGATGGCGGGGTATTAAAAGTAGATACGTTTCTGAATCATCAAGTGGATGCAGAGCTGATGCTTGCGGTCGGAAAAGCTTTTGCCGAGCTGTTTCGCGAGAGCGGTGTGACGAAGATCATGACAATCGAGTCTTCGGGCATTGCACCGGCAGTGCTGACCGCACTTCAGCTTGGCGTGCCGATGGTGTTCGGACGTAAACGCAAATCGCTGACGCTTCGGGATGACCTGTACACGGAGAAGGTATACTCATTCACGAAACAAGAGGAGAGCGAAGTCACGATATCGAGAAAGTTCCTCGCACCGAATGATCGCGTGCTGATTATTGATGATTTTCTCGCTCATGGGGAAGCTGCGCTTGGTATGGCGCGAATCGTTCAGCAAGCCGGGGCAGAGGTAGCCGGCATGGGGATCGTGATCGAGAAGTCGTTCCAGTCCGGCAGAGGGAAACTTTTGGAGCAGGGATTCCGCGTGGAGTCGCTTGCTCGCATTGCTTCGTTGGAGGGCGGCAAGGTGGAGTTTGTTTAATGGCAGACAGCTGACCGTGAGCAATTAGGGATTCGGAAAAATTTCTTGCGTGACGGATGATCATGATGATAGGGAGGAATGGATAACAGGATGAACAAAGAATCGAACCCGAATCCGATTATTGGCGAGAGAGATGTGCTGAATTGGCGCGTGATGAACGCGCCGCGCGAAATTGTATTTCAGGCATGGGCGAATCCGGATCTCTTGGCGCAGTGGTGGGGACCGAATGGATTTACGAACACGTTCAGCACGTTCGAATTTCGGGAAGGCGGAGTCTGGGAATTCGTCATGCACGGCCCTGACGGCACCGACTATAAGAATAAAAATGTATTCCAGGCGATCAAGGCGCCGGAGCAAATCGTGCTCAAACATGTTACGGGACCGCATTTTCAGGTGAACGCTTCATTCGAGGAAGTGGATGTCGGGCGTACGAAGCTGTCGTTCCTTATGCAATTTAACACGGCGGCTGAATTCAACCATGTGAAGGACTATGTAGTGGATGGGAATGAGCAGAACTTCGACCGGCTGGAAGCTTTGCTGGGTACGCTGACTGCGAAGTGAGTTACGAGTGATGAAAGATGAATGATGAGTAAACAGTGACAGGAGATATTGGAAAGTGAAATGGCTGTACTGGGGGATAGTGCCCGGTGCAGCCATTTTTGTATGGGTCGGGATCAGAAGTATGCTATGTTCGAGACAGCTAGAGGAAGATTGTTACTGTGGGGATGTGCTAACGAATCTTATGGGCCTTATATGCATGAATTTAGCCGATATTCAGATCTAACGAATCGTATGGGTCTTATTATGGGAAAATGGAGTCGAAATCGGCATTTGGATATGGAATAGTGCTTGTAGGATTCGTTAGAAATTCAAACCCAGTTCAGAGATCTAAATAAGACCTCTGGGATTCGTTAGAGAGTGAACTCAATGACGGAGAGCGATGTGGAAGCGTACTTCTAAGTATTTCTAGTGACTAGATCCAAGTCTTCTTCAGCATCTGCAAGTAACGATTCATCGCTTCGATGAAGCTGTCGGTATCGGAGGTCAATCGGCTCAGCAGCAAGTGGAGCGTGTCCCCCATCTCATGACGGTATGGGGCGATCCACCGTTTCTTGTTGCCGGCCCAGAATAAGCGGGATGCGCTGTTCGCCAGCGTTTGCTGCATTTCCTGGTTATGACTGAGTGCGATGACACGGCTCACGAAATCATATTCGAATTGACATAACGCAAGCTCGCCGTCGACAACATGGTCGGGCTCATCGTCGACAGCATAAGCTGACGATTCATCGCCAGCAGCCAGCAGCGATTCCAGCTCGTCCACTAGCTGCCGGGACAACTCGGCGAGCGCGGCTTCGTCGCGGTTGCGCACGCTCGTGACGGCATACAATAGCAGCGCGGTCAGCAGCTCAAGGAGATCGCCGACCCGCTGGGCAGATGAATCGAGCACCAGCACGCCGTGCTTGGGAATGATCCGCAGGAAGCCTTCATTCTCGAGCTGCTGCAACGCGGCACGGATGGGCGTGCGGCTCATATCGAGCTGACGGCTGAGCTGTACCTCGGAGGTGACGGTTCCTTTGGGCAGCTCACCGCCTATAATTTGTTCATAGATGACGTGATAGGCTTCATCGCGCAGCGATTGGCGGGGCATGCGGAGGATCCCTCCTATTATTTTTCATCCGAAAGCTACTAAAAAGTAGTATAACATAAGAGAGAGGAAGCGAAGGAGGGACGGCCGTTGGAGAAGCAGCAGAACGCTGTGACGCTGCGTGATCAGGCTTTCGAAGCGATTAAGAATCGGATTGTGAGCGGAGAGTGGCAAGGCGGGATGTTTTTGCCCGAGAAGCTGCTCAGCGAGCTGCTGGGTATGAGCAAAACGCCGATTCGCTCCGCACTCGATCGCCTGGAGATGATGGGGCTCGTAAAGCTGTCTCCGAAGCAAGGGGTCATCGTACAAGAGGTATCGCTTAAGAAGATTTTGGAAATCTACGAGCTGCGATTATCGCTCGAAACCTATGCCGTTCGCCGGCTGACGGGGAAGATGGATGCAGCGTTCTTCGCCGGTCTGGATGACAATTTGGCGCAGCAGGCCGAAGCGATAGCTGATGAAGATATCATGCGATATGTGGAGCTTGACCGCCATTTCCATGCGCTGATTATCGCAGGGCTCGATAATGAGGAATATACCGAGGTAATGTCGCGCATACAGGATAAGTTTCTGCTCGTCGTGCGGACGACCTTCAACCGCAATAAGAAGCGTCTTGCGGGCAGCATCGACGAGCATTGGCAGATTCGTCATGCGCTGGCAGGCACCGACCCCGAGCTGACTGTACAGCTAACGCAGCGGCATATCGAATATGTGAAGAAGATCATGCTTTGATGTATACAAGTTAGACATCTTGTCGCCTCCCAAACGGCTGTGCTACGCTGGGCTCAATTAACGACAATCAATTGGGAGGCATAGCGGCAATGAAAATAACAAACATTCGCACCTATATTCTCGGCAACCCGTGGAAGAACTGGCTCTTCGTGTTAGTGGATACGGATGAAGGCGTCACGGGGCTTGGCGAAGGGACACTGAATGGTTTTGCCAAAACCGTCGAGGCTGCTATTCATGAGCTGAAGCATCTCGTAATCGGACGCGACCCGTTCGATGTGGAAACGATCAGTTTGAAGCTGTTCCGCGACGTTTACTCCGATGGCGGACAGATTCAAGGCTCTGCGCTGGCCGCAATTGAAACCGCTTGCTGGGACATCATGGGCAAGGTGACGAATCAGCCCCTCTACAAGCTCCTTGGCGGCAGCTGTCACGATAAGCTTCGCTGTTATGCAAACGGCTGGTACCGCGGGCCGAATACGCCGGAGAACTTCTTCGAGAAAGCGAAGATCGTAGTCGATAAAGGCTACACCGCCTTGAAGTTCGATCCGTTCGGCGCTGCTTGGCGGACAGTCAGCCGGCAGGATTTCTCAGCTGCGATCGAGAATATTGCGGCTGTTCGGGAAGCCGTCGGCAAGGACGTCGACATTCTCATCGAAGGCCATAACCGCTTCAGCGTGAGTACGGCACTGCAATTCGCAGATGCGATGCTGAAATATGAGCCGACCTGGTTCGAAGCGCCTGTTCCGCCGCAGCTCATCTCGAGCATGGTTGAAGTGGCGCGCCGCAGCCCGGTACCGGTTGCCTGCGGAGAGGACTACTACTCGCGCGAGCAATTCGCGGAACTGCTCCGCCATGATGCGGTGCACATTATTCAGCTGGAGCCGCAGTATCTGGGCATTTCGGCATCGAAGCAAATTTGCGGCATGGTGCATGCCCATAATGGCGTGACGGCGCCGCACAGCGCGCAAGGTCCGGTATGCTCGGTTGTATGCAGCCATTTGAACATGGCGACGCCGAATTTCCTCATTCATGAAATTTTCGATGAATTTAATGAGCCGTGGGAAGAGCAAGTGCTGCTCCCGCCTTTGAAAGTACAGAATGGCTATTTATTGCCTCCGGAAGGGCCGGGTCTCGGCGTGGAGCTGAATCTTGAAGAAATCGATAAGCATCCCTATCAAGTCGGCAATTGGCTGCCGCTCTTCAAACAAGGCTGGGAGAAGCGCGAAACCGTTAAGTAAGAGCAGAAGAGAGGCGTCCATACCAAGGATGTCTCTTTCGATAATAGCGTTAGTCTGAATATGGGGGCAGCGTATGAGCTGGATCGGGAAAGTGGTCATCGTTACAGGTGGAGGAAGCGGGATTGGCAGAGCTGTCTGTCACCGTTTTGCAAATGAGGGGGCGGCGGTTGTCGTAGTAAACCGCACGGCTTCCAAAGGCGAGTCGGTTGCAGAGGAGATTACGGAAGCGGGATTAATCGCTACGGCGATGCAGGCAGATGTGTCATCGGAGTCGGATGTAAAGCGAGTTGTAAAGGATACGCTTGCGAAGTACGGCCGGATCGATGTCATGGTGAACAATGCCGCGGTATGCCCACAAATCCGCATTACGGAGATGAGCTTGCAGGGTTGGAATGAAGTCATCACGAATAATTTGACATCGGTCTTTTTATTTTGCCGTGAGGTGCTTCCTGCTATGGTCCGCAACGGAGGCGGTGCCATTGTGAACGTCAGCTCTGTTCATGCGCTGGCTACACTGGATGGTTATTCTGCTTACGCGGCTTCCAAAGGCGGCATCGTGTCGTTGACTCGGGCGATTGCACTTGATTTTGCCAAGCAAAATATTCGGGTAAACACGGTGCTGCCCGGGGCTGTACATACACCGATGCTGGAGAGCAGCATTAAGAACCTCGATACACCGCGCGAGGAGACGATGAAGCAATGGAACGAAGCACAGCCGATGGGCCGTGTCGGAACAGCGGATGAGATCGCATCGGTCGTCATGTTCACGGCAAGCGCGGACAACTCGTTTATGACGGGGGCCGTGTTAGTGGCAGATGGCGGGATGACTATTGATTTGTAGGAGGATGAACGAGTGATGCAGCAATCTAATGCGCAGCTGCGAGAGCAGCAACACTTGCGCAAGGCGGAGCTAGTGCTTGACGCCCAAGCCATACTCGCGGAAGGGCCAAGCTGGAACGCGGAGCAACGGAAGCTCTATTGGGTGGATATAACGGGCGGTTCATTTAGCCGCTTCGATCCGGCTACGGGCCGCAATGAGCAGTTTACGATCGGCAAGCCCGTTGGCGCTGTCGTCTGTGATGCTTCGGATGGCGATGCCGTCATTCTGACTACGCGGGACGGATTCGAGCATTATCACTGCGGAACAGGCAAGCTGACCCCGATTGCAGACCCGGAGGCGCATTTGCCCGAGAACCGATTTAACGATGGAAAATGTGATTCCGCCGGCCGATATTGGGCTGGAACGATGCAGGATGCCGAAGTGGAAGTCACGGGATCCTTCTACGTGCTGGATAACGATTTAAGCTGCCGCAAAATGGCGGATGACGTTGGCGTGTCCAACGGCATCGCTTGGGGTCTCGATGAGACGCAGCTGTACTATATCGATTCCATGAAGCAGACAGTAACTGGATTCGACTATGATGTGTTGACAGGGACGATCAGTAATCCACGGCTGGTCATTGATTTCATGCCGGAGGAAGGGTTCCCGGATGGAATGACGATTGATAGCGAAGGCATGCTGTGGATCGCGCATTGGGACGGCTGGCAGGTGTCGAGGTGGAACCCGCAGACCGGGCAAAAGCTGGATTCGATCTACGTTCCGGTGGCAAAAGCAAGCTCTTGCATCTTCGGCGGGGACAACCTGGATACCCTCTATATCACGACAGCGAGTATCGGTCTCACGGCAGATACGAATGGGGATCAGCCGCATGCAGGCGGAATCTTCGCTTGCAAACCGGGAGTAGTCGGCACGCCTACGCATGCTTTCCGAAGCGACAAAACATTTACGTAAACTTTAGCAATTTCGAGCTTGCGGAATCTATCAATTTCACCCAAAACGGGTATAGTAGAGATAGAGGCAAGCCTTACTCAAAGGGCAAGTCTCGCTAACGCTTGCGAGCGAGGAGATGGCAATTATGAACCGACATGCGCTAGGCATCGCGCTAACAATCATCGGATTGGTAGCTTGCATCTCAACAGCATCGGCAGTCGATAATAAGGCCTACGCGCCTGTAACCCAAACTCCGGAAATGATCACCGTATTCATCAATGGCATGGACAAGCAAGGCGGCAAGCTGCTTCTGCAGACAGACGAGATTCAGTGGTTCGAAGGCGAAGCGGCGGATGAGGCTTTCGTCAAAGAAGAACCGGATTCCGGTCTCGACAAAGCGCCGGACGGCTACTACATCGTGAACGATGATGAAACGGTGAAGACGCTTGAGGTTGATCCTCGCGCAGCCGTCATCATGCAAATCTACGACCGCACCGGCAGCCTCGTGAATGCTTCCACCGAGTGGAACCAAACGATTCCACTTGATAAATTCGAAGCGATTTATCATGCGGACGGCCTCATTGCAGTCGGCGATTATCCGTATCATCTCACGATTAAGAACGGTAAAGTCACGCGTATCGTACAGCAATTTATACCTTAAAACTATTGGGCCATTCGCCCTCGAAAAGCCGCAATCCATGCGCAGCATGGATTGCGGCTTTATTTGTTTATCATAAAGCGGCAGCCCGAGACCTCCATGAAGTGGAAGTCCCGGGCTGCCGCTCCGGTTATATGAAATAGGCTATTCGAACCGCGCTAGGAAATAGTTCTTCTTCCCGCGGCGAAGGAGAATGTACTTGCCGTATAGCTTCTGATCTTGTCCGAGAATGGTTTCACCATTCGTTAGCTTCTGTCCGTTGACAGAGACAGCGCCGCTCTCGATATCCTGTCTAGCTTGGCGGCGCGAAGGAGCTGCTCCGACTTCAATCATCAGGTTCATTAGGCTGCGATCTTCTTCACCCGTACAAACGGTAGTCGGCATATCTTGCAGCGCCTCTACCAGCTCGGTTTCGCTCAGCGACATGAATTCGCCGGAGAACAATGCTTGCGTGATTTTCTCTGCGGTTATGACGGCTTCTTCGCCATGTACAATCTTCGTTACTTCACGAGCAAGCTCGCGTTGTGCGACGCGGCGTTCAGGCTGCTGCTGCAGTTCGTTCTCCAGCGCTTCGATTTCCGCTTGGGAGAGGAACGTGAAGTATTTCAAGAATTTGACTACATCGTTATCGTCCGTGTTGATCCAGAACTGATAGAACTGGTACACCGATGTTTTGTTCCGATCGAGCCAGATTGCGCCTGTCTCGGATTTGCCGAACTTCTTGCCGTCGCTCTTCGTAACAAGCGGCATCGTCATGCCGTAAGCGTCGCTGCCGCCCATTTTGCCGATCAATTCAAGACCTGCGGTAATGTTGCCCCATTGGTCGCTGCCGCCTACTTGCAGGGCGCAATTATGTTCTTGATTCAGCTTATAGAAATCGTATGCTTGCAAAATCATATAGCTGAACTCCGTAAACGAAATGCCGTTGGACAAGCGCGAGTCCACGGAGTCCTTAGCCAGCATGTAATTTACAGTGAAGTTCTTACCGATATCGCGCAGGAACGTAATCACATCAAGCGGAGCAATCCAGTCGTAGTTGCTTACCAGCTTAGCCGGATTGCCATCTGAATTGAAATCGAGAAAGGCAGACAGCTGAGCTTTCAAGCTGTTCGTCCACGAAGCAACCGTGTCCGCGGTATTAAGCGAGCGCTCGCTGGAGCGGCCGCTTGGATCGCCGATCAACCCTGTGCCGCCGCCTACAAGCGCAAGCGGAATATGACCTGCAAGCTGGAAGCGACGAAGGCATAGAATAGGTAACAGGCTGCCGATATGAAGGCTGTCGGCCGTCGGATCGAAACCGCAGTACAGCGTAACGCGCTCACTTTCCAGCTTCTTACGCAAATTTTCGGTATCGGTTAGCTGATGAATCAGACCGCGATACTCCAGATCATTAACCAGGTCTTTACTGCTTTGTACCGTTCCACTCAACATTTGAAATCCCTCCAGTAGTTAGTTGAAAACAAAGAAAGACCCGCCCCTGTCATAGACAGGGACGAGTCATCGCGTTACCACCCTAATTGAAAACGCAGCGCGTTCTCCACTCTTGTCATGTAACGGCTGACAACCGTCTGCTCCTTCTGCACATGGCAGTTTCGGAGACGAGAAGCTCGGGAAATGTAATTCACGTTCAACCTGTACCGGCTTGCACCAACCGCCGGCTCTCTGGAAGCAAGATTAGAACGCTGCTGTTTTCCTTCATGGCTTTATCCATTTGGCTTATTGAAATAACTTTATACGATAGTGGCTCAGCATGTCAACTTTGAAGGGAGCTGAAGAAGAACTTGGCAGGTTTTTCGCTACGTTATAAGATAAGACCATACCAGCGAAGGGAGCTCGATCACACATGTTTGATCCGACCGTATTTGATAACTTGAAGGTAGCGATTGAGAACCAAGTCTATGATTTGGACAATATTGCCGGGCAGATATTGATTACGCATCGAGTCGATCGGCTGGAAATGGCAGTTATGGCACGGGTATTCGCGCTGCAATTCACGCTGGTGAACGGAGACGGCATTACGGCTGAGATCCGGCTGGAAGCATCGCTGAAGGATCTCGCGGCAGAGCTGCTGGAGCAGAAAGGCGAAAACCCGGGATGTACGCTGCGATTGCGCTTCTATATGCCGGTTCAAGATATTGAAGCGGAGTGCAAAGCGATCGAGCAGAAGATCGTTGACTTGTGGCAGCCGGAGCTGCCGCCCACACAAACGCTTAGCTTTACGTTCGGCGAAAAGACGGTCAGTTATTTCAATGAAATTGAATTGCATTTCAACCGGAAAATCAACGAGGAGCAAATGGAGGATTTGCCGGATCTTATCGATCATGTGATGCAGACGCTTGAGGCGCTGGATGGCCTAAGCACGGCGGATTGACGGGGTATTTTCAGGTACGGATTTTAATTCCGACAAAAACGATAGGAAAAGTCTTGACAATGGATTCTATTGCCAATAAGATAGAAACAAGTAAAGCAAACGACAGCAATTTATTTGTCGGATGGCATAGGATGATCAGTCTACTGGACCACCAGAGATTCAATGAGAGCGTGAATGTACACGCCATCGTTGGGTCTTCTTTTTTTATCCGGAATCATTATTAAGGGGGAGGAACGACGAAGTAAGCTGTCGTTCTTTACAGGCAAGACAAATTGAGATTCCACTACACTATGCTCAGAGAGCGAAAAGGAGATTCCTTCTATGAAAAAACCAAAAGTGTCCAAACTTACTTATTCCTTGGTCATCGCAAGCGCTGTGTTTCTGGTGTTGACTTATACCGCAGTATTCGCCAATAAAGATTCGCAAGAGGGTTCCGCTTCAACACCAAATGCCGCTACTACTGTTGAACAAGCTGCAGCACCGGCGGTTGCACCTGCGGAAACGAAAGAGGCCGCTCCTGCAGCAGTAGTAACAACGGAAGAAAAGCAACCGGAAGCAACTGTCGCTCCTGCTGCAGAAACGCCGGCAGCTGAACCAGCTGTTGAGACTGTAGCTGCACCATCCGATGAAACACAAGCTGTGACAATTGAAAATACGGATGCTTCCGCTAAAGAAACGAAAGCAGCGCCGGCAGCATCGACTAAAGCTGCAGCGGTGAAGCAAGTGAAAGCCGCAGCAGCAACAACAAGCCCGAAAGCTGCTTCCCCGGAAACGACCAGCTCCGCTGCACCTAAAGCAGCTGCAGTATCCGAGAAGCAAGAAAAACCGGCAGCTGTTGTATCCGCACCTGTAGTTGAGGAGCAACCAAGCACACCGGCTCCGGCAGCAGCTCCTGCTGAAAAAGGACCGAAAAAAGTGGGCTCCCTGGTGGCTAAGAAAGAAACTCCACAAGCAGCTGCACCTTCGACGTCTTCGTCGAGCTCGTCGTCGTCATCTAACTCTTCTTCCTCACAACCGTCTTCACCATCTTCGGATTCAGGCTCTTCGGACACTGAGGACTGCGGCGTGGTAAG
This sequence comes from Paenibacillus sp. J22R98, assembly GCF_059383835.1. Classification (NCBI taxonomy): domain Bacteria; kingdom Bacillati; phylum Bacillota; class Bacilli; order Caryophanales; family Paenibacillaceae; genus Paenibacillus; species Paenibacillus sp. J22R98. The sequence continues at coordinate 14,405 of NZ_JBXENW010000014.1, forward strand.
TGACGTAGAGGATTGCAATTAAGCTGCATACTTCACACTTATCCGACTATTAGGAGCGTAACTATATGCGAAAACATCAACCCATTGTCAGACTAGGAGCATTACTACTAGCCATCTTCCTAACGATTCCGTTCTTCCAAGCTTCGACCGCTGCCGCGGATCCGGCAAGCCCGAGCCCAAGCCCAAGTACTATCAGCCATTATGATTATTTTAGCGACGTATACCCGAATTTGCAGGATGCCCATCATGTGTTCAGAACGGCTACGTATGAGGATATCGCTCACCTATTCGAGAGTGAAGGAACATACGCCATACTGTTTGGCGGCGCATCCGTTGCCAGCACACAGGCGAACATTGGCTTCATCAATCAGGTTGCCAAAGAATACAACATCTCGACCATCTACAACTTTGATACGAAGCTGGATGGTGTCAGCTTAGATCTTGCAGACAGCACCAACCAGTTTGCCGGTGTATACACGGATCTGGTGAACAAATATTTGACGAAGAAGGATGCGAGCGGCGGAGCAATTGAAGTAAGTCCCGCAGCAGACGTCAAAGACCAAACGTTCCTCTTTATTTACAACAAGGACAATAAAGACGGCGCGAACAGCCAGCCAATCGTTGCTTCGCTGAAAAGCAGCAACAGCGCGGCTGATTTCCTGACAGACGGCGCGGAGGATGCGGCGAAGGTAACGGCGTATAAGGATCAAGTTAAAGCGGTCTTTGGCGCAGCGCAATCCTTCGACACGATCAATCCGAACGATTTCATTGAATTGGCTTTCAATAAGAACGTGAAATTCAACTCGACTAACGGACGCGATATCTTCGACGGTACGGATGGTAACGTCGTGTTGGAACATGTAACGTATCATGAGCTTACGAAATTGCTCGCTTCACAAGGCAACTACGCGATTCTCTTCGGCGGATCGTGGTGCCCGAATACGCAGGCGGCGATTAAGTTTATCAATGAATACGCGAAGAAATACAACGTCGATAAAGTGTACATGTGGGATCCTAGGCTGGATGCGGGCGTAGATGTGACGCAGACGGATTCGCCTACATTCAACTCTCACGATATCGATCGTCTGATGGTGCGCGGAACCGGCCATCCATATGCCAATCTGTATGTGGACCTGGTGAAAACGTACCTGACGAACATTAAGACGCAATACGTGAAAGGTACTACGGACGTACGTTACACCGATGCGAATAACAATGAAATCATTGTAAACAAACTGCAGGTTCCTTACTTGTTCACGTACAACAAGGACAACAAGGATGCAGACGGGAACAGCGCTCCGATTCTTGGACATGTCGAGCTGATGTATTCATGGACGAATATCCAGCCGGATTACGTATCGAACGGCGTATTGCCAAACACGGTTTACAAGGGTGCACTCGACAAACTGTTCTCGAGATTAGAGGCTGTACCGACGGGCCTTACTGGGGTTGCGCCAACTTCGGCATCCGCAAATGACGGCCGCATTACCGGCACGAAAGCGGGCTTGGAATACAAGCTGGCCGGAGCTGCAAGCTACACAGCTGTAACGGGCAATTCCATTACAGGCTTGGCAGCAGGTACTTACAGTGTCCGTTATGCGGCAAAGCCGGGCTACAATGGTCCGGTCAGCCAGCGAGTGAACAATGTATCGACGCTGATTGCGCCAGCCGAAGTCCTGTATAGCGCAGGTGAGTCCGTGGATGTAGTCGTACCGCCTTCAACCAATGCTATCAGCCAGTATAATTATTTTAGCGACGTATACCCGAATTTGAAGGATGCCCATCATGTGCTTAGAACGGCTACGTATGAGGATATCGCTCACCTATTCGAGAGTGAAGGAACATACGCCATACTGTTTGGCGGCGCATCCGTTGCCAGCACACAGGCGAACATTGGCTTCATCAATCAGGTTGCCAAAGAATACAACATCTCGACCATCTACAACTTTGATACGAAGCTTGATGGGGTCAGCTTAGATCTTGCAGACAGCACCAACCCGTTTGCTTCCGTGTACACGGATCTGGTGAACAAATATTTGACGAAGAAGGATGCGAGCGGCGCAGCAATTGAAGTGAGTCCCGCAGCAGACGTCAAAGACCAAACGTTCCTCTTTATTTACAACAAGGACAATAAAGACGGCGCGAACAGCCAGCCAATCGTTGCTTCGCTGAAAAGCAGCAACAGCGCGGCTGATTTCCTGACAGACGGCGTGGAGGATGCGGCGAAGGTAACCGCGTATAAGGATCAAGTCAAAGCGGTCTTTGGCGCAGCGCAATCCTTCGACACGATCAATCCGAACGATTTTATCGAATTGGCTTTCAATAAAAACGTGAAATTCAATTCGACTAACGGACGGGACATCTTCGACGGTACGGATGGTAACGTCGTGTTGGAACACGTAACGTATCATGAGCTTACGAAATTGCTCGCTTCACAAGGCAACTACGCGATTCTCTTCGGCGGATCGTGGTGCCCGAATACGCAGGCGGCGATAAAGTTTATCAATGAATACGCGAAGAAATACAACGTCGATAAAGTGTATATGTGGGATCCTAGACTGGATGCGGGCGTAGATGTGACGCAGACGGATTCGCCTACATTCAACTCTCACGATATCGATCGTCTGATGATTCGCGGAACCGGCCATCCATATGCCAATCTGTATGTGGACCTAGTGAAAACGTACCTGACGAACATTAAGACGCAATACGTGAAAGGAACTACGGACGTACGTTACACCGATGCGAATAACAATGAAATCATTGTAAACAAGCTGCAGGTTCCTTACTTGTTCACGTACAACAAGGACAACAAGGATGCAGACGGGAACAGCGCTCCGATTCTTGGACATGTCGAGCTGATGTATTCGTGGACGAATATCCAGCCGGATTACGTATCGAACGGCGTATTGCCAAACACGGTTTACAAGGGTGCACTCGACAAACTGTTCTCAAGATTAGAGGCTGTACCGACAGGCCTTACTGGGGTTGCGCCAACTTCGTCATCCGCAAATGACGGCCGCATTACCGGCACGAAAGCAGGCTTGGAATACAAGCTGGCCGGAGCTGCAAGCTACACAGCTGTAACGGGCAATTCCATTACAGGCTTGGCAGCAGGTACTTACAATGTCCGTTATGCGGCTAAACCGGGCTACAATGGTCCAGTCAGCCAGCGAGTAGGTAATGTATCGACGCTGATTGCGCCAACCGAAGTCCTGTACAATGCGGGAGCATCCGTGGATGTTGTCGTTCCCGGAGATCAAATTATTAGTCCACCAACGCCGCCTTACGCAGTGAGCACGCCTCCTGCTGTGGAGGTAACGAATACAACTGCAGGTGATACAGCTACTTCAACCTTTACCGTACCTTCCAAAACCGATGCGGCTACAGGTACAACATCAGCTGTTGTCACGAAGGAAGTGGTTACAGCTCTTGTAGCCGATGCGAAGAAAGCAGAAACGGCCGGAAAATCAGCTGTTGTCGAATTTAAGGTAGAAGCAAGCGCAGCTACTCAAACCGGCCAGCTAAGCATTCCGCGCAGTGCTTTCAACGAAGTCGCAGATGGCACTGGGGCGCAGGTTAAAGTGAACTACACGGCTGTCGGTTCCATAGTGTTCGACTCGAAAGCAGTGGAGAACATTCGTGCAGCTTCCGGTGACGCCGATATCACGATAGAAATTGCTAAGCGTGAGCTTACCGAAGAAGGCAAGCAAGTACTAGGTGACCGACCTGTATATGAGCTGACGGTGAAAGCGGGAGACCAAACGGTTTCAACTTTTGGCGGAGGCAGTGTCAAAGTCAGTGTGCCGTATACGCTGAAGGCGGACGAAGATCCGAATGCAGTCGTGGTCTACTATTTGACCGATGATGGTTACTTGGAAACGGTAAACGGAGTGTTCAACGCTGCAACGGGAACGGTTGACTTCGTGACGACTCATTTCTCGCAATATATCGTGGGCTACAATAAGGTTGTATTCTCCGATGTTGCACCAGCTTCTTGGTACAGCAAAGCGGTAACCTTCCTTGCAGCAAGAGATATTGCTACGGGTACGGACGAGACTCACTACAGCCCGCTCGCGAACGTAACTCGCGGTCAGTTCTTGGTGCTGCTATTGAAAGCATATGGCATCGTGCCGAACGAGACTGAAGCGGATAATTTCGCGGATGCAGGCAATACCTATTACTCGAATTATCTAGGCGCAGCGAAACGTCTGGGCATCACAACCGGGCTTGGCGACAATCTGTTTGCACCGGATAAAGCCATTACCCGTCAAGATCTGTTTACGCTTCTGTATCGCTCGCTTGACGCACTTGGCAAGCTTCCAACGGCCAAATCAGGCGCGAGTGTAAGCAGCTTCACAGACGCTGATCAAATTGCTGCTTACGCGCAAGAGGCGGCTGCAGCGCTCGTGGAAGGCGGAATCGTATCCGGCAATAACGGCAAGTTAAGCCCTAAAGGGGTTACGACTAGAGCCGAGGTTGCTCAAGTATTGTATAACTTGCTCTCGAGCAAATAGAAGATTCGTTCAAAATGGGCATCCAATCGGCTGCCCATTTTGTCCATTTTAAGTAAGAGTAGGAGGAGAAAGCATGGATCTCATCGTTGCCTTCTCAGCAGGACTGCTTTCTTTCCTGTCGCCGTGCGTGCTGCCGCTTATCCCGATCTATCTCAGTCATCTTGTCGGGACGTCGGTAGCTGAACACCAGTCGCATCAAGCCAGAATGAAATTGCTTCTGAAAGCGGGTTTCTTCATTACAGGATTCACGGCTGTTTTTATGCTGCTTGGCATCTCGGTAAGCTCAGTCAGTCAGTTGCTGACGATGAATATAGAGGTTGTAAAGGAAATTGGCGGCGTGCTGATTATTATCTTGGGCTTACATACAACAGGGCTCGTGAAGATAAAAGCCTTGTATGCTGAGAAGCGGCTGTTGTCATTTGGCAAAGTCGGGGAGAAGACGGCCTTCGGCTCACTCCTGCTCGGCATGGCTTTCGCGGCAGGCTGGACGCCGTGTGTCGGGCCGATTCTCTCTTCCATTCTTATTTATGCAGGCAGCATGGACACGATTGGGAAAGGCGTATGGCTGCTGGCGGCTTACGCAATGGGACTAGCCCTGCCGCTTATAATGGCAGCGCTCCTGGTGGGAAATCTATCGGGTTATATGAAGCGGTTTGCGGTTTATTTTCCTGTGGTATCGATCGTTAGCGGAGTCATTATGATAATCATAGGTATCCTCGTGTTTACGGATAATCTGGAGCTGATCAGTCAGGGCCAAGGCCTGTTCGATCTATAAAGGAGTTTAATGGATGAAGAGAAGCGTACTGTTATGGGGGATGCTGCTTCTTGTCATGACGATTGCAGCCGCCGTGTATGTCACCGGTCATTACAGTCTAAGTGATGCGGAAGCGGGTGTTGTTGCATCCCAAACCGCTAAGGCAACCGAAGATCGGGCAATAGAGTTTACTTTAGAGGATTTGAACGGGAATCATGTTTCATTGCGGGAGCTGAGAGGCCATAACGTCTATATCAATTTCTGGGCAAGCTGGTGCAAATACTGCAAGAAGGAAATGCCGGATATGAAGAAGATCTATGAGCACTATCAGGAGAAAGATCTTATTATTCTGACGGTCAATGTCGGCGAGAATCGAGAGAAGGCTGCCGCGTACCTGCAGGACAACGGCTACCCGTTCCGCGCTGTGCTCGATTCCGATAAGAAGATCACGATGAAGTACGGCATCACGTCGATTCCTGTATCTGTGTTTGTTGATCGACAGGGTAATATTGTGCAAAAACGAGTGGGTGCGATGAAGGAAGCGGAGATGAGGGCCGTTCTTGATCCGATGATCAACTCGTAACGAAATAAAGCCCTCCGGCGTCCAGCATGTGGACGGGAGGGCTATTTGACGACTTATTAAATTGCAGCTTGCAGGGAGATTTCATCGTCCTTGTCATTGTTGAAGGCTTCGCGGTCGAACTCGCCTTCCGAATTCGCAACGAGCAGGGAAGTAACGGTTGTTCCGGTTGCGTTGACTGTTGTGCGGCCCATATCGATCAGAGCCTCAACGCCCGCAACAATGGCAATGCCTTCAAGCGGAAGACCCAGTGCAGTCAATACGACTGTTGTCGAGATAACGGCTGGTCCCGGAACGCCGGCAACGCCGATTGATGAAACAATGCTGACAAGCACAAGCACGATATAATCCGTAAACGTCAGATCAATGCTGTACACCTGAGCGGTAAAAACAACGACGATGGCCGGCCAGATGCCGCCGCATGCGTTGAAGTTGACGGAGGCGCCAAGCGGTGCAACAAAGCTTGCGATACGCGGTGACACATGCAGACGCTTCGTAATGACATCCAGATTAACGGGAAGCGTTGCATAGCTGCTGCGGGTTGTAAATGCAACAGCGATTGTTGGATAGATTTTACGGAAGAAACGGATTGGATTAACCTTAGCAACGAAGAAGACCAAACCACCGAATACGAGAACAAAGTGTACGATCAGCGCAACATAAGAGGTGATGATGACACTTCCGAGCTCCTGCAGCGTCTCCCACCCATAATGGGAGGTAACACCGGCAATAAGTGCGAATACGCCATATGGCGTGAGTCGAATGATGAACTTCACGACCTGATGAAGCACTTGAGCGAGCGATTGAATCAAATCGCGGACGGGTTTTACCGTATCCGGATTTCTGGATCCGAGCTTGATAATGGCTACTGCAAGGAAGATTGCGAAGATAAGCACAGGCACAACTTTGCCATTGGCTGCTTCATTAATGGGATTGGATGGAACAAGATCAAGAATAACTTGGGAGAAAGTCGGGATTTCGCGAGCTTCAAAATCCGCCGGAGCCGCCTGTTGAATGCCGCTGCCCGGATTGAACGCAAGTGCGATCAGAAGACCGATAATGGAGCCGATTCCGGTGGTGCCAAGGAACCAAGCGAAGGTTTTAAGACCGATTTTGCGCAAATACTCCAGGTTGGTTAAGGATGAAATACTGTTCAGTACAAGGATGAAGACCAGTGGTACTACAAGCATACGAATTAAGCTTATGTACATGCTGCCGAACGTTGTAATGCCTTTGGTGTCATAGTCCAAGTTCTGAAACAGGATGCCGACTACAAGTCCGATGCCTAGGCCAATCAGTACCCGAGCGCCGAAGTTTACCCGCTTGCGTGCAAGAAAAAATAAGACCCAAAATACAAAGATGGAAGTAACAAAGCTGTACCAGTTCGTTTCAATGGCTGACAAAAAGTTGTTGTCTATATGTCCCATCGATTAATCCCCCTTAATCCAAGTTGTTTTATCGGAATATATTTTTACTCTAATCGCGAAGGGGAATATTGTCAATAGGGAAGAAAGCAAAGAGCGGATAAATATCAGCGAAGTGGTTTCTTCCAGGGAAGAAAGCAAAGAGCGGATAAATATCAGCGATTTGAGTATAGGCGAAAGCGATGGAGCTCATAGATTCTAAATATTTCACGGATTTGCATCGCTCTATTATGATGGATGCAGTCCTTGGGAGGTGTTCGGAATGGAGAAACACCAGCATGTTCGCAGCACATTCGATGAAACAGCAGCCGTGTACGATCAGCAGCGGCGGAAATTAATACCTTGCTTTGACGACTTTTACGGCGTTGCTTCGGCGCTCGCCGAGGTCGAAACGGAGGCACCTTCTATCTTGGATTTAGGTGCGGGAACGGGCCTGCTCTCTTCCTTTCTGTTGGAACGTTATCCGAAAGCGAAGCTTACGCTCATCGATTTGTCCGATAAGATGCTTGCTGTCGCGAAGTCGAGGTTTAAAGAATTTGATTCGAGCGTCACGTATCTCTGTGAAGACTATACAACCTTTGTCCCGGGAGAATCATTCGATATAATCGTTTCCGGGCTGTCGATCCACCATCTGTCCGATGCGGATAAGCTGACCTTGTATCGCAACAGCTTCGCTAATCTTAAACCGGGCGGCGTGTTTATCAATGCGGATCAGGTATTGGGGCATACGCCTTATGTAGATACACTCTATAAAGAGGACTGGAAAGGGAAGGTTGAAGCAAGCGGATTGACAACGTCTGAAATCGCGGCTGCTTACGAGCGGACGAAGCTCGATCGGATGGCCGATCTTCCAACCCAGCTAGGCTGGTTGGCCGAGGCTGGTTTCGCGGATGTGGACTGCGTGTATAAATATTATAATTTTGTTGTGATGTTCGGGAGAAAGCTGTAGCGGGCGACTGAGAGAGTTCGGTGGGTGAAGTGCGCATTGTGCCTTCACTTAGCCGGACTTTATTTTTTACCTCGTGGTTAAGCTATTGTGCCTATTTTACGGGTATAATGAGGACAACACCAAGATGTAGAAGGAGGACAAAAGGATGAGTCAAATGCTGAACAAGCTATGCGTGAAAACGTTCAATAATACGAATGTCATTACGGAAATCGGAGTCGTGAAGAAGGTGAATAACCGCACGATTCACGTGGATTGGGGCAAGAAAGTATGGGTGTATCAGAATCGCGAGTTTCGCTGGGTGCCGGTGTCGGAAGAAGAGTTCCTTCAGAAGTATGGCAAGAATAAATTTTCCCCTGAGGCACTTGCCAGAGCGGAAGAGCTCGGGCTGAATATCCAGAAGGGCTAGGGACATAGGTATAGAAAATGGAGTCGACTTTCTTCGACAACCTTCGCAGTACCTAATTTTTTTGTAAAATGTGGTGCCCTAATCGATAAACTGCTGATATAATAAGAGTCTACCTTTTTTATCCACTGGAAGGAGACTCTATGCGTAGATATATCAGCCTAGTAATAATGATTACACTTCTGGTCGGCAGCCTTGGCATTTCGATCGTCTCGGCAACATCTGCATTTCCTTATCAAGCTAAAGTGAACAGCAGCGCGCTCAATGTACGCAGCGAACCATCTCTGCAAGCATCTGTCGTAGGCAAGCTGAATAAAGGCGATATCGTTTCGGTTACGGATGAAGACAGCGACGGCTGGGTTCAGATTAAACACAACAAGTTGACCGGTTGGGCAGCCGGATATCTGCTCGGCAAGCTGGATGGCTCCGGTCAGGAATCCAGCCCGGCAGCTAATGAGCCGCCTACGAGCGGTACGGTAAGTACAAGCCCGGGTTCTACGGCGACAGTGCTTGCGGATTCGCTTCGGATTCGCTCCGGCCCGGGTGTGGGCTATAAGGTAGTCGGCTCCTTGACGCAAGGCGAGCAGATTACGATTACGGGCAGTCAGAGCGAATGGATCAAGATTCGTACGGCAGGCAGTACAACTGGCTGGGTGGCCAAGGCATACGTCGGCAAAGGCGCTGTCCCGCCGAAGCATTCCGGCAAGGGACTCAGAGGCAAGGTCATCGTCGTTGACGCCGGGCATGGCGGTAATGATCCGGGCATGATCGGAACAACGTACGAAACCAAGGAGAAAGACCTCACGCTTAGCACAGCGGGTTATCTCAAGCAGGAACTGCAAAGCTTAGGGGCTACGGTCATCATGACGCGGACGACGGATAAGAAGCCCGAGCTCTCGGAGCGTGTACGGATAAGCGAAAGAGCGGACGCGGATGCGTTCGTCAGCATTCATTATAATTCCTCGGAGAAACAAACGTCCGGCATCCTTACTTTCTTCTATTCCGAGAAGAAAGACAGACCGCTGGCGCAAGCTATTGAGGACGAATTGACTGAAGTCGGCGGGCTGCGCAGCCATGGTCTATCCTTCGGCGATCTGTATGTACTGCGGGAGAATGACACGGTAGCGACGTTGGTTGAGCTCGGATTTCTGTCGAACCGCAAGGATGAATCGATTGTTCGCGGATCGGCTTATCAGAAGAAAGCGGCTGCGGCTATTGCCAGAGGATTGGCGAATTATTTCGGATAAGCGGCTGTTTAACAACGCAGACGAGAAGGAGACTGCCCCTTGTGAGGGCGGTCTTCTTTTGCGTTTAGGCGTAAACAAGAAGCGTCTTCGAGGGGGCTCATGGACGGCTTAGAATGAATTGATATTTTTGGCAAACTGGTAGTATGAAATGCAGCAAAAATCCGCTAAAATAACGGTGACACCCACCTAATTATTCCATGGGAAGAAAAGGGGAATCGCCATGCTGACCGTACTGCGACGAATGCAGACAAGGCTGAGTATTTGGCAAGTCATCACAGGGTTGTTCATCGTATTGCTGGTTATTGAAGCGGTTGTGCTGCCTTACGGATCATCCAAGCTAAATGATTATTCAGGCAGTGCCGGCATTCTGGATTTGCGTTTCTCTTATTCCGTTGACCAGGCGTATGCCATAATCGGGGCATACAGCGACGCAGGGAGAGCTTTTTACGCCACATTTACGCTCACAGCAGATTTTATCTACCCCATCGTATACAGTATGTTCTTTGCGCTGCTGGCGACTGTTATTTACCGGCGTGCGTTCGTACCGAAGTCATGGGCCCAACAATTACCTCTTCTTATCTACATCACGCTCCTCCTGGATTACTTAGAAAATGCATGCATCGTGACGATGCTCACCAACTATCCGGATCGAATCACATTCATTGCAAAGGCCGGCAGTCTCTTTACTACACTGAAATGGACGATGGCGGCAATCAGCATTCTACTGCTGCTGTTCGGGGTAGTGATGCTGATCATCAAACGGTTGCGCAAAACCCATTAGAAAAGAGGAGTACCCGTGTCGCACGAGCATCAGTCCCCGTCTGCCAAGTTCAAACGTCCTTCCGCTTATCAAGCTGAAGCTCGGAGCAGTGAAAGCACGAAATCGAGTATGACCGCAGGTTCAACTGCCGGCGGTGAGCATATGCTCTCTCCACGGCAGGTGCTGCAGCTGCAGAAGGCAGCAGGCAATCGAGCGGTAGTGCAGATGATGCGGCAGAGCAGCCGCTCATCGGTAGTGCAGCGAAGCGAAGAGGGGGATGGCGAGCAGCGGCAGAAAGGACGTCTTCCTTCGAACGTTCAGGCGAAGATGGAAGCCGCCCTTCAGACGAATGTGTCGGATGTTCGCGTCCATGAGGACTCTTCGTCTGCGAGAGAAGTAGGGGCGCTCGCGTATACGCAGGGCAGCGATGTTCATTTTGCACCGGGTCAGTATCAACCGGATACCCAAGAAGGGCAAGAGCTGATTGGCCATGAGCTGCAGCACGTCGTCCAGCAGCGTAAAGGGCGAATCGAGCCGACCCTGTCCGTAGCCGGTATGCCGGTCAACGATGATCCTGCACTGGAGCAGGAAGCCGACGACATGGGCAAGAAGGCGGCTTCACAGAAAGTGGATTAATCGACGGCTTTGGCTTCGAACGGAAACCAATCTGCTTATATGCTCTCCTCCCGCATGGGGGAAGGGCATTTTTTCTATCAAGAGAGGGGATAGGAGAAGATGGGCATACAGGGTGAACAAGCTTTTCTGGCAGGGGCAATTAGATGGGATGCGTGGTTTCCGGGCAACGAAACTTACGCGGGGTTCGTGGATCCGACACTTTATACCCGTTATAGCAGCAGGGAGCCTATCGATGGCTGGTTCGATTCGGAGGTTCCGGATCATGCTGATCGGGTTGACCGCCAAATTCAAGCTGCGGCTGATGGGATGCTCGACTTCTGGGCTTTCGTCTGGTATCCGGATGATGATCCTCATGAGGGGATTAGACGGCTAAATAATCCGTTGAAGGACTACATGGCTTCTTCGAAACATGATCTGCTGCAGTTTGCGCTCATCCTGCAGACCGGTTGGGTAAGCGGCGCGAACCAAGAGGAGCGACGGGGCTGGCGGCGACGCAATGTACCTGAGTTTGTAGCGCTTATGAAGGACAAGCAGTATGTGCTGGTGGACGGCAACCGGCCGCTGCTGTTCTGGATGGACACGGGACTGCTGGATGACGCGGAGCGCGGATTCGGCAGCCGCTGGGCTGAAGAGCTGGCGTACTTGGCGGAAGCTTGCGCGGTGGCCGGTCTGGGTTCGCCTTACTTGGTTGATATGCGCAACGACTATGGATCTGCCGCTCGGTTTGGTTTCGACGGTGTATCCGATTATGGTCCGGCGTCGCACAGCGGCGAAGGGCATTACACGTTTGAAGAGCTGGCTCGCCATGATCGTAACAAACGAAATATCGAGAAGGGGCTTAAAGTGATCCCCGGCGTCAGTGCGGTTATCGATCCGAGTCCGCGCCATAATGAGACATGGACGGCTGCCGTTGGCGCTAGCTATTATGGGTACTCGTTTGAATTTCCGACCTATGCGGAATGGTTCGAGCATCTCAGCGAAATGCGCAGCTGGCTGTTCCGTCATCCGCAGCATACGAGCTCGCCGCCTGTAATGGCGATCTATGCATGGAATGAGCTGGATGAAGGCGGTCCCGGTATCATGCCGACGAAGCAGGAGGGCACAATGTTTCTGGATGCGCTTCGCGCTGTGAAGACTGGCGTTCATCCGGAGCGGATCGAGAATCGGATGAACGATTCGAACCCCGGTATCAGCTACGAAGGGAACTGGCAGCGGGAGCGCGGAGCTGCGGGCAGTTATAACGATGACTACACTTGGAGCGAAACGGAAGGGGATAGCTTCAGCTTCTCCTTCCATGGAACATGGGTGAAGCTGTGCGGAGAGCGAAGTATAGTCGGAGGGACGGCAACGGTTGAGATCGATGGTACTGCTGCTGCGGGTACTGCTTATCAGGAATTAAAGCAGGACAGCGTATGGTTCGAGGCAGAAGGCCTGGCGCCGGGTGCTCATGTGCTGCGCGTAACGTTGACTGGCGGCAAATTAGCGCTTGATGTGATTCGGTTCGGCTAAATGTGGGTATAGGACATGGTTACAGGATGGAGCGAGTCAGTCACATTTGATACCGAAATGTAACTCTTCTGTAACGCAAAAGGGGTCATATCGTTTTATAATCAAACATGCAGCCTAGAGACAGGTTAGTCAGTCAGCAAGTAGGGGGAAACGGTCCCCTGCCGGAAGGAGAATGTTAATATGCCAAAACCATTAGGAAACAGCGGCCGCTACATGCCCGGAATCGATGGTTTGCGTGCAATTGCCGTATTTGCGGTAATCGCTTATCATCTGAATCTATCGTGGGTACCGGGCGGGTTGCTGGGTGTAGGCATTTTCTTCGTCCTCTCCGGCTACTTGATAACCGATATATTGTTAAAACAACAGAGTCATACAAAGCGGCTGAATCTCGGTGATTTCTGGATACGCCGGGCGAGAAGACTGCTGCCGGCCATGTTTATCATGCTCCTGCTCGTTGCAGCTTGGCTGCTTTGTGCAGACCCGGCAAGACTGTCTTCGTTAAAAGGGGAAATCGGTTCAGCGCTGATCTATACGAGCAACTGGCGGCTGATTTTTCATCAGGTATCCTATTTCGAATCATTTGGGCCGCCGTCGCCGTTTGGCCATTTGTGGTCGCTCGCCGTTGAGGAGCAATTCTATCTCGTATGGCCGCTGGCACTTGTACTGTTAGTACGCTGGGTACCGCAGCGCGGTAAACTGGCGCTCGTCATATTGGCAGGGGCGGCAGCATCCGCAGGGCTGATGGCCGCGCTCTATGAACCGGGGCTTGATCCGAGCCGTGTCTATTACGGCACAGATACACGGGCTTTTGCGCTGCTGATCGGGGCTGCTTTGGCCGTGATATGGCCAAGCTGGAAGCTGTCCGATCATGCCAGAAGCAAGACGAAACTGGTGCTGGACGTCGTTGGCTTCAGCGGCCTGGCTGTTGTGCTGGCTATGATTGCAACTGTAGGCGAGTATGATGAGACGCTGTATCGCGGCGGAATGGTTGTATTGTCGCTTGCAACTGCGGCAGTTGTCGCCTCGCTGGCACATCCTTCGAGCAGAATTGGCCGCGTGCTGGGATATAAGCCGCTCCGCTATTTAGGGGTGCGATCCTACGGCATCTATCTCTATCATTATCCGATCATTGCTCTGACTACGCCTACGGCGGAGGTAGACGAGTTTCATGCGATGCGAGCCGTGCTCCAAGTGACGGCAGCTATTGTGTTGGCCGAACTCTCCGGGCGTTTTGTCGAGGAGCCGATTCGGCGCGGTGCGCTGGGCAGACTTCGCAGCAAGCTCTCGCAATTGGCCGCTAGGCAGCGACAGCCGCTTCGCGCAAGTCGGATCGTGCTGGTCATGTCACTATGCGCGCTGATGGCTGTAAGCGTATCATGCTCTACACAATTGTACGCGATAGACGGCGGATTATCGGTGGGCATTCCCATTCTGAAGCCGGGTATGTCAAATGTGAGGCCGGCCGAAGATCAAGCCGATCAGGCTGTATCGGAAGGTAGTCGGGAGACGGAGGATCGTCCTGTTGTGACGAAGCCGGATGATACGGAATCGAACGATACGACTCCGGGGGACGTGAGTCCGAGTGAACCGGACTCGGGAGATACGGATTCGAGTCAAACGAGCCCTGGCGATGCAGGCGTAATTGATACAAATCCAGTAGATGATGGGACAAGCCCTGAACAGCCGGTTACAAGTAAACCGGGCGAAGCGGGTACCGTAGCAGATAAGCCGGGCAACGGCGAGAAAGATCATGGCAGCACGAATGACAACGGAGCCACCAAGCCGACGACGACGCCATCAGTTAAACCAACCCCTCCTCCAACCAAACCAACGCCACATAAACCGATAACACCGCCTGCAGCAGGCAGTGTTACGGTAATCGGCGACTCGATTCTTCTGGATGCGAAGCCTTATCTGGAAGAGCTTGTGAAAGGAATTGTCGTGGACGGGAAGGTCGGACGGCAGATGTCCGAGGCTGACGAAGTAGTCCTGGAGCTGAAGGAAAGTAACAAGCTAGGGCAAACCGTCATTATTGAGCTTGGCACGAATGGCTCGTTCTCGGACAAGCAGCTGAATACGTTGTTAACGGCAATTGGCAGTGAACATAAAGTCATTCTCGTCAATACACGCGTTCCTCGTAAATGGCAGGATGTCGTAAACAATATGCTGGCCGATACGGTCACGAAGATCCCGGGTATTTCGCTTATCGACTGGTATTCCGCGAGTAAAGGACAAGACGATTTCTTCAGCAATGATGGCGTTCATCTGAGGAAGAACGGCGCGCAGTTCTTCGCACAATTGCTTGTAGACGCTTTGGCCAAACAATCCTAAACAAGAAGCCCCCGCGGGTCTGTGTAACACAGTCCCGCGGGGGCTTCTTCTACTCTATTAGCGAGGCGTCAGAAGCGCCTCATTCTCACTCTTGTTTCCGTTCATATTCGCCGTGTACGGATCACCAAGAAGTTTCCGGCCTTTGCCGTATGGAATACACAGCGGTGTTCCGAAGATCGGATCCTGTACGACCTGACATTCCATGTTGAACACCTCGTGAATAAACGACTCGTTCACAATTTGCTCCGGTTTTCCTTGCGCAAAGATGCGTCCTTCTTTAACCGCCACAATATGATGCGCGTACCGGCAAGCAAGATTGATGTCATGAAGCACCATCACGATAGTCCGGCTTTCTTGCGCGTTCAGATCAAAAAGGAGATCCAAAATTTCGATTTGATGCGTCATATCGAGATAGGTGGTAGGCTCATCGAGCAGTATCGTTTGCGTGTTCTGCGCTAACGTCATGGCGATCCAAGCGCGCTGCCGTTGCCCGCCTGATAGCGAGTCTACCGTACGAGCGGAGAATTCCTCCATATGGGTCGCTTGCAGCGCTTTCTTCACCATTTTCTCATCCTCTGCGGACCACTGTTGCAGGAAGCTCTGATACGGGTAGCGTCCCTGCTTCACGAGCTGCTGCACGGTCAATCCTTCCGGAGCTGTCGGCCCTTGCGGCAGAATAGCCAGACGCCTGGCCACTTCTTTGCTTGACAGTTTGGCAATGTCGGAGCCATCGAGCACGATGGAGCCTTCTTGCGGCTTCAATAAGCGGGCAAGGGAGCGCAGCAGGGTTGATTTGCCGCAGCCGTTGCTCCCGATAAACACCGTAATTTGGCCTTTCGGAATCTCTAATTCAAGTTTTGAAAAAATCGGCTTCTTTCCATACGATAACGTGAGGTTAGTAGCTGCAATAACAGACACAAGATTCACTCCTTTTACGAGTTGCGGTGGCGATAGAGCAAGAAGATAAAGAACGGCGCTCCGATTGCGGCCGTAAATACGCCTGCAGGGATATCGAGCGGAATAAACGCGACTCTGGCGACCAAATCAGACAGCATGAGGATAAGCGAGCCGATCAGAGCCGATACCGGAATGACGCCCCCGTACGAAGGGCCAACCAGCTTGCGCGCAATATGCGGAGCCATGAGCCCGATGAAATTGATGGCGCCGCCAATGGCCACTGCTGTACCTGCGAGTGCGACACTGATAATAAGCAACATCGTTCTTTTGGCATTGACGGAGCTGCCTACGCCTGTAGCGACCTCATCGCCGAGCTCTTGTACGTTCAGATGCCGGGCATAGATGAGCGCAATTGGCATTAATACGACCATCCATGGCAGCAGCGTAAGCACATCACGTTTCCAGGACACCCCGTAGATGCTGCCTGTCATGAACGTAAAGGCTTTTACCGCTACAGCTGTTGGCGTAAACGATGCAGTGAGGATGAGCATGTAGGTTGCTGCCGTTAACGCGGTTGCCATGCCAATCCCGATAAGCACTAGCCGAAGCGGGGTAATGCCTCGTCGATAAGCAAAGAGATAGATCAGGAATGCCGCGACGAAAGCGCCTGCAATCGAGCTGATCGGCATAAAGCGTATGCTGACATTTGACATATAAATGATAAAGAACACCGTACCGAGCGAAGCGCCGCCCGATATACCGATGACGTCGGGAGAAGTAAGCGGATTGCGTACGATACCTTGCAGCAGTGCACCGGAGACAGCCAGCATCGAACCCACCATAATGGCAATGACAACACGAGGCATCCTCAGTTTGAAAATAATCATGGAATCCGCTCGGTCGCCTATACCAAGCAACGAGCGAATCACCGCCATCGGGCTTACGACGGTGCTGCCCAGCCCAACACAGACAATGATGCCGACAAGATTGGCGGCAATTAAGAGCAGAATAACAGACAAGGTTCTGCGTTCGATTAGGAACGAGAGACGATTGTTTCGCAGTGTTAGAGACTTGCTCATGTTAACGATCCCCCCTTCTGGCAATGTAGACGAAGAACGGAACGCCGATAATTGCGGTCATAATGCCGACAGGCACTTCACCGGGATAGGCAATGAAACGGGAGCCCACATCAGCGACGAGCAGCAATATAGCTCCGAGGAAGGCACAATAAGGGAGAACCCAGCGGAAATCAATGCCTACCACGTAACGTGTAATATGCGGAATAATAATCCCTACGAAAGCGATCGGTCCCGCAATGGAGACTGAACCGCCGGCCAGCAATACAATAATGACGGCAGCTGCGAGTTTTATGTAGACGGTCGTCTGTCCAAGCCCGGTAGCAACATCTTCTCCTAATACGAGCAGATTCATATGACGGGAGAGGACCAGAGTGCCTAGAAGCGCAATCCCCATATAGGGGGCTGCGGTCGTGAAGATGTGCATGTCTCGTCCGGCTACCGAACCTACGAACCAATACAAGACTTGATCGAAGGTTTGACCGCCTGTAAGCAGCACGCCCATCGAAAGGGAAGAGAAGAACGCTGTCATGGCAGCGCCCGCGAGCGTCACCTTCAGCGGGGTCAAACCATCACTGCCGATGGAGCCTAGGATATAGACAAGCAATGCCGTAAATGCTGCGCCAACGAAGGCCAGCGTCGCGAACGTGCCCAGACTGCTTGCGCCGAAGAATGCTGAGCTTACCACAATGAAGAAAGCCGCCCCGGCGTTGATGCCAAAGAGGCTTGGCGATGCGAGCGGGTTGCGGGTAATGCCCTGCATCAATGCGCCTGCTACGGCAAGACTGGCACCGGCGAAGGCGGCGATTAAGGCTCTTGGCATCCTTGCCGTTTGGATGATGAGATGCTCTTGCGATCCGTTATATGAGATGTAAGATTCCAGAATGGTATGCAGGCTTATATTGGAAGTGCCAAAGATAATACTGCCTGACATCCCGATGACGAGAAGGACTAAACAGGCGATTAGACCCAGTACCTTCTGAAAGCGCGTTGTAAGTAAGGTGTTCATAGCTGCCCCATTCCTAGCGTTAGCGTGTGAGATTAAGGTGTAGAAGAGAGTAATTGCACTTTGTCATTCTAGGCGATGAGCTCCTCGATGTCAATGAGAGTGATTCTCAAAATCATTGACATCCGAATTTAACCCTGCTATAGTTGCTAACTGTAAAAGCATTGATAATCATTTTCAAATACGAAAGGAAGTTTTCACGTCATGGCATCCGCTTTGAAGAAGAAGTACACGTGGTCCGTCTCTGTATTGTTGCTTACATTCGCACTCATCTTGTCCGCTTGCGGGCAGTCCGATTCTAGCAATAACGCTAATAATAGCGCGGGTAATTCATCGAATTCGGCAGCGACGAATTCCGAAGAGCATAAAGTCACTCACGCAATGGGAGAGACCACAATTAAAGGAACTCCGCAGCGCATCGTTGTATTGACGAACGAAGGAACAGAAGCGTTGTTGGCACTTGGCGTGAAGCCCGTAGGAGCTGTTAAATCATGGACAGGAGATCCGTGGTATGACCATATCAAAGCAGACATGGAAGGCGTAACGGTAGTTGGTGAAGAAAGCCAGCCGAACGTGGAGCTTATTGCCAGCCTGAAGCCCGATCTCATCATCGGTAACAAGCTGCGTCAAGAGAAAGTGTATGACCAATTGAGTGCGATCGCACCGACGATCTTCTCGGAAACCCTTCGCGGAGCTTGGCAGTCGAACTTCATGCTGTATGCCGGCGCAATCGGTAAAACAACTGAAGGAGAGAAAATCATCAAAGCCTATGATGACCGTGCGGCTGACTTCAAAGCGAAAGCGGGCGACAAGCTGAACGAGAAAGTATCTGTTGTGCGTTTTATGGCCGGTAAAACGCGTATTTACCTAGATGACACGTTTACGGGAATCGCGTTCTCCAAGCTTGGCATTACTCGTCCGGATAATCAGAAGAATTATAAGGATACATTCGTAGAAGAGATCACGAAGGAACGTCTTCCGGAGGTTGATGCGGATCGGTTGTTCTACTTCACTTACGAGACCGGTGATGGCAAAGGTACGGCGATGGAAGAGGAAATGCTGAAGGATCCGCTGTGGCAGAGCCTGAACGTGGTGAAAAACAAAAAGGCGATTCGAGTGAGCGATGCGATCTGGAATACAGCCGGCGGCGTAATTGCAGCGAACTTGATGCTTGATGAGCTGTTCAAAATCTACGAAGTCAACTAATCATAGAAGTCAAAAAAGAGGCTGAGGCGTCCGGAGTAACAGGGCGCAATCAGCCTCTTTTTCTATGTCTATTTCGTAGTTTAGTTCATAAGCTTGTTGATCTTGCTGCCCATCTTCACGTAACCATATAGGAGCAAGGCGAAGAGGAAAATATAGATGACTGCCAGGGGAAATACTACGCCCCAGAATTGGTGGCCGCGAGGCAGCAGGTTCGCCATATTGATCGCGCATAGCCCGATGTTCAAGAGCAGCATCACGCCCATCATGCGTTGGATTTTCTTATAATGTGCGGCAAGCGAATCGCGGTCGGAATACAGACGAGGCACCTCTCCGGGCTGCCACTCTCTGCGAAAGTAGTGCCAGATCCCTCCATAAGAGATGACATACTCCCAGCCTGCATCCCGGTACAGCTCGATATACTCCTGCAGCTTGCCGTTCTTCTTCGTCAGACCCGGCTGATAGTCCAGACTGTAGGTGTAGCGAACCTCTTCATCCCGTACGAAAGTACCGCTCAAGAAACCGGATTTTTGCAGATGCAGACCGCGTGCGGAAAGCTCGTTCATCCAATTTTCTTCATTCTCGTAATCCCAGCTTAAGTTCATCCGATACTTTTTCTCCGTGTTTGGTTTCATCTCGGATCACTCCTTATATGAAATTTGCGCCAGCTGTCCGGCTTTCAGAAGCTCTTCAAGCCGAACCATTTCGGCGGCTACGGCCGCTTTGCCATCCTCTGTGATGGCATACATCTTCCGCCTTGGATCAAGGCCATCCGGTGCGGGGAATGGAATGATGAGCCCTTTGTTCAGCAGGGTGTTAAGTGCCGTATAGAGCGTGCCTGCCCCGATCTTCACGCGGCCGCCGCTCATCTTCTCGGCATCCTGCATAATCCCGTATCCATGAGAAGGCGCTACGTGCAGCGCCACGAGAATGTAATAGAACGCCTCTGTAAGGGGCAAGGAATCTTTGACCATAGGGTTCACTCCTTTCGCATTTCATTATATCGTCAGTCGATATATCTTATACCGATATAATACTACCGGATATATCGGGTGTCAATATAGTTAGGATACAAAAGTTGGAAAATGGGCGAGTCCGCCGCAAGCAGTGGAATTTTTACCGAAATTTAACCAACTATACGCTATCATAGCTATAGCTGATACGCAGAGGCTGAAGGTTTGGTTGTCTAGGAGGAGTCAGAGGAGGCTTAAGGAGGAAGTGGCAGAAGGGGTAGAGCATTATCACCGGATGACGAATAGCGTTGAAATCTGGATCGCGGAACTGCTTATCACTTCTTGCAGACTGCTAAGGAAATGGCCGATTACGCAGGGCATGTGCAAATTGGTGGGGACAGCAGTTTGACGAGGGAAAGTGTCTTCTTCACCTTCCTGCCCGGCCATCTTGTAGTTATGACTGATATCGTCGCTTATATCCTAACCGGATTAGCCGTGCTGGCTTCTTTATTCTGGTTGATGATGCAGCTTCGACAGGGCAGGGTTAAACTTCGCGGAATCGTTGTCGACTCAGGGGGGCTGGTGGGTTCGGTTGCGGCGATGGGCCTGTTTAGCTGGGGTATCGTATTGTTGGTAACTGAGATGATGGGACTGAGCAAAAGAACGAATAATGACAATGTGTTTCTCCGCTTATTCGTTGTGCTTAGTTTGTTCATTCTTGCTGTGATATCCTTCAGAATGCGCAAGCAGTCGCTAGTCGAATGCTGGCCTCGTCTGTGATTGGATTCGGAATATTGCTGCTTTATGTACCGGTGGGCTGACTGGTCTTTGTCTTGTTTATGATACCCATCACGCCGGTTGTTATTGCTTTGAGTGTACTGCCATTTTCGATTCTTACCGCTTTTTTGCATCAACCTATAAGTTGGACTCCAAGTAGCTGCTAAGCAGCAATAATAGCAAAGCCCCCTCTATACGAGGGGGCTTTCTATTTGACTGTCCTTATTATTCAGAATGCTATCCTCCAGCACGGCGGATCGATCGCCATATTCTTTAATAATATGCGTGTCCCCCCAATTGCACAGCGCGTTTAAGATGGATTCCAAGCTCCATCCATAGTCGCTGAGCTCATACTCCACTTTAGGCGGAACCTGATTGTAGCTGATCCGATTCACTATGCCGTCATGCTCCAGCTCTCGCAGCTGCTGCGTTAACATTTTCTGCGTAATGCCCGGCATGAGGCGGCGGAAATCACTGGTTCGTTTCTTCCCGTGTGTCAGATGGCAAAGGATGACGCATTTCCATTTCCCGCCGATCACTTCTAGCGTTGCTTCCACCGAGATGTTGTATTTCTTCTTAAGCAAAGGCTGTTCCTCCCCCAAACTTCGATAGGCACTTTTTAGTACGTATAGCACTTGGAAGTGCCTATATCACCAAAAAGTACGTACTGTTCATATAAGCTTACTTCACCTATAGTAGCACTTACCGGCCGGGAATACCAAACCAAACGAAAGAAGAGATCTCACATGGGTTTCGATAAAAAGAGAAGTACATTAGCCCTGCTTGCGCTCGCCATAAGCGCCTTCGCAATCGGGACAACGGAGTTTATCAGCGTGGGGCTGCTGCCTCTAGTCTCGAAAGACTTGAACATATCTGTGACTACTTCCGCTTTAACGGTAACTATATATGCGCTTGGGGTAACCTTGGGCGCCCCAATACTGACTACCTTAACGTCTAGTATCCCGCGCAAAACCTTGCTGCTATGGATTATGCTTGTTTTTATTGTCGGGAATAGCCTTGCGGCGGGGGCTGGCGGGATTGGGATTTTGCTCACAGCTCGTGTGATATCAGCTTTTGCCCACGGGATCTTCATGTCGATCGGCTCAACGATTGCGGCTGACCTCGTACCTGAGAACCGCAGAGCGAGCGCAATTGCGATTATGTTCTCCGGACTAACCGTGGCGACCGTTACAGGCGTGCCTCTGGGGACGTTAATCGGTCAAGAATGGGGATGGCGGGCTGCCTTTATCGGGATCGTCGTGATCGGTATCATTGCCCTGATCGCTAACCTGATCTTGATTCCTGCGAATATGCGAAAAGGAAGCCGAACGCCGTTTCGCGAGCAGCTCAAGCTTGTCACGAATGGACGGCTGCTGCTGGCATTCTCCATTACGGCAATCGGATATGGGGGCACCTTTGTCGTCTTCACTTATTTATCCCCGTTGCTGCATAATATAACCGGATTTAAAGACACGACGATCGCGGTCATCCTGCTTGTCTATGGCGTGGCCATTGCGATCGGCAACGTCATTGGAGGTAAGGCGGCCAACCGCAAGCCGGTTTCTGCTTTGTTCTATATGTTTATTTTGCAATCCATCGTGCTGCTCGTCTTAACGTTTACCGTTCCGTTTAAAGCTGCGGCGCTGATTACGATTTTCTTCATGGGATTGCTGGCTTTCATGAACGTGCCGGGCTTACAAGTGTATGTCGTGCTACTGGCTGAGCGTTATGCGCCAAAGGCGGTTGATGTCGCGTCTGCTGTCAATATCGCCGCGTTTAACGCCGGAATTGCGATTGGGGCCTTTATGGGCGGCGTCGTGACGGACTCCATCGGGCTTATTCATACCGCATGGGTTGGAGCATTGATGGTGTTCGGAGCGGTTATCTTAACGGGGAGAGCGCGCGTCTTGGAGCGGCGAGCTGAAGCGAACGACTTAACATCTGAATCTGCACCAGCAACAGCATCTACATCAGCATCTACATCCTACTAAACATAAACTCAGGAGGTTTTTCTTATGGTTTCGAAACAGGTACAGGATACAACAACATTACACAACGGCGTTAAAATGCCTTGGCTCGGGCTGGGCGTATTTCAAGTGGCAGAAGGCGATGAGCTTGTCCAAGCTGTCAAAATAGCTATAAAACAAGGCTATCGGAGTGTAGATACAGCGGCTATTTACGGGAATGAACAAAGTGTGGGGCAGGGGATTCGAGAAGCCATTTCGGAGTCCGCGATCACAAGAGAAGAGCTGTTCGTGACGTCAAAAGTTTGGAATGCTGACTTGGGTTACGAAGCTACGCTGGCAGCTTATGAGGCAAGCTTAGCTAAACTAGGCTTGGACTATCTCGATCTCTACCTCATCCATTGGCCGGTGCAAGGCAAATACAAAGAGGCATGGCGAGCGCTTGAAACGCTCTATCAGGAGGGCCGCGTGAGAGCGATTGGCGTGAGCAACTTCCAAATCCATCATCTTGAAGATGTGATGAAGGATGCTGCCGTTAAACCTATGGTGAACCAGGTGGAGCTCCACCCTCAACTGTCGCAGCTGGAGCTTAGACGATTCTGCGCGGAGCATGGCATTCAAATCGAAGCCTGGTCCCCGTTAATGCAAGGTCAATTGCTGGAGCATCCCGTGCTGAAAGAAATCGCAGACACTCATAACAAATCGATTGCTCAAGTGATCCTGCGTTGGGATCTGCAGCATGGAATTGTGACGATTCCGAAGTCGACGAAGGAACATCGCATCGCCGAGAATGCGTCGTTGTTTGATTTTGAGCTCTCGGCCGATGAGGTAGCTCGCATTGATCAGCTGAACCAAAACCTTCGCGTCGGCCCGGATCCGGACAACTTCGACTTCTAAGTTGGGCTGTCTAGCGGAG
Organism: Paenibacillus sp. J22R98; assembly: GCF_059383835.1. NCBI lineage: Bacteria > Bacillati > Bacillota > Bacilli > Caryophanales > Paenibacillaceae > Paenibacillus > Paenibacillus sp. J22R98. The sequence goes on from NZ_JBXENW010000014.1 coordinate 38,307, forward strand.
ATATGCGAAAAGGAATGTTGCCATTAGGGCAACATTCCTTTTTCGTTTGGAACTCTCATCGAGAGCAACGGGAAGTAGCCGTAAGAGAGGTACCGGTTACCGCAGTTTCTTTAAGCGTTCGACCAAGCCTCATAATAAGCTTCAATCGTTGGATAGCGATCGTCTTTATCCGCACTTACCGCGCGTAGAGCTGCGAGATATTGTTTCTCGGAAGCCTGCCATTTCTCGATCGAGCGGTCCGTTCCGCCGCCCATCAGTTGAAACGCAGTAGCTCCCATTAAGAAAACATTGGAGCGTTCATCAATCTCGGCGCCCAGCTGGAATTCTTCCGGAGACATATACCGACTGGAGCCCCACATACGCCCCATTGTATTGATTACGGGGCTCTTGCTATATACTTCAATGTCGCAAATCATGGTCCGTTGTGCGCGAAAGTCATACATGATACTGCCATCGTAGAAATCTAAGGCGATATAGCCGCATTTGACGGTATGGATGTGGAATAATACGAGATCCGAGTAGATCGCCAGCTTCTCATCGATCGGCAGCGCTAAGAATTTATCATGAGACTGATATTGCCTGCCCATACACTCGCCCTCGAACCACTCGTAGACGGTCAGATAGCCTCCGGGGATTTCCTTGTGCGCGATCATATCAATGAGCACCGGATGACGTAAATCCTCATAAACAACTACGGTAGATCGAAGTCGAGCAATGGCTTCTTCCGGACTGACATTACTCTCTAGCGTGGCAGCGCCGGCCAGTTTCAAGAACAGCTTCCTGTTCTCGCTCTGAACGCCAAAGCAAAGGTATCCGGAATCTTGTTTATCGAAGACTGCAAAAACCTCGCCATATTCACCTAGAAAGTCAAAGTCAAAATCCGCCTTCAACCCGAAGGATACGCCATCCATATGTCGCGTTATCATTGCTACCTCCTAGAATTTGATGCTCCTCTACTATCCATATATTTTAATTATAGCGGATTCCAGCCTGTAGAAGTGAGAAAAGGACTGTCCCAGATGTCATCCAAGATGACAAGGGGCAGCCCTTTTACTCTTATTTAACGGCGCCAGCGGTTATACCGCTCGCGATTCGACGCTGGAAGATGATATACATGAACAGAACAGGCACGATCGTGATGAGCAAAGCAGCGAATAGGGGACCCCACTCGGTACGGTACTGCATCTCCGCTCGCATGACACCAATCTCAACAGGCAATGTATACTGCAGGGGATCATTAACGAGGATCGTACCTACGATATACTCGTTCCAGATGTTCAAGACATTGATGATCGCGATGGTGATCAGCCCCGGCTGCGACAATGGCAGCATGACGCGGAAGAACGTTCCGAAATAAGAAGTACCATCGACGATAGCGGCTTCTTCAAGCTCCTTCGGCAGCGATTTGAAGAAGCCGACGAGTACGAAGATCCCGAAAGCAAGCAAGCTTGAAGCATAGACGACGATCAATCCGAGCTTCGTATTAATCAAATGCATCGAATTCATTAAGAAGAACAAAGGAATAAGTGCAAGCACGAACGGAATCATCATGGAAGAGATGTAGAGCAGATACAGCATGTTGCTGCCTCTGAACTTATATCTCGCCAGCACATAGGCCGTCATGGCCGATAGGATAAGGCCGAGCCCCGTGGAGCCCACTGTGACGACCAGTGAGTTGATGAAATAGGTGCCGAAGTTGTAGTTTCTCCACACATAGGAGAAATTCGACCACAGCAGCGGGAATTCCGGCAAGGACCACGGCGCATTGCGGAAGAACTGCTCATTATTTTTCAAAGCGTCCAGGAGCGTCCAAAGAAGCGGGTATAAGACCGATAGGCCCCATACGACAAGGATCCCATAGAAGAATAGTTTAGCGACTGGATTTCTTAAGCCTACAATCATCTCGAAGTCCTCCTTAACTCATCTCGACGGTTTCGTGGCGCATTAACCGCTGAAGTACGATTGTCGTCATTAACGACAAGATCAAGATGATAAATCCGATCGAAGCACCATAGCCGAAATGATACTGGCGGAATGCCATTTGGTATAAATAGGAGCCCATAACCTGCGTGCTGTTATCCGGACCGCCCTCCGTCATGATCCACACAATCACGAACGAGCCGTTAAGCGTCGTCATCATGATATTGAGCGTCGAAACTTTAATTTGCTCCCAGACGAGCGGAAGGGTAATGTTGCGGAATTGTCCCCATTGTCCCGCGCCTTCCAAGCTGGCAGCTTCGTAATAGGAGTCCGGAACGCTCTGGATCGCGGCGATCAGGAGAATCATATAAAATCCGATACCGGCCCAAATCGCCGGAGGCAGCAGCATCCAAATCGTGTGATTCGTAAATCCAAGCCATGTAATCGTGACCTGTTCTTTCGTAAATAACGACAGAAACGCGTTCAAGAAACCGATTTGCGGATTATATATGAAGTTCCACAATACGCCGATAACGACGACGGAAATAACATTCGGAATGAAGAAAATCGAACGGAAGAACCCTGACAGCCTAAAGCCAAACCGGGTAAGTGCTACTGCGAAAAAGGTGGCGATCGTCATAATGCCGATAACCTTGCCCACTACCAGAAAATAATCGTTGCCAATCGCTCTCCACACAATGGGATCGTGAAACAATTCCTTGAAATTATCCAAACCGATAAAGGTTTTATGATGCGACATGCCGGACCAGTCAAAGAAAGAGAAATACAACCCTTGCGCAACCGGATAAATCGTAAATACCCCAAAGAACAATAGAGTAGGGATAATGAAGGTTGCGATGAATACATTACGCTGCCACTTAGTCGTTCTATGAGTCATAGTGCCTGCCATCCCTCCGAGTAAATTCGCAGAGAATGATCGAGGCGGCTGCCCCGATCACCCTCCGCGTTAAGCCTCTGAAGGCTTATTATTTACTTACTTTTTTCACTACGTCAGTTACACGTTTGACCCACTCTTCAGGGGTGATTTTGCTAATTGTAAGTGCATCTGTTGCATCCATCATCGCTTTATCCACGTCCGCATTATAAGTGATCGTCGGGATAACGACTGTGTTTGGATCTGTTAGGTATTTCGCGGCATCTTTAACGAAGTTCGGCGCGTTGGATGCGCTGATATCGCCTTTGATGTTGGAAGGCGCGCCGCTAAGCTCTGCCCATTGGGAAGCTTGGGCTTTAGAGAAGATGAATTGCAGGAATGCCTTCGCTGCATCTTTGTTCTTCGCGTCCTTAGCGATCGCTACTGTTGCTGTCGAAGTATTCGCTACAACTTTGCCGCCTGCATCCTGCGTTACAGATGGAATGAAGCCGAAGTCGAAGCCATCCGGAATGTCTTTGGACATTTCGTTAGGCAGCCAGAGGCCGTTCGGGATAAAGGCATCCTTGTTTTGCAGGAAGAGCATTTGCGAATCGGTGTGGTTGATTTGAATCGACGCCGGATCGATGAAGCCTTTGTCGCGCAGCGCTACGATTTTGTTCAAAGCCGTAAGTACGGCAGGGCTTTCGAAAGCTTCTACTTTGTTGGCCGCCATGTCTTGAAGAATTGTGAAATCATTGTTGTTAGCCGAAACGATGGCCGGGTAGAGAATCGATCCGTTGATGTAGTACGGATATTTACCTGTATGGATAAATGGATTAATGCCGGCTGCTTTGATTTTGTCGCTTGTGTCTAGGAAGGATTGGAAATCGGTAGGCTCAGTCCAGCCTTTTTCTTTGAACAAGGCTTTATTCCAGAACACGCCCCATGAGTTCAGTACGAGCGGGATGTTGAATACTTTACCGTCGAACTGCTGTGCAGGCTGTGCCAAAATGTCGGTGATCAGATCGCCGTCAATGTTCTTGGCATCCTTCAGCCAGTCGGTCAAATCTTCGAGTTGGCTATCTTCAACCATCTGGCGGTCGTTCAAGCCAGCGCCGTCGATGTAAACGAAGTCAGGCGGGTTGCCTCCGATCCAACGCGGTTTCATTTGCTCGTTTATTTGCGGACCGCCGGACTGTTTGATTTTCAGATCCGGGTTAGCGGCTTGGAAATCATTGATAACTTGTTTCCACCATTTGTCGCCGTATCCGCCAACGAAATATTGAATTTCGAAGTCGCCGGTCAATTTGGCAGTTGTATCTGTAGTTGTGGTGTTCGTGCCGGAGTTCGAGTTGGAGGCCGTTGTGTTCTCTGAGGTAGCAGCCGTCGTATTTTCGGTAGTCGAGCCCGCAGCCTCGTTGTTATTCTTGGAACCGCATCCTGTTAGCGATACGGCAGCCAGAATGCTGGCCAGACCGATTGCAGCCATTTTTTTGTTCATGGTCATAAAAGCAAACCCTCCCAATATATGATGATTTACGCTTTCTTTGGTGTTCGCAAGTGAACGCCAGCGCTTGTTTTCATCATAAGGTGGGAGGGCTTAAGTCTCTATCGAATATCTTCCACGAATTCTTTATTTTCTTCTTTTCTTACTATTCGGCTTTATCGGCCGCTCTTGGTTTCGGCAAATTGCTGCAGCTTATCCAGCGCGTCCTTCGGAGTAAGATGCTCGTAGAGTACGGCATTCCCCATCTTGCGGGCATAGTCCAGAACAGCTTGCCAGGCCGGCTCTCTGACCGGATAGAACATCGCTTTGCTCAGCGCATCGAGATTGCCCTTCATGACGTTGTCTTGCATGGACAATTGGCTGCCTACCGTGCTTGTGACGGGGAGCAGGCCTTCACGCTTGATCATATCGCCATAAGCCGAATCGTCGTATAGAAAATCCAGAAACTTGGACAACGCTTCCTTGTTCGTATGATCGGTCTTGAACGAGATAAGCACGTCCTGCACGGCAAACGTTATCGGAGGCTGTCCGTCCTTCACGGGGATCGGACCTTTGTCCCATTTGAGCGCGGGAAATTCCTTCGGCACGACAGAGGTAAAATAATTGCCCGAGATGAGCATGGCAAGTCCGCCGCCGCCCAGAATCCGCTGCTTCTCATCGCGCGTCGTAACGGTCGGCTCCGGGTCAGTTAATCCTTTATCGAACATATCCTTAAGGAACGTCAACCCCGCGACATTCTCGGGAGAATTGATCGTCCATTTGCCATCCTTGGTCCACGACCCTCCGGCTCCATAGAAGAAATAAGAGAGATACGCCTGCGTCTCATTGTCCGTCAAATCAACGCCGAAACCATCTGCAGCGCTTGTCGCTTTGATTTGATGCGCCGCTTTCTCGAGCTCGGACCAAGTGGTAGGCGGAGCCTTAATACCGGCCTTCTCCAGCAATTCCTTGTTGTAGTAGAGATTCCGCGTCGAGGCTACATACGGTAAGGCGAATTGCACGTTGTTCATCTGATCCATCGCCACTAAATTCGGGTAGAGCCGGCCAGCGAGCTCCTTCGAAATAATCGTACCCAAATCGTTGAGCATCCCATCTTGGGCGAAATGAGCATACACATTCGTATTCAGCAGATCCGGCGGTTGGTTTTTGCTAATCATCGTCGTATAGATGCCATCTAGATTGTCCCAGTTCGCGACCTGAAGCTCGACGTCGATCAGAGGATTCTTGATTTCGAAATCCTTCACGAGCTTCTCTAGGAACGGCTTCGTTTCTGTACTGTATTCGGCGGCAACGAACCGAATAAGCGCTCGTTCCTCCTTGGGAGGAGGGGAGGGCTCTTCGCTTGATGACATACAGGAGGAAAGGATAACGGATAGGAAGATGGCAGAAACAGCTGCCTTCGAATAATGTGCGGGACGGAAGAAGACGGTCATACGCGGCTCACACCCTTCTCCTAAGTTTTATTTGTTCTCTATGAAAGGAAACAGCAGCTTCTGATTTTCCGGCAAATACATATTCTTGCGGTTGATTACATTCGATTCGATGTACGTAACGGGAGCCGTATTCGTGCCTTTAATCAAACTTAAGGCCTTCTTCACGCCGAGATATCCCATATTAAACGGCTTCTGTACGATGACCGCATTCAGGACGCCTTCCTCCAGCAGCTGGATTTCGTAGAAGGAGCTATCGAAGCCGATCAGCTTGATCGCGCCGGCTTTGTTCTGTTCCTTCAACAATTTGGCTACGCCTATAGTCGCGGATTCGTTCATCGTAATGAATGTATTAAACGACTGATCGCCGGCCAGCAGCTTCTTGGCAATCTCATAAGCTTTATCCTCGGACTGTTCGCCGTAATAAACCCCGACAATGCTGTTCTTATAGCGCTCAAGGGCATGCTTCAGCCCCTCCAGCCGCTCCTTGGAAATCGTGGCATCTGCATGATCGCTAATGATCGCGATGACAGGTTTCCTATTCGTCTCGTTTATGGCGGTTTCTCCCGCTAGTCGCCCGGCCTCTACATGATTGTTAGAGACAACAACGGGGGCTGGCTCCATCTTAAGCGGCGTATCGATCACGACTAATCTAATGCCCTCGTCACGGATTTGTTCGAATAAAGACGCCATGCGATCATCCACATAAGGTGCCACCACGATCGCTTGCGGCTTCTCCCTGATCGCCTCTTCCAGCACATGAATCTGCTCATCCACATCGCCTTCTTGCAGCGGGCCCTGGACGTTAAGCGCGAGCCCGTTCTCTTTGGCAGCTGCTTCCGCTCCTGCGCTGACTGCTTGCCAGAAATCGGATCGGACATTTAAGGACTTCAGTACGACCGTAATACTTTTCTCGTGATGGGTCGATACGCTAAATAGCTTGTAGTAGAAAATAGAATAAACAGCAGCAATGAAGAGTACGAGCGCGAGCCCTATCGTAAATCTTTGCCTAAACATAGCATTCTCCCTTTAGCTGAGTTTCGGGATCGAAATCGAAACGCAGGTGCCGACTTCAATTTCGCTGCGAATTTGGATGCCGTATTCATAGCCGAAATACAGCTTGATCCGCTCGTTGACATTCCTGATCCCAATGCCTTGATTGCGGGGTTCCCCCTCGACGGGGATCAGGAGGCGTTCCGCTTGTTCCGGTGTCATCCCGAAGCCGTTATCCTCGACCTCGAACACGATTTTATCATCCGTCTGCCAGCCGCGAATGGTGATGATGCCGTCATTGATGCCGTATTTATTGCGAATGCCATGATAAATCGCATTTTCAATCAAGGGCTGAAGTAAGATCTTTAAGGTTTTGAAGCCCAGAATCGACTCATCAATCTGGATGTCATATTCGAGCTCCTCATAGCGCATCTTCTGGATGAGCAAATAGTTCGTAATATGTTCAATCTCCACGCGGACGGGCACTAGCTCCTGATCCTTCGTGATGCTCGCCCGGAATAGCTTCGCCAATGCCGAGGTCATCAGAACAACTTCTTCATGCTGTTTCTGCTCTGCCATCCATACGATGGAATCCAGCGTGTTGTATAAGAAATGGGGATTAATCTGCGATTGCAGCAGCAGCAGCTCGCTCTTCCTCTTACTCTCTTGATTTAGGATCGTCTCTTCCATAAGAGACTTGGTTCGACTGACCATCATGTTGAAAGACCGTCCGAGCTGTCCGATCTCGTTCATTTGCCCGATTTCCGTCTGAATGTCGAAGTTCCCTTTCTCCACTTGCTTCATATCGGATTGCAAGACTTTGATCGGCTTCGATAAACGGTGAGAGAGCCAAACCGAGATGAGCAGGGAGATCGCCAGTCCGCATAAGGAATATAAGAGGATCGAGTTTCTTAAATCATCCTTGCTCGCAATGAGATCGTCTGTGTAGGCGACGCCGGCGATTTTCCAGCCGAAATTCGTATCCTGCACGGAATAAATCCGTTTGCCTTCGCCGTCATTCACGACGAACGAGCTGCCGCTGGAAGCTTTGATGACATCGGCGATTCGCTCCGTCCGCAGCTTACTATCGATCAACTGCTGCTGCGGGTGATAGACGATGTTGCCGCTATTGTCCACGATGAAGAGGTAACCCTTCTTGCCTAAGTCGATATTTTTGCAAATATCGTTGATGATGCTCAAATTCAGATCGACTAGGAAAACGCCTTCCGCCGTAATCCCATCCGTGCTCTTCAGCTCCCGGCTCAAGGAAACGACCCAGCGGTATTCGTTCTGGATAATGTTCTGCACATGGGGCGAGGAGATGACGGATTTGCCGCCTTCGCTCTTCGCCATCTGGAACCAGCTCTGATCGGACAGCTTCATATTGGGATTCAAATTCGTGATTCGTCTGTCGGATACGAAACGTCCATTGTAGCCAAAGACCATAATCGAAGCGATGTCATTGCGTGTGTACAAGATGGCTTGGAAGAGATCGGATATGCGCTTCTCGTAGATCCGGCGATCCTCAGCGCTAATGTATGAATTGTCGGATATGTAGTACTTCACGTCCTTGTTCGTCAAGGCGAGCAAAGAAATGTTCTCCATGTTATCCACATAAGACTGAATATTCATGTTCACTTGCTTAATGATTTCTTCGATATACCCCTTGGAGTTTCGCTCAACCGCATCGACCGACAGCTGGTAGCTGATTAAGCTCGTCAGCACGATTGCCGCGAGAATGAGGAGAGAGAACGCCAAGGAAATATTCGATTGAATGCTCTTTAACGGGAACAGGGGGATTCTTCGCGCACGTTCACTTGGCATCGTTAGTTTCCGCTCTCCTTAAGCTGCTTCTCTCTGAAGTCCTTCGGGGTTATGCCCGTATGTTTCTTGAACAGAATGCTGAAATAATTCGGGTCCTTATAGCCGACCTGTTCGGCAATTTCATAGAATTTCATCGTTGTATGATGAAGGAGCTCTTTCGCCCTTGCAATGCGTACCCCGGTCAAATATTCAATGTACGTTTCACCTGTATGCTGCTTGAAGACGAGACTGAAATAACTGGTGCTCATCAAGACGTGGCGGCAGATGTCCTGCAGCGACATTTTATCGTTGGCGTAGTTCGTCTCGATATATTCCACGGCCTGGTGAATCTGCATGTTCGTCAAATGACTGCGGTTATCGGCAATTGTGGACATCACGGAACGCACAACATCCTTTAACCAGATCTCGACCTCATCCAAGGTCTTGAGTCCATAAACGTCCATGAGCCTCATTTGCCGGTCGAAGGAAGCTTCCGGATCGTGAGCGACCAGCTCTTGGATCGAGTTCATCAAGGACAGCACTACCTTCTGCATTTGCAGAAAACAGGCTTCAATTGGAGCAAGGGAAGATTTCAGCTCCGCGACACCGTTCTCGATAAGCTGAAAAGCTTCCTGGGCAGAGCCCCTCTTAACGGCGGAAGCCAGCTTGCGGTCCCAATCGAGCTGAGGAGGCAGCGGAATGGAGGGTTTACCTTCCATATCCAGAATGCTAAGCACTCGGTTCTTGCCGAGCAAGAAGCGGTAATCCAATACGGAAAGCGCGCTCTTATAAGATTCCGGCAGCTGTTCCAGGTTGGCGCAGGCGCGTCCGATGCCGATCGTGACGGTAAACTTCAAGTACTTCTCGATATGGTGCCTTACTTGCTCCGCCAGGGAATAGACCTGCTCGTAGAGCAAGCTTTCGTCATCCTGACCGGATATAATGGCAACCATTCGTTCCTCCCTCGTACGGAAGAGCATAACGCCCTCGCGTTCGAGCGTTTCTTTGAATATATCAAAAGCGGCAAACCGCAGAAACTCCACATCATGCTCGTACGAGTGAAGCTCCCGGTCGCCAAAATCATCGATATCGACAATTAGAACAACATGAAGCGGTGGTGGCGCGGGAATACCGAAATAGGAGAAACGTTCGGTGATTTCCTCATAATTGAGTCCTACGGCGACCAGGCGTTCGAGGAACCGCTCTCTAAGCAGCGGAAGGCTCTGGTTCAACTGGCTCTTTAAGCGCCCGAGATCTTCACGGTGCTTGGTCTCTTCGTCCATTTCTTTCTTGACGCGATCGAGCAGGGAGCGAATTTCATTGGCCGTAATCGGCTTCAGGATGAAATCGGAGACCTTCAGTCTGATCGCTTGCTGCGCATATTCGAATTCGTCATAGCCCGTTAATATAATCATTTTAATATAAGGAAATTGCGTAGAGATCAATCCGGCCAACTCAAGTCCGTCCATGAAAGGCATGCTGATGTCCGAGATGACAAGCTCCGGCTTGTGCTGCTCGACCGCTTCCCATGCTTCGCGGCCGTTCGCATAATCGCCAATCAATTCAAAGCCATGCTCGTTCCAGTTAATCGTATTTTTCAATCCGACCCGGACAACCGCTTCATCATCCACAATAATAACTTTGTACATCGGCGTTCCCCCAGCCTATCCGCGGTAAGTATAAGCGCTATAATCATTTCAATTATGCCTTATTCATAGACCGCTTACAAAGACTTATTATTTGATGATTGCTTAGGAAGCTGGAATAGCTGCCTATTTAATGTATAGTTTACTTGACATAATGATTGGTTTTGATTACATTATGTATATCATCATTTACTTTGTTTGGGGAAGATTATAAACAGGAGGCAAATCCATGACTTACCAAGAGAAGAAGAGCATCGTTTCGTTGATCAGCACCATTGTCATTTTCGGCTTCTATTGCTTGTACATGTATGCGCAGTACCCCGAAGCCGGGCTTGAAGCGGAGGAAACCTTTCATTATTGGGGCTCGTTCGTCCTTATCCTCATGGTAGTCTCCATCGTTGCTCATATTCTGGTCAGCATTATTTTCAACATCATCTTCAGAATCACCACCAACGAGAAAGAGCCGGCATTCGCGGATGAGCTGGATAAACTGATTGACCTCAAGTCGAACCGGATTTCTTTCTTCGTGTTTATCCTCGGTTTTCTGCTTGCAATGGGGTCACTGGTCTTGGATCAGCCGTCACAGGTGATGTTTGTGATTCTGATCGCAAGCGGATTCTTATCCGATGTGACCGGCTCCATTACGAAACTTTATCACTACCGGAGAGGAGTATAAGTCTAAGATGAGTAAGCATCTTGTCGGCAATCACATCCGCAAATTACGATTCAACCATGATGAAATGACACAGCAGCAATTGGCTGACAAGGTGGGCGTAACCAGACAAACCATCGTGGCCTTGGAGAAGGGGAATTACTCCCCGTCTCTGGAACTTGCTTTTCGCATCGCGCACGCCTTCAGCTTGCCATTGGAAGAGGTTTTCTTTTACGGGGAATAGAAAAGGAGATGGGGAAATAATGTCGCCCAAATTAGCTGCCAAGATTGTTGGAATCCTGTTCATCCTTGCAGCCGTTACATCGATGATCGCTGCTTTTATTTTGTACAAACCGATTCTAAATAATGCTGATTACCTGGTTCAAGGTTCTAAGCACGCAAACCAAGTGATACTGGGCGCGGTGATGGAATTAATGCTTGTCGTTTCCGCGATTGGTACGGCAACCACCATGTTTCCCATTCTCAGAAAATACAATGAAACGATCGCGCTGTGGCATATATGCTTTCGATTTCTTGAAGCGATTATGATTACGGTCGGCGTAATCAGCGTACTGTCCCTAGTGTCGTTAAGCCGTGAATTTGTTGCAGCAGGCGCTGTCGATGCGGCCACGTTTCAAGTTTCCGGAACGCTGCTGGCAGCCATTCATGATTGGACCTTTCTGCTTGGGCCGCTATTCATGCTGGGAATCAACACGATGATGTACAGTTATATCTTCTATAAATCGAGGCTCGTCCCGAGGTTTATCCCGATCTTGGGCATGACAGGGGCAGTTCTCGTTTTCGCATGCGCCTTGCTCGTTATGTTCGGTGTCATTGAACAAATTTCGTTCTGGGGCGGTATTCTGGCACTGCCGGTAGCAGCGAACGAAATGATCCTCGCGGTGTGGCTCCTCATGAAAGGCTTCAATGATGATGCCCTTCATTCCCTATCTGCAAATAAGAAAGAGACGTCGATAGCAGCCTCTATGTAATTGAGATAGGTGACAGATATGGAAGCGGGCAAATGGCTGATGCAGATCAACCATTTGCCATCCTCTTCAACTAGCTCTACCTGCAAGCCGGATACGGCAAAATATCTTGAATCTGATTAAACGGATAATGGAATGTAGCGAATTGAGAGGCGTACATATATTGCATGACATACACCTCGCCGCCTTGTACGCCGCAGATGACACCGGATACACCTTGGCCGTTGCGCAGGGAGATCCCGACTGGGCGCCCAGTAAGATACATTGCTTTCTGCTGCAGCGACATGTTAATCTGGGCCTGACCGGGATTTTGCATTTGACCCGGACTTTGCATGAACATACGGAATCACTCCTTCATATAGAGGCAAGCTTGAGTATGCGGAAACGTTCATCGCATTTAGTGTATGCCCTGCCGGGTCAGATGCCTTCCGCCGCTGCCCAGCACATTGTTTATGCAAAAAATGGTTTTCCGGTTGTGTTTCAATCATGCGGAATTAGGGTTAAAACACTCTAGTACCCGCAACCAGAGGAGGAGCTAATGTAATGGAAATTGGATTCTTTCTGCTGCCGAAAGAAAAAGTGTCTTACCTGACGACCTCAGCCACCATGAAAGATGCACTTGAGAAGCTGGAAGCCTGCCATTATTCAGCTATTCCGATCATTGATGAGGAAGGCAAATATATTGGTACTTTATCCGAAGGGGACATCCTGTGGAAGCTTCGGGGAACGGCCGGGCTCAATTTTGAGAATATGCACGAAATTCCGGTGAGCGGCATCAAGAAAAGAATTTATAACGAGTGTGTCGCAATTGGTGCGCTCATGGACGATATGTTAACCCTAGCAGCCGATCAGAATTTCGTACCGGTAGTGGATGATGATCGCATCTTCCTTGGCATCATAAGACGTAAAGATATTATCGAGTATTACACGCGCAATATTACGGATTGATGGATTTGATCGTAAACCTGCAAAGAACTTATCCGACTACCGGGTAGGTTCTTTTTTGTTCGCGCATAATCACTGCCACGAGATTGTAGAACGTAATTCCACGATTTTATTAAGAAATACTCCGATCAGGGATTGCAATTTATCGGCGTTTTGATGAGCGATTTATCTCAAGAGATGGATAATGCCATGGCGCAGATGGATAAAATGATTACGAAGTAGCAGAATGCTCTGACCAAGCATAGGAAGAAAAAGAACCTACCCGACTGCTCGGATAGGTTCTTTCGCGTTCTCTCGGACGTTGAGATATAGAAAAGCGGAGGCAATCAGCACGCCGCCTGCCACGCACCAGGTGATGGAAATCGAGGCATACTGCGCGATGAAACCGTGAATGAAGGAGCCAATCAAGCCGCCCAGCTGCAGGAATAACGAATTAAGAGACTGCATCGTCGAGCGGTTGTTTTCGTTTAGCTGCTGATTGAATAGAGCGCTGTCCGGTGAACTGGCAATGCCGTTGCTCATGAACAAGATGAAGTAGAAAGCCGTGAAGCCTGCTACGCCATGCTGTGCAGCAAGGATAAGGAACAGGATGCCGAGCGCTGAGCGTGATCCGAATAGTAATGCCGTTACGGGTACACGCAGCAGCTTGGACAGCGGCGAGAAGAGCAAGCTCCCAGCAGATGCGGATAAGAAGTAGCCGGCTGTCAGCAGACCGAACTGCCAGGTGGCGGAATCGGGGCCGAGCATGTTCTTCACCTGCGGCTGCCAGTAGGTTTCGAGACCGGAGAAGGCGAAACCCCATGCGAATGTCGTTATCAGAAGCAGGAGTACGGCAAGCTGCTTAAATCCGTATTGCACAGCATCAGCGACAAGCTGAGGCAGCTGGCGGAAACCGCTTAGCATGTTCATCGATCTGCTCTCGTGAATTTGCTCCACCACCAGCTTCGCAGTGAGGATGAACTGCACGGCGATCATGACAGCCATGGCAATGAAGTTAATGGAGTAAATGCCTGCTCCGAAATCCGAAGTAAGCGGTCCGAGCAAATCAGGCAGCCAGCCCCCGGCAAGAGCGCTGATTCCCATGGCAAGCGGGATGAAGATGCCTGCTTTCGCCAGCTTGCTGCTCAAGTCGCCTTCGGGCTCGATTCGGTTGTATTCATCAACGAACCATGCATCGATGGAGCCTGAGGAGAGTGCTCTTGCTGCGCCGAACAGTACATAACCAAGCATGAGCGTAATAAGATTCCATGAAACCATGACGAGGAGCACCGCTCCCAGCATGAAGAGCAAGGAGATCAGGTATACTCGCTTACGACCCAGCGCATCCGATAATCCGCCTGTCGGCAGCTCGAGCAGCAGCACTGCCGCCGAGGAAACGGCGAAAATTAGCCCGATTTCTTGCAGATTTAGTCCCTTATCTAACATGAACAAGCTGGAGACGGGCAGAATCAAGCCGATAATGAACCAGTGCAGCGATTGATTCAGAATATAAACGAACAATAAGGATCGAGCGGATGTCATGCAGGTAGAACCTCCTGAGGAAGATAGGTTAAAGTTTAACGGCAAATGAAGAAACGAACAAGATAATGTTACATGGACAAGATTGCGGAAACGCGTTAAACTAGTAAAGAAAAAGTGGTATTTTTTGTTATTTTGTCGTATTGAGGGGGAACGAGCTGCATTTCCGCGGCTTGTCTTTCTGCCATTTATGGCTGTTCGTGTTTGAATAAGGCTTCATCTGACAGCGAAGGGCGAAAAAAATCAATTTCGAACCAAAAAATATGGAAGAATTTATTCGTAATGGGAATGCTATACGTGAATAGAATGAGATGTGACATAAGTGTGAGAAAACGTTACATATCAAGGTAGAGACACTGGATTTAATCCGCAAAACTAGTTTACAAAAATCTCAAATCACCGTATATTTGATAAAGGTCAAACAAATGCTAAAACAGGTTTTTTACAAATGTTCAGACTGGGGTTAGCAGTAAACTAAATATGGAAATGAGGAGTAGAATACCATGAAGAAAAGTTTAGTAACAATCGTGATTTGTATGCTGGCATTTGCAATGGTCGTAGGTTGTGGAAGCAAGAACAACAACACTAACAATGCAGGTGGGAACGCAGGTACAAATGAAGGCACCAAAGCTTCCTTTAAAGCGGGTATGGTTACGGACTCCGGTACGATCGATGACAAATCGTTTAACCAAGGTACATGGGAAGGCTTGCAGCGCGCAACGAAAGAGCTTGGCGTAGATTCGAAATACTTGAAACCGGCTGGCACAACGGAAGCTGACTACCTGAAGGAAATCGGCAACCTGTACGACGCTGGCTTCAAAGTCATCGTTGCACCGGGCTTCAAATTCGAAACAGCGATCTTTGCGGCACAAGATAAATATAAAGACGCAAAATTCGTTCTGATCGACGGCGCTCCTCATACTGCTGACGACTTCACACCGGTTGTGAAAGATAACACAGTATCAATCTTCTTCGCAGAGCATGAGTCCGGCTTCATCGCTGGCGTAGCAACTGCGGTTCAATTGAAAGAAGGCGAAGCAGGCTTCATCGGCGGTATGGAAATTCCGGCTGTACAGAAGTTCAACTGGGGCTTCCAGCAAGGCGTGAAATACGCGAATGACAACCTGGGCACTAAAATTTCGCTTAAAGCGGAAAACGTAGTTTACCAAGGCAGCTTCGACAACGTAGCGGCAGGCGGCCAATTGGCAGCTCAAATGTATGACCGCGGCGTTAAAGTAATCTTCACGGCAGCAGGCGGCGTAGGCGTTGGCGCAATCAACGAAGCTAAGACTCGCGCTAAAGCAGGTAAAGAAGTATGGATCGTTGGCGTAGACGGCGACCAATTCAAAGACGGCGTGTATGAAGGCGACAAATCCGTCATCATCACTTCCGCTATGAAGAAAGTTAGCTCCGCATCCTTTGACATGATGAAAGCTGAGCAAGACGGTACATTCCCAGGCGGCCAAACATTGACGTTCGACATCAAGAACGACGGCGTTGGCTTGCCAGCAGAGAACCCGAACCTTAGCGCAGAAACCATGACAACTGTTTCCGATATCACAGCGAAAATGAAAAGCGGCGATATCAAAGTAGCAGCTGAAAAAGGCAGCCTTATCAAGTAAGAACTTTTCGCGATAAACCTTAATTCTAAGAAGAGACGGGACGCTCCGTCTCTTTTTACCATTATAGAATGAATCAGCTTTACCCTTACGATCACTTAGGTAAAGGAGCCTATCGTATGGAATTTGTAGTGGAAATGTTGAATATTCACAAGGAGTTTCCGGGAGTCGTGGCTAATGACGATATTACGCTCCAGCTGCGCAAAGGCGAGATTCATGCTTTGCTCGGAGAGAACGGGGCCGGTAAGTCGACGCTTATGAGCATCCTATTTGGGATGTATCAGCCGGACCGCGGTACGATTAAGATCAATGGCGAGCAAGTCAAGATCGCAAACCCGAACGTAGCAAACAAGCTTGGCATCGGCATGGTTCACCAGCATTTTAAGCTGGTCAGCAATTTTACCGTTACCGAAAATATCATTCTCGGCAATGAACTTAAAAAAGGTCTCGTGCTAAACATCAATGGAGCAGCTCGCCGTATCGAGGAGCTCTCGAAGCGTTATGGCTTGAATGTGGATCCTCATGCGAAGATTGAGGATATTTCGGTTGGCATGCAGCAGCGCGTGGAAATCTTGAAGATGCTGTATCGGGATGCGGAAGTGCTTATTCTTGATGAGCCGTCTGCCGTTCTGACGCCGCAGGAAATTGAAGAATTGGGCAAAATCATGCTGAGCTTGGTCGCTGAAGGCAAGTCGATCATTCTGATCACGCATAAGCTGAAGGAAATTAAGGCGGTAGCTAATCGGTGTACGGTCATCCGCCGCGGCAAAACAATCGGTTCGGTTGACGTCGCGGCAACGAGCGAACTCAAGATGGCTGAGATGATGGTTGGACGCAATGTCTCGTTTAAAGTTGAAAAAGAAGGTAGTCGGCCAGGCGAAGTGATCCTGAAGCTGGATGGGCTCACCGTGAATAATAATAAAAACGTACCCGGGCTCAAAAACTTCTCGCTGGAAGTTCGGGCAGGAGAAATCGTCGGTATCGCCGGCGTAGAAGGCAACGGGCAAACGGAGCTAGTGGAAGCGATTACAGGTCTGCGCAAAGTCGAAAGCGGACGGATTGAGATCGATGGACACGACATTACGCGCGAATCGATCCGAGGCCGGATTCAGAAGGGCATTGCGCATATCCCGGAAGACCGTCAGAAACGCGGGCTGGTGCTGGACTACACGCTCGAAGAGAATATGATTTTGCAGGTGTATAACCGCAAGCCATTCTCGAAGCGGGGCATCTTGAACAAGGCTGCTATTCGCAAATATGCGAGCGGCATTCTGGAGAGCTTCGATGTGCGTTCAGGCAGAGGACCCCTTTCCATATCGCGATCGTTATCCGGAGGTAACCAGCAAAAGGCGATCATCGGGCGTGAGATTGAACTTGATCCGGGTCTGTTAATCGCGGTTCAGCCTACGCGCGGTCTAGATGTGGGATCGATCGAATATATTCACAAGCGATTGATCGAGCACCGGAACAGAGGCAAAGCTGTGCTGCTCATCTCGCTGGAGCTTGACGAGGTGCTTAACGTGTCAGACCGCATTGCGGTACTCAATAACGGAGAATTGATCGGCGTCGTCAATGCGTCCGAAACGAACGAGAACGATATCGGCCTGATGATGGCCGGCGTTGGAAATGGGGGAGACCAATGAGAAATATCATTATATCCCTATGTGCGGTGCTGTTCGGCTTAATTGGGGGCGCAATCCTGATGGCCGTGACAGGTCATCAGCCAATTGAGGGCTACAGGTACCTCTTTGAGGGCGGCCTCAAAAGCTCGTCTCGCTTCGGTGATACGCTCGCGACGGGAACTCCGCTTATCTTCACGGGGCTGTCGGTTGCTTTCGCGTTCCGTACAGGTTTGTTTAATATCGGAGCAGCAGGCCAGATGCTGTTCGGCGGCTTCTGCGCGTCGGCAGTGGGCCTTAATATCGACACCTCAAGGCCGCTGCTTCTGCTGCTCATGATCATTGCCGCTATTCTTGGCGGCGCAGTTTGGGCCTTTATTCCGGGGCTGCTCAAGGCAAGATTCAACGTACATGAAGTTGTATCCACGATTATGATGAACTGGATCGCTTATTGGACGATCTATTATGCGGTTCCGGCTTATCTGAAGGCGGAGCAAATCGAGACGGAATCTCGCTCGCTTGCCGATAAGGCTACGTTGAAGGCGGCCTTCCTATCCGATATGTTCGGCGGCTCCTATGTAAACTTGGGTTTGTTCCTTGCGGTGATTGTCGTGATCATCATTGCTTTCATTATCAACAAAACAACGCTCGGCTACGAGCTCAAAGCGGTTGGCTACAATCGTCACTCTGCTGAATATGCGGGGATCGGCGTTAATCGCAGCATCATCACGTCCATGCTGATTTCCGGCGCGCTCGCCGGACTTGGCGGTTTGGCGCAATATGCAGGCAACGGAAACAACATCCAGATCGGTGTATTACCGACGCAGGGTTACGATGGTATCGCGGTTGCGCTTCTTGGTGCCAACTCGCCGATCGGTGTATTGTTATCTGCGCTGTTCTTCGGTCTCTTGTACTCCGGCCGCGGCTTCATGAATGCGATGACCGAGATTCCGCCGGAAATTGCGGATTCCATTATTGCGATCATTATCTACTTCGCCGCAACAAGCGTACTAATGGACAAACTCATTACGCGAATGATGTCCAAACGCAAAGCGGCGGCTGCAAACGGAGCGGTTAGCGGAAAGGAGAAGGTGTAGCGTATGTGGACAACGATTCAACAAATATTCCCGTATGCGATCATGTTTACGATTCCGCTGCTCATTACGGCGCTTGGCGGATTGTTCAGCGAACGAAGCGGTGTCGTGAATATCGGCTTGGAAGGGCTCATGGTTATTGGCTCCTTCGCATCGGCCTTCACGATGTATAAGCTGCAGACGGCTTGGCCGGATCATCAAATTGCATCGATCTGGATCGGACTCCTGGTGGCGATCGTGGCAGGGACGCTCTTCTCGCTGCTGCATGCTTTCGCAAGTATACATCTAAGTGCGAATCAGGTTATCAGCGGTACGGCGATTAATATGATTGCAGGAGCCCTTACGGTGTTCCTTTCACGTAACATCACGGGCAGCGGTAATATCCGCCTTGCGGGCGGTTTCCCGCCGTTCAATGTGCCGGGACTATCGGATATTCCAATTCTGGGACCGCTGCTCTTCACGAAGACGTATTGGACGACATGGCTGATCTTGCTCGTCGTCCTTCTCAGTTCCTTGATTCTGAGAAAAACGGCCTTCGGCCTGCGGTTGCGTTCTTGCGGCGAATATCCGCAAGCAGCAGAGGCAGCAGGCGTTAATGTACGGAAAATGCGCTATATCGGCGTGTTAATTTCCGGTGCTTTCGCAGGATTGGGTGGCGGCATCCATCTGGTTACGATCGCCGGCGAATTCACGGGGACGGTTTCCGGTCTCGGTTTCTTGGCACTAGCGGCCTTGATCTTCGGACAATGGCGTCCGATCGGCATTTTGGCTGCAACTTTGTTCTTCGGCTTTGCAAGCACAGTAGCCAACGTATCGCAGGTTATTCCGGCTTTTGCTTCATTTCCGCCGATTATCCTTAAGGTGTTCCCATATGTCGTGACATTGATCGCGCTGGTTCTGTTCTCCAAAACATCACAAGCACCTAAGGCTGCAGGGGAGGTATTCGATTCGGGCAAACGTTGATGAAGAGTCAGTGAGCTATTGACAGGGGAGTGTTGAGAGCCAGTGCATGAAGAACGTTCAGATGATAAAAGGGGAAAAATGCTGGATGCGGTCCGGATGTACTATCAACTGGACTACAGCCAGCAGGAAATTGCCAAGCAGCTCGGGGTATCCAGACCTACTGTAAGTCGCTTCATCCAACAAGCTAAAGAAGAAGGCTATGTGATTATCAGCATCGTCGATCCGCTGGAAAACAACGACCTTCTCGCATGTCAAATCGAGCGAAAGTTCGGGCTCAAGAAAGTCATCATCGTCAATGTGCCGCATTATGAGGATGCCGTGGTCAAGAAGTACTTAGGCCCGGCAGCGGCGAAGTACGTGGACAAAATCATCAAGGACGGCGATATCGTCGCCACCACTTGGGGAACTACACTGTATGAGGTTGCGCTTAACCTGCAGGATAAACATGTCAAGGACGTCAAGGTCGTACAGTTAAACGGCGGCGTCAGCCATTCCGAGACGAACACTTACGCGTATGAGATTGTGAACTTGTTCGGTAAAGCGCTCCATACGGTCCCGTACTTTATTCCTCTGCCTGCGATCGTCGATCACCCCGTTGTGAAGAAGACGATTGAAACGGATCGCCATATCCAGAATATATTGGAGCTGGGCAAGAAGGCCAACATCGCGATTGTGACGGTGGGGGCGCCGACGGAAGATTCCGTTTTGATTAAAGCGAATTATTTTAACGAGAACGAGCTTCGGATGATCTTCGAGAAGGGCGCGGGCGATATTTGCTCGCGATACTTCAATCTGGATGGTGTGATCTGCTCGCAAGAGCTGAATCAGCGCACGATCGGGATTGATCTCGAGGATCTGAAGAAGAAAGAAAAATCCATTCTGGTAGCAGGCGGCATCCGCAAGGTCGACGGCATTTACGGCGCGCTGCGCGGGAGATACACCAATGTGCTGATAACCGACCAATTCACCGCCAAGTACCTGCTGGAACGGACTAACTAAAACAGACAGAGAGTAGGAAATAGGATGGGCAACGAGTTACAAGGAGCAGCATTAGCCGCTTATTTTGACCATACATTGTTGAAGCCGGAAGCAACAGAATCGCAAATCGCCAAGCTTTGTGAAGAGGCGAAGCAGTATAAGTTCGCAACCGTTTGCGTGAATCCATACTGGGTATCGGAAGCAGCGAAGCAGCTTGCAGGTTCAGGGGTCGGCATCACGACAGTAGTTGGCTTCCCGC
This sequence comes from Paenibacillus sp. J22R98, assembly GCF_059383835.1. NCBI lineage: Bacteria > Bacillati > Bacillota > Bacilli > Caryophanales > Paenibacillaceae > Paenibacillus > Paenibacillus sp. J22R98. The sequence goes on from NZ_JBXENW010000014.1 coordinate 59,116, forward strand.
TGGGCGCATCAAGCTCACTCGTCAAAATAGCAGAAACGAAAGATGCCATCGAGAACGGTGCTACGGAAATCGACATGGTGCTTAACGTAGGCGCGCTGAAATCCGGACGCCTTGAAGAAGTGGAACGCGATGTGCGCGGCGTAGTCGAAGCTTGCAAAGGACGCGCGGTTAGCAAAGTTATTCTTGAAGTGGGATTGCTCACGGATGAAGAGAAAGTTACGGCTTCAGAGATTTGCAAACGTGCCGGAGCAGGTTTCGTGAAAACCTCGACCGGTTTCGGTCCGGGCGGCGCGACGGTTGAAGATATTACGCTTATGCGTAAAACGGTAGGGCCGGAAATGGGCGTTAAAGCTTCAGGCGGCGTGCGTGATCTGGCAGCGGTTCGCAGTCTCATTGATGCAGGTGCGACACGTATAGGAGCAAGTGCGAGCGTCACGATCGTCAGCGGCGGAACAAACGAAGGCTACTAATTTCATGTGGCAAGACAAAGCGAGAGAGGTGCATATATGCACCTCTCTCGGTTATTTTCTAGCGATTCAAATATCGCTCTCGGATGACATTCAGATGATGCAGTTCATGGCCGACGATGACATACGCGAGTGCTCTGGCAGATATATCGGTGTTGCTGGCAAAACCCTTCCGGAGGAAGGCTTCAGGCGGTAAGCTTCGTAGAAGTGAAGCAGTCGCACCTTTGACGGCGTTATAGTTTTCCAGCAGTTCAGCCACCGTTTCTGTATCGAACAATGCCCCTTGCACAAAATCATTCTCATCAAAGCCCGGCAGCGGCGTGCGGTCTCCACGCGCGGCTCTTAGCAGACGATAGCTCATTATCCGCTCGGTGTCCGTGATATGGCCGAGAATTTCTTTCAGGCTCCACTTGCCCGGTGCATACCGATAGAGTGCTTGTTCTTCGGTTAGTGCGGAGAACAGGGCGTTTGTTTGGTTGCGATTGACTTCAAGCGCTTCACGCAAATCTCCGTCCGGAGCAGCTGCGATATACGTGCCGAAGTGTGATCCGTATTCATCTGCTGAAGGTCTGGTTAACAAGAGCATCATCCCCTTAGGTTGAATTGAGCCTGCGATAAGGTGTAAGCTACTAGAACAAGAGTAACCCCCGAACCAAGTAAATACAAGGAGTGTATGTGAAAATGTCAGGAAGATCGAAAGAAGAGCTGCAAAGCGGCGGCATTACCCAATTAGGCAATCAAGGAACGTCCTACCTGTTCAACTACAGCCCAGAGGTGCTGGAATCGTTCGACAACAAGCATGTCGGACGCGATTATTTTGTGAAGTTCAACTGTCCGGAGTTTACAAGCCTGTGCCCGATTACGGGACAACCTGATTTTGCTACCATCTATATCTCTTATATCCCCGATGTGAAAATGGTGGAGAGCAAGTCGCTCAAGCTGTACCTGTTCAGCTTCCGTAACCATGGTGATTTCCATGAGGATTGCATGAACATCATCATGAATGATCTCATCGCGCTCATGGAGCCGCGCTACATTGAGGTGTGGGGCAAGTTCACGCCGCGCGGCGGCATCTCAATCGATCCTTACACCAACTGGGGCCGCCCCGGCACCAAATTTGAAGAAATGGCGCAATACCGTCTGATGAATCACGATCTGTATCCGGAGAAAATCGATAACAGATAAGTCAGGAAGTGGCTGCATATGAATTTTTCATGGGAACGGAACCTAGTCGTACTGTGGACCGGAGTTTTCTTCTGCAGCATGGCCTACTCCATCTCGATTCCTTTTCTGCCGATCTTCTTAAATACCGAGCTTGGCGTAGAGCATCACCTGGAATTATGGTCTGGCGTTGCCTTTGGTATTACCTTTCTGGCGAGCGCGCTGATTTCGCCGTTCTGGGGTTCGCTCGCCGATAAGTATGGACGTAAGCCGATGTTGATTCGGTCAGGCTTCAGTCTTGCCGCACTTTATCTATTGAACTATTTTGTCCATGATCCGTACTGGTTTCTGATTATCCGTATCTTTCAAGGGCTGCTCGCGGGTTTCGTTCCGGCTTCTATTGCTCTTGTTGCAACGAATACGCCGGAAGAGAAAACCGGTTATGCGCTTGGCATTATGTCGACGGCCGGAGCAACGGGGAGCATTCTCGGACCGCTCGCCGGCGGCTTGGTCAGCCACTATATCGGCAACCGCGAGGCGTTCCTGTTCTCCAGCGCTATCGTGCTCATTTCCGCCCTTGTGGCGACCTTCTTCGCGAAAGAGCAGAATTTCAACCGCAAGGCAGCCAGATCGCATGTGCGTGACGACTTGAAGCACGCGCTTGCCAATCGGCCATTCATCATGATGCTGCTCCTTGTTGCCATCAGCACCTTTTCGGTTATGATTTTGGAGCCGCTGATTACGTTGTATGTTTTGAAAATGGGCATCTCCCGAGAGAAGGCCTCACTAAGCTCCGGTATTATTTTCTCTGCGGTCGGTATTGCTACGGTCATCATGGCGCCGAGATGGGGCAAATGGGGACGTAAGATCGGTTATGAGAAGGTGCTGTTAATTGGGCTTATCGGCGGTGGCATCGGCAATCTGCTGCAAATTTTCGTTACCGGCTATATCGGTTTTGGCGTGCTGCGATTCGGTTACGGTCTGTTCTTCGCCGCTGTGAATCCGTCGATTAACGCGATGATTGTGCAGAATACGGAATCGGATTTCCGTGGACGAGCATTCAGCCTGAACCAGTCCGCTTCACAGCTTGCAACGATGGCCGGACCGATTATCGGGGGGCTCCTCGGCGGCATGATGTCGATTCATTATATCTTCGTCATTAACGGTGCAATGCTGCTGTTATCTGCCTTATTGTTTAAGCTGAAAGTAAAGCAGAAATCCGCCGCTGTTACCAGTCACCAACCATAAATTAACATTATGTGGAATCCGAAACCGCTTCGCGAGAGGAATACTCTCGCGAGCGGTTTTTTCGTCATAAAATGACAAAAATATGGCACTTTCGCATTCTCTATCGAATGCTCCCGTGGTATAGTAGCAGTAGTATAAATGGTATAGAATGCCTATTGCGCTCATAGATTCCGCTCTTCATATATGCCAGGGGAAGGATTTGTTCGTTGATGACTAAGAAACAGAGAAAGCAGCGGCTTAAGTCCGTGAAGAAAGCAGCCACACTATTCGGTACGGCATCTGCCCTTGCCATTCCGGTTGCCCTTGCAGTTCCCGGACTTGCAAGTGCAAACGTGGATGTCATCCCGCAGCCGGTTAATCTCCCGGTCGTCATCAAGAGCATTAACAGTGCAATCGCCAATGAGTATGCTGCTAAACTAACGGCGGGAAGTAACTTCCAAATTGATCTGAACACGATCTTTGAAGAGGCTGCTACGCTAGCGTATACCGTGGTTGTCCAAAATAACAGCGTAGCTGATGTTAAGGTTACGAGTAATAACAACTTGGCCTTTAACCTCAAGAAGACCGGCACCACCATGGTAGATCTCATCGTACATAAGCCGAATGAGAGCATGTCCATTCATGAACGTTTCACTTTAAAGGTCGTTGCCAACGGGGCGCTCGATCCCGATCAAGACGGAGCGGGAATTGCCGATATTATCAAATATTTCAACAGCCACGCCGGTGAATTCCACTCTACAGGTGACTACCGCACACTCCTGCAAGCCGCCGTTTCAAGTACAGTACCGACGCCGAATCATGCGCCGATCGTCTCCTCGGAAACAACATCGATTACGATGACAGCAGGTACCTACACCGAGATCCAATTAAACGACCTATTCAGCGACGAAGATGGCGACGAGCTTTCCTTCGAGCTGATTAACCCTCCATCCAGCAGTTCCTTTGTCAATGCACACCTTTACAGTGAAACTAGTACTCTAGTCCTAAACGCTATAAATCCGAGCTCGCAGTCTCTCATTATTACCGTGGATGGAAGCGATGGCGATAAGAGTGCTACGAAGCTCTTTAGCGTGACGGTTAATGCTGCACCGCAGCCACCAGTGAATCATCGGCCCGTTGCGAACGCGGTAAATATAAATACGAATGAAGACATCATGACTCTCGTTAATCTGGGCGGAACGGATGAGGATGCTGCCGACACACTGACAGCTCGCATCGTATCAGACCCAACTAATGGCACCCTTTATCCGGGCTCAAATCCGAACCAGTTTAGGTATTATCCGAACTATAATATAAGCGGAACCGATACCTTCACCTATGTCGTGAACGATGGCAAGGTGGACTCAGAAGTCGTGACCGTTACGATCACAATCAACGCGGTCAACGACCCGCCAATTACATCGGGTCCTTTTACGATTAATGTGACAGCCGGAGATATAGCTTCAGGAGCTGTAGGCGGATTCGATCCGGAGCTCGATCCGTTGACATACATTGTGACGAAAGAGCCGAATCAAGGGATTTTGACACTCGATGCATCTTTGGGGTCATATAGATATCAACCGAACTCGAATGCAAGCGGAACAGACTCTTTTACGTACAAGCTGTATGATGGCAAGGATTACTCCGAAGAGGTAACGGTGGGGATAAACATTGCGGCAGCGCCGCCGGTGAACCACCGTCCGGTTGCGAATCCGCTTAACTTCGAAATAACGGCAGATGACACCTATAGAGGATATCTGAACGGCACAGATCAAGATGCAAATGATGTGCTAACCATTCGTACTGGAGTGGATCCGACTCAAGGGACTCTAACGCTGCTTTCAAAGGAAACGGGTGAATTTACATATAAGCCGAATGAAAATGCCAGTGGAATGGACTCCTTTACTTTTGTTGTAAGTGATGGAACATTAACTTCGGAAGTTATGACGGTCTATATTACGATTACCCCGGCAGAGTCGGAGAATCATCCGCCGGTTTCGGATAACTGGAGCTTCGAGGTGGATGAAGACAACACCTTCATGAGTTATTTTGACGGTATGGATGAAGACGAAGATGAGCTTAGCTTCAGCATCTTGTCCTCCCCAAGCCATGGTTACCTGTCGAGAAGCTCATCTGATATGAGCAAGTTTACTTATTATCCGAGTGCGAATTATAACGGAACGGACTCGTTTACTTATGTTATTAACGATGGACAGATGAGTTCCGATCCTGTGACCGTATCCATTACCGTAACGCCGGTCAATGACCAACCTATTGCGGCTGAGGCTTCCGTTACAACGAATGTAAATGAGACAGCCTCGGGAAGGCTTGGCAGCTTCGATGTCGATGGCGACCCTTTAACCTATCGCATAACGAGTGGTTCTCTGTCGCTTGGATCTTTGGCGGTAGAGATGGCTACTGGTAACTATTGGTTTACGCCTTGGCAAGGTGTAACCGGCGCTGATTCGTTCACATATGTCGTCAACGACGGCATATTGGATTCGGAGGAAATCACGGTTCCGATTACGGTTAATAAAGTCAATACGCGTCCGATTGCTCCTAATTACGAGTTCGGGGTGACAGAGAATAAAGCTTATTATGGCGTATTGCAAGGTGAGGATGCTGATAATGGTGACGTTTTAACCTATTCCATTGTCAACCAACCAGGGGCGGGAGAAATTACTGCATTTGATCCCCAAACAGGGGCATTTACCTATGAGCCAAACCCGGACACTACGGGACAGGATACGTTTACCTATAAAGTAAACGACGGTAAAATCGATTCGTATCTAGGGAATGTTCTGATTACGATAGCCGGGATCAACAATTTGCCAGTTGCGCAAAATGTTCAATTTACAGCACCGGCTGATGAACCGTACATCGACTATTTAATCGGATCAGATGAGAACGGCGATGAATTGACTTTTAGTCTGGTAACCGGTCCGCAACATGGCACAATTACGATGAACGAACCGGGAATAGGGATGTTTACTTATATTCCTGAAGCAGAGTTTAATGGCTTTGATACCTTTAGCTACAAGGTGAACGACGGTCAAGGCGATTCGAATACTGCAACGGTTACGCTTGCGGTCGGTGAAGTGAATTATCCTCCGCAAGTTGAGGATATGAATCTTTCAACGCCTGAAGACAATGCTGTAAATGGAAGTTTATCAGCCGAGGATCCTGAATCCGATGAAATGATGTATGAGGTAGTGGCAGAGCCTCAATTAGGGTATGTGGAATTAGATTCATACTCAGGTGAGTTTACCTACATGCCTCGACCAAATGTGTATGGGACGGATTCCTTTACATTTAGAGTGTTCGATGGACAAACGTACTCTGATGTCAAGACTGTTACGATTGAAATATCATCTGATGATGTGTTCGAGGCCGGTATTATAGGTTTGGATGGCTATATTCAGCTCCGTCCAGACCAGCATGCCAGCATCGATCTGTCTAAAATTTTCATGGGAGCAAATGGCCAATCCGTCAAATATAAGACGACATTCCTTCAGAATAATAGCATGGCAGGTGGTTTGTCCGACCATAATACCCTCGAGCTTGACGCTTTGGGCAGCTATGGGTCCTCCAGCTTCATTGTAGAGGCTAGTGATGATGACGGATCAACATGGATTACGGCACCGGTTGTTGTTGATGTGAATTATGAAGATGAAAGCTATCTCGATCTTCCCGATGCAGATGGTATTCCGAATGAACAGCTAGAATATGAAGTCGATAATCTCAATAACTATTTCTACGGCAATTTTACCTATAGCGCAGAAACAATATTAGGACATGCTGAAGTGCTGTCTCTGGTCCAGTCACGGGAGCAGTCAGTGCTGACTCTTAGCTTGGCGCCTGACGACAATTCAACCATTGTCGTAACAGCTACGGATGGACATGGCCTAACTATTACCGATGCATTCAAAACATATGTGGGTATCGCTCCAGAAGATATTGGATTACAGTTTTTGTGGAATTCGAACAATAATTATACAGCTGGTATTTATATGAAGAAGATCTTCCGCAATGCCGAAGAATTTCGAGTGACAGCAAAAGATAACAGCTACTTTACGACTCTTGGCAGCTATGCATTAGGAGAATGGACGCAGCTTGAAAATCTCAACTTATCGACAAGCAGCAGCTTTAGTGGCATAACTGAAATTACAGTAGAAGGTAGGGAACTGGGGAAAGATGCGAGTGAGTATCCTACCTATAAAATCAAAGTAAGAGAAAACAGCGCACCGCATGTGGTTGACGGAAATTCATACGTTCCGATAGTGATGAAGAAATACGATACAATTTGGTTTAATATTGCAGATAATGAAGGTGATCCGATTTTAGATGCTACTACGGCGAAAGTAGGCGAGTGCATTGGATGTATCACAGCCACTTATGCCAATAACCAAATAGCCGTTCACGGTGAGGAAGCTGGACAAACGACGCTACAGATTACGGCATCAGATGGGCTATCTCAAGGCATGTCCACTGTGAGTCGCAAAATCATTGTCTACGATGCGGATGAACTTGTTACTTTAAATGGTATTACTGCAGAGTTACCAATTGATGATTATCTGACAGGATTTGTTGGTCTGGTTACTCTCGGTTTATCGGGATCCGATATCCTTGATCCAATCGCAACGATCTTGCTGGGGGATACGGTCCATTTTGTAGCTATACCTGAATTACTTACTCCAGGCCAAGGTGAATATATAACATTGACCGCAAGCGATTTGTTCGGTCATTCGGTAGAGATTAAGGTATTCTTGTACGTTAATCCGGTATCTGCTTAGAAGAAAAGCTCTTTATCCAACGGCCAACTTACTTCAGGTTGGCCTTTTCTTTTCAAATCACCCCGAAGGAGAATGAAGCTCTTGAAACAGGCAACGGATATGAAACAGTCAGCTTCGAACGCCATTCGTCAAGCGCTAACGGCTCGTAAGTTCAAACTGGCGGAGAAGCTGGCGCTCGATAGTCTGCGGAGCCAGCCACTGATCGCACAGAATTGGGTGTTTCTTGGGGAAGCGCTGCTGCATCAGGGCTGCGTTCGAGAAGCAGGGCATGCCTTCGAGAGAGGCAGTCTGCTCGACCCGCAGGCGCAGTGGGGGAGCGAGGTTCAGAAGGTGCTGGCGGGGAGACCGCCGGGAGAACCGCGCCCGGACTTGGAGGAATTGTGGCTGCTACAACCAGCCGTAACTGTTGCAGCCGCTATTATGACACGCAATGAAGCGCGTTGTATCGTCCGCTGCGTCAATAGCTTACAGGATGCCGTGGATGAGATCATCATCATTGATTCGGATTCTACGGACGGCACGATTGAGCTTGTCGAACATTTGCCGAAAGTGAAGGTTATTCGGAGCGTGGCGCTGAATGATGATTTTGCATGGAAGCGAAATCAAGCGCTGCCGCATATCCAGAGCGATTGGGTGCTTTGGGTGGATGCGGATGAATGGTTGTTTCAGGAGGACATCGGCGCTGTGCGGTTGGCCGCATCGATGTTCCATGATCGGTTTCAGCACACCGTTCTAAATGTATGCCAAGTCAATCAGGTGCAGGGCACAATCTCGGCTGACTATGCGAATCCTCGCATGTTCCCGCTTAATCGCGGCTTGCATTATTACGGGCGCGTTCACGAGCAGGTTGTCATTGAAGGCGAAGATATGTACGACAACCGCATGATGCGGCGTCCGGTTCGTATCCGGCTTCATCATGACGGCTATGAGCCGGCTATCATGGGGCAGCAGAATAAGATCGAGCGCAACTTACGGCTGCTTAAGCTGATGGTGGAGCAGGAACCGGACAACCCGGGTTGGCTGCTTTATTATGGCAGAGAAACGCTTGCGGCAGGGGATGTTGAGAAAGCGAAGCACTTATTTCTAGAGGCGGAGCGGCTTGCGCCGAGTAAGCCGAATTTTGGCAGGCTGCTGGATGTGCTGATGTATCTGAACAAAATCTATATGGGCACGAAGGATTATGAGCAGGCGCAGCGCGTATGCTTACGTGCTGTTGAAGTGCAGCCAAACTTCCCGGATGCGAAATATCACTTGGCGAGAGCGCGGATGAGGCTGGCGGGGGTTCTGCTGCAGCAGGCTGAGAGCAGCCTGAAGGAGTCCAAGGAAGCATTCCGTACTTATCGGGGAACTGTAACGGCGGATGTTGCCATTGCGGATTGGAAAGCAGATCTTGCGTTGGCGGATCTTACAGCAATAGCGGGCAAGCAAACAGAGGCGAAAGCCCAATATGAACAGATTCTCTCCCGACATCCCGAGCTGAACATGGTGCGTAAGAAGCTAAACAGCATGAACAACGAATAAAAGTTGAACTCCACTGACATGCTGTTGTCAGTAGACCTGCGATATAGTAATTGCGAGAAGGAATTCAAAGCAGGCTATGGAGGCGATTACCTATGTTTAGAACGGTAAAGGATTTTATTGAGGACTATAAAGATGAATCGCAAGGGACGCAGAAGCTGCTGGATCTGCTGACAGATGAAGCGCTGACGCAGTCGGTTGGAGAAGGTCGCAGAACGATTGGCCAATTGGCCTGGCATTTAATTCACGATGATGCCGGAATGCTGCGCCGTATCGGACTTGATTTCAAGGCACCGGCTGCCAAATCGGAACCGCCGCAATCGGCAGCGGTTATTGCGGCAACCTACCGCGAAACAGCGGCTTCCATTCTTGAAGCGGCTTCGCAGTGGTCCGACGAGAAATTGCTCGAAAGCCACAACATTTTCGGTGAGGTTTGGGAAAATGGCCTCACGATGCAGCTCTTCATCAAACATGAGGTCCATCATCGCGGTCAACTGACCGTTCTGATGCGCCAAGCCGGGCTGCCTGTTGCAGGTTTGTATGGTCCTTCCAAGGAAGAATGGGAACAGATGGGCATGACAGCGCCGAAGTGATGTATGGAAACGGAAAGAAGGCCGAACGGTCTCCACTCGCAAGCGAGGGGAAGACGGTTCGGCCTTTTTCTTGTTCCTATAAACCGCCTAAACTGCTCAGCAGCTCCTCGTGCTCGGTTCGTTTGAAATGATTCGCCCATCCGAGCGGCGTTCCGTTATAGCGGCGATCTCTAATGTTCAGTTCAGCGCCTCGCTCCAAAAGCAGATGGATGATAGCTGTATTCGTACCGGCCGCTGCCCAGTGGAGAGGTGCTGCTCCGGTATGGTCAAAGCCGGAAGGAATGCCGTTCACATCGGCACCGCGGTCCAGCAGGTAGGAGGCGGACTCCAAGCTTCCTCCAATAATGGCATAGATGAGCGCCTGCTGCAGTAGCTCCTCGGGAGCGCTTGGAGTCGTTGTATTTACAGGCTCGCGGTGTTTGCCGGCGCTCGGCAGTAGTGTTCCATCCGGACCGAAGAATGAGGGAAGCAGATCGGTACGGCCAACGGCAGCAGCAAGTTCAAGATCAAGCGATGCGCCTCTGCGAACCAGCAGCTCGGTTACCTTGGTGCAACCATACCAAAGGGATTGTGCCAGCGGTCTGCGGTCATCATGCAAGCCGTCGATTGGCGTACCGGCATCAAGCAGAAAAGTCGCCATCGCAACATCGTCGTTACTGGCTGTCCATTGCAGCGACGTTTCTCCGCGCTCCGGATCAATCGCCCTCGCATTAACATCCGCGCCCGCATCCAGCAGAGCTAGTCCAATTTCGAGCTGATTGGGATAATGTCCGGGCCAATCACAGAGATGATGCAGCAGCGTTCTTCCCTGCAGCGACCTGGCATTCGCCAATGCGGGATGTGCATGCAGCAGCTGCTTGAGCAGCTCCACATTCCCGGTCTTCACCGCCGTATACGCGTCCGGAAATACTCCCGAAAGCGATTCGTCTCTGGTTTGATTATCGCGCTCATTTTCACAATTCATCCGTATATCAACTCCAACCCAAAATGGTCAAAACATGACGCCTTTGCTTCCACTCTATCATGAATCGGCTCCAGCGAAAATACGATGTAATAAGCGCCAAATAGCAGGCAACGCTTCTGTCTGATTCAAGAAGGGGGAGCGTATGAGGTGAAATTCTCTCTGACGGAAGAACAATTGATGATTCGCGAGATGGCGGCACGGTTTGCGGAGCATGAGGTGGCACGGGAAGCAGGCGGACTGGATGAGGCCGAATTATTCGACAGGCGTTCGTTTGACGCGATGGCGCAGCTTGGTTTTACGGCATTGCCTTGGCCCGAGGAGGACGGGGGCGCAGGCGGGGGATTTCTCGGTTTTGTGCTGGTGCTGGAGGAGCTGTCCAGAGTAAGCGCGTCGCTCGGTGCGGCGCTGTGGGCTCATGTTTTTCTGTCGGCGTGGCCCTTGCATCGGTTCGGGAGCATGGAGCTGAAGCGTCATTATTTAAGAAGACTTATAGATGGGATCTGTATTGGCACAGGCGTGCTTCCCGGTGCGGTTGATCCGAGCACAACACTGCGAATCGGCGTCTCGGCGCAGCTGCAGTCGCAGTCGCAGTCGCAGGGTGATGGCGTGGAAGAGGAGTGTTATGTCCTAAACGGTCAGCAAAAATATATCCTTGGCGGCACGACAGCGGATTTCTTCATCATTTATGCGGTGACCGGAGAGAGTGCGGGAGGACGACGCAAGCGCTACAGCGCTTTTATCATCGAGAAAGACAGTCCCGGCCTCGCGATCCAGCCGGTTACGAAGAAGCTGGGTCTTCGCTCAGCGGGCATGGCACATTTGAAGTTTCAGGATTGCCGCGTGCCGAAGAGGCAGCGGATCGGCCGTGAGGGACAGGGAAGCGCGATTGCAGGCCGAACGGCGGCAGGCGTGCGTTATGGTCTTGCCGCAGTTGCCGCGGGTATTACTCAAGGCGCTGCAGAAGCTGCGCTTGGTTATGCCAAGGCGCGTTCGCAGTTCGGCAAGCCGATCGCGAAACATCAGGCCGTTGCCTGGATGCTGGCGGATATGCGGACCGCCGCCGATGCCTCGAAGCTTCTTGTGTATCAGGCCGCTTGGCAAGAGGATCAGGGGCTTGCGGACGACGGAGAAGGCTGGAACGCCGCGCTGGCGCTCAGTTTTGCCGCGGATGCTGCGATGACGTCGACTATACATGCCGTTCAGGTCTATGGCGGTTATGGCTATATGAAGGAATATCCGGTGGAGCGTTTTATGCGAGATGCGAAGGCGGTTCAAATTTTCAAAGGGCTGGATCTCAGTCCGAAATTGCCGCAGCCCAAAGGAAGAGGTAGTGGCGGAAGCGGAAAAGGAAGGGGGCGACGTCATGGCTGAGCTCGTCATTATAGGGAGCGCTCGTACGGCCTTCGGCAAGTTCGGCGGAGCGCTGAAGGGGATGAGGGCCGCTCAGCTTGGCGGTCTTGCCATTGAAGGAGCACTGCAACGGGGCGGTATCTCGCCTGCCTCGGTAGATGAGGTCATTATGGGCATGGCCGTTCAAGCGGGAGCGGGCCAGAATCCGGCAAGGCAAGCAGCCATGTTGGCGGGACTTAGCCATACTGTGCCGGCCGAGACCATTAATAAAGTGTGCGCGTCGGGTATGCGGGCGCTGACGATGGCCTCGCAAATTATTGCTGCAGGTGATGCAGAGCTGATCGTCGCCGGTGGCATGGAGAGTATGAGCCAGGTGCCGTATGCACTTACGGAGGCGCGTTTGGGGATGCGTCTTGGCGATGGCCGGGCAGCCGATCTATTGCTTCGCGATGGGTTACGCTGCGCTTTCGCTGATATGCACATGGGTGACTATGCCGATAACATTGCGGCTGAGTATGGCATCAGCCGTTTGGAACAGGATGAATGGGCACTGCGCAGCCATGAGCGTGCCGTTCAGAGCAGCCTGCAAGGTTACTTTCATTCGGAGATTGTCCCCGTTCCGCTGCCGGGTGCAGTGCCGACGAAGAGCCATGTGTTCGCTATAGATAAGGATGAAGCACCTCGCGGAGATACAAGCGCAGAGAAGCTGGCTGCGCTGATGCCGGTATTCGCTGCCGGCAATAGCGGCACGATTACGGCGGGCAACGCTCCGGGGCTCAATGACGGTGCGGCGGCGCTCGTTGTAGCCTCGAAGAGCAAGGCGCTGCAGGAAGGCTACGCCCCGAAGGCTGCGCTGCTCGGTCATGCCGCGGTTAGCGTGGAGCCGCGCAATTATCCGATCGCGCCGGCTTTTGCCGTGCAGAAGCTGCTGCAGCAGCAGGGGCATGCGATGGACGCGATTGACCGCTTCGAGATCAACGAAGCATTCGCGGTTGTTGTCTTGGCTTGCGGGAAGCTGGCCGGCTGGGATGCCGACAAGGTCAACGTGCATGGAGGTGCGATTGCGCTCGGCCATCCTGTCGGAGCAAGCGGAGCGCGGATTGTCATGACGCTGATTAACGGACTGAAGCGGCGCGGCGGCGGGTTAGGGATTGCCGCGATTTGCAGCGGCGGCGGTCAGGGCGATGCCGTGCTGGTTCGGGTGGATTAGTGCAGAGAGCAGAGTGCTGAATGCAGAGCATGATGGACCAAGGGTGAGAAACAAGGGAAGAAATACAATGGCTTAGGGAAGGCGGTAGTCATTCATGGCAGATATCCACCATGTGTCGGTCGTCGGAGCAGGCCAGATGGGTAGCGGCATCGCGCTTGTTGCCGCGCAGGCAGGCTGCCAAGTGCTGCTGCATGATGCGGAAGCGGGACGCATCAGCAAAGCGTTGGCGCAAATCGGCGTGCAGCTCACCGGCAGCGTTGCGAAAGGCAGAATCACAGAAGAGTCGGCCTTGCAGACGCTTGGACGCATAACCGCAGCGGACGACTTGGAGGCAGCCTCCGGCGCTGATCTTGTCATCGAAGCAGTAACCGAGAGCATGCCGGTGAAGAAGGCGCTGCTCGCTAAGCTCGATGGTATTTGCCGGCAAGGAGCGATTCTCGCTAGCAATACTTCATCGCTGTCGCTCACGGAATTGGCAGCGGTGACCGGGCGGCCGGAGCAGGTGATCGGGATGCATTTTATGAACCCGGTACCGGTCATGAAGCTGGTTGAAATCATTCGTGGCTTGCGTACGTCGGATGATGTCTATGCCACCGTGGCAAAGCTGGCGGAGCGGATGGGGAAGACAGCGCTCGAGGTGCGGGACTTCCCCGGATTCGTGTCCAACCGCATACTGATGCCAATGATCAACGAAGCCGTGTACACGGTTTATGAAGGCGTGGCTTCGATCGAAGCTGTCGACGGCGTGATGAAGCTTGGCATGAATCATCCGATGGGGCCGCTAGCCTTGGCCGATCTGATTGGGCTCGACACCTGCCTCGCGATAATGGAAACGCTGCACGAAGGCTTTGGCGATTCCAAATATAGACCTTGTCCACTGCTTCGCAATTATGTCGCCGCTGGTTGGCTGGGGCGCAAGAGCGGTCGAGGCTTCTACGTGTACGAAGGGGGCTGACCGCTGTTATGCTGCTGCATTTTACGGATGAACAAGAACGGTTGCGCGCGCGAGTGCGGGGTTTTGCCATGCAGGAGGTAGCCAAAGTCATCCCTGAAATGGAGGAGCATGACCGTTTCCCGGCGCAGCTCGTGAGAGAGATGGGGGCAAGGGGCTTGCTGGGACTGCCAGTGCCGGAGAAATGGGGCGGAAGCGGGCTTGAACTAACCTCCTATATTCTCACGATCGAAGAAATAGCCCGGGTGAGTGCGGCGGTCGGCGTTATTTTGTCGGTGCATACGTCGGTTGGGACGCTGCCCATTCTGTATCATGGCACTTCCGAGCAGAAAATGCGATGTCTGCCTAAGCTCGCCTCAGGGGAGTGGTTAGGCGCTTTCGCATTAACGGAGCCGCATGCTGGCTCGGATGCTTCGACGATTCGGACGGCAGCGGTTCGCCATGAGGATCACTATGTACTGAACGGTACGAAGGTGTTCATTACGAATGCGGGTGAGGCAGATCAGTACGTGCTGTTCGCCTCCGTGCATAATGGGCAAAGCGGCAGTGTAGGCGGGATTACTGCGTTTCTGGTGGAGAAGGATACGCCGGGCTTCCGTGTGGGTAAAAAGGAGAAAAAAATGGGGCTGCACGGATCGAACACCTGCGAGTTGATTCTAGAGGATGCGATCGTGCCGGCAGGTCGGCGCCTTGGCGAGGAAGGGCAAGGCTTCGCCATTGCCAAATCGGCGCTGAACGGCGGGCGAATTGGCATAGGCGCGCAGGCGCTCGGAATTGCGCGAGCGGCGCTTGCTGTGAGCGAGCAGCAGCTGCGTGCGCTGCCGCTTCGGGTACGGAGCAGAGCTGCTGCGGAGTATCGGGAGCTTGCGGCCCAGGTGGAGGCGGCTGCGCTGCTCGTGTATCGCGCGGCGGATATGCATCAGCGCAGCGTGCGCTGCACGAAGGAAGCGTCCATGGCCAAAATGTTCGCCAGCGATACGGCGATGCATGTGACGACGAAGACGCTGCAGTGGTGCGGCGGCAGCGGCCTTGCGGATGAGCTGCATGCGGAGCGGCTGTTCCGCGATGCGAAAGTGACGCAAATTTACGAGGGTACGAACGAAATTCATCGGTTGGTGATTTCCGGCGAGCTGCTGCGGGGCAGTTAACCTGTTGGCGGCTTCCGCCATGTTGCGTTGCGGAAGGAGAGGAAGGCTAATGGTATCGATGAATCGCAGTTCGCCGGGGCTTCGGCTTCGAGAGACGCTGCAGCAGGAGAAGCCGCTTCAGGTGGCTGGTGTAATAAATGCCTATGCCGCTTTGCTCGCTGAATCGGCGGGTTTTCGTGCGCTGTATGTGTCTGGCGCAGGAGTGGCAAACGCTTCGTTCGGATTGCCGGATCTCGGCATTACGACGCAGGGCGATGTGCTGGAGGATGTGCGGCGAATCTGCAGTGCCGTTGATTTACCGCTGCTTGTAGACGCCGATACCGGCTTCGGTTCGGCGTTTAACATTGCTCGCACTGTGCGTGAGATGATCCGCGCCGGTGCCGCGGGCATTCATATCGAGGATCAGGTGGCCGCGAAGCGATGCGGGCATCGGCCGAACAAAGCCATCGTCAGCACAGCGGAGATGGCGGATCGCATTCGAAGCGCGGCAGATGCGAAATTTGACGCGGATTTTGTACTAATGGCACGTACGGATGCGCTCGCTTCGGAAGGGATGGAAGGCGCTGTCGCAAGGGCGCAGGCGTATGTGGAGGCCGGTGCGGATATGATTTTTCTGGAGGCGGCCGGCAGTTTGGAGGAGTACCGTGCGTTCACGGATGTAGTGAAGGTGCCGGTTCTGGCGAATGTGACGGAATTCGGACGCACGCCGCTCTTCACGGTGGATGAACTGGCAGCTGCCGGGGTAGCGCTGGTGCTGTATCCGCTGTCAGCCTTCCGTGCGATGAATGCCGCAGCGCTGAAGGTGTATCAGACGATTCGCGTGCAAGGGTCTCAAGCCGCCGTGCTTGACGAAATGCAGACGCGCGAGGAGCTTTACCGATATCTCGGCTACTACGATTATGAGCGCAAGCTGGATGCGCTGTTCGCCGCACGGAATTCGGAGGAGGAATGAGAGATGACCGTGAAGAAGCCCGGAGGCTTGGCCGGCATTGAAGCCGGTGAAACGGCAATCAGTACGGTAGGCAAAAATGGACTCGGACTCACCTACCGCGGATATTCCATCGAAGATTTGGCAGAGCACGGCAGCTTCGAAGAGACGGCTTATCTGCTCATTCGCGGTAAGCTGCCGAATGTGGATGAGCTTGCGGCTTATCGGCGCAAGCTGGCTGAGGCGAGCCGTTTACCGGAGACGCTGCAGCGAATCTTGGAGCTGCTGCCGGCAGATGCCCATCCGATGGAGGTGCTGCAGGTGGGCTGCACTGCGCTCGGGACGATGGAGCCGGAGTCGGCATCGCTTGGCGCAGCTGATATTGCGGATCGGCTCATTGCTCTGACCGGTCCGATGCTGCTGCATTGGTATCATTTTCACAGGCGGGCTGCTCCCGCGGAGCAGAAGGATGATCCGGTGCAGACAGAGCTTTCACAGATGCAGAGCACAGACTCGGATCCTCCGCAGGTGTTGAAGGCAGACACGGAGGATTCTGTGCTTACACCTAGCCCTGCACCTGCCTCATCTTCGCCAGCAGAAGAGCCGTTCGACCTAGACCATTACACGGTTGCGGGTCATTTTCTCTATTTGCTTCACGGCAAACATGCGGAGCATCTCGCTATTCGCGTATTCGATGTTTCGCTAATTCTGTATGCCGAGCATGAGTTTAACGCATCGACTTTTGCCGCCCGGGTAACAGCTTCTACGCTATCGAACTATTACTCTTGCATTGCGACTGGCATCGGCACACTGCGTGGCAATCTGCACGGCGGGGCGAATGAGGCTGTCATGGAGCTGATCACCCAGTTCGATAGTGCAGAGGAAGCGGAAGCAGCAACGCGTGCGAGGCTGGCGGCGAAGCAGCTCATCATGGGGTTTGGCCACCGAGTGTACACGGTTTCCGATCCGCGCTCGGACATTATCAAGAAATGGTCAGAGACACTCTCATTGTGGGCAGAGGACAGCCATCTCTATGCGATATCGGAAGCGGTCGAGAACGTGATGCAGCAGGAAAAAAGCTTATTCCCCAACCTCGACTTCTACAGCGCGACCGCCTATCATTTCATGGGCATCCCTACGCCGATGTTTACGCCGATCTTCGTCATTTCCCGTATAACGGGCTGGACGGCGCACATTATGGAGCAGCGGCAAAATAACCGTATTATCCGGCCGACCGCCGCTTATGTCGGACCTGATCCGCTGCCTTGGCTGGCTGTTCATGAACGCTATTAAGCGATGAGGGGGAGGGGCTGCCGCCATGGGATATGGTCAGGATAATATTCGGCCCGAGCCGGACCAAGTGCTTGCCGATATGGCTTCGTATGTAACGGACTACCAGATAGACAGCGAGCTGGCCTATGAGACTGCTCGTTATTGTTTGATGGATACGCTGGGCTGCGGCATGCTGGCATTAAACTACCCGGCTTGCACGAAGCTGCTCGGCCCGGTTGTGCCGGGTGCAGAAATGGTTGGTGGCGTACGTGTGCCGGGGACTTCGTTTCGGCTAGATCCGGTGACGGCCGCTTTTAACATTGGCTGTATGATTCGGTGGCTGGATTACAATGATACCTGGCTCGCCGCGGAGTGGGGCCATCCGTCCGATAATCTTGGGGCTATTCTGGCTGCCGCGGATTATGCAAGCAAAGTAAGGCAGGCTGCCGGACAGCCTCCGCTCGTCATGCGCGATGTGCTGACTGCAATGATCAAGGCACATGAGCTGCAAGGCGTGATGGCGCTTGAAAATAGCTTCAACCGAGTAGGACTCGACCATGTCGTACTTGTGAAAGTGGCGTCCACCGCAGTAGCAACCGGCCTGCTCGGCGGTACGAAGGAGGACATCACGCAGGCTTTGTCCCATGCGTGGATTGACGGGCAGGCGCTTCGCACCTACCGGCATGCGCCAAACACCGGATCGCGCAAATCCTGGGCTGCCGGGGATGCAACGAGCCGTGCTTTGCGGCTGTCGCTCATGGTGCTGCGAGGGGAAATGGGCTATCCATCCGCGCTGTCGGCGAAGGGGTGGGGCTTTTATGATGTGCTTTTCAAAGGCAGACCGTTCTCGCTCTCGCGTCCATACGGCTCCTATGTCATGGAACATGTGCTGTTTAAAATTTCTTTTCCGGCCGAATTCCACGCACAAACTGCGGTGGAAAGCGCCATTGCACTGCATCCCCTCGTTGCTGAGAGATTCGACGAAATCGACCGTATAACCATTACCACACACGAGTCCGCCATCCGCATCATTGATAAGAAAGGCCCTCTGCACAACCCCGCTGACCGCGACCATTGCTTGCAGTATATGACGGCGATCGGCCTGCTCCACGGTGCGCTGACTGCTGATCATTATGAGGATGAGGCGGCGGCAGATCCGCGGGTTGACCGTTTGCGCAGCTTGATGGAGGTGAAGGAGCGGCCGGACTTCACGGTGGACTATCTGGACCCGGACAAACGCTCCATCGCAAACAGCGTGCAGGTGTTCTTTACAGACGGAAGCGCGACGGATGAGGTGCTGACGGAGTATCCGATTGGCCACAGGCGAAGGAGGGACGAAGGCATCCCACTCTTGAAAAAGAAATTCGAATCCAATCTGCTGACGCGATTCTCTCCGGGACAAACAACGCAAATTATGGCGGTGTGCGATGACCCGCAGCTGCTTGAGCCGATGAGCGTGAGCGCGTTTCTGGAACTGTTCGCGCCTTGAATGGAACCGACTCGCTTCCATAGGAGTCGGTTTTTTGTTGGCTTGATCTCATCTGCTGAAGTAGCTCGCCACCGCATCTACCACACCTTGAGAGTCGGAAAACTCGTCTCTCACCTTCAGAAAGCCCCTCCCACTACCACAACCGCCCTCTGAGAGTCGCAAAACGCGACTCTCAGCATTAAAATCACTACAAAAACAAAGCCGAGAGTTCCAAAATCGAACTCTCGGCCACAAACTTCAACTAACGGTGCAACCGGTAAGGCACAGTCGCGATAACGACGTCTTTCTGCGTAAATAGATAAGCGCGAAGCAGCAAGCTGGACTGGTTGTGAAGGATGTTATGCCACCAGTGCTTCGTAATGAACTGCGGAATCAATACGGTGATGTGATCCGTCTCCTGCGTCTTCCACTCCACCGTCTCGATGAAGCGGACGAGAGGGCGGATAATGCTGCGGTAACTCGATCGCAAGACGATCAGCCGCACGCCGGGATTCCACTCTTCCCATTTCTTCTCGAGCCGCTCGATTTCTTCCTCATCGAACCCGACATAGACCGCAACCACGTTATCAGTCAGCGATTTCGCATAGCTGATGGACTGCAGAACGACCTTCGTAATCCCGGCGACCGGAACTACAATGGTGCTGCCTTTAATCGCAGGCTTCTCTTTATCAATGTTGATGCGAAGCTCATCTGCGGTGTTCATATAGTGGCGGTTGATCTTGTAGAACCCGATAATAACGATCGGCAAGAAGATGAAGACCATCCAGATCTGACTAAACTTCGTGAAAATAAAGATTAACGTAATGATGAGCGTGGTCAGCATCCCGATCGTATTGACGGTAAGACCGACACCCCAGTTCGCCGGTTTAAGCTTGATCCAGCGGACCATCATGCCAAGCTGTGAGAGCGTGAACGGGATAAATACCCCCACCGCATAGAGTGGAATGAGATTCTCCGTGTCCCCGTGGAACAGAACAACTAAGAGTGCAGAGAACACGCCTAGAAAAATAATCCCGTTCGAGAAGCCGAGCCGATCTCCCCGCACCATGAACGCATGCGGCATATACTTATCTTTTGCCAGCATGAACGCAAGCAGTGGAAAAGCAGAGTAGGCCGTGTTGGCAGCCAAGAACAAAATTAGAGCGGTAATTCCTTGGATCGCATAATAGAGAATGCCTCGTCCGAACGTCGCGTTAGCGATTTGGGAAACGACGGTTTCCGTTGCGCTAGGCACGATACCGTACCAATAAGCGAGTAAGCTGATACCGATGAACATCGCACCGAGAATCGTACCCATCATGATGAGTGTTGTTGCGGCATTGCGTTCCGCCGGTTTCTTGAAGTTCGGGATCGCATTGGATACGGCCTCGACGCCGGTGAGCGCCGAACAACCGGAGCTGAATGCCTTAAGTAACATGAACAAGCTGATGTTGGACACCGCCGCACCGATCTCCGGTACATCGGCATGGACACCGCCTGCGATGACTTTGACAACCCCTGCAATAATCAAGACGAATATCGCCCCGACGAACAGATAGACGGGATAAGCCAGTACGGAAGCGGATTCCCCGATTCCCCGTAAATTCATGACGGTCAGAAAAACGATCATGATTAAAGCGACCAGTACCCGATGATCATGCAGCGAAGGAAAAGCGGACGTGATCGCATCGGTTCCGGCCGAGGAGCTAACGGCTACGGTCAGTATGTAGTCGACGAGCAGCGATCCTCCTGCAAGCAGCCCTGTGGAAACACCCAAGTTATCTTTGGCTACGATGTAGGCGCCGCCGCCTTTGGGATAGGCGTAGATCGTTTGACGATACGAAATAATGAGTATTAGTAATAGACCGAGCACGGCAATGGATATCGGAATGGAGTACCATACTGCGGCAAAGCCGGCAGCCATGAGTACGAGCAAGATCTGCTCCGTTCCGTACGCGACCGACGACAAGGCGTCGGAGGACAGTACGGCGAGTGCTTTTAACTTACTGAGCTTCTCGCCTTCGAGCTCTGCGCTTTTCATCGGCCGTCCGATAAGAAGTCGTTTAAATCGGCTGATCATACATGTTCCTCTCTTCTTTGCTTGGGGTGATGAAATTTACAAGGATTTCTATTTTAGATTAACCTAAATGAACAGAATTCATTATAACAGAAATGCCGCTTGTTGGAAGAAGCAGTTTTTGCGTGCAGCTGCCACTTATTGAAGGCTTTCATCAAGATGATATACTGGGAAGGTACATATTGCCATCAGAGCTTGAATAAACGGGTAGAGGAGTTGGACAAGCAGCATGTCAAACGTAATGAAATGGGATGGACATACGCATACAAAGTTTTGCTATCATGGCAGCGACGCACCGTCGGAACAATATGTGGACCGTGCCATTGAGCTTGGTTTTACGCGATATACCATTAGCGAGCACCCGCCGCTTCCTGCAGGTTGGGTACAGGATGCAAAGCTGATGTACGAGCTTGCCATGCCTAACGAAGAGCTTCCTCTCTATATGGCATACGCGAAATCAATCAAACAGCAGTATGAAGGGAAAATCGAAATTGCCGTCGGCCTGGAGCTGGATTATTTGCAAGGCGCATTGCCATTCACGGAAGCGATCGTAGAGCAATATGAGCAGCAGCTGGAGGATGTCGTTTATTCCGTTCACTACTTGCCGGGTAAAGACGGTATGTACTGCATTGATTTTACGGCTGATGATTTCTCGGCCAACCTATTAAGTTACTACGGGACGATGGAGAAGGTTGTAGACGAATATTATAACCATGTGGAAGCCGCCATTGCCTTCGCGAGTAAACTTCCGATGCGTAAACGGATCGGCCATATTAATTTGATCGAGAAATTCGCGCTTAAGCTCCCGCCGATCGATGAAGCGCAAATTCGGAGTCGGTTGACTGCCATTCTACCGTTGCTGCAACAAGGAAATGTCGGAATCGACGTCAATACGGCGGGGCTGCGTGTTCCGAGCTGCGGTAAGCCATACGTGCCGGAGTGGTTTATCCAAGAGTGCATGACGAAAGGAATTGAACTGGTCTATGGCTCGGACTCCCATCGTCCTGAACATGTCGGTTCCGGCTGGGATTGGTTTGAATCGCAATTTGCACGCAGCTAGCTTCTCTGGGCTTATGTCAAGAATATATATTTTTTCGGCCTATCAGTAGGCATTCGCTGTTGCCTTGCGTATAGATAAGCAAAGGACCATTAAAAAGAAGGATTGACGCATATGGGAGAAACAGCGGCACAAGTGTACGACCCCAGCATTTGGCAAATCAGTTATTTGGAGCTGACGATTCGTTTGGTGCTGGCGCTTATTCTGGGTGGTTTAATCGGAGTGGAACGCGAGCTGGGCGGACATTCGGCAGGATTTAGGACACATATTCTCGTTTGTTTGGGATCGGCAGCAATTGTTTTGTTATCCATGTATGGTTTTGCTGAGTTTGCGGCGGATCCGAACGTCCGGCTCGATCCGGCACGGTTAGCGGCGCAGGTAATAAGCGGGATTGGTTTTCTTGGTGCAGGGACGATTTTGCGAACAGGGATTACGGTTTCAGGACTTACGACGGCCGCCTCGCTTTGGGTGGTTGCAGCGATAGGACTTACGGTAGGTGCAGGATTCTATTACGGTTCAGCCGTACTCACACTGCTAGTTGTGGTCAGCTTGTTTTTCCTGAATAAGTTCGAGAAGAAATTCTCGCGAACCAAGCGTAAGCAGGATCTGGTCATGAAAATAAATAAAGATTCCGCAAGCCTGAACAAGGTTGTAACTGAGCTTCATCACTTCGGTATTCAAATCAGCAAAATAATCGTCGAAAACGAGGAAGCCGCGCAAGGTGATTCCGGCGATATGCTGATTGTCCGCATGCAGCTGAAGCTTAATTATAAGAAGCGGTTCGAGGAAGTCATCGTTTCGCTTGCTTCAATTGAAGGCGTTATCGGGATTGAGGCCGGGGGAGAATCGCTTTAACGATGGGGGATGGATCAGATGGGGAAAGAACTGCATTACCGCGAGGACGGCACATTTACCATAGTGCAATTTACGGACCTTCACTGGCAAAACGGGGAGCCGGGTGACATCCTGACTCGATTGCTGATGGAGCGGGTGCTCGAGAATACTTCTCCAGACTTGGTCATCTTTACAGGCGATTTGATTTACAGCGATGATTGCGTCGATCCGAAGCAATCCTTTCGCGAGGCGGTACGTGAGGTCGATACCCGGGGCATCCCATGGGCAGCAGTGTTTGGCAATCATGACGCCGAGCACGAGGTAACAAGAGAAGAGCTGATGGACGTTCAGCTGGAGCATGAGCATTGCGTGAGTCAGTCAGGTCCGGAGGAGCTTACGGGTACGGGGAATTATGTGCTGCTGATAAGAGAACCCGGCAGCGGCAAACCGCATCATGCCCTTTACTTACTCGACAGCGGCAGCTATTCCGAGTATCCGAATCTTGAAGGATATGCCTGGATTGGTCGTGACCAGATCGATTGGTATACGGAGCAGTCCGCAGCACTCACGGAAGCAAACGACGGTGAGCCGCTGCCTTCACTCGCTTTCTTCCATATTCCATTGCCCGAATACGATGAAGTATGGCGAAAAGAGCTGTGCTACGGCAGCAAACATGAAAATGTCGCTTGTCCGCCGGTCAATTCCGGGCTGTTCACGGCGATGGTGGAGATGGGCGACATCGTTGGCACCTTCTGCGGACATGATCATGTGAATGATTACTGGGGCGAAATGTACGGCATCAGACTCTGTTATGGCCGGGCCAGCGGCTATCAGACCTATGGCAGGGAAGGCTACCCTCGCGGTGCACGCATCATTCGGCTGTACAAGGGAGCGCGGGAGTTTACAACCGAGGTTCTGCTGGATGACGGGGCCGTCATTCGAGAGCCGAAGGCGCATTACCCGAAAGGGATGGAGTAGATGTACAAAGCTGTCTCGAACGTGCTTTGGTGCACGATTGAGGCAGTTTTTTGTTGCTTGCTCATGTTTACCCCATTCAGCCCGGCGAGCTTAAGTTGCCGTGGCTTAAGTTCTAACGAACCGTGGAAGCCTTATTTGCCCGAAAATACCATCTTCTATATTCTAACGAACCATGGGGGCCTTAATTATGGAAAATGGAGTGAATTGGGGCCAATTCACACTAAATAAGACCTGTGGAGTTCGTTAGAATTTCAAACACGTTCATTTTGATGAAATAAGGCCTGTAGGGTTCGTTAGAGTGAATCCCTCGCCTAGTGGTCACTTGTGGCAGACTTGTTATGGATTGAACGAGGCTTCGAAATTGTCGAATAGTTCACGACAGTTGGTGAAATTTCGCCACTCGTATGCTACCCTTATCTGGACGAGTAAACAAGGAGCAAACCGCGATGAAGCAGGTACTGATTTCAGGCTATAGAGCAACAGAGCTGGGCATTTTCTCGGCCAAGCATCCCGGCATCGCCATTATCAAGAAAGCGCTCAAGAAGCAGATCACGGCTCTTGTAGAGGATGGACTGGAATGGGTAATCGTAAGCGGCGGCTGGGGCGTGGAGCTATGGGCGGCGGAAGTGACGATCGAGTTGAAGGCCAGCTACGAGAGCTTGCGGCTCGCGATTATTACTCCTTTTCTTGAGCAGGAAGAGAATTGGAACGAGCAGAAGAAAACGACATACAGCGAGATTCTGGCCGGCGCGGATTATGTGAGCGCGATCTCCAAGCAGAAATATGATGGGCCGTGGCAGTTCAAAGCGAGAGATCGCTTCCTGCTCGACAATTCGGAAGGACTCATTCTCATCTATGATGAGGAACAAGATGGCTCACCGCGTTATTTGCTGGAGCTGGCTAAGCAGCATGCCGAGATTACGCCGGACTATCGGATCATTACAGTATCCGGCTACGATTTGCAAAGCATTGCGGAGGAAGAACAGCTGCATGAATATGAGTAAAGCGAGGAATAGCTATGCCCCAATTAAACGTACGTGGTGTTGAAACGTCTATTTTAGTGGAAGTGAGCAAGGCTTTAGTAGAAGAGATGGCGAGCATCTGCCAGTGTGGGACCGATAATTTTACGATAGACGGGCTGCAGCTGGTTTCGGTGTTCGGAGGCGAAACGGTGCCGACCTATCCTTTCGTGGAAATTGCTTGGTTCGACAGAGGACAAGCGATTCAAGATGAGCTTGCCCAAGCGGTAACCAAACATCTGAATGAGGCCGGCGTTGCTGAGGTTGAGGTCGCGTTCAAGGTGTATCAAGAGACCGCCTACTATATCAACGGCCGTCCCTGTGCGACGCCGGAATAGCGCAGCAACAATCAGCGGCCGGCTAGCTCAGCTGCCAGTCGACTGCTTCTAAGCCTTAGCGACTGCTCGACTTTGTCTGAAGGCGCGAGGCGACTCGCCCTTCTCTCGTTTGAACAGCGTACAGAATTGCGCATCATTCGAGAAGCCGCATTCCAGCGCAATAGAGGTGACAGGGAGCGTCGAATGCAGAAGCAGATGCTCGGCTTTCTGAATTCGCTTAAGCAGCAGATAGGAAATGGGCGATACACCGAATTTGCGCTTAAACAAATGCCGGAAGTGATGGTAGCTGTAACCGACCATTTCGGCCAATTCTTCGATCGTAATTTTCTGATTGCAGTTCTCGTCGATGAAGGTGCGTGCATACAGGAGATGATCAACGGATCCTCCCGATGTGCCGCCGGTATCCGTGGCACGCTGATGTGCGATGACGATGGAGCTGATGTAATAATTCAATTGATCCGCATAATACGCCCGCTGCTCCTGCATTTCCTCAATCATCTTCAATAAGAGCGGCAAGATCGGGGAAGAAGAATCATCCTGATAGAGCCCTTCCTTGAGCAGCAGTTCCCTCCGAGGCAGCCGAAAGCCGACAAAAATGACATCCGTGTCCTGCGTACGCCGTTCATCATGCAGCGTTCCTGCCGCAATGATCGTGTAAGTGCCGGGCGTGTACGTATAAACCGTATCGTTGAAGCGCGTAAGGCCTTTCCCCGTCTGGTAGTAGACCAGCTCATAGCAGGTATGCTCATGCATCGGCATATAGGAATGCGCGTGCCGCGTAGCTTGAAACAGAAAATCCATTTGTGCCAGCATCCTGCAAGCTCCCCTCCCGTTATCCTAGCCATATCATGCAAACAAACAGCCATATCCTATAATCATCGTACGCGGTATTCGTTGTAGAATAAGCGTAGTAAGCGAGAAAAATCCTGAATTCATAACCACATCATAAAAGGAATGCAGGATATATTCAAGGAGGATGACAAGGGACATGGTTGAATTTCCAAAATTGCCTCAGCAAAAGCTTCTGCAGCGTTTAGAACATCCACAGCGCAAGGTGCGAATGGTTTTGGATACGGATACCTATAACGAAATCGACGATCAATTCGCCGTCATCTATGCATTGAAATCGCCGGAGAGCGTAACGGTTGAAGCGTTCTATGCCGCACCATTCTTCAACGATCTGTCTGACGGTCCGAAGGACGGGATGGAGAAAAGCTACAACGAGCTTCTCAAGATTCGTTCGATCTTGCCGGAAATGACCGATATTCCGGTCTACCGCGGCTCGGAAGGCTACCTGGCGGAAGCCGGCGTTCCTCAAGAGAGCGCTGCTGCAAGAAATCTCGTGGAACGGGCAATGGCATCGAGCGAAGACGATCCTTTGTATGTTGTTGCGATCGGTGCGATTACGAATGTAGCTTCTGCCCTACTGATGGAGCCGCGCATTATTGAGAAAATCGTCGTTGTCTGGCTCGGCGGCCACGCGCTGCATTGGCATGATACGACGGAATTCAACCTAGCCCAAGATCTGCATGCCTCCCGCACGGTGCTTAACAGCGGCGTTCCGCTCATTCTGATTCCTTGTGCCGGCGTTGCCTCTCATCTGGCGACAACCTTGTCCGAGGTTGAGGATTATGTCCGCGACAAAGGGCCGATCGGGCAATACTTGTACGAAACCTATCGGGACTGCAGCCAGAATCACTTTGGCTATTCCCGCGTGATCTGGGACATCTCGACCATTGCATATCTGGTCGATCCGAGCTGGATTCCGAGCACTCTTGTCCATAGTCCGCTGTTATCTGAGGACTTCCGCTGGAGCGTCGATCATTCCCGCCATTTCATCCGGTGTGCGCACTATGCACATCGTGATTCCGTGTTTAAGGATTTGTTCCGGAAGCTTGGCGAATAGCGCAGCTCAACCTTTAACAAACGAAAAGCCCTCCCCGGCATCATGCCGGGAGGGCTTTTCGTTTGTTTAGATCCGGTTAGAACTGCGCCATGTAAGCTTCGAGCGTATCGCCCTTCTTCTTAATCTCTTGTGCGATGAATACGCCGACGTAGCGGATATGCCAAGGCTCATACATATAGCCGGTTTCTTGCTCTTTGCCAAGCTCGTAGCGAATGATGAAGCCATACTCGGCTGCGTGCTCCTTCAGCCATTTGCCTTCCTTCGTTTCGCCGAAGCTTTTATCAAGATCGTAGCCTGCACTCGCGCTGGATACATCCATCGCCAGTCCGGTTTGATGCTCGCTTTGCCCGGGATGCGCGCTGAACGTATTGGCCTCTTCCTCGCCGTTCTTCTTCGCATAGCTGTTGAAGATAGAACGCTGCGAAGCATACGAGCGATAGCCGGAAACGGCCTTGAGCATGATCTTATCTTTCTTCGCGCCTGCGAAGAGCTTCTCAAGCGCAGTTGCCGCGATTTGACGCAATTGCTGCTTCGGACTGTCGCCGGAGAAGGAGAATTCTACATTCGCTTTGACAAGATCCTTCGGTACATAAGTCGATTCGAGCTCACGCTTCTTGTTGACGAGGACTAGCGGGCTGTCCGTGTTTGTCACATAAGCGACGCCGTCCTTCTTCATCACGGTGCGGGACGGTGCATTCTCGTGCATAAACGCTTTAAAAGCAGATTGATTGCTGCCCGTTTGGGCGGTCGCGGGAGTGCTGTCATTTGTTTTTCCGGGATCGGCAGTACCTGTTCCTGTGGAGCCTGAAGGATCATTCTTCGTATCGGACTTACCGGCTCCTGAATTGCCTTTCGTACCGGTACTTGTCTTAACGGTGCCAGCCGCTGCATCATCTCCTGAAACGGAAGTGTTGCCGGTATTCAGTTCATTGTTGTCCGATGTGGCTGACGAATTGCTGCCAAATAAGTTGTTGGTGCATGAAGTTTGGGTCGTTAGAATAACGGCACTAAGCGCCGCGCCGAGTATGAGATAGGACATACGTTTGTTCGTTTTCAATTGCTGTTCCTCCTATGAATAAAGCGCAAACCATAATAAAGATAATTATAGACGCTAGAATATCATTTACAACTGGTCACTGCTGCCAAGCATGGCTTGCAGCCTATATCAGATTAAACGAATGCCTGTCGCAACTTGTTGCACAAGGGCGAGCGTTGTCACATTTTGTAAAACTTTGTCTTTTCAATCCATCCCAAATGCTGTAAAATATCGCTGTAACTTCTACTACTAGCACACGGAGGAATCATGGTGACTTACAAGAATTACGTTTCGTTTGGCCGCAAGATGATGGTGGCATTATTTACGATTATTGTTGCTTTCACGACATTCCATACCTTTGAGGTACAGGCGATGGATGTATGGGGGATATTCAAACAAGCGCAGAAGCTCGACCAGCAGGGCAAATACGCGGAAGCGATTGCAAAATATAACCAAATTGCGCCGGAGTTTCTGAAGAAGAAAGAGTATGGTAATGCAGCGGGCATGTACCGCCGCATCGGCGACGATTATGCGATATTGAAGAAATATGACGACGCCGTTATGAACTGGGATAAAGAAGCGGAGTATACCGGTAAGGCGAACATGACGCAGATGAGCATCGCTGCCAAACGCAAAGCCGATCAGCTTCGCAGCTCGGCAAGGCTGTTCGTGGAGACTACGGCTTCTGCACTAGGATCTGCGAATACGCATGGTGCGATTTTTGAACCGAAGAATGGCGCTTATATCGGTGCATACGCAGAACTCGATCCGGCCGTGCACAATTCGAAGACGGCAAAACCTTTCTACACGGAAGGGTTTCCCACGCTAACCGGCAAAGATCACGCTGCCTATTTGATTTATTTTACATATGGCAAACCGCTTTCGAGTATTCAGAGCCACATCGATCACGCTCGCGAGGCCGGAGTCGCTATTCAGCTTGGCGTACAGCCGCTTAAAGGGCTTAGCGAAGTACAAGATGATGAGTATCTGCACCAGCTGGCACGCGATATTGCGGCATCCGGCGTGAAGGTATTCCTGCGTTTCGCGAATGAAATGAATGGCGACTGGGTACCGTGGCATGAAGAGAACCCGAAGAATTACATCGATAAATTCCGTATTGTTGCGAAGGTCTTCCACGAGGAAGCTCCGGATAATGTTGCTATGGTTTGGGCGCCTGACCGCTCGCCGGAGTATAACATTAACGACTACTACCCGGGCGATGACGCGGTAGACTGGGTTGGCGTCAGTTTGTATACGATCTTTAACCCGACTCTTGATCCGCTGAAGCAAGGCGAAGATCGTTCGAGCCATTTGGAGAAATTCGATTATATCTACAAACAGTATGCGTCGCGCAAACCGGTTTATATTTCGGAAGGCGGCGTGGCCTACATGTATCCGGAGAAGAAACAAGATAAGACGGACTGGGCCGTTTACAAAATGAAAGAATTTTACGCCTCTCTTCCGATGCTGTATCCGAAAGTGAAAGCGGTGTTCTGGTTCGACAGCAACCACGATGCTTCCGCTAGGATAAAATATTATATGCTTTCGGCGAATCAGAAGCTTCTCGAAGGCTACAAGCAGTCCGTTTCCAATCCATTTTATTTGAGCAATCTTGGCGACGAGTCGCCGGTTGCTTACAAGCCGATTAACACGGCATCGCCGGTACCGGCATCGTCACAGAAGATTTCAGCTTATGTGAAAACATGGTCCCCAACGCTCAGCAAAGTGACTTATGAGATCGGCGGCAAGACGGTTGCGACGGTAACCTCGCTGCCTTGGACGGCACAGATTGATTTTGCGCCGTATAAAGGGAAGAAGATCGATGTGGTTGTTAAAGCATTCAACAGCAAGAATGTGCTCGTGACGACGCAGAAGGTTGCGATCGCCGTCAAGTAAGAAGCATAGTTCCGATAGGTGCAGCATTTGGAGTTCTTTTGATGGAGCTCTCCAGGTGCTGCGATATCGGAGCTTTTTTTACATTAAGGTGGGGCAGCGTTACAATAGAGAGAAGTGATGTGAATAGAGAGGGGGAAGCCGGCGATGAACGAGCCGATTTCTTCATTGCAAGAGCAGCTCATGCAGGCACAAGCCGAGATTGAGCAGCTGCGCGGGGACAAGCTTCGTCTGCAGCAGGAGGTTGCAAGACTTCGCGGAATGCTGCGTGCCGGAAGTGCGGACAACATGTCCACCAAGCTGAAGGATGCGCTGCGGGAGTGAAATCCGGAATATCATGGCAAACTTGTGAAAATTGATGCCTTGTATACTGGAAAGCAAGCGAAAAAAAAGCTACAATACAACTAGTACAAACAGACGAGGTGATCTGAAATGGAAGAAAACCAAACGACGCCGGAAGCGCAAACGCAAGAGCAAGAGCCGAAGAAAATTTCCCTTGCCGAAGCGATGAAGCAGAAGCTGGCCCAGAAGAAACAGGAACAGGCGAATGCGAACAATAAGCAGAAGCATGGTCCAGGCGGCAACCAACAAACGATGAAGAGCCAAAACCACAAAAAAGTAAACAATCAGCGCAAGAAAATGGGCGTATAGCAGCGTAATCGAAGAACTGAAGGTGAACCTCACCTTCAGTTTTTTTAAATTAGTTGGGGTTGAACATTAGGTTGGAGGGAGAACAAGTCATGCTGCAGCAACTGACCGGTATCGGCGCGGGGGAGCGCCATGCCGCCATTATTTTGAAGAGCTACAATCGGCTGCTGGGCAGGCCTTTAATTCCACAGGGAGAGCAAGAGTCGGCAGCGGAAGCCTTATTTCATGCGGATCTTGTGGTACTCTCACATGGCACGCAGCAGGACCCGGTGCTTAATTACGGCAACCGTGCGGCTTTGGCGTTATGGGAAATGGATTGGGATGCTTTTACACGGATCGAGTCGAAGCATACAGCGGAGCCGATGATTCAAGAGGAACGGCAGCGATTTCTGGAAGCCGTCGCCGGGCAAGGGTATATCGACGATTACAACGGTATTCGAATTTCCAGCAGCGGCCGACGTTTCCGAATTGAGCAGGCTGTCGTATGGAACTTGTACGATGAAGCCGGTGAGTACTATGGACAAGCGGCTGCATTTGCGAACTATACTTTTGTGTGAAGAGGGGAAGATTAGCGGATGGAAGAGTTAACAGCCTATTGCTTGTCCATGCCAGGCGCAGTGAAGGATTATCCGTTTGGGCCGGATCCGTTGGTGATGAAGGCAGGCGGAAAAATGTTCGCACTTCTCTCGGAAAGCGGCATATCCTTGAAATGCGATCCCATTATCGCGGAGAATCTGCGGCAGCAATATGATGCCATTACGCCTGGCTATCATTTGAATAAGAAGCACTGGAACTCCATTGCGCTCGATGGATCGATTCCGCAAGGCGAGCTGCAGGATATGATCAAGCACTCATACGAGCTCGTGCTTAAAGGGATGACGAAGGCGGAGCGCAGCCGCATTGCGGAGTGAGTTTCAACTATGTAACCGCCGGCAATTGCTCCGGTTTCTCATGTTAGAGGGCACATGCCTGGCGGATCTACACAAATCATGGCAGCAAAATCGGGCGCATCCTTTGCCAAATCGGCAAAATAGCTTTCGATGATATGGTTTCCGCTTACGGATCCATTGCGAAAGCTGCGTTTGACCGCTTCCTTGACGTGCATATAGTAATAGGTTTTCTTGCTTTTCGGTAATTGGTAAACAAGCGGCGGCAGATGAGGGACAATATCGAATTCATTTTGGATACGAAACGTAAGGGGCACGGCTTCATTGTAATTGCGGACGAATTCGGGATCGCCTGCCCGCGGTGCTCCGAACGTGTAAGTAATGAGGTTGGCTGGTTTACGATTGACGGCAATATCAAGCGAGGCATGAGTAGCTAATGCTCCACCAAGACTATGCCCGGTTACGAACAGCGGCTTTTCTTTCGGCACTTGATCTAGAAGGCGAAAGATTTGGGCGCGAGCTGACATATAGACATCGGTAAAGCCGCGATGCGTTTTGCAGCCCCGTTTGATCGGTTTGAACGGGATTTGTTGTGCAATCATGTCCGTAATCCAGTCAGTAGGCGAGCTCGTACCTCGGAAAGCGAGTATTGCTGCCCAGTCCGATTCTAGAATGAAGCCAAAGGGTTCTTCATTGTCCAAGTAGGACGCTGCCTTGAATGTCCCTACGAGACGATAGGACTTAGGCACAAGAAAGTTTCCATCATTTCTGTACATTCTATAGGTTTGCTCGCAAACCGCTGCCAAGAAGATGGCCGTTCGAATATCCATCGCACTGCCATTGTCCATTTCTGCACCACTCTCCTTGCTATCAGTGTATGAGGCTATGGGCCAATGTGCTTTAGGCAGCTGTCCTAGAAGTTCCAGATTCAAAGCATGATCTGCGAGGGTAACGAAGTACATAACGTCGTACCGGTGAAGGACAACGATAAGGAGATCAGAAATGCCTAGGAAATTGAAGATGCGAATTGCAGTGGTGGACGACAATCCGATGAATATTACGGTTGTCAGAGAGATTTTGAAGCGTGCGGGGTATACGAATGTTTTGCAGGCTGCCTCTGGCAGCGAATTGTTTAGTTTGCTTGGCTTAAACAGGCAAGGGCGTGAGCCGGAGGAAGCGCCGGGTGATGACGATCATGACATCGATTTGATTTTGCTCGATATGATGATGCCGGGCGTGGATGGCATTACGGCTTGTGCGATGATCCAAGAGTCGCCGCGCTTGAAGGATATTCCCATCATCATGGTAACGGCAATCGGCGACTCGAAGAAGCTGGCCGAGGCGCTGGATGCCGGGGCGATCGATTATGTGACGAAGCCCATCAACCGGATTGAGCTGCTTGCACGGATACGTGTTGCGCTGCGGCTGAAGGAGCAGAAGGATTGGCATAAGGAGCGGGATCGTCGGATGAGGGAGGAGCTGCAGCTGGCGCGCGAGGTTCAGCTTGCGGCGCTGCCGCAGCCGGTGGATGACGAGCGTATTGCCATCGATGCGATATTCCGCCCGTCTGAGGAGCTATCCGGTGATTTGTACGCATGGCATCGAATCGATGAGAATCGCTATGGCGTAGCTGTTGTCGATGCGATGGGGCATGGCATATCATCCTCGCTGGCGTGCATGTTTATCGCATCGGTTCTCAAGGAAGCGATGACGAAGCAGTCGGGGACCAAACGCGTTATCAAGGAGCTGAACCGGCGATCGCTGCAGCTGCAATTTGCGGATCAGTTGATTCAGTATTATTTTACGGGGCTGTATATGGTCATTGATCTAAGCACAGGTACGCTCGAATACGTGAATGCCGGGCATCCGCCGGGCATGCTCATTCGAAGCGATGGCAGCATTGAACGTTTCGCCCAAGGCGGCGTCGCCATCGGCATGTTCAGTGAGATGGCGATCGAGAAGCACACGCTTGCCATCGGACCCGGCGACCGTATCGTCTTGTTGACCGACGGCATCTACGACCTCGTCGGCAGCGACTACGTGGAAGACCGCGAGGCCAGCCTCACCGAGCTGCTGCAGCCCTACGGCACGCATGCTTCGCTGCAAGCGCTCGAAGAAGCGCTCTTCTCACGCGAGCAATCCGAGGAGCTGCAATCCGACGACCGCTGCTTGGTCGTGGTGGATTTGAAATAGCGAGTAGGGAGTCCCCGAGGTGTTGGGGGCTCTTTTTCATGCTCAATAACCAGACTAACTCTCTCCCCCGCTCGTCATTTCCATTGCCTTAAGCGGCATATCCGCTAATTGTATGGGAAATCACCCGAAAAAAGCATTATTAGCGGATATGCCGCTTACAATGCTCGATAATCCAACTAACTAGGCATTCTCGCATGATATCCATTGCCTTAAGCGGTATATCCGCTAACTGTATGGGAAATCACCCGAAAA
>NZ_JBXENW010000015.1:0-82655 GCF_059383835.1 Paenibacillus sp. J22R98
GCCGCTTACAATGCTCGATAATCCAACTAACTAGGCATTCTCGCATGATATCCATTGCCTTAAGCGGTATATCCGCTAACTGTATGGGAAATCACCCGAAAAAAGCATTATTAGCGGATATGCCGCTTACAATGCTCGATAATCCAACTAACTAGGCATTCTCGCATGATATCCATTGCCTTAAGCGGCATATCCGCTAATTGTATGGGAAATCACCCGGAAAAAGCATTATAAGCGGATATGCCGCTTACAATGCTCGATAATCCAACTAACTAGGCATTCTCGCATGATATCCATTGCCTTAAGCGGTATATCCGCTAACTGTATGGGAAATCACCCGAAAAAAGCATTATAAGCGGATATGCCGCTTACAATGCTCAGCAACTCAACTAACTTGCCTTCCGTGTATGATTTCCCCGTCGATAGCTGCCTATCGCTCTCAATAGTAACTCCAACAGTCCGCGCCGAGGGCTGAGAGTTCGAAAATCGAACTCTCAGCGGCGAAACCGCACAAAAAAGAGCTGAGAGTACGGAAATCCGTCTCTCAGCCCCAAACTGCTCCTCTGCGACTAGCGCTGATCGCGTTCACGCCGCTTCGAGAGCCCCCGCGACCAACGCCCTGATGGCGTTCACGCCGCTTCGAGCCCCCGCGACCAGCGCCTTATGGCGCGTTCGTGCCATCGCGCGCTCCTATCCCTACCGGCTCGACCGCGACGGCAGCGGCGCGTCGTGCTCGACGCCGCTGCGGCTCCCGGCGTCCGCCGAGCGCGCGCCAGGCTCCGCCTCCGCAGCAGCTCCGCCGGCGCGGCCGCCTCGGCGAAGCCGCGACCGCGGCGCATCGTCGCCGCCGGCTAGCGCGAGGTCCGCGCCGCCCGAGCTGCCGACGCGGTCGCCTTTGTGACGGCCGTTCAGCAGATCGCCCGTCCAGCCCTTGCTCCACAGCCACCAATAGATGAGGATGGTGGTGACGACAATGACGAGACTGACGGTTATGAAGCCCCAGCGCTCACTGGCCCAAGGGATGTCCTTGAAGTTCATGCCCCAGACGGCGCCGATGACCGTTGCCGGCATGAACAAGGCGGTGAAGATCGTCAGCGTCTTCATGATATCGTTGCCGCGGAAGTTCGAGATGGCATCGTCCATCATCAGAAGCGTATCGATCTCCATCGCATAATGGGTGAGCAGTCCCTGAATACGGTCGAGCTTCAGCTCCATCCGTTTGAACTCTTCCTGCTCCAGCAGCGTATGCATGAAGGCTTCTCTGGCTGCGCCTTGAATTTCCTTGATCGGAATAAACAAGTGACTCCAATGCAGAAGCTCATAGCGCCGCTCGAAGATGACATTCATCAGGCCGGTGCGATTCTGCTTACGCATCTTCAGCTCCAAATCGCTGAGCCGCGTCTCGAACCGATCGAGTCCGTCATGAAACGTCTCCAGCACGGCGCCAAGCAGCACGAAGAAACCTTCCGGCGCACTCTGGCAACGGTTCAGCTTATCCTGCCAAGGATCGAGCTGCAGCCGAACGGATAAACGCATATCCGACATATAAGTGACCAGCTTCCGATCGGTCATTCGAAAATGCAAGGGGAGGATATCACTCTCATCCTCAGACACCTGAAAGAGCAAGGTCCCATGCAAGATAGCGTCACCGCCCGGAAGCTCGGAAACGATAATTTGATTGTGAGCAATGCCTTCAACATCATTAAGCCAGCCAGCGAGCTCCGGATGGGCTTGCACAACGGCTTGTTTCGCGTGAGCAAGCTCCGCCGCCAGATCAGCAGCAGTTGGCACCCCCGAAGTGGCATCATCGACTGCCGCTTTGCTGCTGCGACTAAGACCGGACGTTTCCGGCCGCTGTTCGTGAAGCATGAGCCATTCCCACGCTTGCGGAAATTGCAGCATCCGATGCATCATGGTTTAGAAGCCTCCTGCTTGTCCGTGCGTATAGCTATACATGTTACCATCATAACGCGAACCCCGAGTGAAGCACAACAGCGCCGCCGACAATTTTATCCAAAAACACAAAAAGCACGCCGCGGCCATCATGCTAGGCCTACAGCGCGCTTCTACTCTTCCAGCTCATGGTGTTCATGCAGCAGCTGCTTTAATTTATCGATAGCACGCCGCTGTATCCGGGAAATGCTCATCTGAGAGATACCAAGCTGATCCGCGATCTGTCGCTGGGGGAGTCCATCCTGATAAGCCAGCAGCAGCACTTTCTGCTCTTCAGGCTTCAGCTTCGAAAGTGCAGCCTGTAGATCGAGCCGACGATCAATATTTTCAAAATCATTGGAGTCCGACCCGAGCAAATCACCGAGCGATGACGTATTGTCATCATCCGAAATCGGCGTGTCCAGCGAGACGTAATGATAAAGCTCCCGACCTGCCAGAATCTCAGTCGTTTCCTCCACGGTGAGCGCCATGGCCTCCGCGATTTCTTCAATCCTCGGAGAGCGTTCAAACTTCACGGTCAGCTCATCGATCGCTTGCTGAACGGCGATCCCTTTCTCCTTAATACGGCGAGGGACCTGAACATACCACGACTTATCACGCAAATAATTTTTCATATGCCCGATGATACTTTTCATGGCGTAAGGCTCAAACTGCACACCGAGCGAGCTGTCGAATTGGCCGAATAAACGAAGCAGCGCAATCTGGCCCACTTGCATTAAATCCTCGTATAAATCCGGGCGGTTCCGCGAGATTTTACCGGCGGCCATTCGAACCATAGACTCGTAATGGGTGATGAGCTGTTCGGCGATATCGTTAGTCGGATCGCTTTGATAAGCCATAATAAGTTCCATGCTTGTAGGCTTGGGCTGCTTAACCGGCTGCGCGCTCATCACAATTCACCGCTCTTTACTAGGCGCTTGGTAAGAACCACTTCCGTTCCGGTTTCACTGTTCACTTCCACATCATCCATCAGTGCTTGCATCAAGAACAGGCCAAGTCCGCCTGCTTGGAGTTCATCAATCGACTTTCCGTCTACCGGCTTCGCACGTGCGGCTGCGGCTGATGCGTCAAAGCTGCGGCCATCATCTTTGACGATAATGGAGAGGGCATCGTTCTTCTTAATGAAGCGCACCTCAATCCGCGGCGCTGGCTGTGGAACCGGAGCGGCCTCCCCAGTGCTCAGGTCGCCGTATGCGTATAGAACGGCATTGTTACACGCCTCGGATACCGCTACTTTCATATCCTCGATTTCCTCGTAGGAGAAGCCGATTTTGACAGCTAATCCATAGAGAGTTAATCGAACCAGATCAATATATTCCGCCGAAGCCGGCACCTGCAAGGTGATTACTTCTTCGACCCGTATGTTCATTATGCTCTCGTCCCTTTCTGCGGCAATTACGAATTAGGCTTGTTTGAGTAAAAATGGCGTGATGCCCGTCATATCGAACAGCTTGCGAATATGAGGAGGGACAGCTTCCACGCTAAAAGGCGCTTGTTTGGCATGTCTGGCTTTCAGCACGGACACGAGAATGCCGATGCCGGTACTATCCACATAACGGAGCTCGCGCAAATTAAGAGTTAACTCTCGATCAGTCAATTCAATCAGTGGAGTCATGACTGCACGCATATGAACGGCGGATTCCAAATCCAGCTCGCCTCCGACATAAACGATACATTTGCCTTCCTGATTCTCCGTACGCAAAAATAGTTTATCGGTTTGTTTCATAGCTCGACGCTCCTGTATCCAAAATTTCTTATTACGAGTTGTATACCCCTTCCAAGGGGTCTTGAAACATAAGGCTTATGACCGAAAAGACGGCGCAGCCGTCGTGCCCCCGATAACAAGGCGCGGAGACAGTACAATCTTCTTCCGCTCCTGAGCAGGATTGGCGACAAGCGAGAGCATGAGCCGTCCGGCTTGGGCACCGATTTCTTCCTCCTGCTGCAAAATGCAGGTTGGGCGCAGCGTCCAACGGGTCGAATATTCATAGTCGTCGAAGAAGATCACCGACAGCTGATCGGGAATGGAGAGCTGCAGCCGCTCGGCGACCGCAAATACTTTGAGGCCAAGGGAGGAATTAAGCGCAAATACAGCGGTGACATCCGGATTTTGCTGCAGGTACAGCTCAATTTGCTCGGGCTCTGTGCGGGTAAACACAAGCCTAGGATCGCTTAATAGGGCATGGTCAGCCAATGCTTGCCGATACCCTTCAAGCCGGTCTTCCATGCTGGTCGTTCCCGTGTAGGGAGCTGTAAGGAAGGCAATCCGGAAATGGCCTGCCTCGATCAGATGGGTAGTTGCAGCATACGCGCCGCTGAAATGATCCGTGCAAACACAGTTGGTTTCAAGCCCCTTCAGATAGCGGTCGATGACCACAATGGGGTAACCGCGCAAGGTCATTCGCAGAATATCCTCGTTATAGCTCTCCCCTTCGACAGGGTAGACGATCACTCCGGCTACACCCATCTCTTCGGCCTCGGCTAGCAATAAACATTCCGTTTCCACCGACTCATGGGTCAGCGAGACAATAACGCGGTAGCCTTGACTCGAAGCGGCATTTTCCACACCTTTGACCAAATTCACCATATAGGCGGTCTTCAGGCTGGGAATCAGCAAGGAGATAAGCTTCAGCTTGCGAGTCTCCGGCGACTGATAACGAAGAGGCTCGCCTTGTGCTTGATCCGCGATGAAGGAGCCTTTGCCCTGAATGCGGTAAACGGTACCCTCTTTCACGAGTGAGGACAAGGCGCCTTTAACGGTAATACGGCTGACGCCAAAATGCTCCGCGAGCTCGTTTTCCGATGGCAGACGATCCCCGGGGATCAGCTGGCCTTGTGCGATTTGGTCGGTTATATACGTGCGGATTTGGTTGTAAAGGGGGACGCGTTTCGTTGGTACGGACATCTAATCACACTCTCTCTCCTGATATAATGAATATACAACTTTCTTTTTGATTTTCCAATTTTTTTCTTTACAGACGTTATAACATGGGAGTATGATGCAGGTAAACAGCCACCAAGCAAAGTTTATAAGTTGTATATTTGATATATAATTATGAACGCCTCCTAGAACACCACTCAGCAATACCCACCTTTTCGAAGTGCATCTCACATCAACCTTCAACTTCAATGGTCTTCTTCAAGAACGTCATCAGACAGCTGCCAACTTTTCTTCAAACTCAAAATGTAAGCGCTCTATTTATTTCGTCTGTCTTCATACGCGTCAACAAACAGGGGGAGTAAGGATGGTAAACGAAGTTCACATGGCAAGCAGACCGAAGACGTATTATTTGCAGGAAGCAATCGAACGCGGTTTCAGTGCGATTGCGAACCGATTGGATCCCGAACAGAATATGCGGCCTTATTTTCTGCTTCGCTTGCAGCCCGAACCTAAGCTCGAACATCATATCTGGGATCTAGGTGATATGTGCTCCCGTTTTACCGATGCGTATCTGCTGGGTCGTCCGATTACCGGGGCCACCGATTATGTGGAAGAAGAACAAGCGCTCCGTGCGATGCTGGACACTTGCGATCCGTTTCTGAATCCGTTCATGGCAGGCAGGATGCTGCTGGCTTACGTGGATTTGTACCTGGATTCGCCTTCAGAAGCCGGTAAAGAGGTCATCGACAAGCTCGCCGTTGCGATAAGAAGCAAGCTGCAGCATGAAGAGGACTACAGCTACTGGTTCCGCAATGCCGAAGGCTGGAACACGATGGAGCATGCCGTATTCGGCGATTTCAACGGGTATCCCACCTTCCCGCTCGGCGGAATCATGCTCGCGTTAGCTCGGTACACCGAAAGTGTCGATGCACCGGACTGCGAGGACTTGCTTGATCGGATGGGTCGTTTCGTGCTGAATGTCAGCGGAACGTTTAATGCAGAGGGGCATTATCAGGGACATACGCATTCCGGCGGCATCCTCACAGCGGCCGTTGCCCTAATGCGCCGTGCCCTGAAAACCAATGACGCAGCAACAATTGCGAAAATGAAAACCGTCTTCGATTGGACACTGCGTTATTCCAGCACGTGGGGCTGGATACCGGATGGCGTCGGTCCGGATGACGCTTCATGCGAATCCTGTTCAATCACGGATGCTATTCATCTGGGCTTGCTAATCGCCCGTCATATCGATCCGAATTATTATGCGATCTTGGAGCGGTTCGCCCGCAATCAGCTGCTGGAGAACCAAATTGTACATACCGATCCGATGCTGCCGAATGTCGATCAAGCGCAGAAGCCGCTATTCGAACGGGCGCTCTACGGAAGCTGGGCTTCCTGGTCGAAGCCGGGATCGTTGGACAACTGCCGCGAGAGCGTGGAAGGCTGCTGCCTTGGAGCTGGCATTCGGGCCTGCTACCTGGTTTGGGATGATATCGTCACCAAGCAAAATGAGGTCGTTTCCGTCAATATGTCGTTTAGCCGCAACAGCGATTGGGTTGAGGTCATCAGCTATCAGCCGTATGAGGGCAAGCTCGAGCTCGTCATTCACGACGCGCCAAACTTGCGTGTACGCGTGCCGGATTGGGTTGATTTCGAGGATATTACCGTATCGATCGACGGTGAGGTCATAAGTGCTCCGCTTCCAGAGGATGGTTATATTCGCCTCCATGGATTGCAATCGGGTCAACTTGTGCAGCTGCTGTACCCAATCACCACTGTAGAGAAGGTCGAGCGTGTTTCCGGACAGGATTACAA
The DNA here is from genome assembly GCF_059383835.1 of Paenibacillus sp. J22R98. Taxonomy (NCBI): domain Bacteria; kingdom Bacillati; phylum Bacillota; class Bacilli; order Caryophanales; family Paenibacillaceae; genus Paenibacillus; species Paenibacillus sp. J22R98. Next base: position 6,650 of record NZ_JBXENW010000015.1, read on the forward strand.
TGTTCGTTGGCGCGGCGACACGGTGCTCTCCGTTACGCCTTCGGGGCACATTTATCCGCTGTTTAAGCGCGAATGGATGGATCAGCAGGCTGCGCCGCTGGTTCAAGGCATCCCTTACGCAGCGCAGCGCAGCGGCAGGGTCCATTGGTAAGCTAGTCGTCATTGTCGTCGCGGCCGAATGGCTGCAGTGAATTTGGGATGAGGATGAGCGGGGAGTGTTTCGGCCGTTTCTCATAAGCGGCGTGCATCTCCCGGATCACCTGTACCACATAGATAACACTAGGGGTTGCGAATGCTTGGCAATGCCAAGGGGGGCATGAGAATCCCGCGCGCATGTATCGCATGAATGGAGCAAGGGGGAGTGGAGCACGGTCGATTGGCCGGGTGGCATGGACTGCACAGAATAAACGGTTTTGTTCCTTTATTGAGCAAGGTTCCATCACTCATGTACAGGGGGAATAACGTGTGAGAATCCAGCGTAAAGTAGGCATTCTGTTAAGTGTAGCAACCCTTTCTCTAAGCGTCGTTGGCTGCAGCGGCAGCAACAACAACGATAATACGACCAATAGCGCCACGAATGACGCAACGAAAACAAACAATGCAGCAGCAACGAACAACTCCTCTTCGAACAATGCAGCAGCGACAAATACAGAAGAGAAGCCGCTTGGAACGGTCAGTGATTTGAAAATCACCGCGTTCAACTGGGGCTGGGATAATGCCGATCCGGCTAAGGATATCGTGCTCCCGGAGCTGACGAAGCGCCTCGGACTGAACAATTTAACCTACGATGTGCTCAAAACGGGCAGCTACGGCGATGTCGTGCAGAAGCTGCAGCTGTGGGCATCCACCGGCGGTTCCGATTGGCCGGATTTCGTAGCGGTTGGGGCAGACGGTAAAACAAAGCTTATTCTAAACACCATGGGCGAAAGCGGCAAGCTGGAAGACTTGACGCCTTGGCTGGATAAATACCCGAATGTGAAGAAAGCCGTCGAGAAGCTGCTTCCTTTCTCAACCAATCCTCATGATGGCAAGCTGTACAGCATCCCGCAAAACTTCTCCAACATGCAGGCTTATGCGATCGACCAGCCGACGATTTGGATTCGCAAGGACTGGCTCGATAAAGTCAATCTGGGTTATCCCAAAACAGTTGATGAGTTCTACAATGCGCTGAAAGCATTCAAGGAACAAATCAAAGATGTAAACGGCCAGCCGGTCGTGCCGTACTCGGCATTCGGCGAAAACTTCCGCAATATGATCAACGTGTTCTTCCCGCCGGGCCAAAACAACGGCACGGGATGGTGGTATACGGATGCGGATGGTAAAGCTGCACGCTCCGATGTATCGCAGCCCGAGAATTTGATCAGAGCGCTGACCTTCTATAACAAGCTGTACAAAGAAGGCTTAATTGAAGAAGAAAGCTTCTCGCTCAAGCAAGGTCAAATTGACGAGAAAGGGAACCAAGGCCGCATCGGTGCCGTTCACGGCGCTTATTGGGAGCAGGCGAACCCTTACACGGACAGCATGAAGAAAACCGATCCGAACGCGAAGTTCGTCGGCGTGCAGCTGTATGATCCGACAATCGCTTCGGGACCAAGCTTGCCGCAGTTTAGACTGGAAGCTTGGAGTCTGTGGGCTGTGAAGGCCGGTCTTCCGAAAGAAGAAGTTAACACTTTCTTCAAGACGCTGGATTATGTCCTTTCCGAGGATGGTACGATCTTGACCAAATATGGTTTGGAAGGCCAGCAATGGGAGCGTAACGCCGATGGCAAAATCGTAGATACGAAAGCCTTCTTCGATGAGACGCAAGGCGACTGGAACAAACGCGCTCATGCCGGTATCGACGTCTACTCCTTCATTCCGAACTACGAAGCGCTGATCAAGAACCAAGCTCCATCCGGCTATGAAATGCGCGAGGATATGATCGAAACGTGGAAGAACCTAGGCTCCAAGTTCCCTACGGAGTATATTACTGATCCGCAGCGTTATGTGGATCCGGGCGATGTAGAGAACAAAGTGACAGTGGGCGAAAGCGATCGTTACAAGCAATTGGTGGCGAAGGCTGTAACGGCCAAGAACCCGGATGATATCAAGAAGCTAGTTGAGGATTGGGGCAAAAATGCACGTGCGCTCGGCTACGACAAAGTCGTGGAAGAAAGAACGGAAGCGGCGAAGTCCATTAATCTCGAAAGCTTAAAGTAATCGAAGTAATAGCTGAATGCTGCATGTCCGATCTTTGGATCGTACACGCAAGCCAATCAGCATGCCTGACCAAACTCGCATACGAGGGGAGCGCTTCGGCGCTCTCCTCCACCATTTATCCGAAAAGGAGGGTCACTCGCGATGACGACTCTCGCTGAAACGCAGACGCATACGCCAAGCAATAGACAGCTTCTCATGGGGAAAATAGGCCGCAAAATGTGGGATCAGCGCTGGTTGTATATTTTTGCGATACCAGGGCTTATCTTCTTTCTGTTGTTCTCCTATTACCCGATGATTGGCATTATTATGGCTTTCCAGGATTACAATCCGGTTAAAGGGTACTCCGGCAGCGATTTTGTCGGGATGGATAATTTCAAAACGATCTTCCATTTGCCCGACTTTACGAACGCCCTGCGCAACACGCTGATCATCAGCGGACTGAAATTGGTCATCGGGTTTCCGGCTACCATTCTATTCGCATTGCTCATTAACGAGATTCATCAAACCGTATTTAAGCGCTTCGTACAGACGATCAGCTACCTGCCTTATTTTATCTCGTGGGTTATCGCGGCGGGGCTGTGGTATAAGCTGCTGTCTCCGGATGGCGGTCTTATTAACGAAATGCTGACCAAAATCGGCATCTTGAACGATTCCTTCTATTTCATGGGGAGCACGAGTGCCTTCCTGCCGATCGTTATCTTCACCGAACTTTGGAAAAATATCGGCTTTAACGCCATCATTTATTTAGCAGCGCTATCAAGCATCGATCCGCATCTGTACGAGGTATCCAGCATCGACGGCGCAAGCCGGGTTCGCCAGATCTGGCATATCGCGCTGCCCGGCATTCGCGGCACGATGGTGCTCCTATTCATTCTGAGCGCTTCCGGCCTCATGAGCGCGGGCTTCGATCAGCTGTGGACAATGGGGAACCTGCAGGTGCAAGAGGTCGGTCAAATCCTGGATACGCTCATCTTGAGCTATTTGCGCAATTCCGGCGGATTTATGGGCTTATCGCTCGGCGCGACCATGGGTGTTTTCCAAGCGACGGTTGGACTGATTCTATTCCTGCTCTGTAACTTTATCGCGAAGCTGTTTAAGCAGGAATCGCTTATTTAGAGCCGATTGGTTTGAGCCACCGGCAGGTGGATCAACCAATCGGCTAGCATGGCTAAAAGGAGATTGCCTCATGCAGAGATCACGTGGAGAAAAATGGTTTAACGTTGTCAATATGCTGCTCATGCTCGCGTTCTCGTTTCTGTGCCTTTATCCGTTTATCTATATTTTAGCGATTTCGCTGAACGATGCGATGGATGCGCAGAAGGGGGGCATTTACCTCTGGCCGCGTATGTTCACCTGGAAGAACTACAGCGTTATTTTCAACGATAGAGATATTTTCCTTGCCTATGGCGTAACGATTGCCCGGGTACTTGTAGGCGTCGTTACCCAGGTACTGCTGGTAGCTATGTTTGCCTTCGTGCTGACGAAGAAAAATTTCCCGCTGCGCAAATTTCTGAACTGGTGGATTGTCATTCCGATGTTTCTCAGCGGTGGGCTAATTCCGTTCTACATTACACTGCAGCAGCTGCATCTGCTGAACAGCTTCTGGACGTATATTATTCCCGGACTGTACGGCGCCTTTAATATTATGCTGGTGCGCACGTTTATGACGGAGCTGCCTGAGGCGCTCGAGGAATCGGCGAAGATCGACGGTGCTTCGGACTTCCGGATTTTCTTCAGCATTGTCTTCCCGCTCTCCAAGCCGGTGCTCGCTACGATTGCGCTGTTTGTCGGTGTAGGACACTGGAACGATTGGTTCACAGGGTTTACGTTCATCTCCAATACGAAGCTGTGGACCGCGCAGAATTTGCTGCTGTTCCTGATTCAATCGAATGAAGCGTCCAACCTCGCGGTACTAAGCAAGATGCATCAGGGAGCCGTGACGGTAACGGCGGAATCGATCAAGATGGCGATGCTGATCGTGACGACGGCGCCGATTCTATGTATTTATCCGTTCCTGCAGAAATATTTTGTGAAGGGCATCATGCTAGGCTCATTGAAAGGGTGATCAGAAGGTGGAACTCGGCAGATCATTGGATTACAGAGAATTGGCAGCGCTGGCGATTCATCATTACAAGGAAATGCTTGATCCGGACTATCATCATCTACCGTATTTCTTCGCGAAAATCGGCAGTGACGAATCCTTTGCTTGGCATAGCGAGTGGGACTTTGGCGATGCGGTTGGCCGGTTTCTCGATGCCTCGATACTGTGCGGCGAGATCGTCGGGGAGCGTCTTGGCCGGGATGCCGAGACGCATATGAAGGATGCGCTGCGCTGGATGCAAAGCGAGTCGGATGGGCTGTTCTACCGGATGAGCAACGATTGGGATGTTCCTGCAGGCGCCAATATGTTTGACCAGCGGAGCGTGTTTCTGGGCCTGTTGAGCTGGCTCAAATTCGATCAAGAGGATGAGGCGAAGACGCGCATCGAGCGCATGCTGCAAGGGATGCGAAGCATTGCGGTCGAGCGTGAGGATTACATCTGCTATCCGTTTGAGACGTATGTTCCGGGGATGGCTGTACCGGAGGAAATCTACACGGAGCATGGGTTTATCGTAGAGCCGACGCATTATGGCGGAGGCGTCTTTATCCTGCCGCTGGCGATTTATTATGAGCAATATGGCGATCCGCTGGCCGCGGAAATGCTGGAGAAGCTCACGCGCTTCGTCGTGAATCATTCACGCGTATTCGAAGCAGACGGCAGCTTCTGGTCACAGGGGCGCTACCCGGATGACGGCCATTTCCACTCTAAGATGGGCGCCGTTGCCGGTATTTTGCGATATGCCACGATCAAGCAGGATGCGGAGCTCATCGCTTGGTGTCAGAAGGTATATGATTGGGCCTGCAGCATGGGCAGTACATATGGTTGGTTCCCGGAAGGCACGGGCCTGAACGGGGAGGAGCCGGTCGATGAGCGATACCGCTGGCTGCCGGGCGTCATTCAGCACAGCGAAACTTGCTGCACGACGGACATGATTCATACGGCCATTTATTTGGCGAAGAACGGCAATATTGCCTGCTGGGACGATGCGGATCGGTTCGCGAATACGCTTGTTGCCTCGCAGGTGCGCGACGTATCGTGGGCGAGAGAAGTAACCGATAAGCCGGACACGCCTACTAGAACCTATCGGAATGTACCAAAACGTTATATGGGCGGCTTTACGGGCCGGATGAACCCAAATGATTTCTCCAACCGCGGTAAGGTGGACACGATGGCTTGCTGTTGCGCTGCCGGGGGAAGAGGACTGTACCTGATTTGGGATCATGCGACCTCGCTCAGCGGAGATCGGCTCTATGTCAATCTGTGGCTGACGAAGGAGAATGAGCACGTCAAGATGGAGTACGAGGTGCCGGAGGTCGGTGTGCTGCGCATACAGCCGAAGCAAGCCGGCGATCTGTATATCCGCGTCCCGGGCTGGCTGTCGACAGATGCGATTACTTGTCATACGCCGCGCAAGCAGTGCGTTTCGCTGGCACATCCGTATTTGGTTGTTGCGGGACTGGAAGCCGGCGAAACGGTGGAAGTGTCCTTTCCTTCCGAGCTTGTGAAGCGGGAAGAAATCGTAGCCGGCGAGCGATATGAAGGCTCTTGGATCGGCAATCGATTATTTGATGTGAGCCCAAGAGGCGTGATGCCGATGAACAAGGCGCTCATCTTAAAATCATGATGACAAGGGGGCATTATTGAAATGAGCATGACACTGGAGGAGCAGGTCGAGCAGTTTAAGCGGGACGGGTATTTTGTCGTGAAGCAAGCTCTGTCTCCTGAACAGGTAGCTACGTTAATCGATAAAGTTATCGCCATATCGGAGGGCTTTACGACGCGGGAAATCCCCGACATTATTGACCGGGATGAGGCGTTTGTGCCGCTGCTCGTTAACCCGCCGGTATTTAACTTCATGCGGGCGTTGATGGGGCCGCGCATTCAGATGGAAAGCGTGAATGCCACGCGCATTAAGCCGGGCAAAGGCATGCCGGTCGGCTGGCATATGGACTCGCATGTTTATCCGGATCCGATGCCGCCTTATTGGTATTTTCCGATATCGATCAACTGTGCGTATTACTTGGATGAAATTACGCTGGAGAAGGGGCCGCTTGTCGTCGTTCCGGGCTCCCATCTCTCAGGCAAGAATCCGCCCGATGGGCTGAGCGAGATTGAAGGGCAGATCGATGTGATGGCCGAAGCGGGAGACGCCGTTATTTTCCATGGTGCGTTGTGGCATGCGGCGAAGCCGAATGTGCATCCGACTGAGGAGCGGCGCGCCTTGTATTATAACTACCTGCAGTCGTTCTGCAAGAATCGGGTGGATAACTTCGTCGGTGAGCGTTCTCGTCAGCTCCGTGAGAGCGGACCATTCTACATTCAGCAGCTCCTTGGCAAATTTGACGGCTGGCATGAGATTCCCGCGGATGCTGAAGAGCAGTTAGCTAATCTATAGGGTTCAAAAGGAGCTGTCCTCTCTATGGCACAATTGGAAATCAGGGACGTCCGGGTCATCATGACCGCGCCCGATGGGGTTAATCTCGTTGTCGTGAAGATCGAAACGAATGAGCCCGGTCTATATGGCCTTGGCTGTGCAACATTTACGCAGCGGCATCTTGCAGTCGCTTCGGCGGTGGAACACTATTTGAAGCCGTTCCTGGTGGGCAAGGATCCAAGACGGATCGAGGATATTTGGCAAACCGCCATGGTCAGCGGCTATTGGCGCAACGGTCCGGTGCTGAACAATGCCGTCTCCGGAATTGATATGGCCTTATGGGATATTAAAGGCAAGCTATGCGGTGTCCCCGTCTATGAATTGCTTGGCGGAAAAGTCCGGGAAGCAGCGGCTGTTTATCGCCATGCCGACGGACGGGATGCCAGCGAAGTGGAAGAGAATGTGCGCATGTTTATGGAGCAGGGCTGCCGTTATGTCCGCTGCCAATTAGGCGGATATGGCGGACAGGGCCATAAGCTGCATCAGCCTGATCATGTGCTGCCGGGTGCTTATTTTGACCCGGATGCTTATGTGCGCAGCGTGCCGCAAATGTTCGATCATTTGCGCGCTAACCTTGGTTTCGAGATTGAGCTGCTGCATGATATCCATGAGCGGATCGTGCCGATTGAGGCCGTAAGATTGGCGAAGCAGCTCGAGCCGCATCGTTTGTTTTTTCTCGAAGATCCGCTGCCGCCGGAGCATCTCGATTGGTTTCGACATATCCGTGCGCAAAGTGCGACACCGCTCGCAATGGGGGAGCTGTTCGTCCATTCCGCGGAATGGATGCCGCTTATTACGGAGCGGTTAATTGACTTCATCCGCTGCCATGTCAGCGCGATTGGGGGCCTTACTCCCGCGGAGAAGCTGGGTACGCTATGCGAAGCCTTCGGTATTCGCACGGCTTGGCACGGTCCTCCGGATCTGTCACCGGTCGGCATGGCCGCGAACATCCATCTGGATCTTAGCAGTCCGAACTTCGGCGTCCAGGAATGGAGCGCGATATCGGATCGGATGCGCGAGGTGTTCCCGGGTAGTCCTGTTCTCCGCAACGGTTATGCGTACGTACCGGATACCCCCGGTTTCGGCGTTGAACTGGATGAGCAGAAAGCGGCGCTTTACCCATGCCATGATGTGCTGCCGGGGTGGACGCTCTCACGTATTCCGGATGGTTCTCCGTCACGGCCATAAAGGTCAGCGGTTTCGGTTCGAGGCTTGTTTTCGTATGGTAGAATTTCCTTCGTCATCCGGTTTAATCCTCCCCAATTGGGGTATACCTAACTTAAACAGGGATGCGGAGGCGATGAACATGACGTACAAAATTGGCATATTTAATACGGAAAATGAAGCAATTGCGGCCATTCAGGCACTGGAGCAGGCTGGGTTTACGAACCACGAGCTGAAGGTGCTGGCTAAGGATCGGGAACACTCCAGGCAGATCGAATCGGAAACGAACGTGCATGCCGACGAGATGACGGACCTGCTCTTAACCCGTTCAGCGGCAAACGACCATGGGGTCGACGATCTTCGAATCTACGCGCCGATGTCTGCGGCGAGCGGTCTCAATATTAGCGGCGGCTTCATCGGCGGCATGACCTATCCGAGCAATGGATTCCTGATCTCGACCGCCTTCTTGGGCGATGACCGCAATATGGAGCACGCGCTTGCCGACATTGGCCTGGAGAGCAGCGATACCGAACCATGCCGCGAGGCACTCCGTCAGGGAGCCATTATCGTGGCAGCGGATATCGGCAACAGCGACGAGGCGGATGGCCCGGATTTATCGCGCGGCGGTGCGGCTGAGGCTGCTTTTCGGAGCTGCGGAGCAGCGCAGATTTTGTAGGATTTTTGCTTAATGTTTCAGTGGTTGATGAAGGGCCGCCTCAAAAGTGCAATGACTTTTGAGGTGGCTTTTGTTGTTGTTGGGATGGTTTGGGATCTCACAGCAGCCCTTATTTGCGATAAATACCCTTTGCCGTTTCGGAGTTTATTCCTCTATATAGTGACCAGAATTATTTCGAGGCCAGAAATGGACAAATAAGCGCCGTACGGTTCGTTAGAGCTTTACGCGAAAATCTAACGAATCCTAGAAGCCTTATATGGCCGGATATCTCGCCTCCGAGAAGCTAACGAATCGTAGAGGCCTTATTATGAGAAAATCGGCTCCAATTTGTCCATAATCCGCCGAATAGGACCTCCACGATTCGTTAGAATTTTTTTGGAGCTATTTCGGGGCAAATAAGCCCCGTATGATTCGTTAGAACTCTCCGCGAGAATCTAACGAACCATGGGGACGTTATTTAGCCGAAAATTCGGAGCTTCGAGAACCTAAAGAGGCGGGGCACTAATCGGCTCCCAAACACCTCAGAACCACTAAATGGATCCCGTACGGTTCGTTACAATTATTTCGGGGCCATAAATGGGTAAATAAGCGACGTACGGTTCGTTAGAGCTTTACGCGAAAATCTAACGAATCCTAGAAGCCTTATATGGCCGGATATCTCGCCTCCGAGAAGCTAACGAATCGTAGAGGTCTTATTATGAGAAAATCAGCTCCAATTTGTCCATAATTCGCCGAATAGGACCTCCACGATTCGTTAGAATTTTTTTGGAGCTATTTCGGGGCAAATAAGCCCCATATGATTCGTTAGAACTCTCCGCGAAAGCTAACGAACCGTAGGGGCACTAATCGGCTCCCAAACACCCAAAAACCACTAAATAGAGCCCCTACGGTTCGTTAGCAATATTTCAGGGCCAGAAATGGACAAATAAGCCCCGTACGGTTCGTTAGAACTCTTCGCGAGAAGCTAACGAACTGTAGCGGCGATCTTGTCGAAACGAATATAGACTTGTCGTTAGATCTCCTTGGAAAGAAATATGGATTTTCAACCGAATCCAGTTGGACTCTAACATGGAATATCCATTTTAATCCAATGGCTGCATCCACCTGCTCTACATATAGCAGCAATCTACAGTAATAGTTGCAGTAGAAATAACATCCGCATTATTTCTATTTATTGTTATATCGTATTGTTCGCTTTTTGGAGATTGTGTCCAACAAATGAACGAATCTCCAAGATCCGGCTCGGACATGTAGCTGGCTTCATCAGCATGATGTATAGCAAGAATGTACCCATTCCGCGCGGTCCCAGTTGAAGTTTAACCTGACACGTCGAATTGCGGGTTCCACTCATATGTATAATTTCTACCTGAAAAATTTGTATAGCGATCCCAATTGAAGGCTATAAAGTATAAAAAATATCAGTTATAATGAAATGGATGTTATTCAATATTATTTTCAAATATATGTATTTCATTTACTTGCATATGCACAAATTAGTAGATTGGCTTGCCCCATTTACAAGTGGGAAAAAACTCTGCTATGCTAGTGAAAAACTGTCACCTAGACAGATCTTAGCCCAAAGGGTGAGGCAAAATGAAACCGGTTACTGTTTACGACATTGCCAGAGAAGCAAACGTTTCCGTCGCAACCGTCTCACGTGTCCTGAACAACACGGCGCCTGTAAAAGCATCAACTCGCGAACGTATCTTAGGTCTCATCCAGAAACACCAGTTCCAGCCTAACGCGCTTGCTCGCAGCCTGATCAAGAAGGAAACCGGCATGATCGGCATTATTTTGCCTGACATTACGAATCCGTTCTTTCCGGAAGTGCTGGCAGGTCTTGAGCAGGAAGCAAGAAATAACGGCTATACGTTCTTCCTCTGCGACACCGGCTCCTCCAACCAGGACATCAAAGCACAGTATCAGCGGGAATCCCAGTACTTGAATATCCTCATGGAGAAACAGGTTGACGGCATCATTATGATTGGCGGCCGGATTGACCTTGCTCGTTGCAGCAAGGAGATGGCGAAGGAAGTAGCGGAAGTGAATAAGCGTCTCCCGGTCGTGCTGATTAACGGGAATTTGCCAGGGGCAAAATTCCACCGCGTGATCATCGACGAAATTGCCGGCGGCATGCTTGCGACTGAGCATCTGATTGGGCTTGGTCACACGGATATTGCCTTTATCGGCGGATACAAACAGATGTCCAATACGGTGCAGCGCTTGGAAGGCTACACGAAAGCCATGCAGGAGGCTGGATTGCCCATTCGCGAGGATTGGATTATTACCGGCGGTTTCACCGTTGAGGCGGGCAAAGTGTTCATGAACGAGCTGCTTAGCGCGGAAGATGGAAAACGACCGACGGCTATTGTTTGCGCGAATGATCTATCTGCAATCGGTGCAATCAAATCAGCCGTTAAGCACGGTTTGCGTGTTCCCGAAGATATGTCGATCATTGGCTTCGACGATATTCCGCTTGCGGCTAACGTTATTCCGGAGCTGACTACGATTTCGCTCAAGTGTTTGGAGCTTGGCCGTACGGCTGCTCATATTCTCCATCAGCTCATCGGGAAGAACAGCATTGATACGCTGACCGTCCTTCAACCTGAGCTCGTTGTACGTGAAAGCACGGCACCTTTGCGGGCAGGGATCAGCATTAGCGCGGCCGGTAACGCATCGTCGCAGGGGTAAAAAATCTTTCAAAAAAATAGTATTGACAGCGCTATCATTTTGAATGTACACTTCAAATCAAGATGACCCTCTAGCAAGGGTTTAATTTTAACCCAGGTATGAAATGGGTTTCATAAAACCCACACAATCGTATAATCCCGGCATGATGCAAACGCATGAAGTCACCCGAAATACACTTACAAACGGTATCTGTGATGTTGTTCAAACTTCGCTCAAACCCGCAACGTTAAAGTGTATTTTTATTTTAACAGCGAATGAAATGGGTTTCATAAAAAAGGGTCATTGGTCACCTCAGGGAGGATCGAACGCATGAATATGGACATGAAAACGAGTTCCGCTTTGCAGCTTTCGTCTTCCGCATTGCGCATCGGCGGTCAAGCCGAAATTATCCTGTGCGCATCACTCTTCTACTTCCGCAATCCTCGGGCTCATTGGCGCGAACGTTTGGAACAGGTGAAGGCCTTCGGGTACAACGCCATCGATGTTTACTTCCCTTGGAACTTTCACGAGCTGGAAGAAGGCAGCTGGGATTTCACCGGCGAGCGAGATGTAGAAACATTCCTGCAGATGGCCGCTGAAGTTGGTCTCTGGGTAGTAGCAAGACCTGGGCCGTACATTTGCTCCGAATGGGATGGAGGCGCACTTCCCGCTTATCTGTTCGCTAAACCGGATATCATCATCCGAAGCACAGACAGCACTTATATGCAGGCCGTAGAGAAATGGTTTGATCGCATTCTCCCGCTTCTGGCCAAGTATGAACAACAGCGAGGCGGCTCCATCATCTGCGTGCAGCTTGAGAACGAGCTCGACTTCTACGACTGTCCTGATCCGAAAGGGTACATAACCGCCCTTCGAGACATGGCAGTAAGCCATGGCATACAGGTTCCGTTAATTGCTTGTGCAGGACAGGGCGGACTTTTCGAGGCTTCGGGCCTTGTAGAGGGCGTCGCGCCAACTTGCAACTTTTATCCGAACGACAAAGACCCCGAGTTTGAATACAAAGTAACCGCTTATGAACAAAGACTCTCTCAGCAAAACCTACCGCTGCTCGTCACGGAGACGAACAGATCACATTTCCTGCTTCGCCGCTTGTTATCTTGCGGAGCGAAGCTGCTCGGTCCTTACCTTCAAGTTTCCGGAACAAACTTCGGCTTCACCAACGGTACGAACAACTGGGGAAACCCGCTGGCACTGATGACATCCGATTATGACTTCTACGGGATGATTTCGCCGGAAGGCCACATTCGCGAGGAAGCGTACGAAGGTCGCTTGATGCGCCGCGTACTTACCGCTTACGGCAGCTCACTTGCTGAAGCGCAATCTGCTCCTGCAGCGGACATTGTAACAGCTAGACGATTCGTCGATTCAGCTGATGCAGCAGCACCGGGGACACTGGTCCAGAGACAGCTGCGTCTCGCGCAAGGCGGTCATCTCCTGTTTGTAGCCAATGTAGGCGAACAAGAGGAAGTCGTACAGCTTGAACTGCAAGGCGCTGATGGAGGAGGCTTAATTCCACAAGCTTCGAAGCTTCATACCGTTCCGGCAAGATGCGAGATGCTGCCGATCGGGGTTCCGATGAGCGGCTGGGGAGTCGAAGGCGTCCTGCGTTATTCAACGGCAGAACTGGCGGATGTATACCGCGAGGCCGGGAAGACGGTCATCGTGTTCCACAGTGAATACGAAGGTGAAATCGCGCTGAACTTGAAGCAGCCCGCAGCTCGCATCCAAGAGAATGGCATTGCAGCATCGGCGCACGATGAAGAAGGCAATTATCTGTTCGTCTTCCAAGCAAAAGCCGGAACGATTGCTTCTTGCAGCTTAGAGCTGGCGGACGGCACGGAGCTTGAGCTGATCGGTTTGGCAAGAAAAGATGCATTGCTCATGAATGTCATCCAAGCCGGTGGAGAAATCACGATCGGCAGCCCAATTACTTATGATCTTTCGCCTCGCGAAACGAGTGTAAATTGGTCCTTGAAAGAAGTAACGCCGCAAGCAAGTATGTCGGCGATTGCAGCGGTATCACTACCAGCAGCGGATTTCCTGGAGCATAGCGGCATTTACCGCGGTTATGCTTGGTACGAAGCTGAGAGCGGCGTTGATGAAGCTGAACAAGCTGTGCAAGGAATTCTCGTTCAGAATGGCAGCGACATGATCTCGCTCTACTCAGGAGAGAGCTACTTGGGAACGATTACGCCGGGCGGAGGCAGCCGATTTATCCGCAGCAACAGCAGCAATGTCGGCGGCGCAGGAAGCAAACTGACGGCTCGCGCAGAAATTTGGGGACATACCAACTTCGATGATCCTCGTTTGCCGGCACTAAGCCTGGATTCGATGAAGGGATTAACCGGACTTGTCTCCGTTACAGGTGTGAAGCCATTGTTGCATTGGCGCATGCTGCGGGTGAAAACGCGCACGCTGCAGCCGGAAGTACTGGAACGTGATTATGACGATCAAGCTTGGGCGATTTGCAGCTTTGGCGGCTGGCTCTCACCGGATCATCCATCCAGTGAATATTACCGCAAAACCTTCAAGGCGGCAGCGCATGCAGATACATGGACACTGCACTTCCAAGGCATTCAAGCATTGGCACAGGTATTCGTGAACGGTGCATCCGTCGGTACGGTACACCCGTTTGATCCTTATCTCAATATCTCAGCGCATGTACAGCCGGGCGAAGAGGTGCAAGTCACCGTGTTCCTGGAACGCGTACTTGGATTAGGAGCCGGAGAGGTATTCGTCTACGAAGGAAACGCCGCTCGCAACTGGCAGCTGTCTGCTGCAGATGAAGCCGGATTGCTCGCACATGCGGAAGTCTCCGAGCAGGACGCATCGACTGTCACGCTTCCGGTCACAATGGAAGCGGGAAGCGTGTCTTGGCTGTACGGGACTTTGCCGGAAGCTAGCCGTGCTAATGGCTGGCGGGTGTATGTGAAAGGCAGCGGGATGAAGGCAACGGTTTATTTTGGCGGCGTAATTGTAGGGCGGTTATGGACAGCGAGCGGCAAGTCGAGACCATCGATGAGCGGGGGCAGTCAGGATTCCTTCTTCCTCCCAGGGCCTTGGTTCGCAGAAGGAGAGAATAAGCTGCTCATTCTGCTGGAAGCGGTTGAAGCCGGATCGACATCGCAGCTCGAGAGCTTAACCTTTGTACCTACCGGCGTGCAGCTATAATGAATTTGAATTTGTTTAGAGGGGGGAGATTAGGATGAAAACGATCGCGCAGCCGGCAATAGCAGTGAAGTCGAATTCCCAAACACTGCAAACGCGCAGAAAGAGGCTATGGAACAATCGTACGCTCATTCTGATGTGTGTGCCCGCAATTCTGTTCTTCGCAATATTTGCTTATCTGCCAATGCCGGGCTTGTACCTCGCCTTCATTAGATACAACTATACGGACGGTATTTTCAAAAGCGCATTTATCGGGATGGATAACTTCCGGTTCCTCGTGATGACAGGCGATCTGTGGCGATTGACCACCAATACGATTTTGTACAATCTGGCCTTCATCATACTAGGCAATTTCCTGCAAATCTTCATCGCCATTCTGCTGAATGAGCTGCGCAAGAAATGGTTCAAGAAGGTATCGCAAACGATTATGTTCCTGCCATTCTTCATCTCATTCGTTATTATTGGCCTCATTGCCTACAACATCCTAAGCTACGATTACGGGATGCTGAACAGCATCTTGAGATCCGTAGGCGCGGATCCGGTCAAAACCTACTCCAATCCGCATGTTTGGCCGTTCATCATCATCATCACTTACCTCTGGCAGTCGACCGGATATGGGTCCATCGTTTATTTCGCCGCTATCATGGGGCTGGATTCCGAAATCGTGGAAGCGTCCGAAATTGACGGGGCCAATGCACTGCAGCGTATTCGCTACATCGTATTGCCGTGGCTCAAGCCAACCTTTATCATTTTGCTGCTGTTCTCGCTTGGCGGCGTGCTTCGAGGGAACTTCGGCTTGTTCTACAACCTTGTCGGCGCGAATAATACTTCGCTCTATGCGACAACGGATATTATCGAAACGTATGTATTCCGCTCCCTGATGAACAATTTCAACTTCTCCATGGGCAGCGCAGTAAGCTTGTATCAGTCGGTATTCGGTTTCGTCGTCGTCCTCACAGCGAATTGGCTCGTGAAGAAGACATCGCCGGATAACTCATTGTTCTAGGAGGGACTCGCATGGAAGTGGTCCAAAAGCGCATTCGGACGGATGGGACGTCCTTAATGGTTCGAGGTTTCGGTTATGTATTCATCGGCTTGTTCGCGCTCTGCTGCCTGGTCCCGTTTCTTGTCGTACTGGGAACTTCGTTTACGAATGAAGCTTCCATAGCGAAACATGGCTTTAATATATGGCCTCGGGAATTTACTTTGTTTGCTTACAAAATCGTCTTCGAGAATCCGGACCTGATCATCGGTTCCTATGCCGTGACGATTGGTCTTACGATCGTGGGTACCATTGCAGGATTGTTCTTGGTTGCGATGACCGGATATGCGCTTCAGCGGCCGGATTTCGAGCAGCGGAATTCCATTTCGTTCTTCATCTATTTCACAACGCTGTTCTCCGGCGGTCTCGTTCCTTTCTATCTGCTCATCAAACAATACTTAAGCTTAGGTGATAATTACCTAGCCGTCTTGCTGCCGGGATTAATGAGTCCGTTCCTCATCATTATGATGAAGAGCTTCACGAGGTCGATCCCGCATGCGATTACGGAATCCGCTAAGATTGATGGTGCAGGCGATTTTACAATCTTCATGCGACTCATTCTGCCGATGACAACACCGGCGCTCGCTACGATCGGTTTGTTTATCGCACTGGGTTTTTGGAACGAGTGGTATAACGCGATGCTGTTCCTGTCACCGGATATGAAATATCGTCCGCTGCAGTTGTTCCTCTATAACGTCATTACAAGCGCCGACTTCATTCGAAACTCATCTGCCTCTTCGAACGTTCCGCTGCGGGATATGCCGCTGGAATCGATGAAGATGGCGACAGCGGTCGTCGCAACTGGTCCGGTTATCCTGTTCTACCCGTTCGTGCAGCGCTATTTCATTCAAGGGATTACAGTTGGAGCAGTAAAGGGGTAACAGGTAACGGGTATGTGAGGGAATGTTTAACGTCCCTCTTGCCATAGCCGCTCGAAAGCGCTTACGTGACGTGAGAGCGGAGCAAATCCAGTTTTATCAAAAATAGGGAGGCTACAAAGAATGGGAAACTTGAAGCGGGTATCCACCATCGTACTCATGCTCATCCTAGTTTTCAGTATCGCGGCTTGCGGCAACAACAGTAATAACAACACGAAAACCAGTAACACGAGCGATACCGGTAATTCCTCTAGTGATACCTCCGGCAACGCATCAACCAATGACAGCGCAGATGTAAGCAAGATTGATACCAGCGAATTCGAGACCATTTCGTATGTCGTGCTCGGCGATAAACCGAAGAACGGCCAACTTGACAAAGTAATGGAAAAAGTAAATGCGATCATGAAAGAAAAAATCAATGCGAAGCTCGAGTTTAAATGGGTGGAGTGGGCAGACTGGCAAACCAAATACAACCTGCTGCTTGCTTCCGGCGAACCGATTGACTTAATCACAATCGGTACGGACTGGCTCGATACATGGGGTAATGCACAACGCGGAGCGTTCCTCCCGCTGAACGATTTGCTGGAGAAATATGCACCGCAAACCTTCTCTGAAATTCCGCAAGAGGATTGGGATCAAAGTAAACTGAAGGATGACATCATCCTAATTCCGGAAGATCACTACACGCAATGGGTTAACCATGGTATGTTCTACCGCGGCGACTGGGCCAAAGAATTCGGTATCACAGAGCCGATTAAAGACTTCGAAACACTCGGCAAGTACTTCCAAGGCGTGAAAGACAAGAAAGAGGGCGTTGTCCCTTACGATGTAAACGGCGGCACAAGCACGTTCTATAACGGTTTTGCTACAACATACACAGATAATATTGAGCTGCCGATTTCCACCGGTTATGCGAACGTTTACTATGCGAAATCCTACGACGATCGCTACACAGTTGACAGCCCGATCTTCAACGATGAT
This sequence comes from Paenibacillus sp. J22R98, assembly GCF_059383835.1. Classification (NCBI taxonomy): domain Bacteria; kingdom Bacillati; phylum Bacillota; class Bacilli; order Caryophanales; family Paenibacillaceae; genus Paenibacillus; species Paenibacillus sp. J22R98. The sequence goes on from NZ_JBXENW010000015.1 coordinate 23,984, forward strand.
TTCATTACATTCGCAGGCATGATGAAAGACTGGGCAGATAAAGGCTACTGGCGTGAAGATGTTCTTAACTATAAAGGGGATACTCGTGCAGCGCTCAAGGCTGGTCTGAGCGGCGCTGATTCCCACCATACGAATACGTACAAAGGTCTTCGCGTTGAAATGGATAAACAGCAACCGGGCTCCGAGCTGCAAATGTTCTCGTACTCCGATACGCGCAATAACTTGATCTCCATGCCAATTACGCATGGCGGTACGTCGGTTGGCGCACACAGCAAACACCCAGAGCGTGCGCTGATGGCGTATGAGCTTATCCGTCAAGACAAAGAAGTATACCAACTGATCAACTACGGTCTTGAAGGCGTACAATATGAAATCAAAGACGGCAGTCGCGTTCGTCCAGCTGCTTACGACGATGCAAGAGACGGCTTCTACACCGACTTCTGGGGCGGCCGCGTCGACAAATTCGAAATTCCTTCCGACACAGATTGGAGCGGTATTGGCGACGTTTACAAGAAATACGATGCCATTAAAAAACCATTCCCTTACGGCAAATTCGTATTTGACAAAGCAAGCGTAGATCCTGAGATGACTGCGATCTCCCAAGTAATCGGCGAGCAGCTTCCGGCGATTCTGTTCGGTAAAGCAGGCGACCCTGCTGCTGCAGTTAACGCACTTCGCGACAAACTGAAAGCTGCCGGCTATGACAAAGTGAAAGACGAAATCCAAAAACAACTGGATGCTTACAAAACACTAATTGAAGGTTAATGCTTAACGAGAATCAGCCGGCAGAGTTCGCTCTGCCCGGCTGATTTTTTTTTCGTTCTCAGCCGTGTTAAGACAGCATGGAAGTACGGTTGTTAGCTTTTTTTATAGGGTGTGCTATATTTGGGCTAATTGCGTCGTCTTAACAGATGAAGGAGGCGAATACATGGTAAACCACAATAGACCGGAACGGTTTCAAGCGTTGTTCCGAGAACATTATCCCGCCGTGCTGCGGAAAATTATTTCTCTAATCGGAGATCGCGCAGCAGCGGAGGATTTGACCCAGGAAGTGTTCCTGCGTCTTTACCGAAATCCACCGGAAGATCTTGACCGCACCGGAGCATGGCTGCACCGGGTGTTAACCCGTATCGTATATGATCATTACCGCAAGACCGGCAGACAACAGAATCTGACGGAGAAACAAATGAACGAAGCGTTAACGGAGGAGCAGAACCACCCTTCTAATGATGCGGCTGTTATTCAGAACTGGGAACGCGACGTCGTCCGAAATGTGCTGAATAAATTATCCGAGCGGGACCGACAGGCGCTGCTGCTCAAAGAAAAAGGCTACACGCATGCTGAAATTGCAGAGGCGCTGCAGGTGAATCCCAAGATTGTCGGGACGCTGCTCATGCGCGCTGCCAGTCGGTTTAAGAAGAATATGAGTGCCGAGGAGGTTATGGAGCAATGAAAAATAAGCGATTGGGTCATACAGATGCGCAAGAGCTCAGCATTAGCGATGCTGAAATCGAGAACGCGCTCGACCGGTTGTTTGAGGTAGTAAAGGACGAAGAGGTACCTGCGGTCTGGATGCAGGAAGCGCAGGAAACTAAACCGGCGGCGCAAGCCGAACAACAGCCTAGCGAGCAGCAGCCGATTGAGGAGATTGCCCTGGTGTCGGAACAGCAGCCGCAAACACCTCTGCGTTTGGCTGCTATTAATGAAGGAACACGGAAGAAGAAGCCGCTTTGGCTGAAGAAAAGATGGATCTCCGGCGCTACAGCCGCGGTGCTCGCGAGCATGCTGCTGTTCACTTCTTGGGGGCAAGGCGTGATGGCGGCAATGCTCAGCACATTCCGCGTCCAGCACTTTGAAACCATTGAGATCAGCCAATCCGATTTGAATGCTTTCCAGAGAGCGCTGCAGGACGGAACAGTCGGCTCGCGGGAGCTGGATTTGAATCGGTATGGTGACATTCAGCAGCAAGGCGGCGGTCAGCAGCGCGAGGTTGATCAGGCAGAAGCAGCCAAGTTGGCGGGGAGTCATTCGCTGAAGCAGCTCTCCGGTGAGGGAGATATCGTCATGAGATATATGCCGGAGCAGCAGATCACCTTCAATTTGCATCCCAAGGAGATCAATAAACTGCTCGCCATGTTCGGCGGAAAAACCGAATTCCCGGACTCCGTCGAGAACTCCCCAATCGTGCTCAAGATGCCGGGTACTTTTATGACGAAACAGGTCACACAGGAGGGGCAGACGTCCAAACAGCTGATTCAGATGCCGGCACCATCCCTTGAGGTATCCGATGATATCGATGTGGAGCAAATTCGGCAGGCTGTGCTTGATTTGCCTGTCATTCCAGAAGACATGCGTGCGAAGCTGGCTGGTATCGGAGATTGGCGTCATACGCTTCCGATCCCGTCGACCTCTACAGACAACATCCATACGACAAAGGTGGATGGCAATGATGCGATTGTATCGGCATCGGTCAACGGGCGTTCAATCATTTGGCTGCAAAATGACTGGGTTTATCAGTTGAGCGGCTCGATGCAAGAGTATCCAACGGAAGAGGCCATTTTGGATGAAGCAAGAGGAATTATGAAATGACCATATTGCAAACGAATGGGCTAACTAAGACTTATGCATCCGGTGCGGGCTGTACCGATATTTCCCTGGAAATAGAGCGGGGACAAATATTCGGCCTGCTTGGGCCAAACGGAGCAGGTAAGAGCACTTTTGTGAAGATGGTTGTCGGCTTGCTGCGTCCGGATTCCGGAAGCGGAACCCTCTTCGGCATGCCGATCGGCCATCCGGAGTCGAGGCGCAAGGTTGGTTATTTGCCTGAGCTGTTTCGCTTCCAAGAGTGGTTAACGGGAGAGGAAGTGCTGCGTTATCATGCCGGTTTAAGCGGCATTTCTCGCTCGGAGTCGAAGACGGTCGATTTTACGGCACGTATCAAGGAAGTGCTGCGCATCAGCGGTCTCCATGAGCGCGGTTTGAATCGTGTGCGGCACTACTCGAAGGGGATGCAGCAGCGACTCGGCATTGCATGCGCGCTGTTATTGGACCCGGAATTGATTATTTTGGATGAGCCTTCGTCGGCACTTGATCCGATTGGACGTTATGAGGTTCGAGTGCTGCTGGAGCGGCTTCGTTCGGAAGGAAAGACCGTGTTCCTGAATACGCATTTACTTGAAGATGTCGAAGCCGTGTGTGATGAGGTAGCTTTCCTTCATCATGGGAAGCTGCGTGCAGTTGGGCCGATGCGGGAGCTTCTGCGGAGCGGTTTGAGCTGGCGGATTACCGTTTCCGGCTGGCTGCCGGAGCTTCAGCAGGTACTCACGGAACAACTGCTGCCAGGGATGTCCTTCGCAATTGCGAAGCAAGAAAACGATGGTAGTGCTGTGCTTCAAGTGACTGCAAGGGGCCATGAGCAGATTGGCTACATGAATCGTTTGTTGATGGAAGAAGGCGTAACCGTCTATGAGATCCGTCCTGTTCAAGAGAAGCTGGAGGATTGGTTTCTCGCGATGTCGGGAGAGAATCGAGGCAGCGGCACTGGCACCGGTGAAGGAGGCGCACGTTTATGATATGGGTCTCTTATGCGGGTAAGGAACTGTTTCGCAAGAAAATATGGATGGTCAGCTTTGTGCTTACCGCGCTGTTTGTCGGTTTGTTCTGTTATGGGTTATCCCAGATCGCAGCGCATACCCAAGGGGAGCTCGTTCCGGCACAGGCGTTAATGAACGGGTTGTCGTTTCTTACGCTTGGACTGATCTTCTCGCAGATGATTATTGCGTTCCTCGTCTTGTTCTCCACGATGGGGGTCATCTCGGGGGAAGTGGAAAGCGGATTAATGCTGGCCGTCTTAGCACGTCCTATTCCGAGGTGGAAGGTGTATCTCGGCAGATATGCAGGCATTGCAAGCTGGCTTGTTGCGTACAGCGCTATTTTGTTTGTAGCCATATTGCTTCCTGTTCATTATTGGCTCGACTATCCGCTTGATCTGCCCTCTGTCGTGAAAGCACTGTTGTTCTTCATCTGGGCGCCTCTTCTGCTGCTTGCGGTTACATTGATCGGCTCGATTTATTTACCGATGCTCGGTAATGGGGTAGCATGCGCGATGCTGTATGGCTTAGCTTTGTTCAGCGGCTTCGCTGAGAACTTGTATGCCATCGGAGGCACCGGCGGCAACGAAACGGCCAGCCAGCTGTCGCTGTTTATCTCGCTGCTTATGCCTTCCAACGCGATGCTGCGGCGAGTGACCTATGAGCTGTTCAACGGGCTGGATCTACCGGTGACCACGGATATGATCCAGTCGCTCGGACCCTTCTCTGCCATCAATGTGCCGAGTGCAGCTTTTATCGGATATAGCGTCATTTATTTAATCGTCTTGCTCGGACTGGGCTGTGCGGCTTTCCGGCGCAAGGACATTGCTTAAACAATAAAAGGAGTGTTACTTGAAATGAATCAGCCAATCCTGCAGGTCCGCGGACTCTGCAAACATTATAAAGGGGTTAAAGCCGTGAACGGCATTGATATGACGTTAATGCCCGGCGATATCTACGGCTTCCTCGGACAGAACGGGGCTGGTAAAACGACGGCGATCCGTATGATGATGGGACTCATTCAGCCGACGGCGGGATCTGTAGAGCTGCTTGGGGAGCGAATCGGGAAGGGCCGTAATGCTGTACTCCGCAAAGTAGGCTCTGTTATTGAATATCCTGGCTTTTATCCAAACTTAACGGCGATTCAGAACCTGGACATTCATCGCAAAATGATGGGGGTTCGCGGACAAGATACGATGGAGGACGCGCTCCGTACAACAGGCTTATGGGAAGCCAGAAACCGCAGGGCGGCAGACTTCTCCTTGGGTATGAAGCAGCGTCTGGGCATTGCGAGAGCGATTCTTCACAGCCCGGAGATGCTCATTCTGGATGAACCGACCAATGGACTTGATCCGATGGGAATCAAGGAAATTCGGTTGTTGATCCAGGAGCTCGCGCAGAAGCGGAAAATTACGATTCTCGTCTCCAGCCATATTCTAAGCGAGGTGGAGCAGCTGGCGACGAAAGTCGGCATCATCCATCGCGGCGTCATGTTGGAGGAAACGACGATGCATGCTCTTAAGGAGCGCAATCGCCACTATATTAGTCTGCAGGTGGATCAACAGGCAAAATCAAGGGAGCTGTTAGTTTCGGAGATGGGCATTCGCGATTGCCGAGTCGATGAGGACGGCTGGCTGCGTGTTTATGATGAAGGATTGATGCCGGGCGAGATGAATCGGTTGCTCGTGAAGGAAGGCATTCTCGTGAATAGCCTTTCCGCCATGAAGGATTCGCTTGAAGACTACTTCGTGCGACTTGTGGAAGGAGGTACGGCCCGTGCTTAATCTCATTGCCTGTGAATGGTTCAAATGGCGTAATTCCCGCATGCTTTGGCTGATTTTGCTTGGCGCGCTGCTTCCCGGGGCTCTTGTGTTCTTCATTCAATTGAACAACTCGGAATCCTTTGATTGGGCGCAATTGTTTGATTATAATTTGGTGATTTTGACGATGCTGATGTGCCCGGCCTTATTTGCTTTATTAGCTGGTTATTTATTCGCAAGGGAGTTCCAAGAGCGCACCGTGAATAATCTATTGACTGGGCCTCATTCGCGCAATCAAGTGCTTGCTGCGAAATTTATCATTGCCATTCCGGTGCTGTTGTCAGTAATCCTGTTAGCTTTCTTGATTACTTTCGGTACAGGCTTCTTGTTTACAAGCGAAATGCCTACTTTAGCTGTATTTGGTAAAGTAGCCGGGAAATATGGACTGCTCTTCATCTTGCAATACGCCCTAGTGCCAATTGCGGCAGCAGTAGCTCTTATGTGGCGCAGTTATATTCCGGCGATGGGCCTTGGCGTGTTTGCCGTCGTTTCGGAGCTCACCATCATGCAGTCCAGATTCATTATGTATTATCCGTGGAGCGTACCGCTTAATCTGGTTACCAACATGTCGCCTGCTCATAACACGGCTTCAATCGGAGTGACGACGATGCTGATCGCCTTCTTCGTTCCGCTTCTCTTCATTGGCTTGTATTTCCGTAGAGCGGATGTGCACAGCGGCTAGGTTCGGATGGATTAAAATGTGATTGTTATACCCTTAAGCCTGGCAGTGACTACACTGCCAGGCTTTTTGTTTTAGAGTGGAATTTTGTTTGAAGTCTCGTATTCGCGATAAGCCTGGGGAGACATGCCGGCGTATTTGCTGAACATTCGGGAGAAGTAGTGAACGGAATTGAAATGGTATTTGTCCGCGATCTGCATAACGCTCAAATTGGAGGAGCGCAGATCTTCCCTAGCTCTGTTGATGCGGAATTGATTGATGTACTGAATCGGTGATAAACCCGTTGTTTTCTTGAACAGCTCGAAGAAATAACCGCGGCTTACGCCAAGCGACTCCGAATAGTTGTCCAAATCAATTTCATGGCCATTGATTAAATCCACCTCAATGCGTTCGAGCAGTCTGCCGACCCGAGGGTCTGGGATGTGCCTCTCTTGAAGCGAGTAGGTTAAGAAATGATTAATAAATATGGCAAAATGGCTTTGGGCAGCCATGCTCCGCAGAAAGGTTCGCTCCGTCGTATGCTCGCTTGATATAAAGCTTCTCTGCAGCAGGTCAGTCCAGTTGAGCAGTGAAGTACTGATCGTAGAGATTTCGGGCAACGGGTATGGGAATGCTTCACCTACCAGCTCGGTTCGCAGTTGGGCGTAGTCGTAGCATAGCGGAGCGGCGTGATTCTTGAACACTTCGGTTCTGTCTACATAATACCAATCGAAATAGCAGCAAACATGCACCAGAGGGTCGGAGGCGTCAGCGATCCAATCATGCGGCTGTCCGGCCTCCATGTAGACCATCATGCCCGGCAGCGCTTCGTATTGCTCGCCGCGCAAGCCGAAGATGCCCTTCCCTTCGGTCACGATATAGATGGAGCTTGAATAAACATAACGGTTATAGCTGGTCTGTCCGCGATAGAAGGCATATTTGGTCGCGTAATAGACATAGGGATGGAACTTGGAAAAATCCATGGCAGCAATCTCCTTTAACGCGTTTGGTTAAAAACTACCTGACTATTGTGCAACTGGATGACTGTATGCTAAATACAAAATCCACCTTCTCGTTTACATTAAATATAACACATTAACTGACGAATGAAGGGGCTGCATCTTAGTGCTTAATGAAATGAATTTGCTAAGCGACGAGCAGATGATCTCATTTATAACCAATGGATTCGTTGTTTTACACAATGAATTGCCGTCTGAACTGCATCAAAGTGTCATGAAACAAATTGATTATGTCCTGCAAAATGAAGGCAACCCGGGCAATAATATTTTGCCGCGTGTGCCAGATATCCAGCGCTTCTTCGATACGCCGACGGTTAAAGGTGCACTGACAAGCGTCCTCGGACCTGACTATTATATGCATCCCCACCGGCACATGCATTACAACCAACCGGGAAATCAAGCACCGGGCGGAGGGCAGTGGCATAAGGACGGCTTCTGGTCTTCGATGCGCAGTCATCGTCCATGGTGGGTAATGATGTTCTACTACACGCAGGACATTACCGAAGAGATGGGACCAACGGCGATTATGCCGGGTTCCCAGTACAACGAGAAGCTTCCGGGTGAAGGGCTGGTTTTACCTACAGGCAAAGCGGGAACGATTGCCTTAGTCCATTTTGATATCTGGCATAAAGCATCGCTGAACACTTCGAATCTCGATCGTTACATGCTGAAATTCCAATTCGTTCGTCTGCGGGAGCCGGTATCGCCGAGCTGGAATCATAAGAATGCTTCGCCGGTGTTTCCGGTCGAAGCACCGGCAGCGCATCTTAACTTGTGGCATGATGCATGGAACTGGCTCAGAGGAGAGAAGACCTTTAAGCCTGTCATCACCGGTAACGAAGACGAGGTACAGGGTCTGATTGAAATGCTGGCGAGCGAAGATGCGATTAGTCGCGGACGTGCTGCCGACAAACTGGGCCTAATGGGCGAAGCGGCCGCAGTTGCAGCGCCGAAGCTTGCAGCGCTGATTCACGATACCACTGAAGATGTGGCTTTGAACGCAGCCTATGCGCTGGGTCATATCGGATCGGGTAGCATGCAGCAATTGATCAGCATACTTAAGGATGGATCCAAATTAACGGTGCAGCGTGCAGCTTATGGACTTCAAGCAGCAGGGGCTGCGGCTGTGCCGAGTCTGATCGAAGTGCTTGAGCATGCAGAGGAGAACAGCAGAGCGCATGCCGCTTTTGTACTCGGCATGATCGGAATAGAGGCTGAATCTGCAGTACCGGCATTAATAGCTGCACTCACGGACTCCAGCGAATGGGTTCGCCGTAACGCTGTAGAAGCGCTTGGGATGATTGGCGGTGCGGTTGAACTAACAATTCCAGCACTCGTTCGTGTACTGGAGGAAGCGGTCGAGCAGGAGCAATCGGAGAATGAGGCTGCAGGCAGCAATGGCTCATATGTCTACAACCAGGAATATATCAAGAACAAAATCGGCTATACGGCAGCACTGTCCTTACTTCGCATCGGGAAGTTCGGTGATCCGGATCTAGTCGTATCCGGTTTGCAGTCAGGATTGCTTAGTTCGGACCGCTATACACGCGCATATGCCTTCGAGGCGCTGACAGCCATTCGAACGGAGAAAGCCGTCGATGTGCTCATTTCTCAATATCGCGCGGCACGCTGGTGTCCGGATACGCACAAAGCAAGCACGTTTTAAGGGACCTATATTCTAATATTCGTCGCCACTGGGGGAGTGAGGGGCTTGTCTCCTTACCCTTTCAGAGTCGGCCAAACAACCGGAGGGAATAACTGTGAAAATTGTTAGCGCGCAAAGCTTTATCCTTCATGTACCGATCACGCCACCAATTACCGATGCAATCAACGTGGCGACTCATTGGGGCGTGACGGGCATCAAAATTCAAACGGATGAGGGCATTACGGGGTACGGTTACACGGGAACGACAGCGAAGGGTGACGAGATGATTGCGGACACGATCGATCGCTACTATGCTCCTGTGCTGATCGGTAAGGATCCGACGATGATCAAACAGATCTGGGACGAGCTGCGTTTTGGACCGATGCACTGGATCGGCCGGGCTGGTATTACGCATATGGCGCTGGCTGCCGTTGATATCGCGCTATGGGATATCGTATCCAAAGCAGCGAATCTGCCGCTCTGGAAGTATCTCGGCGGTCATAAGCCGGAGAAAATCAAAGCCTACAATACGAACGGCGGCTGGCTCAACTGGAGCAAGGAACGTCTGCTTTCGGATATTGCCGGCATTGTGGATCAAGGATTCACGGCTGTGAAAATGAAGGTTGGCAAACCGGATCCGCGTGAGGACTTTGATCGTGTGCAAGCGGTACGCAAAGCAATTGGCGATGATATCGGCTTGATGATCGATGTGAATCAGCAGTGGAACATTACAACGGCGATGACGTGGGGCAAGAAGCTGGAGCAGTTTGATCTGATGTGGCTGGAAGAGCCGCTCAATCCGGACGATGTGGCCGGGCACCGCAAATTGGCGGATGAATTGAATGTGCCGATTGCACTCGGCGAACATGTTTACAATAAATATGCGTTCCGTGACTACATCCACCAAGGCGCGGTTGAATACGTTCAAGTCGATGTGACACGTGTAGCAGGCATTACGGAATGGCTGCAGGTTGCCGGCCTCGCAGCAGCATATGATTTGCCGATTTGCCCGCATGTTGGGGATATGGGCCAAATCCATCAGCATTTGGTCGCTTCCACGCAAAATGCGATTATGCTGGAGTACATCCCGTGGATTCGTCATATTTTTGAAGAACCGGCTACTGTCGTTGACGGTTTCTACACGCTCCCTCAGCAGCCAGGTGCTTCGACGACGATTCTCCCTCGCTATTTTGACGAATATCGTATTCGCTAATTACAATCTAGTCCGTAAGCTGTGCCTTTCTTCTAAAGGGGCCAGTTTGCGGGCTTTTTTTCATATATGGAAACGCTCAAAAAAGAACGTTGACCGTCCGTGGAATCGGGGGTTATGCTAACCGATAGAATAGCGAAATTTCGGTATCTATTACTATAGGTAGAGGTGAACGGTTCGTGATTGGAACTTGGCGTGACCAATGGACATCGGATGTCAGACTCAATGTGCTTGCCGGCATGACGGCGACACTTGCTTTAATACCCGACTCCTTGGCGTTTTCGTTTATGGCTGGAGTGCCGCCCCAAGTAGGGATTTACGCGACGATTTGTATTTTGCTAGTCATTACGTTCCTGGGTGGCAGGCCCGGCATGATTTCGGCGGCAGCCGGCTCCATGTCAGTATTGATGCTGACGCTGGTGAAGGAGCATGGGATTGCTTACTTGTTCGCCGCGACGGTCTTGACCGGTGTTATTCAATATGTAATGGGTGTCTTCAAGCTTGGCAAAGTGATGCGTTTCGTACCGCAGCCGGTGTTAACGGGCTTTGTAAACGCTCTTGCGATACTGATTTTCCTCTCCCAGCTGCGTTACTTGGTGGATGCGTCTTTCATGATGTACGTGTTGATTGCAGCAGCACTTCTCATTATTTATATTCTCCCACGATATTTCAAAGCGGTGCCGTCGCCGCTTGTTGCCGTGGCCTTGCTGACAATCCTAGTATGGGCGCTTGGCATCAGCGACGTCACTCGAATCGGCGATATTGCAGCCATCGATGCTTCGCTGCCTTCATTCTTACTGCCGGGTATTCCATTTACGTGGGAAACGTTCTTCATTATATTGCCTTACTCGCTGTCTCTGGCCGTTGTCGGTTTCACCGAAACGATGCTGACGCAGAACCTGTTGGATGAGATGACGGGCGAAACGACGGACAAGAACCGAGAGATGCGAGGCCAAGGGATTGCGAATTTCATCGCGGGGTTCTTCGGCGGCATGGCGGGCTGCGCGCTTGTTGCGGAGTCTGTTCTTAATGTGAAGATGGGGGGCCGGAATCGACTCTCGATGCTCGTTGCGGCGTTATTCCTCTTACTGCTCGTTGTCGTGCTTGGCGATCTGCTCGCTCTTATTCCGATGGCAGCCCTTATTGGCATTATGCTGATGGTGTGTATTGCGATATTCGACTGGAAATCGGTATTCAAAATGCGTTCGGTCCCAGCCAGCGAAACGATCGTCATGGTCGTTACTGTGGCTTCGGTTGTCGTGACCCATGACCTTGCGATTGGAGTGATCGTCGGCGTTATTCTCAGCTACTTGATCGTCCAGCTGCAGAAGTCACTGAGGCGCGGTTCGCTTGAACGATAAGCTAATAAGCTGTCTATATGTAGCTGGGAGTCTACCCACTAATCGATGAACATGGAGGCGGATGTTTGTATGCGATCTTACAGCCTATACGATCCTCATTGGAGAGAAAGCGGAGATTTCCGCCCAAACATCGTGGCTTACTATTATAAGCAGTGGCTCGACTACGATATGGACTTTCATGCTCACGATGCCATCGAGATTATGTATGTCATTTCCGGTACATGTACGGTGGAGACGATGAATGATGTGTTCCAGATGCGCAAAGGCGATCTGATCTTACTGGATGCCCGCGTATCGCATAAGCTTATCGTACCGAAAGAAAGTCCGTGCCGGATGCTCAATGTCGAGTTTATATTCACGGAATGCGAGGGCATATACCCGTCCATGATGCAGCTTGCTCAAGGACATGAAGCGCTGGCGGAGCTGCTTGACCGCAAGGTTAGTACCATCGTGCTGCGGGATCCCAATGAAATTCATCATACGCTCAAGAGTATCGTCATGGAGATGGATACCGGCGGAGCGCAGCGCCGGAGTATGACGCATTTGCTGCTTGCGCAGCTGCTCGTTCGTGTGGCACGGCTCGCGGCAGATGAAGCGAAGGATGTGGCTCAGGGGCAGCATCACCGCTATGTAAGGAAGGCAACGGAATACATCCATCAGCATTATGATTGCGATATCCAGGCGAAGGATGTTGCTGCCGCTGTAAGCTTGCACCCGGTCTATTTGCAGCGGATTTTCAAGGCGAATATGAATGTGACGATCACGGAATACCTGGCCGAGCTGCGCGTGGAGAAAGCTAAGATGCTGCTTGCGCGCTCCGATGTGCCGATCATCGATATTGCCGATTATATCGGCTTGAACAGCCGGCAGTATTTCAGCATGCTGTTTAAGAAAGTGACCGGAATGTCTCCTGCGGCTTATCGAAAATCCATCGAAACGATGCAAGGCTTCGATAAGCAGTTGCAATAGTTGACATGCTTGGCGCAATCCGGTTGGATTTGTGGAAACGCATTCTTGGAGCTCCTGCTAGAATGAGGGTAATGAACGTGTATCCTATTCCATTAACCTCAGGAGGGTTTAGCATGTCTTTTAAAGTTACGTTTATCGGAGCGGGCAGTATCGGATTTACGAGAGGATTGCTGCGTGATTTGCTTGCGGTGCCCGAGTTTCGCGACATCGAGCTTGCGTTTACGGACATTAATGCGCACAATCTGGACATGGTGACACAGCTGTGCCAACGAGACATTATCGAGAATGGGCTTCATATCCAAATTCATTCGACGACCGACCGCCGAGAAGCATTAAAGGATGCCAAATACGTACTTACCGTCGTCCGGATCGGCGGCTTGGAAGCCTTCCAGCATGATGTCGACATCCCGCTAAAATATGGCGTAGACCAATGTGTTGGCGATACGCTCTGTGCAGGCGGAATCATGTACGGCCAGCGCGGGATTGCCGCGATGCTAGACATCTGTAAAGACATCCGCGAGGTAGCCAGACCGGATGTGCTGCTGCTCAACTATGCCAATCCGATGGCGATGCTGACATGGGCCTGCAACAAATACGGCGGCGTGCGTACAATTGGACTTTGCCACGGCGTTCAAGGCGGTCATCATCAAATTGCGACTGCGTTTGGGCTGAAGAAGCAAGAAGTCGATATTATTTGCGCAGGCATTAATCATCAGACTTGGTATATATCCGTTAAGCATAACGGTGTTGATAAGACAGGCGAAGTGCTTGAGGCATTCGAGAACCATCCGGAGTATCAGAAGACGGAGAAGGTGCGCATCGATATGCTGCGCAGATTCGGCTACTATTCAACGGAATCGAACGGACATCTCAGCGAGTATGTGCCATGGTACCGCAAACGCGCGGATGAGATTCAGGATTGGATCGATATGGGCGTATGGATCAATGGGGAAACCGGCGGCTATTTGCGCGTATGTACGGAAGGGCGGAACTGGTTCGAGACGGACTTCCCGAACTGGATGAAAGGCGATCCTTACGTATACAGCCCGGAGAAACGTTCGGAAGAGCACGGCTCCTACATTATTGAAGGGTTGGAAACAGGCAGGTTGTACCGCGGTCACTTCAACGTCGTGAACAACGGCGTGATTGCGAACCTGCCGAATGATGCCATCATTGAAGCGCCGGGTTATGTCGATGCGAATGGCATTAACATGCCGGTCGTCGGTGACCTGCCACTTGGCTGCGCGGCCGTGTGCAACGTGAGTATTTCCGTACAACGGCTCGCAGTGGAAGCTGCCGTTCATGGGGATGATAAGCTGCTCCGCCAAGCGATGATGATGGATCCGCTTGTAGGTGCTGTCTGTAATCCGAAGGAAATTTGGCAAATGGTCGATGAAATGCTTGTCGCGCAAGCCAAATGGCTGCCGCAGTACAGTGCGTCTATCGAGCAAGCGAAGGAGCGGCTCGCTGCAGGCAATCTCATTCCGACACGCGAGGATTACAAAGGTGCGGCCCGTCTCAAAACCAAGTCAATCGAAGAGATGCTGGAAGATCGCGAAGCGGCGACCCGCAATGCGGGCGAAGCGGACAAAGCGAAGGAACGTCCTGCTGCAGCACACTAAATAAGAAGAAAAGGGATCAGAGCGCCGGGGCGGCACTTTGATCCCTTTTTGTTACACACCATTACTATTAACGTTTAGGATAGAGCGGGTAATCTACGTTTGTAGGGACATCAATCAGAATGAGACGCAGCGGTGTATCGCCGCTTGCCGTGATGACGGCTTCTTGGGCTTCGGCGGCTCTGGCTAAGATGAAGTCTTTATGTTTGAAAGCTGTATCTTTCGCATCTTCCGATGAATATGTCCATGAGCCATCTCCGCGAATGGCCAGAGCAGTCAAAGTCCGTCCACCAGCGATCGAATGCGTATACTGCGCGCCTGGCGCAAGCTCAACATCCCACATGAGCGCATCAGCATCAATGGAAATTGGCGACCCTTCACCCATGACCGTTTTCTTGGTATAACCATCGCCTTGGGCAATCGGGAAATCCTCATGCTCATATTGGTTGTAAGTAGGCTGCCGTTTCAAGGCTTCTTGGATGGATGGCTCGAACCAGATTTGGAAGCCCTCCATGTCCGGTCCCACAAAACGTTCTTCATGGCTGACGCCTGAGCCGGTTTGCATAAGCTGAACCCCGCCTGGACCGATCGTGCTCTTGGTGCCGAGCGTATCGCCGTGTTCCGCTTGACCGGCTACAACATAGGTCATGATCTCGAACGCTTGGTGAGGATGAAGCGGGATATAGCCTCCTTGTTTGGCATGAGCCCATGCCCAGTAGAATAATGGACTTACTCGTTTCACGACAGATCCTTCACCGGAGAAGCCAATTGGCTTCTGCTCTGTGATTTTGCCGCCGTCAAATGCGCCTGTAGCTTGAAGAGATGGTCCATATACGAGTGTTTGTATCATAATTATGACCTCCAATAAATGAATTTGTGATTAGATCAGTCGCCGATTGCATATTCGCCTGCACCAATGAGTGTGATGCCAATTGCGACTGCAATGAGGACAATGTTGTATTCCATGCCGTTAGCCGTAATCCAGAAGCCGTTCCTGCGATGAACCGAAATGATGGCGCCAAGCATAGTCAGTACAAGAAGCGCAGCCGATACCGGCAGCCATAAACCAAGGATGAAGAGCAAGCCTCCGATAAGCTCAGCAAGTCCAGCAGCCAGCGCGATCAGAATGCCTGGTTTTAAACCAATGGAATCCATCCAGCCTCCGGTCGATTTCAGGCCGTACCCGCCAAACCAACCGAACAGCTTCTGCACGCCGTGTCCTGCAAAGGTCAAGCCGACAACCAATCGAATAAGTAATAAACCTAATGCCATGCTCATGCTTGATTTTCCTCCATAAAATAAAAATATAAAGTTTCTTAATATTAAGATATTTGTTCCGCATGCTAGCTATTACAAAGCGCTATGCATAGCTGCTCTGTGCCGCGATACCTAGTTTCTTCAATAAATGAATCGCTTGCTCTTGTTCTTCCGTTGTTAAACCACTCACTGCATTGGAAATAACCTCACGATGACTCGGAAACACATCTGCGAGAAATTGCTTGCCTTGGTCTGTAATTTCAGCGTAAATGACACGACGATCTGTAGGGCATGCTTTACGGTGTGCCAATCCTTTGGAAACAAGCTTGTCGATGACATAAGTAATGTTGCCGCTCGTCATGAGGATCTTCTCGCCAATCTGCTGCAGCGGCTGTTCGCCCTTATGATAGAGAAGCTCGAGAACGCCAAACTCAGTTGGGTTGAGGCCGTGCTTACGAATATCCTGATGAACATGAGCGCTAACCCACTGATGAGCACGAGACAATATAATGAAGAGATGCAATTCTTGATCGGTCTCGGCAGACATGATTTTCACCTCGAATGATGTAGATTTTTGTCTTAATACTTAATATCTTAATTTAAAGATAAATGTTTTGGGCCAGTTTGTCAAGGGGACTGCCATACCCATATATTGAGCACACTAATGCTAGTGAATCATGCAGGCGTGAATTTTTCCTTCATTATATAGAGGCGATTTTTCACTCGCAAAAGAGGACTGAAACGCATACTGCGCTTCAGTCCGCCAGTCCATATTAACAAAATCATTATTATTGGTTCATGTGAGCTCGAGATGATCGAAGCTGGCTGTCGATCGGTTCGGGTACTTTGTCTCCGCCTACGAATTGATGCTGTACGAGCGTATTAAATGAAGGGAGCCATGGCGTGAGGGAGTGTCCCGCCCATGCTTCCTGCGCGTATTGAACCATATGGTTGTTGAACTCTTTGTTCGCCGAGATATGAACTTCCTGAACCGCCGGAGCCAGCTTGCGCACGTGAATCGCAATCGTTTGTTTCAACTCGCCGGAAATTTCATTGTGATCGTTGATGGTGAGTGCAGAGTTGTATGGCGTTGCGACCCTTTGGTTGTTCCAATAAGGGCTGCCGTTATCTACATTATAGACGCCTTCGGTTGTCCCGCCGTTATTTTGCTCTCTGGGACCGCCTGTTTTGCGCGTGCCTGTTGCAGTCCAGTCTGTTGTAATTGCGACATAGGCGTTCTTATCGGTAAGCATGACGATCGCACCGGCAACACCGTTAATATTGGACACGTCATTCGAAATGAGGGAGCTGTATTCAAACCAGGCATTGTCGTGCTGTCCCGGCAATCCGCTCATGGTGCCATACATCCGGCTGCCGAGCATTTTGGGATCGCCTTTCTTCTTGGAGCCGTAATCGAACGTGCTGTTCTGAACGTGGCGTTCGTAATTGCAGCCGCTTAAGGCCATGACGGTTACCATTGCACAGGCGGCAATCAAAATGAGAAATAAACGATATGCTGCTCGCTTTTTCATTAAGGGTAGCTCCTTTCATTAACCTAGCTTTAGGATGGGCTAGCGCGAAACAAATATGCATGCTATTTCGATACATAAAGAACCATGGTTTTTGCACACAATGTAGGATAGACATGGTGGTTCAAAACGGTAAAATGGCAAGCGGCAAAACCGTAAAAATCGGCGATTTTACTGGTATGAGAACAATTTGTGAACACGCCTGGGAACATTGACAAATACCACCTTCAACTTTATATTTAATAAAGTGATTAGATTGAAGAAGTTGTCTAAACATCTAGGATTTCACGCAGCACAGCCGCTTTTTGCGCCATCTACGGCAGCTGCGAAAACGTAAAAAGTGGGGTTGATTGATGATGAATCGGTGGCACGTTCTAAAACGGCTAATGCCGCTTCTTGCCGGAATGGTGTTGCTGCTGTCAGCTTGCGGACGAGCTGACTTGTCGACGCTTAGACCGCAAGGGCCGGTTGCCGAAGAACAGTACGGACTAATGAAATTAACGATCTGGATCATGATCGGGGTCGTTCTAGTCGTTTTCGCTATTGCAGTTTATGTAATTATTCGCTTTCGCCGTCGTCCAGGCGACAAATCGATCCCTGTTCAAGTGGAAGGGAACCACAAGCTGGAGATTATTTGGACAGTCATTCCGATTATCCTGCTGATCATCCTCGGCGTTCCAACAGTTAAGTCCGTCTTCGGGCTCGCGAAGGACTACACCAAGGATCCTGCTGCAATACAAGTTAAAGTTACAGCTCACCAATACTGGTGGGAGTTCGAATATCCGAACCTTGGTGTGAAGACAGCACAAGAGCTGCTCATCCCTAACGATGCGGTTATCTCGATCGAAGCGAAAACAGCTGATGTGCTTCACTCTTTCTGGATTCCATCGCTAGCTGGTAAAACAGATACGAATCCAGGCGGTAACGTGAACATCATGTACTTTAAAGCACCGAAGACAGGTGTTTACCTAGGCAAATGTGCCGAGCTCTGCGGACCGTCTCACTCCTTGATGGATTTCAAAGTGAAGGTTGTAGACCACGCTTCGTTTGACCGCTGGGTAGCTGCTATGAAGAATCCGGTCGCGCTTCCTGAGAATCAGGAAATTGCGGAACTGCTCAATAAACAGTGCTTGTCCTGCCACGCAATCGGCGGTAACGGCGGACAAATTTATCCGAACTTGACAGGTGTCGGAAGCCGTCAATCGGTAGCGGGTATTCTGGTCAATACTGACCAAGCGGAGTACGCGAACGAAGGCACGGTTGAAGAGAACCTGAAGAGATGGATCTCCGATCCACAGAAAGTAAAACCGGGCACGTTGATGCCTAAGGTTGACTTGACCCAAGACCAAGTCGATGCCATCGCGAAATACCTGGCAGGCTTGAAGCTAGAATATTAATTACTTACGGAATGAAGGAGGTACCTACTTTGGCTCACGGACATGCGGTTAAACGGTATAGTGGCCTGATGGATTGGCTGACAACCGTTGACCATAAAAAAATCGGCATTCTGTATCTGTTATCGGGCGGATTCTTCTTCCTGGTTGGCGGATTGGAAGCACTCCTGATTCGGATTCAGCTATGGAAGCCGTTAAATGATTTCGTAGCGGCGCATACGTTCAACGAATTACTTACGATGCACGGTACAACAATGATCTTCCTTGCAGCGATGCCGATCATATTCGCCTTGATGAATGCGATCGTGCCGTTGCAAATCGGCGCGCGGGACGTTGCATTCCCGTTCGTTAACGCAATTGGTTTCTGGACATTCTTCGCAGGGGGCGTTCTGCTAAACGTCAGCTGGTTTGCTGGCGGCGCACCTGATGCAGGATGGACAGCATACGCACCACTTTCGACATCGACTTATAGCTCAACGCACGGTCTCGATTATTATGTTATCGGTCTTCAAATCGCCGGTATCGGAACGTTGGTTGGCGGTATTAACTTCTTGGCAACAATTATTAACATGCGTGCACCGGGAATGAGCTTCATGCGTATGCCAATGTTTACATGGACCGCGTTCATTACTTCGGCGCTTATCTTGTTCGCTTTCCCTGCGCTGACAGTTGGCTTAGTAGCGATGATGTTTGACCGCGTATTCAGCGGTAACTTCTTCGAACCGACCAACGGCGGTAATGCAGTACTATGGGAGCATATCTTCTGGATATTCGGACATCCTGAGGTTTACATCTTGATCCTGCCTGCGTTCGGGGTTATCTCCGAAGTCATCAGCGTATTCTCGCGTAAACGGTTGTTCGGTTACAGCTCCATGGTATTTGCAACAGTATTGATCGGTTTCTTGGGCTTCATGGTTTGGGCGCATCATATGTTCACAACGGGTCTTGGCCCGGTTGCGAACGCATTGTTCTCCATTGCAACGATGTTGATCGCGGTTCCGACAGGTATCAAAATCTTCAACTGGTTGTTTACGATGTGGGGCGGCTCGATCCGTTTCACAACGGCTAATCTGTTCGCAGTAGGCTTCGTTCCGACATTCGTAATGGGTGGCGTAACAGGCGTTATGCTTGCAGCTGCACCAGCTGACTTCCAATATCACGATTCGTACTTCGTAGTTGCCCATTTCCACTACGTTATCGTTGGTGGTTTGATCATGGGTCTTTTCTCCGGTCTGTACTACTGGTGGCCTAAAATGTTCGGTCGCATGCTTAACGAAACACTCGGTAAAATCATGTTCTGGACATTCTTCATCGGCTTCCACCTTACATTCTTCGTACAGCATTTCCTTGGTTTGATGGGGATGCCGCGTCGTGTATGGACATACCTAGACGGTTTGGGCTTTAACAACCTGAATATGATCAGTACAGTCGGCGCAATGCTGATGGGTGTTGGTACAATCATGTTCTTGATTAACGTTGTAATTACTTCGATGAAACCACGTAATGCAAGTAATGATCCTTGGGAAGATGGACGTACACTGGAATGGACGATTCCTTCTCCAGCACCAGAGTTCAACTTTGCACAAACTCCGCTCGTTCGCGGATATGATGCTTACTGGAAAGAAAAAATGGACGGCAAAAAGGAAATGATCCCGGCTGAACCGCTTGGTCCTATCCATATGCCATCACCATCTATTCTGCCGCTCTTCATGGCCGTTGGCCTTTTCATTGCAGGTCTAGGATTCATGTACGCGAAAGGCGATTACGGTACTGGCGCTTGGGCGTATATTTTAAATCATCACATTGTCGCTATATTCGGAATGCTCATTACACTTGCATGCATGTTCTTGCGTTCGGTGTATGACGATCATGGCTTCCATATCGAAGTGGATGAGATTCAAGGGAATAAGGGGGTTAAAGCATGAGCGGACATACACACGTAGACGGCCAACTCCCTCATGAGCCGGAAAAAGCAACCCTCGAGGGACGTAATAAAGTTCTTGGTTTCTGGCTGTTCCTAGGCGGTGAAACGGTATTGTTCGGTACGCTGTTCTCGGCGTACCTGGCACTTCGTCATCAAGTCGGCGACGGCAACCCAACTCCAATGGAGTTGTTCGATCTTAAAACCGTTGCGATCGCAACGTTCATCTTGTTAACATCCTCATTGACTAGCGTGTTCGCGATTCAATCGATGCACACGAACAAAGTGAAGTCGATGGTATGGTGGCTCGTTATCACAGTACTCTTCGGTCTTGCATTCTTGGGCCTAGAGATTTATGAGTTCACGCATTACGTTCACGAAGGTCATAAGTTCTCAACCAGCGCATTCAGTACATCGTTCTATACGCTTGTCGGATTCCACGGGGCTCACGTATTGTTCGGGGTTCTCTGGATTTCGATTCTGATCGCGCAGATCTTCAAAAAAGGTCTAAATGTCGTAACTGCTCCTAAGATATATGTTGCCGGTATGTACTGGCACTTTATCGACGTTGTGTGGGTATTCATCTTCACCGTCGTGTACTTGATGGGAAAGGTGGGCTAACGAATGGCTGGTCAACATTCTGCTGCCGAAGAGAAGAAACACCATAAACACGAAGGTCCTAAGAAGCATATCATTGCTTTTATCTTCTCGATTCTGCTGACTGTCATTGCATTCGCAATGGTAGCTGCAGGCGAGGTTAACACTTCGTTTATCTACATCACGCTGGTTCTGATGGCGCTTCTGCAAGTCTTCATTCAAATGGGCTTCTGGATGCACATGAAAGACCGCGGTCATGTTTTCGCGATTGTCGGTATTCTAATGGGTGTGTTCGTCGTATTCACGATTGTCATCATGGCCGAATATTGGGCTTGGTGGTAATACGGTTCTAAATTGAAGAGAGGGAGGTCCTAGTTGGCCCCCTCTTTTGTTGTAAATGTATGTGTGAATGGAAAGGGGTACCATCATGCTCGGATTGCAATATTTCAGCTTTGAAGAGTTATGGAGCCCGTGGTTTTTCTTCTTTATGACAGCATTGGTTATTCTCTATTTCTACTTGGCTGGCCCTTGGAAGGAAAAACATGCGCCCAATGAACCTCGTGTCACGGCGATGCAGAAAACATGGTTCGTGATCGGAATGGTGCTGTATTACTTAGCACAAGGCGGGCCGCTTGAATTGCTCGGTCATCTCATGTTCACGTTCCACATGGTGAATATGTCACTTTCGTATTTAATTGCTCCGCCGCTATTGCTGCTCGGCATTCCTGGATATATATGGCGTTACGTATTTGAGAGACCGTTCTGGTCGAAATATCGGTCCTTGATGAATCCGATCTTTACACTCGTGGTGTTTAACATGTTGTTCTCGGTCTATCACGTTCCGGCTGTACATGATTACGTGATGACGCATTTTCTGATCCACCGAATCTATTACATGGTATTACTTGTCACTTCGTTTATGATGTGGTGGCAAATCACTTGCCCAATACCGGAGTGGAACCGTCTGACGGATGTACGCAAGATGGCGTATATCTTCGCTAGCGGGATGCTGCTTACACCTGCATGCGCGCTTATTATTTTCGCGAGCCATACGATGTATGCCACTTATAATGACCCGGAAGTATGGGCGCAAGCGATGGGTTACTGCGTATCCGGCGATCCAAGCGCTCTGCTGGCCAGCTTCAAAGGACCAACCTTCTTCAATCTAATGGGACAAACCGAGGATCAGCAGCTTGGCGGTATTGTCATGAAGCTTGTTCAGGAAATCATGTACGGCGCGATTCTGGCCTATGTCTTCTTCCATTGGTATAAGAAAGAGCATGCTGATTCCGATGACGAATTGCCGGACAGCGGTGCGCTTAACTAATAGATAGGTTTAATTGATTATTTATGAATGGACGGGATGCTCCTTGTCACTTTACACGGTACTACCTACGATCAGTACTACCTTTATCGCACTTAGCGCGATTCTTGTTGCAATCGGCTGGAGCCTGGCAATCAAGAGAAAGCTGGAGTCTCACAAGAAAGTGATGATTGCAGGCGCTATATCTGCCTTGCTTTTCTTTATTATCTACGTATCGCGTACGATATTCGTAGGCAACACAGACTGGGGCGGCTCAGATGAACTGAAGCCCTACTATCTGACATTCCTATTCTTCCACATCGTGCTGGCAACAGTAGGTGCAGTATTCGGACTGACTACATTGACGCTTGGCTTCAAGAGCCGTTTCGCCAAACATCGCAAATGGGGACGCGTTACGTCAATCATTTGGTTCTTCACGGCCATTACCGGTGTTACGGTATATGTGCTGCTTTATCTCTTGTATCCGGGCGGTCATACGAAGCCGGTACTGGATGTTCTATTCGGCGGTTAAGCTGCCGGAAAGCATGGCGGTAAATCCTATCACGGGATTTACCGCTTTTTTGTGCTGTCAACCTGTAGGCTTAGGTTTACAGACAGGTAGTGAACCAGTAAAATATGTGAATAAGGAACAATCGATGTTTGAATCGAACAGGAGAGTGTAATCGATGCAGCTGCATGAACGACAATATACACGCAGGGAAATAGAAGCTAGAGTTGGACGAATCGAGCAAATTGGCGGGATTCGCAAACTGACGCTGACAGAGGGCAATGAAGCAGGTTCATCCGTGCTGTCCGTTCGAACAGGGGCAGGCTTATCGTTTGATGTTATGCCTGACAAGGGATTGGATATTTCATCCGCATTATTCGGTAGCGGCTCGTTATCCTGGCAGTCAGCGAACGGTGATGTGCATCCTTCTCACTATGATGATCAGGGATTAGGCTGGCTGCGTACCGCTTCGGGTGGATTGCTAATGACCTGCGGGCTCATAAGCGCGGGTTCTCCAAGCCAAGTAGATGGCCAATCCTATGGTTTGCATGGCCGAGCGCATCATACGGCTGCAAGGCAGGTGGTTGCCGAAGGCTGGTGGGAAGGAGACGAGTACGAGATGCGTATCGCAGGAACGCTGGAGGAAACATCCATGTTCGGCGGGCATCTAAGGCTGAGACGTGAAATCAGGTGCAGGCTTGGCGAGAATCGGGTTACGATTCGCGACGTCGTTGAGAATGCGGGCTTTAAAGCTTGCCCGCATATGATGCTTTATCATGTGAATTTTGGTTATCCGCTGCTGACGGAGCAGTCGCGGATTGATTTTCCGGATGGGGGTAAGGTTGTGCCGCGTGAAGCCGAAGTTCCGGTAGAGGGCTATGACAGCTGGAATGCGCCGGATCCGGACTATGCGGAGCGTGTGTATTATCATGAACTGGCTGAGCGTGCGGGTGATAGGGCTGCAGTAACCATCCATCAGCCGGCGTTTCCGATTGCATGGGGACATCATGCACCAATTGCCGTAAAACTCAGCTGGAATACCGACAACCTTCCGAAGCTGGTGCAGTGGAAGATGCCGGGTGCCGGCGTACATGCTCTTGGCATAGAGCCTTCTAATTGTGATGTGGAAGGGATGGAAATTGAACGGCAACGAGGAAGCTTGTTCATGCTGGAGCCGGGAGCATCGCTAGTCTATGAATTGGAATTAACCGTTAGCTAAAAGCGGCGCGGAAAGGAGAGAACGAGATGTCGATGAGCATGAATGAGAGACAGCAGCAGCTGCTCGGGATGCTGGAAAGCAGCGGCGAGGTGAAGGTCGCCGGTCTTAAAGAAACGTTTGGTGTGACAGAGATGACGATTCGTCGTGATCTCGAGAAGCTGGAGCTGGCGGGTTACGTAAAGCGGACTTTCGGCGGTGCGATATTGGCATCGAAGGATGTAGCGCTGCAGGATCGGTCCGTCGTCATGACCGAGGAGAAGAATCGAATCGGCAGAGCAGCCGCAGCTCTGGTGAGTGAGAACGACTCGATATTTATTGACGGGGGTACAACTACCCTCTATGTCGCGCGGCATTTGAAGGCTGGCATGAACATAACGGTAGTGACAAATGCGCTGAATATCGCGCTGGAGCTGCTAGAACGCGGGATTACCACAGTTGTCACAGGCGGTATGGCGCTGGAAACGACGTCAACATTAGTGGGGCCCGGAACGGTGGAGGCCATTGGGAAGATGGCATTTGACCGTGTATTTCTCGGCGCTACAGGGATAACGGCAAATCATGGCTTTAGCAACTCCAATATGTACGAAGCTGAAATTAAACGGACGGCTATCGTGCAAGCGACAGAGGTTAATGTCGTTGTCGATCATACGAAATATGGGGCGAAGGAGCTGTTCTCATTCGCTCCGCTGTCAGCAATCCATCGCATCATTTGCGATCAGCTGCCGGAGCAATCGTTGATTGAGGCATGTAGCGAGAACGGGGTACAGCTGCTGGAAGCTTAATGTAGTTGGCAGCAAAGTTGTTTGTTTTAAACATTTTGATAGACAGCTGCACGGAGCTCATATAGAATAATGTTATAAACGAACATTATTTGTTCCAACAGAACAGAGGGGAATGGTAGATATGGCATCGGCAGCACCACGTCTCAATCGGATGTTTAGCGAGCAAGGAAAGTGTTTTGATGTAGCGGTAGATCACGGCTTTTTCAACGAGTTTTCCTTCCTTTCGGGCATTGAGAATATGAAGCAGGCGATCGAAACGATCGTACAAGCGAATCCGGACTGTATTCAACTTAGCATTGGCCAAGCGAAGTGGCTGCAGGCTGTTCCGGGCAAGAAGAAGCCTGGTCTTGTACTGCGTACGGATGCGGCGAATATCTATGGTACTGAACTGCCTCGCTTCTTGTTCAGTGAGCTTGTTGATCGTGCGATTGAGAAGGCAGTCGCGCTCGATGCCGTCGCTGTGTGCGTGAACCTGCTGCTGCTGCCGGGTCAACCGGAGCTGCACCATCAGTGCGTACGGAACATCTCGCTGCTGAAGAGCGAGTGTGAGAAATATGGGATGCCGCTTATGGTTGAACCGCTTGTCATGCTGCCGAATGAGGCGAAAGGCGGTTATATGGTTGACGGCGATATTAACAAAATCATGCCGCTCGTCCGCCAAGGCGTAGAGCTTGGCGCGGATGTCATTAAGGCAGATCCATGCGATGATGTAACGGAATATAGCCGCGTTATTGAGGTAGCCTCCGGAATACCGGTACTGGTTCGCGGCGGCGGCCGGGCAAGCGACGAAGAAATCGTGAACCGTACGGTGGAGCTCATGAATCAAGGCGCATCCGGTATCGTATACGGACGCAATGTGATCCAGCATCCGAATCCGGCAGGGATGACGAATGCACTGATGTCGATCGTGCATCATGGTGCCACGGCATCCGAAGCACTAGCTATTCTAGGCGGAGAGGGTGCGAAGTAGGATGAGCAGACGGATCGTTCGTTTCGGCGTCATCGGCTGTGGGTTGATGGGCAAGGAGTTCGCAAGTGCAGCGGCAAGATGGCTGCACCTAGAGGGAGTCGAATTCGAACCTCGCATTGTAGCGGTATGCGATGCGAATCCGGCTGCGGCAGAGTGGTTTCAGCGCCAAGTGCCAAGCGTTGAACGCGTGTATTCCGACTACAAGAATCTGCTGTCCGATCCTGATGTGGAAGCTGTATACTGCGCGGTTCCGCATAATTTGCATGCGCAGATCTATGTGGATATTATTGCCGCGGGCAAACATTTGCTTGGGGAGAAACCTTTCGGTATCGACAAAGAGGCGAATTCACGCATTAATGCCGCGCTGGTGGCACATCCCGAGGTGATTGTCCGCTGTTCATCGGAGTTCCCTTTCTATCCCGGGGCACATCAAATCATCCAGTGGGTGAATGAAGGCAAATTCGGACGAATCATTGAAGTGGAGGCAGGCTTCTGGCATTCGAGCGACCTCGATCCAACGAAGCCGATCAATTGGAAACGCCGCATTGCGACCAATGGCGAGTATGGATGTATGGGCGATCTGGGGATGCACGTGCTGCACCTGCCGATGCGATTCGGTTGGCAGCCGAGAAGCGTTCGCGCTTTGCTGAGCAAAATTGTTTCCGAACGCCCGGACGGCAAAGGCGATAAAGTCCCTTGCGAAACCTGGGATAATGCCATCTTAGCCTGCGACGTTGAGACGGCTGATCAAGAATTCCCGATGGTACTATCGACGAAACGTATTGCGCCGGGGCATGCCAATACATGGTTCATTCGTATCCAAGGAACGGAGATGTCAGCGGAATTCAGCACGAAAAATCCAAAGCAGGTAGCATCGCTCCCTTATTCACCGGGTAAGCAGCAGGCCTGGCATACGGTGGATGTACCGTACAAGTCGGCGTATGGGACGATTACGGGCGGGATTTTCGAGTTTGGGTTTTCGGATTCGATTTTGCAAATGTGGGCGGCCTTCTGCGATGAACTTGTCAGCGGCAAAGCTGGGATGAAGCAGCCATTTTACTGCGCAACCCCGGAAGAGGCGCACGGCAGCCACCTCTTGTTTACGGCGGCATTGGAATCGCAGCGCACCGGAGAAACCGTATCGATCGACTGGAGGGATTAACCTTGAGCGCAGCACGCGCAAACATGAATGTCGTCGAAGTCGTAGTGGCAGGACATATTTGTTTGGATGTTATCCCTGCTATGCAGGCGAAGAAGGACGGAATGGGGGCGATACTCGTTCCGGGCAAGCTGGTGGATATTGGCGCTGCCGTCATTTCAACGGGCGGGGCTGTGTCAAACACGGGACTTGCGCTGCACCGGCTTGGTTTAGGAACCAAGCTGATGGGGAAGATCGGCGATGATTTGTTCGGCGGAGCGATTATGAATGTGCTGCGCGGGTACGGGCAAGAGCTTGCAGGTGGGATGATAGTCGCCGCAGGTGAGCACACTTCCTACTCGCTCGTTATCAGTCCGCCGAATATAGACCGGATCTTCCTCCATTGCACGGGGGCGAACGATACGTATTCGGCCAATGATTTACCTGTCGAAGCGCTGCGAGGCGCGCGTTTGTTTCATTTTGGCTACCCGCCGCTCATGCGGAACATGTACGAGGATGGCGGAACGGAGCTGGCGAAGCTGTTGTCGCGCGTGAAGGAAGCAGGGCTCACGGTATCGCTGGACTTGGCGAAACCGGATCCGGAGTCGCCGGCAGGATTGGCGGACTGGCGAAGCGTATTTGTGAAAGCGCTGCCGAACGTTGATGTGTTCCTGCCCAGCTTCGAGGAGATTCTGTATATGCTTAGGCGTGAAGAGTATGATCGGCTGTTGTCCGTTCATGATACGAATGATTTGCTGCCTTTTGCAGATGGTTCGCTGCTACGGCAACTGTCGCAAGAGCTGCTGGACCTTGGTGTCAGCGTAGTTGTGCTGAAGCTGGGCGAGCACGGTCTCTATTTGCGGACAACGGACAATCGCGAGAAGCTGGCGGCAATGGGGGCTGGCGCACCAACGGATGTAGATGCATGGCTGGACCGCGAGCTGCTAGTGCCATGCTTCGAGGTCGAAGTAGTGGGGACAACCGGTGCGGGGGATTGCACGATTGCAGGTTTCATAGCCGGATTGCTGAAGGGGTTGAGTCCTGAAGCGGTCTTGAATGGCGCGGTAGCGGTTGGTGCCAGCAATGTAGAGCATGCGGATGCGACGAGCGGCGTTCCGGCATGGGAAACCGTGCAGCAGCGCATGGCGGCAGGTTGGCAAAGAAAAGCGGTGACGCTGGCATTGCCAGGCTGGAGTAGTGCAAGTGCCGCGGTGACTGCGGAGGCGGAGGGGCAAGCTGCAGAAGGCGTTTGGTATGGGCCAAGGGAGAAACGGTGAAACGAAAGCGAATGGCCGAATCATAAGGAGGCGGATGAGCGTGAAGAGAAGCGAAGTGCGGGCCGCGCAGCAGCGGACGGCGGAATTATTTGGTCAAGTCGGTATTGTGCTGACAGCGGAGGAACGTGACAATATAGAGGTCGCAACGTTCGGACTAGAGGATTTGGAAACGCAAGGACTCGAACTCATTACGTATATTAATAATGATCGCTATTGCGCGAAGGAGCTTGTTTTGTTCGCCGGCCAAACCTGTCCTGAGCATCTGCATCCACCGGTTGGTGCGGATCCCGGCAAGCTGGAAACGTTCCGCTGCCGATTCGGCAAAGTGTGGCTCTATGTCGAAGGAGAGCCAGCTGCCGCAATTCAAGCGAAAGTCCCGGCAGGCAGTGAGCCGTATTACACGGTGTTCCATGAGATTGAGCTGAATCCGGGCGAGCAATATACCATCTCCCCTGGCACGAAGCATTGGTTCCAGGCGGGCAGCGAAGGCGCGATTGTGTCGGAGTTTTCCAGCACGAGCCGCGATGAATGTGATATATTCACCGATCCGAATGTGCTGCGTATACCTGTCATCGAAGAAGATCTATAGGATGTGCAGAGCGAAAACCGGTATCTCCGCTATGGGGTACCGGTTTTGTTGTTGACCGATGCTCTGCTTGCTAGAGGGTACCGGTTTTGTCGCGCAGCACCTGCTCGACTTTGGCGAGATGAATCTCCATGCGCGAGGATGCGAGTGCTTCATTCTGCTGTTCGATCGCATCAACGAGGGCGCTATGCTCTTCGAGCAGCCTGCGCGCGGACTGACGTTCGGCATAGAACCAGAGGGAACGCGTATCGCGCATGCTCTCATGCAGCCGGATCGAGAGTGACTTCATGAGCTCGATGAGCATCGGGTTATGGGTCGCGGCCGCGATTTGCTCATGCAAGCGGACATCAGCCTGCTCGCTGAAGGCTTCATCAGGCAGCCGCTGCTCCATCTGCTGCAGCGTCTCGTGCAAGGCAGCAAGATCGTCAGCGCTGCGATGTTTAGCGGCTAGTGCGGCGCAGCCGGTTTCGAGCACTTTGCGCACCTCCAGCAGTTGAAGCAGGGAATCGGCGCGATCCAGCCAGTCTTCCTTGAGGGCGGCGGGCGAGTTGTCCTCGAGCAGTCCGGGATCAGGCGATTTGACGAAGGTGCCGCCGCCTTGACGAATATCGAGCAGTCCTTTCGCTTTGAGCGCGCTTAGCGCTTCGCGAATAGTAGAGCGACCGACGCCGTATTCGGCGGCGAGGTCAACAACGGACGGAAGCTTGTCGCCGGGAAGAATGGCACCGGATGTAATCCGATTATAAAGCTCGCGAGAAACCCATTCATTACTCTTGAGCGGGCGTTCGTTCATATTCATAGGGAGAATCCTCCTGAGCGGGTGGCGTCGTCAAAATGACGGCTAATTATCGATGTTCCATTTCTCCATCTTATGATATACTTTTTTCAAAGCAAAGTCATCAGACGACCTGATCTATTTATCGCTGGGGGGAACTCTTATATGCTTCATGACACGGTCAAAATCAAGCTGCGCGCTATCGTTGGCGAGCAGTGGTTCAAAGACGATCCGGAATCGTTAATTACGCATTCCTACGACGGAACGCCGATGCTGCAATCGCTGCCGGATGGCGTCATTTATCCCGAGAATACGGCGCAAGTATCAGCCATATTGAAGCTGCTTCAGGAGCACCGCATCCCGGTTGTCAGCCGCGGCTCCGGCACGAATCTATGCGGCGGAACCGTACCGGTCCACGGCGGAATTGTCATGGTCATGCACCGCATGAACCGTATTCTTGAGGTGGATCTCGAGAATCTCACCGCTACCGTGCAGCCTGGCCTGAATACGAAGCAGTTTATTACGCATGTGGAGCAGCTTGGCCTGTTCTATCCGCCGGACCCGAGCAGCATGGCGATTTCGACGATCGGCGGCAATATTGCCGAGTGCTCCGGCGGACTGCGCGGCTTGAAATATGGGACGACGAAGGATTACGTGATTGGCCTTGAAGCCGTACTCGCAAATGGCGAGATTCTTCGTACCGGCGGCAAGCTGATGAAGGACGTTGCCGGCTATGATTTGACGAAGCTGCTGGTCGGATCGGAAGGTACGCTTGCGGTTATTACGGAAGCGACGCTGAAGCTGATCCCGCCGCCGAAGACGAAGAAGACGATGCTGGCGATGTATAAGGATCTGTATGGCGCGGCGCGCACCGTTTCGAAGATTATTGAGAACCGCATTATTCCGGCGACGCTGGAGTTTCTCGATAATCCGACGATTCGAGTCGTGGATGATTTTGCGAAGCTGGGGCTTCCGCTTGATATGGACGCGATTCTGCTCATCGAGCAGGATGGCGATCCGGAGATGGTGGAGCGGGATATTGCGCGGATCGCGGATATATGCCGCAGCGAGCATGCGGAACGCGTCTCCATTGCGGAGAACGAAGCGGAGGCGCTGAAGCTGTTGACTGCGCGGCGGAGTGCTTTTACGGCTTTGGCGAGACTGCGTCCGACGACGATTCTGGAGGATGCGACGGTGCCGCGTTCGAAGATCGCCGAGATGGTGCTTGCCATCAACGAGATTGCCGAGCGGCATAACGTGACGATCTGCACGTTCGGCCATGCCGGAGACGGCAATTTGCATCCGACAGCTACGACGGACGCGCGCGATAAGGATGAAATTCATCGTGTGGAGCTGGCGTTCGAGGAAATCTTCGAGGCCGCCATTGCGCTCGGTGGCACGATCACGGGCGAACATGGCGTTGGCCTAGTGAAGGCTCCGTATTTGGAGTGGAAGGTAGGCGCGGCAGGCATGGAGGTTATGCGGGCGATCAAGACTTCTTTTGACCCGAACAACATCTTGAATCCGGGCAAAATGTTCGCCAAATCCACGCGCAAAAGGGTGGTGCTCGGCCATGGCTAACTCTCTTGTCTCCCTGCTGGAATCTAAGGAAGGCGGCAAGTGCAGCGAGCTCGCTACGACGCTGAAGAGTACGCTCGATTACGATCAGCTTACCAATTGCATGCGCTGCGGCTTCTGTTTGCCGGCATGTCCGACCTTCCGCGAAACGGGCATCGAAGCGGAATCGCCGCGTGGACGAATCGCGCTGATGAAGGCCGTGGCGGATGGAATCATGGATCCGGACTATGCGTTCGAAACGCAGATGAATCATTGTTTGGGCTGCCGTGCATGTGAGCCTGCATGCCCTGCGGATGTAAAATACGGTCAGCTGCTGGAGCAGGCGCGTGACTCCATCGAGCAGCATACGACTAGCCACCGGTGGTGGGTAAAACTGGCACGGAAGACCGCATTCGATGGCATGTTTCCGCATCAGAAACGGATGCGGCTGCTCGGGGGAGCGCTGCAAATCTATCAGCAGTCGGGATTGCGCAAGCTCGTTCGCGGCGTTGGCTTCATGAAGCTGTTTCCGGCTCATATGGGACAGATGGAGAGCATCTTGCCGGACGCTTCGTATCGCGGCGTGGTTGAGCAAATCGGCTCCCACCATCCGGCGAAAGGGGAGCGGGTGGGAACGGTCGGCTTGTTCCGGGGCTGCATTATGGATGTGTTGTTCACGGAAACGAATAAGCACACGGTTGAACTGCTGAATGAAGCGGGCTTCGACGTCGTCATTCCCGAGACGCAAAATTGCTGCGGCGCGCTGCATGCGCACAGCGGCGAGCAAGCAGGAGCGAAGGAGCTGGCCAAGCGCAACATCAAGGCGTTCCAATCCGCAGGCGTCGATTGGATTGCTTCCAATGCCGGCGGCTGCGGCGCGCTGCTGGTGGAATACGACCACCTGCTGCACGATGATCCGCAGTGGGCGGAAGGCGCGGCTTGGTTTGCGAAGCGCACGCTTGATGTGAGCAAGCTGCTCGTGGAGCACGGCCGCTTGCAGGACGCGGCGACGCTGGCCGTGGCGGCGAGCAAGGCTGCCGCTGCGCCTAGCTGCGGCGGAGGCAGCGCGAAGCCTCGCTCGGGCTTGGCCGAAACCGCCAGCGCGGCAGCGGCCGAAACCGCTGCCGCCGGATGCGGCGGCTCCTGCGGAGGCGGCGTTAGCTTCGCCTCCACGGACAAGGTCCGCATCACGTACCAGGATTCCTGCCATCTGCGCAACGCGATGCGCTCCTCCGAAGCGCCGCGCAAGCTGATGCGCAGCGTGGCGAATGCGGAGTTCATCGAGCTCTACGAGGCGGATCGCTGCTGCGGCTCGGCGGGCATTTATAACTTGACCCAGCCGGAGATGGCCGGCCACATTCTGGATCATAAGATGGACCATGTGAAACGAACAGACGCCCATTACTTGCTCACAAGCAATCCCGGCTGTCTGCTGCAGATGAAGCTTGGCATCGAGAAGCATGGCATGAGCGGCAAGATGGAAGCCGTGCATCTGGTTGATTTTCTGCATGAGCGGATATGTAAGTCGGAATAGCCACATAAAGAAACAGTCCGGGGATGTCGACCCACGGACTGTTTTTTCATGCAGCAAAACGGTCACTCGCATCTGCCAATGAGGAAGTAATCCTCGACGTGAACATGGTCCCAAGTGACGCCAACGGTAAAAGCAACGTTACTGCCCCCAATGCCGCTTGTCTCAATACGAACGCCGAAGACATTGACACCTGCATATACATTGTCCAGCGTATAGCTGGAGTTGGGCTCTCCGATCGGATTAAGCGATACCAGCTTCATGACATATGGGATTTTCTCGCCGGATCCGGAGCCGGACGGCACGATTTGATAGACTTCGATGGCTGCGGCGGCAGGCTGTCGGTCGGTCGTGAAGACACAAATCGCAAGGCTTGTGATCTGCGGAACTTGGCCGTTCCAAATCGGACCGGAATCATAGATGGGCATAACTCGTCCTCCTTTATATGATGTGACTATTACTAGTTACTATATGGTAGTGAGACAAGTTTGGTTATAGATAGCTGGCTAACTAATGGAAAACAAGCCCCTGATCAGGATCAGGGGCTTGCGTTATTAATTGCGACTATACCCACCAGCCGTTATCCTTCTCATCCAGCAGCTCTGCGGAAACCTCGTTCCATTGGAACGAAGTTTCTTCACCGCCCAGCACCCAGCGGCTCGGACATGTCGTGCGCAGCCAATCCAGCGGCTCGCCAACCGGCAGCGGCTGAGCCGCCAGTTCAAAAGCGGCGCGCAGTGCGAGCTCCTGCTCCTTCGAAACGATGGCCGGATCGGCCGAAACGAACAGCGGAGTGCCGCTGCCGGCAAGCAGGCGCAGCCATTCCCGGTTGTAAGCCCATGGCACGTCCTTCGTTAAGCCCAGGCAATCCGCATCGTGGCTATAGAAGGTGCCATGCTGCGTCATGCGAAAAGCCATCGTGTTCACGCCCATGTAGCGAGTCCGCTCCCACCAGCGTCCGCTTGTATCATCGCCGGTCCGCTGAATCTCGAACAGTCCTGCGGAAAGATGGCTAAAGGTGTTGCAGCCAATAATGTCCGCCTGCCCGGAAGCTTCGGCAATTGTACGGTATAACTCGAGCGTAATTTCGGCGGTTGTCTTGGAACGATCATGGAACGGATAAGGCAGTGCATGAGGCTTCGATTTCATCGTAAAGCCCCACTGACCGAGCATATCGTACGTCGTAAAATCATGCTTCAGCATATTGAATCCGTAACCTACCATTCGTTCTACCGATTCGCGGATATGGGACAGTACGCCCGGAATGCTAGGATCGAGCACACTGCCGCCGGTGGATGCTTCCTTGTAACGAATCCACTCTGCAGGTACCTGCTCTGTCGTCAGGAGCGGACGGAACCAGAGGCCGGGCTTCACGCCGATCTCTTTCATTTCACCGGCGAGCCGTTCCATGTCAGGGAACTTGCTGTTCCCTATCCACGGTCCGCCATTACAGCTGCCGCCGTCGTCTTTGGCTGACTGCCAGCCATCGTCAATGACCATATACGGACGATTGAGCGTATTCGAAGATAACGAAGAAATAAACCGCGAATCTTCTAAAATCTCCCTATGAGAGCTTTCCCCGTAGGCATAGTACCAGTTATTGCCGCCATATACGGGCTGCTTCGGCATTAAAGGCTTGTCACACATCAAGGCGCAGAAACGCCTTGCCGCTGCGAAAGGCGTTTCGCCAAGCGTGCCCGGATCATAAATGATATCGGCAACCGCAAGTGTACGCGCACCAAGACATACGCCGCCGCTGCCGCTCGTGACATCAGCAGTGAACGTTATGCCATCTGAATCAAGCTGCCAGTAGCAGAGCGAATTCGCGCCTGTCTTCACACCGTAACCTGCTGTGCGCAGCCCATCGTGAGCGAGAAAATACCAAGGCATTACGCGCTCCGGCACGATACCTCGCCATTCCAAGTCTCCGTAACCGCGCTCCCAGTGATCGCCGAGGAGGAGCAGATTTCCTGCCGGCGTTTCATTCCAGCGCAGTTTGATTGTGCGAACGGGCAGAATTGGCGCTTCCAGCTCAAGCGAGATGACATTCCCTCTGCGTTTCATCGTAAGTGCCAGTCCCGCCGCTTCCCATCTATCCGCTCCGGCACGGGCAAGTGTTTGCCAACTGTCCTCCGTTCGGATGACGATAGCGCTCGGTTCACCTGACAAGATCATTGCTGTCAAAGTAATGCCTCCTTGTATACTCGTTTTATAGTTCTATTTTAATATGGATAACCCCTCGCGGCATACACATAAGTAACAACTGGGGCAGGGGTGGTACGTATGGAGGTTTTCAAATCATTCCTGACAAAACTTCTAATCCTGCTTTTTACGCTGCTGTTTATTTATCCGGCGATTCTATTCGCGATCTTGGTGCTGGGATTTACGGACTCTTGGAAGTCGGGAGCTACGATGCTTGTATCGGCACTGCTTCTTCGCTTTATCTTGAAACGTGAGATCGCCAAGCTTCCGCCTCTTCGCAGCTCTAAGCAGGAGCGGTTGGGGAGCTTCCCGGGTATTTATAATGATGATGAGTCTCCGCCGCCGCAGCTCAGCGATATCTACTATGATATTGCTGCAAAAATGAAAGAGCAGGAAGAGATTATTCGTATCGTAAATCAAGTAAATGAGAAACCCGGCACCAAACGAGAGCAGGTATGATGCTCTGGCAAGGTGTTTTTTTGTTTCCAATTGTTTACAAGAACGGAACTGGTTTTTTATAATGGAGTAACCTGACCAGCAGTGAGGAGAGAAGCCCATTGAAGCGATACGTGTTCGTCATAGTCGCGGCGTCTATTATGATTTGTTTGGCCATATTGGCCTATTGGGATGCGTACAGGCCACGGGTTGGTCCCGTCGGCAATGGGCCGGATGATGCCGCTATTCTAAAAGCATTCATCCTTCGGTTCATTTCTTCCGTGAGCGTACTGATCGTTGGCATTACTGGTTTATATAAGCACAGGAAGAAAGTGGGGCAGCGTGCACATGGAGCATTTGGCCAATTACCGCCTAGTCCAATCGATTGCGAGAGAAACGATGAATGACTTACAAACCTTTATTCGTAAAGGAGTAACGGAGCGTGACATCGTTCACAGAGCCGAAAGCTTCATGCGCAGTAA
Organism: Paenibacillus sp. J22R98; assembly: GCF_059383835.1. Taxonomy (NCBI): domain Bacteria; kingdom Bacillati; phylum Bacillota; class Bacilli; order Caryophanales; family Paenibacillaceae; genus Paenibacillus; species Paenibacillus sp. J22R98. The sequence goes on from NZ_JBXENW010000015.1 coordinate 59,338, forward strand.
GGGAATCGATTCTTTCTGGTATTATGGGATTGGGGCTACGTAAATCTCGATTTTGCATGTAATGTCGGACTATATTTCGAGCTGGGAAACACGACGATGCTCAGCGAGGCGTCGCTGTTTACCTTTGAGCCGCATATTAGCTTAAAGAATGGCAAGTATGGATTTAAGAGAGAAGATATTTATTATTTTCGAGAGAGTCGGCTCGTTTGTTTATGAGATTGGTAATTCATGCTACCATTGCGGAAGGAAACACGTATAAAGAGATGGCGGAGCGAGCTCGATGAGATTTTGCAGTATCATATCGAACATGCGAGGGGAGTTTTATAGAAGATGAATGCGTTGTCGATTGAACAAGTTTATAAGCAATATGGAGATAAGACGGCAGTAAATGGCATCAGCCTCGAGGTTGCACCGGGAGAAATTTATGGACTGCTTGGTGCCAACGGCGCCGGCAAAACAACGACGATGCGTATGGTACTTGGTCTGATCTATCCGGATTCCGGCAGCATTCGATATGATGGCAAAGCGTATGGGAAAGAGCAGTTGAAGGGACTCGGCTACTTGCCTGAGGAACGCGGTCTGTACCCGAAAGTAAAGGTGTCCGATCAGATCATTTATCTCGCCCAGCTGCGCGGCATGTCCAAGCGGGATGCCGATCAGAACCTGAAGCGCTGGCTGGATCGGTTCGGCGTACCGGAGTACTACGGCAAGAAGGTAGAGGAGCTGTCCAAAGGGAATCAGCAGAAGATCCAGTTCATCGCTGCTGTCATCCACCAGCCGCGCATCGTTATCATGGATGAAGCGTTCAGCGGATTGGATCCGGTCAACGTGGAGCTGCTGAAGTCGACGGTTAAGGAATTGCGTGATGCCGGTTCATGTATCTTGTTCTCGACCCACCGGATGGAGCATGTGGAGGAGCTGTGCCGCAACATCACGATTTTGCATAAATCGAACACGGTTCTGCAAGGTAATCTGAAAGCCATCAAGAAGAAGTTTCCGCGGGAGCGCATTATTCTGGCAACGGACGGCGACGTTTCCGGCCTTGAATCGGTTGGCGGTGTCATGAACGTGAAACGTCAGGAGTATGGTTATGAGCTGCTGATCAATGACGAGGCGGCGGGTCGCCCTGTGCTGGAGCTGGCCATGGCGCAAACCGGCGTGCAGCGCTTTGAAATTTTGGAACCAACGCTCAATGAAATCTTTATTAAGACAGTAGGTGAGAGCCATGAATAGCGGTTTCTGGACAGTTGTAGGCTTTACGGCGAAGAACAAACTGAGAGGGAAAGCTTTTCTCGTTACGACGCTTATCATTGCAGTCATCATGAGTATTGTTATCAATTTACCGTATTTAATCTCTCAATTTAGCGGCGAAGGGAAGCCGACTGCGGTTGGCTACTTGGACAGCACGAGTGAGAAAGCCAAATCAGAGCTGTTCACCTCCACGCGAATTGCCAATATGCTGAATACTTACTATGGGAAGCAGGAGAAGCCGGAACTGAAGCTGGTTCCCATTGCAGACGCCGGTTCGGCAGATGCAAACGAGAAAGCCCTGAAGCAGGCCATTGCCGATGATGTCATTCACGGCTATATCGAATTCTCGCCAGGCAAGGAGAGCGATTTCCCTGCCATTACGTATAAGTCTGAGAGCTTGATGGAATCGAAGGTGTCGTCGTCGTTGTCCGCTGCACTTCAGGTGGTCAAGATGGAGGCGGTCATTGGCGGAGGCGGATTGAGCGACGATGTGAAGGCGCTCCTGACGAAGCCGATTGAGCTGGATTCCGTGCAAATTTCCACTGTGGAAGGTGCAGGCTCAATTGGACAAGGGAAGACGAAGGCCCAGCAAGGCATGGACTTCGGAACGGTGTACGTGATCATTATTATGCTGTTCATGGCGATTATGATCAGCGGTCAAATGATCGCAAGCGAGATTACGGCGGAGAAGAGCTCCCGTGTCATGGAGATTCTCATCACAAGCGTCTCGCCCCTGAAAGCGATGTTCGGCAAAATCTTCGGGATGTTTCTCGTCGTGCTGCTGCAGCTGGCGTTATATATCGTGGTCATTGTGATCAATATGACTTTGCCGCAGAATAGTGATAAACTCGGCGATCTGGGTATTTCGCTGAACGATATCGATCCGGTTCTGGTGACCTATGCGCTGGTGTTCTTCCTAACGGGCTACTTCTTGTTCGCTACGCTCTTCGCGGCAGTCGGCTCCATCGTCAGCCGCACGGAGGATCTGGGCCAGGCGGTGCTGCCCATTACGATGCTGTCACTCGCCGGCTTCTACATCTGCATCTTCGGCGGAATGAACAATCCGGGATCGCTGCTCATGAAGGTGTGCTCGTTTATTCCATTCTTCGCTCCCTACGCCATGGTCTCCCGGCTCGGCCTGTCCGATCCGCCGCTATGGCAAGTATGGCTGTCCATTGCAACGCTGCTGGCTTCCATTCTGGCAGCAGGCTGGTTGTCCGCGAAGATTTATCGCGCAGGCGTGCTGATGTATGGGAAGAAGCCTTCGATGAAAGAACTGTTTAAAGCGATGCGTGCTTATAAGTAAGCTATCGACGAAAAAAGGACCACTGCTTCTGCAGTGGTCCTTTCTTTTAATTAATGTGCCCGGCTTGGTGCAGCCTTCTTCAAATCCTTAGTATCTTTCGTATTCGCAGCTTTGAGCTCTGCGATCAGTTTGTCGCCTTCTACATCCAGGTTCGGGATCATACGGTCAAGCCATTTCGGCATCGACCATGCTTTATCGCCGAAGACAGCCATAATCGCGGGAACAAGCGCCATTCGAACGAAGAAGGCGTCAATCAGAATGCCGATGGTGAGGGCGAAACCGATCTGCTTCAGCATGATGTCTTCGGTCAGAATGAACCCGGCGAAGACCGACACCATGATGACGGCTGCCGCCACGACGACACGGCTTGCTTGCTGGTAGCCTTCGACGACACTGGTAGTTCCTTTATGCCCATGGACATAGGCTTCACGCATAGAGCTGACAAGGAATACTTGATAATCCATCGCAAGACCATACAGAATACCGGATACCATGATCGGCATAAAGCTGAGAAGCGGGCCGCCGGTGTCGAAGCCAAACCAAGCATGCAGCCAGCCCCATTGGAAGACTGCTGTCGTAATCCCGAAGGTAGCCACGATGCTGAGCAGGAACCCAATCGTTGCTTTAACCGGTACGAGAATCGACCGGAATACGAGAAGCAGAATGATCAGCGACAGGATGAGAATAATGCCGATATAGAGCGGGAATACCTCAGCCAATTTGGCTGACATATCGATGTTAATGGCTGTAAAACCGGTCACGCCAATCGTCACGTTGTTACTTTGTGAGATGCTGGAGTCTTTAGCGCGAAGGTCTTGAACGAGATTGCTCGTTGCTTCGTCCGTCGGACCGGATTTAGGAATGACGCTAATGATGCCGATGTCCCCGGTCTGGTTGATCCCCATTGGCGTTACGATGGAGACATCATGATGCTTCTGAATAGCTTGAACAAGCTTGCCCAGCACTTCAGGCGTAATCTTATCCGAAGAGCCGGAAGGTTCTGCAACCAGCAGCAACGGAGAATTATAGCCTTCACCAAAGCCGGCGGAGATGGCGTCGTAGCTTTGTCTTTGTGCCGTATCCAGGTTTGCCGTATCTCCGGAAGGCATGCCTAATTTCATTTCGGCCGCCGGAACGGCAGCAGCCCCGAGAATAACAATGACACCTATGATGACGAGCCAGCGGCGTTTCACAACGCCGTTCGCCCAGCGATGTGCTACTCCTTGACGGGCTACCTTCGCCTGTTCCTTATTGTTCTTCCGCGCTTTGACCGAACAGATGCGTTCACCAACGAGACCAAGCAATGCCGGCAGCAGCGTCAAGGCTACCAGTACATTGATGAAGACGCTGGCTGCCGCCACGAGTGCCATAGCGGATAGGAAATCAATATTCATGACCACCATCCCGCATAACGCAACAATAACGGTCAATCCTGCGAAGAATACGGCGCTGCCCGCAGTGCCAACCGCTCTGCTCGCAGCTTCTCGTGCGCTTAAGCCTTGATCCAAGATCATGCGGCGCTGACGATTCACAATGAATAAGGAATAGTCGATCCCAACGGCCAAACCAACCATCATGGCAAGTGCAGGCGTGATATCCGTCATCGGAATAAATTTGGAGAGGGAATAAGCACCTCCAATACTTATACCTACACCAAGGAGTGCTGTTACGAGCGGCAGACCGGCTGCAACGACAGAGCCAAGTGTGATGAACAGCACGACCGCTGCAACAACAATCCCGATCCCTTCGGTAGCGCCAATTGCCGGTTTGCCTACAAGCGTGTCGCTTGGCAATGCTTTAATGCCTAAGTTAGCTTGTTCAACTGCAGTAACAGACTTCACGACAGTATCGATAACCTCTTGGGGCAGCGACATTTGCTGAACGGTAAACTGGAACTGGAACAAAGCTACGTTGCCGTCGGCGGAAATCATCACGCCGGGTACGGGATTTCCATCCACGATCAGCGGACCATACGGAGGCTGCTCTGCTGAAGCGGTTTGGTTCGTTTCACTTGCTTGCGTGCTGTCAGCAGCCGTTGCGCCTGCTGCTGCTGCCGCTTCAGCAGGATTAATGACATACTCAATTCCATATACGTCTTGGATTGCTTTAGTAACGGCTTGTAATCTATCTGGCGTATCCAGACGTTCGCCTTTAGGCGCAGTGAAGACAACGCTTGCTTGCCCGCCGGAAGCTTGCGGCAATTCTTCGACCAGCTGATCGAGTACCCTTTGTGCTTCCGTACCTTTTATCTTCATCTCGGAGCTGGTGTGGATGCCATTAATGCCAATAAGCGCACCTACAACACCAAGAATGGCGATCCAGGCAATAATGAAATGCCAAGGCTTGTTGTAAGCCGTTTTACCTATTCTGTACAGGAATGTAGACATAACAGTGTGGTTCTCCTTTTTATATAGAAATTGCTATTTCGGTACAACCATTTGGAAACCGTTTTTTAAATAGCCAAACATTTCGTTCAGATAGTGATCTAACAAGATGGATTCTGATGACTCATCCTTTGGTTGACCGGGAAACAGGATGTTGCTGCTCCCATACAGCATTGGCAGTGCAGCACCATATACGGCGCCAACGAGCAGTTGGATGTAGCTATTCGCATATTGTTCCTGGAATAAGTCCAGCAGCAATTCCTCGGCATCACCTTGATGACGGTGGAGTGAACTAAGGATATAAGGCTCTAACGTCGGATAAGTTTTGGAAAGCTTGACGAGCTCACGTGTCTTTTGAAATAAACCGGCTGTAAGCTCCATCCTGACCAGATGCTCCAAAACCTCAAGCGGAGTAGCATGATCGGCCAGGTTCTCGAGCAAATCATTCACTTCATCGACGTTATTAAAGGCAGATGCCCCCATCACTACAGCTTCTTCTTTACAGGAAAAGTGATTCGCGAACGTTCTTCTCGAATATCCCGCGCGCTGCACAACATCCTCGACAACAAAACCGTCCATCCCGTTTTCCAGTGCGAGATCAAATGCGGCTTCGGCAAGTAGATTTGCGGTTGCTTCTCTTTTGACATCACGCAAGCTTTGCTTATTCATGTGTATCGGCCGTAGGCCTTCACCTCACTTCATATTCGTACCTTTAGCACTCCTATTGCCCAATGGGCAATAATGAACATGGGATTATTATTGCACAATGGGCAATGATGCACAATGGGAAGCGTTTGACGGTTTTGTGGCAATGGAGGATGGAGCTTGTTCATCTTGGAATGGAGTAGTAACGCCGAACCGCGTTTGGTATATTGATGTAAACGTTGTCATTTAGTGATGAAAAAGACAATGCCGTGAGGGTATGTACATCCTCAATTTTCCTAGCGTACCCTAATATAAGAGATGATATCAGCAGGGAATCGAACGAATACCAGAGAGGTGATAACTATGAATGCAATCCAAACAGTCAACCGTTGGTCGCTAAACAGTCAGCATCAGATCACATGGGAGATTAAGAACGAGACAAGACTTCCGCACGAGGATCATATTGAAATGAGCGGGAAGCGAATATCCATGATCGTCCATTATGGAATTGATGAACAAGGAGAATTGGTACTGAAGCGTGGCGTGATCTGGCCCATGCTCAGGACGATTCCTAATGATACACATGCCAGCCTAATACAAGAATATGGCTCGGAGATCCTACCAGCTATCACAATCAACGGCGAGCGGGTGCGATCGGAGAAACCCTACGAAGTAACGTTTAATGGATTGCTTGCCATTAAGTGCCGAACAGACAACAAGCTTCGTATCGAGCATTTGCTCTTCCCAACCACGGATTGCAGCGCGGCGATGGAGAAATACACGCTTGTTAATGATTCACGGGAGCCCATGACGATAGAAATCTCTTCTCTGGCTCATTCTCACACCAGGAGAGGAGTCTATGGAATCTATCTGCTTGATGTGATCCACGATGCGCCTTCGGAAGTGACATTACAGCCGGATGAGGCTTTTTCCTTCTATTTGACGATCAGCGGAAGGAAGCTGCTCGACTCTGTTCAAGTCTATAACGGGCGTGAAGAAGAGGAGAAGCGAGAGGGGTTTGTAAGTCAAATTCGTTCCACTTTGCAGCTTGAAACACCTGATCCCGTTCTAAACCAAATGTTTGAATTCGCTAAGCTGCGGGCGTCGGAGAGCATATTCGCGACAAAAGGCGGTTTAATGCACGGACCCGGGGGAGGCTCCTATTATGCAGCTATCTGGGCCAACGATCAAGCGGAGTACGTCGGTCCATTCTTTCCGTATCTGGGGCACAGCGCAGGAATCGAGGCATCCTTAAATTGCTACCGTCTATATCGCGCTTTCATGGGTCCTGACTACTCGCGTATTCCTTCCTCTATCATTGCGGAAGGTGTTGATGTATGGGAGGGTGCCGGAGACCGGGGAGATGCGGCAATGTATGCTTATGGTGCCTCCTTATTTACGCTAGCCCAGGGAGATGTATCGATTGCCCGGGAATTGTGGCCGGCCATTCAATGGTGTTTGGAATACTGCAAACGGATGCTTACGGTTGAAGGCGTGGTTGCATCCGACTCGGATGAGTTGGAGGGCAGATTTCCTACGGGGAAAGCTAATCTCTCTACTTCTTCTCTCTATTACGGGGCTTTATGCGCAGCCTCTAAACTAGCTCGATCTTTGGGTGAAGAAACGATGGACGAAACGTATAGTGCGGAAGCAATCCAAGTAAGGCAGGCCATTGAACGTTATTTCGGCGCAACCGTCGATGGATACGAAACCTATCGTTACTATGAGGGCAATGATAAATTACGTTCTTGGATTTGTCTGCCTCTGACTATGGGAATCATGGATCGCAAAGAGGGCACTGTCAGAGCGTTATATTCGCCTAATCTGTGGACGATGGATGGCCTCGCCACGCAGTCTGGAGACAAGACGTTCTGGGATCGCTCTACGCTATATGGTTTTCAGGCGACATTCATGGCGGGAGAAGTCGATCAATCGCATCAATATCTTAAAGCTTACTCAAGAAGAAGGCTGCTGGGCGACCACGTACCCTATGCGGTTGAGGCGTTCCCGGAAGGAAACCAAAGACATTTATCTGCAGAGAGCGCGTTATACTGCCGTATCTTTACGGAAGGGGTTTTTGGCATCAAGCCGTCAGGGTTAGATTCCTTCACATGCGCGCCGCAGCTTCCTGCGGAGTGGAACACCATGGCCCTCCGTTCCATTCAAGCCTTCGGAAGAAACTTTGATCTTCATGTGACTAGAACGGAGAGTGGACTCCAAATTCAAGTGGACGTGAATGAAGTAACGTTGACCTATGCTTGTTTGCCGGGAGAGAAGATCGAAGTTGTTCTTCCAAACCGATCATAACGAATAGCCCCAAAACCTTGATGACCTTGGTCTATCAAGGTTTTTTTCTGTTGTTTAAGAGTTTAAGAGGCGAATAGGAGGCCGCTCAAAACATCGTATATTTTTACTTATTATCATATTTTTGTTTATATATCCGTTTCTGATTTAAGACTACAATATTACTTGTAAGCAATTGTAAGCCCTTTCATTTGATGATACGGAGGATGAATGATGGACAGAACAAAGATAATTATAGATACGGATATTGGCGATGATATCGACGATGCACTGGCGATCGCGTTTGCTCTCGAGTCGCCTGAACTGGATGTTATCGGTATCACGACGGTATTCAAAAATGTGACAGCCAGGGCAAAACTAGCGGTTAACATGCTCGAGATGGCCGGTCGGTCGGATATTCCCGTATACGCCGGAATCGGAAGTCCGATCCTCAACAAGGTTGACTTGAACGAGATCCCGAACCAATTCTCTGAAGAAAAGGACGGACATGCGGAGGGCTACGGTACAGATGCGATAGATTTCATTATCAATACGGTCATGAAATCCGAAGGGGATATCACATTAGTGCCGATCGGTCCTTTGACCAATATTGCGATTGCTATCCTTAAAGAGCCGGAGCTCAAAACGAAGGTGAAAGAAATCGTAATGATGGGCGGTTGTTTCTACAGCCACCTCAGTGAATGGAATATCAGATGCGACCCGGAAGCCGCCAGAATCGTGTTCGAATCGGGTATTCCCATTAAGGCTGTCGGACTGGATGTTACGGTTCAATGTATCCTGACCAAAGAAGATGTCGACCGGTTGTTCACCAAGCCTAAACGGTCGGCCGCTTATATTCGCGAATTAGTCGGAAGGTGGCAGCAGGTAACGGATCACTATCCGATGATGCATGATCCTCTGGCGATTTGCGCGGTATTTGACGATAAAATTCTGGAATTCCAACGGGATGAGATTGTTGTGGAGACCCAAGGTGAGTTTACACGCGGGGCGACTTATAACAAAACCGCACTCTACTGGCGCGGAAATGCGGAACAGTCCGTCATCCAGGCTGCCAAGAACGTGGATTCGGAAGCTTTTATCAAGCTGTATATGGACAGGGTTTGCTACTAGTTCCCATATGACTTGCAGACGAAGGAAGTGAACAGGTTTGAACAAGCACGGCTTTCTCTATGAACTCCGGAAAAACAGAACCTTATTTCTGATGGCTTTACCTGCGATCTGTTTGATTCTCTTGATCGCTTATATCCCTATGGCCGGAATCATACTGGCATTCAAGGATTACAGGTTTAACCTTGGCGTGTTTGGCAGTCCATGGAATGGGTTCGAGAACTTCAAATATTTCTTTACTTCCGGAACAGGCTTATTGGTAACGAGAAATACGATCCTCTACAACATGCTGAATCTTGTAACCTCGCAATTGTCTGCCATTATGATCGCGATTTTTATCAATGAGATGAGAGGCCGGTATTTCAAGAAAATATCGCAATCGATCATTTTCTTGCCCTTCTTTATTTCGTGGACGATTGTTGGCGTCTTTGTTTTCAACATCTTCAACTATGAGACCGGAACGCTGAATACGGTGCTTAAAGCGTTGAACCTGGATCCGGTTAATCTGTACAGCATGCCTTATGTATGGGTATTCATCATTTGCTTTTTTAACGCGTGGAAATGGGTTGGTTATACGTCGGTTATCTATATTGCGTCTATTGTCAGCATCGATTCCGAGTGCTTTGAAGCGGCGGAAATCGACGGGGCCAATATATTTCAGAAAATATTCTACATCACCATTCCATCGATCATGCCAACGATATTCATCATTTTCCTATTGAATCTGGGCCGAATATTACGCGGCGACTTCCAGATGTTCTACCAGATTGTCGGGAATAACGGCCAGCTCTTTGACGCCACCGATGTAATCGACACGTTCGTATTCAGATCGCTGATTACAAGCGGCGATATCGCGATGCCGGCTGCGGCCACCTTCTATCAATCCGTGCTCTGCTTCGTCACGATCATGGTGGTGAATGGAATCATCAGAAAGACCAAACCGGACAACGCTCTGTTTTAGGAACAGGAGAGGAGAACTATGCAGCAACCTTATGCTACCGGCACGAATGAAAAGGCGCACAAGAAGATTGAAGGCACGTATCTGTTATTCAACATAATCAGCTATTCGGTTGTTATCGTGGCTGTAGTTCTATGCCTGCTGCCATTTGAAATGCTGGTGTCCGGATCATTCACTTCGGAAAGTGCCATTACGCAGCATGGCTACGGTATCATCCCATCTGAATTTTCTTTACAGGCTTATAGAGTCCTATTCAAGTACCCCGAGGACATCTTAAGGGCCTATGGAGTATCCATTTTCATTACGGTGGTTGGAACCGGCGTAGGACTGTTTGTTACTTCGATGACTGCTTATGTGCTGAACAGAAAGGATTTCTTATATCGAAACAAGCTTGCGTTCTTCTTTTACTTCACCACGTTGTTCAATGGCGGGATTCTATCGTTGTACATCTTCTTCGTCAAATACCTGCATTTGAAAAACAGCCTGCTTTCCTTAATCATCCCGCTGATCATCAATGTGTTTTATTTGATCGTGATGAGAACCTTTATAAGCTCGATACCCGATTCCATAAGCGAATCCGCAAAAATCGACGGAGCGGGAGACTTCACCATTTTTTTAAAGCTGATTTTACCGCTAACGAAACCCGGGCTTGCGACAATCGGACTGTTTTATGCTCTGGAATATTGGAACGATTGGTATAACGCCATGCTTTTTATAACGGATATTAAGTTATATCCCCTTCAATATTTGTTGTTCTCGACGCTGCAATCGTCCGAAGCCATATCCAGACTATCCAGCATAGCAAGCGTATCCATGATTGATGTCCCTACCTTATCCCTAAAGCTGGCTATGGCGGTTATTGCTACAGGCCCCATTATCCTCGTCTATCCCTATGTACAGAAGTATTTCGTGAAGGGTCTTACCGTCGGAGCAATAAAAGGATAATCTCGGTTCATCCGGTTTATCGTATAAACAACATTTTTAAGGGGGAGTACGTGTGAGGAAGACAAAAGCACTAACATTGCTTTTAAGTGTGGCACTCAGTATGGGGCTTGTGCTTACAGGCTGCGGCGGTGCGGAATCCGATGACTCAAACGGCAATACAAGCAGCTCAAAAGAAAATGCCGGTAATACAGCTGTGGATATTTCCAAGAAGGTTGAATTGAACATGTACCTGATCGGCTCGCCTGCTAAGGATTACGACATGGTGCTTGCCGAAGTAAACAAGAAGCTCGAGAAGGATTTGAATGCTACCGTAAAAGTAAACTGGGTGGGCTGGGCCGATTTCGGCACGCAATATCCGCTGCTCCTGGCTTCAGGCGAACCGATCGATCTGATTTACGCATCCACGTGGACGAATTTCTATTCCAATGCTCGAAAAGGCGCTTTCCTGGCGATTGAAGATCTGGCTAAGACGTATGCGCCGAAAAGCTTGGCTCAAATCACCCCTGATGCGTATAAACAGACAGAAGTTGACGGCCATCTCTACGCCATGCCTGCGCAATTCTACCAGTATGGTGACATGGGCTATATCGTACGTGGCGACTTGATGGACAAATACGGTTTGAAAACGATCGAAAACTTGGATGATTACGGCAAATATTTGGATGCCGTCGTGAAGAACGATTCGCAGCTGGATCCAAGCGGTCAGATTAGCTCGTCGGGCGGTCTTGAAAGCTATTACGCAAACGCAAATGGCTACTATAACATCCTGGCGACGCAGTACTCCCCGTTTATGGTGAGCATGGATGATGCTTCCGCTAAAATCGTGGACTTGTATGAAACCGATGGCATTTCGGATTACTACAAGAAAATGAAGGAGTGGGGCGATAAAAACTACTGGTCCAAATCGATCTTGTCCAATAAAGACGACAAGATGTTCGAGAACGGAAAAGCGGCCAGCAATTTGCATAACCAGGATTCCTGGAAAGGTGCTTACATGAAGCATCCGGATTGGGATGTCAGATTCTTCCCGAACAGCAAATACACGTATAAAACGTCTGCCATGCAGGATGGAATGGCGATCCCGGCATCGGCCGCCAACCCTGAGCGGGCGCTGATGTTCCTGGAATTGCTAAGAACGGATCAAAGCTATTATAACCTCCTCACTTACGGCATCGAGGGCAAACATTATGAGATTACCGCGGACAACAAGCTGAAAGCACTAGATTTGGACGGCTTTGCACCTGAAGGCTATTGCTCCTGGGGCTTTAAGTCGCCTGAGTTCTACAAAGAGCCTGTCGACTCTCCGCCGAACATTAATGAAGTGAGAAAGCAGCTGGCAGACAGGGCACTCGATAATCCTTATGCGCTCTTCACGCCTGATTTCGAGCCTGTCAAAAACGAAATGGCTGCCGTTAATAACGTCGTGCAGCAGTACGCGCTTCCGCTCAACTATGGCTATATTAAAGATCCGGAACAAGGTCTGAAGACGCTGGTCGATAAAATCAAAAATGCCGGCTCGGATAAGATCATCGCCGAAATGCAGAAACAGCTGGATGCCTTTCTTGCAGCCAATAAATAGCTAACGGGAAGTAGATGGACAAAAGGTTCAGGAGGGGATTGCCCCTTCCTGAACCTTTTGTTATCCAGCGGTACGTACAGCCGGGATTCTGATTTCGACCAACGTTCCGTTTCCCGGCGAGGAGCGGTAGGTTAGGCCGTATTCCTGGCCGTAGCAGAGCTTGATCCGATGGTTGATGTTTCGCACGCCATAGCCATGGACTTCATCGGCTGCGTTTCCGTTTGCAAGGATCTCTTCGGCTTTTTCCTGCGGCATTCCCACGCCATCGTCCTTGACGGTCAAGACCAGATCATTTCTGTCCAGAAATCCTGTGATCGTAATGGAGCCTCTATCTTTATCCCTGTCTTCTCTAATGCCGTGGATAATGGAGTTTTCGACAATCGGCTGGAGAATTAGTTTCAGGATATTGCAGCTATATAAGCCAGGGTCAATATCGATTGCCAGTTTGATTTTATCGTCAAATCGCAGATTCTGAATTTTGACATAGATGCGGATATGATCGAGCTCATCCTCGAGACTTACGATATCTTTGCCCTTATTCAGACTTAGCTTATAAAACTTGGCCAGCGATTGCGAGATGACGGCAATCTCAGGTACGTCATTGTCAATGGCTTTCCAGTTGATCATTTCAAGCGTATTGTACAGAAAATGCGGGTTGATTTGCGCCTGGAGAGCTTTGAGCTCCAGATTCTTGATCTCCTTGCCGTTCTGGTATTGTTCATCCACCAGAAGCTTGATTCGCTTGACCATATGATTGAAGCTGTCGGTTAAGTCGCCGATCTCATCGTGAATTTTGGAGTTCACTTCCACGTTAAGAAAGCCTTCCTGGACCAATCTCATTTTTTTCCTCAGCAGTTGGATTCTCTTGACGGTAGCGCCTGTAATGAAATAGGCAAGCCCATAAGAGACTAGTCCGCATATCAGCATCAATACAAGCATGAGATCTCGAATTCGGATGCTTTGCGCGTATATTTCCGTAAACGGAATCGCCGTCACCATCGTCCAATCCGTATTTTCGATCGCTCTTGCTTTAATAACGAAATCGCTGTTGCCGAATTTCGCGTTATTCCATAAGGTGTCGTTATTCTGAAGTTCCTTGATAAGCTCCGTGTTCGGGTCGATGCGATTGAAATTGAGCAGGTTCGAGCAGCTTATGATTTCGCCATGGGAGTTTTGAATATAGACGACGCCGTCATAGGTGATATTAGCCTTTTGAATCATCTTTTCAATCGTTTCTTTTAAGATATTCAGCTCGATAATACCGATGAATTCCGTCGTCTGCTCCGTATTTCGGATTTTTCTGATGAGAGAAATCACCTGTACCGGATCGAGGTTGCTGCTGTTGTTTTTAATGCTATGGGGTGGAAGCCAGCTGACCTTATCCTTGGATGACATGAGCATTTTGTAGCTTTGCGTATGCGAGAAGCTGTCCTTATCATAGAAGTTGAAGCTCTGCGCTGCATACATCATCCAGCCGGGAACGTACAGACCCGCCCGGTAGACATCCTCGGTATTTTGGAAGCTGCTTAGAAAATTTTCCAATTTCAACCGGTCGATGTTCTGCTGCACATAATCATTCTCGAACTCTTCCTTGTTTCTTGCCAGAATCGTTTGAACATCGGCATTGAAATAGATGACATCGGATGCCTTTATTAGCGTGTTTACCTTATAGTTTAGAAACGTATAGGCTTGGTCGAACGACTGATCTGCGGAATGGAGAATTTGTTTCTCGTAATCACTGGATACATTTGTGTAGGATATCGTAGTCAGCAGCGCCAGTGGCAAGAAGATGAGAATGAAATAGGAGATGAGCAGTTTTCCCCTAATATTCATATGCGTAAAAAATCCGACTAGAGCCCGGGACCGTTTTTTCACGATTTGTGTTTTCTCCTAAATTGCGTTGGTGTCATTCCCGTTATTTTCTTAAAGGCCTTTGTAAAATAATTGGCATCGTTATAGCCTGATCGATCGGCGATCTCATAAAGCTTGGCTTGCGGCTTCATTAACAAATTGGCCGAATTCTCAATTCGGACCTCCGTAATAAACTCGCTGATGGTTTTGCCTGTCTCTTTCCTAAACAGGGATGAGAGATACGTAGGCGTCAGGTAAACGTGCTCGGCAAGCAGATTCACGGAAATTTCCTTGTCGCTATAGTTGCTTCGTATATATTTGATCACATCAAGAACGGCTCTGCTGCTCAATTCGATATTTTCGATACGATCCAGGAGATACGCGGCCTTCTTCTGGAAATAACCTTTAAGATGCTTGAGCGTATCGATTCGCGACATTATCGCCCAATCATATTCTTCTTTCTGATGGTCGGATGTGCTTAGATGTAATCCCCTCTTTGAAGCTTGCTCAACCAGCATGTGCATCATTTGATAGAATAGATTCTTGACTTCGTCTACCGGAGTTCCTGTTTTTGTCTTAATAACACTATATAACTGTTCGGTAAACTGGATGATTTTATCTTTATGAAGCTCCTGTAAGAGCTCGGCATAAGATTTTAAAATTTCCGCATGGATCGGGTATACGGAGACTTCTCTGTTGGCAGCGTAAAAAACAGTGCCAAAGTCGTAATAAAAAAGATGTTTGAGGAAACCGGCTGCTGTCTCGTAGGAATCACGTATTTTCGACACTTCGGGTGAAGCGCCTCCAACTACCCAAGATAGTCTTGAGCATGTCATTCCTCGCTCCTTCAGATGCTCGGAGAGAAGAGAATAGATCGCAACAAAGTCAATCTTGCGTTCCGGCTTATGTGCGGATAGGACCAAAATAGTGCCGGAGTCCTTCATAACCGCTAAATGGGTATAGCCGTGCGAGGAGTGATTCAGAAATTCGATGATGCTATTGCAGCAGCTTTGTTTAACTTCATTGGTAGTTTTGTCCCCATCAAAGGAAGGGACAACGATGGAGACCGTATAAGAGTCGCCTTGGTCAAAAGGTACGCCGATAAGATTTAAATTTCGTTTCAGTTCATCACATTCGATATGGTTATGAATAAGCTCGTTCACGATGTTCTGCCTGATGAAGGGCAGGCTGTCTGAAAGCGCCATGTTGATATGATTGACTTTATGATTCTCCATACATAGATGTACGGCCTTTTGTATAACCTCTTGCAGCTCTTCAATAACAATAGGTTTCTCGACATAGCTGACAGCATTGAAGCGAATAGCAGCTTTAAGATACTCCTTATCCGAATATCCGCTCATATAGATAATTTTACATTCAGGGAACTGTTCCCGGAGAGATGAAGTGAATTCTATACCATTCATGCCTGGCATTCTTATATCAGATACCACGATATCGGGATGCATGCGGCGAGCTACTTCGAGGCCTTCTACTCCGTCTTTGGCTTCCTCGACAACATCAACACCCAGCTCTTTCCACTTGATGTGCTTTATTAGACCTTTTCTGGTAACGGTCTCATCTTCCACGACTAGAAGTTTAATCATGCGATTTCACTCCCGATTATGTAATGTCATCAATCAAATTCCGCGTCCTCAAATGCCGGAAAAACCTTGATACAGCTGGGAATAGCAAACTTGTACCTCCATGTTACACCACAAATCTGTGTCTGGATACAACCAGACGATCCAAAAATAACGAACCTCGATTCTATGAAATCCGAACTATCCAATCTTTACCTCGTTGCTTCATACTATATAATGAAGTAGAATCCGGCCTGATCTCCACAGTCAGACCGTTTATTATATCAAAGGCAGGCGCCAAACCTATGAGATGGACATCAAGGCTGTTATCGCTGCTTCGTTTCCGCAAAGTCAGAAGTCGATTTCTGGCCGCAATGATTCTGTTGTCCGTTCCTCCTCTGTTCCTCCTCGGTTATATATCCTTTAATATCGCGAAAGATACATTGACGCTTAACAATACGCAGACGAATATCGACCACCTGGAGACGTCCAATGAAGTGGCCGATTTGCTGTTCCGCAACGTGCTTAACCTGAACCGCTCGATCGTCTTAAACGATGAAATCCGCAATGATCTGCGCAGCAGCGAGCTCAATTCGAGTACGCAGCAAAGCGAGATGAATGCCACGACCAGCAATCGCCTGCAGCGGGTCATCAACAGCGATTCTTACGATTCCCGTTACGTCGACTCGTTGTGCGTGCTGGATCTCTACTACCAAACCTATTGTCTGGGCAAATCCGATGATGCGGGTATTTACGAAACCGCTGCGAAGAAACAAGATATTGAAGCATCGGAGTGGTACAAACGAGCCGTTGCGGCCAAAGGGAAAGTGGTGTTCTTCAACTACAATGTACTTGGAGATTCATCCCATACGTTCTCTACAGTCAAGCTGTTCCGCGATTCGGGGGATCCGAAGGGCAGAGCGATCGGCCTCTTGATCATCAATCTATCCAAGTCGATGTTCGGCAGCGTATTCAGCGAAAGCCATAATAACGGCATGTTCATGGCCGTGGATTCCTCGGAGAAGGAGCTTCAAGTGGTCTATCCGGAGGTGCAGACGATCGAATTGCCGAAGACGGCAAGCGGCCTGTCAGCGACCGTGAGCGAGCTGCGCGAACAAGGTTATCTGGTCAGTCAGTATCGCAACCAGACGACGGGGTGGACGTTACTGCATCTGATTCAGAAGAAGGAACTGCTCAAGCAGTCGAATTGGATCGGTACGGCAACCACGTTGATTGCGTCATTAATTGCACTCGTCGCGCTGCTGCTGTCGGTTATCATCTCAGGTACGATCACCAAACCGCTTATTCAAATCAAGAAAATGATGGTCGATTGGAACAAAGGAGCCCGGGAATTCGACAGTAAATTCTCCAAAGACGAGGTGGGGACAATCGGCGAGACATTCAAGCGCATTTCCTCGGAGAACGAGGAGCTGGCGAAGAGACTGCTTCATTCGGAACTGAAGGAGAGGGAAGCGGAGCTGCGCGCGCTCCAAGCGCAAATCAAGCCCCATTTTCTATATAACACGTTGGATTCCATCTATTGGATGGCCCGTTTACAGAAGAATCAGGAGGCCGCTCAGATGGCGCTTTCCTTGTCCGAGAGCTTCAAGCTCAGCTTGAATAAAGGAAAAGAGACGATTCCGGTCTTTAAGGAAGTGCAGCATATTGAGCACTACATGACGATACAGAACATCCGGTACAATAATCGCTTCACCTATCGCGCTGACTTCGACGAATCCATCATGGGGATTGAAATTCTGAAGCTAATCGTGCAGCCGCTCGTGGAGAACGCGATTTACCATGGACTTGAACCGAAGCTCGGCGAAGGGAAGATAGAAGTTTCCGGGAGACGGGAGGGCGAGTATCTCGTATTCATCGTCGAGGACGATGGGGTTGGAATCGCGGATATGTCTGTTACTCGCCAAGGGTATGGGCTTGCCAATGTAAAGGAACGAATAGAGCTTTATTATGGGGCGAGCAGTTTTTTTGAAATTACAAGCGAAGAAGGCGTGGGCACCAAGGTGGAAGTCAGATTCAAACCGATTCGCGAGGAGGCGTAAGCCGTGCTTAAAGCCGTTGTGTTTGACGATGAATATATCGTAATTGAAGCCTTGCGAACGCTCATTGATTGGACCGGGCTGGAGGTAGAGCTCGTCGGGACAGCAGGTGATGGCATTTCCGCGCTAGAGGTGTTCAGACGTGTAAAGCCTGACATTGTATTGACCGATATCCGAATGCCGGGGATGGATGGCCTGCAGCTGATCCAGGAAATCATGCGAGAAGCGGAGGATACGTGCTGCATCGTATTCAGCGGCTTCAATGAATTTGAATATGTGAAGCAGGCGATCCAGCTTGGCGTTACGGATTATCTGGAGAAGCCGATAACGGATGAGAGCGTGGAGCGATCTCTACATAAGGCCGTCAGCAAGATAACCAGTCAGCGAGAAACGATGGACATCCGCAGAAAATGGGAGGAGAGCCAGCGGGAGTTAGTGGAGAAGGCGCACTTGGATGGTCAAACGTTAGGAGATGACCAAACGCCGAAGAATTCCGCAGTGGAGCGGGCTCGTACGTATATCGTGCAGCATGTGAATCGGGACTTGTCCCTGCAGGAAGTAGCGGAACACGTGGGCATGAATGCCGCCTACTTGAGCGTGCTGTTCAAGGAGGAAACAGGAGAGACCTATATCAAATTTCTGACTCGATACCGCATGGAGCTTGCTAAAATGCTCCTCCGCAGAGGCTTGAAGGTGAATGAGGTAAGCGAGCGAGTCGGTTATCATACATATCGGCATTTCTCCGAAGTATTCAAGAAATGCACGGGCACCACACCCGGCCAATACCGTGAAATGATCTAAAAAATACGGACGTCGAACAATGAAATGACCCACTGAACGTGATGTAGTGCGGGACTTATAATAGGGATATGGGTACCCGGGCCCTATATTACTTCTTTCTTGGCGAACGATACTTATTCAGGGGGACATTGTTCATGGCGAAGTCGAATGCAGCAATATCGAGAAAATATGTAGCCGTCCTATCGTGCGTTTCGTTATTTGCCGGCTTGCTTGTCGGCTGCGGAAATTCCAACAACAACACCACTACCAACACCAAGGACAATACAGCTGCTAACACCACACAATCCGATAACACATCCTCGTCGACGAACGAATCCAGTAATTCGCAGGAAAAGGTTAAGCTAACGCTGCTGGTCGATAACTCGCAAGATTCCGTTAATGTAGCCAAAGCATTAGTAGATGCATTCCAAGCGAAGAATCCTAACATTACTATCGAGACGGAAACCAGGCCGGCGGGCAGCGAAGGCGATAACTTCGTGAAGACACGCCTATCGACAGGTGATATGAACGACGTCTTCTTCTACAACGCAGGCTCACTTATGCAAGCGCTTAATCCGGAGGAGAATATTCTAGATGTCTCAAGTGAACCTTGGGAAGCGGATGTTATTGACTCCTTCAAACAGACGGTAACCTTTAACGGCAAACAATTCGGTGCGCCAACGAACGGAACGATGGGCGGGGGCTGGTTCTACAACAAGAAGATCTATGCGAACCTCGGACTGACCGTGCCGAAGACTTGGGATGAATTGATGGCGAACAACAAGAAGATTAAGGATGCGGGCATTACCGCCATTATTGGGACCTACAAGGATTCGTGGACCTCACAGTTGATCATGCTCGCTGACTATTACAACGTTCAAGCCGACGATACGAACTTCGCAGCCGACTATACCGCGAATAAAGCGAAGTATGCGACAACGCCTATCGCATTAAGAGGCTTCCAGAAGCTTGAAGAAACGGTGGGCTACATGAACAAGGATTACCTTGCTGCCAACTTAGATGCAGGGCTCAAGATGCTGGCCGAGGGTAAGGGAGCGCACTATCCGATGCTGACCTTCGTCATCCCGACCATCGCACAGAACAATCCTGAAAGCATCAATGACATTGGATTCTTCGCTCAGCCCGGCGATCATGCGGACCAGAATGGACTCACGGTGTGGATGCCGACGGCAGCTTACATTTACAAAAACACACAGCATGCGGATGAAGCCAAAAAATTCGTCGCTTTCATCGCCTCAGCTGAGGGTATGGCTGTAGTGGGTAAGGTATCCAAGCCTACCGGCCCTTATGTTATTAAAGGCGCTGCGATCCCGGACGACGTTCCGCAGGTCGTGAAAGATATGCTCCCGTATTTCGATTCCGGCAAAACCGCACCGGCGCTTGAATTTGTCTCTCCGGTCAAAGGGCCTAACCTCCCTCAGATCACAGTCGAGGTTGGTTCGGGTCAACGCAAAGCAGCTGACGCAGCGGCAATGTACGACAAGGACGTTGAGAAACAAGCACAGCAGCTCGGACTCGCCGGCTGGTAGAATCAATGGCATGAGCGCTGAAGGCCAAAGGGGAGGGGCAGCATCAGGAGCTCCTTCCCTTTATCGGCCTCGTACTCTGCCTGCCTATCTCAACCATACCAGCAAGGGGGATCGCAATGAACAAGGTTTGGAAAAGCACCTATACCTACTACTTCCTGCTGCCTGCGGCGATCATCTACTTGATCATTTTCATTGTGCCTACGTTCATGTCCTTCTTCTTCAGCATGACCCGTTGGACGCTTCAGGATTGGACTTATATCGGATTTGAGAACTTTAAGACGTTCTTCCAAGAGTCATCGCTTAATATCGGCTTCAAGAATACGTTCATCTATGCGGTCGTCACCTGCGGCTTGAAGGTGGTATTCGGACTGCTGCTTGGCGTCTTCCTTACTTCGAAAATAAGAACGAAAAATTATCTGAGATCCGTCGTGTTCTTTCCGACTTTGGTAAGTACGATAGCCGTCGGTATCGCCTTCAGTACGCTTATGCATCCTACGGAGGGATTGATCAACACGACGCTTGCGTACTTTGGCATATCCGGTCCGGATTGGCTGGGAGATACGCGGATTGCCTTGTTGTCGGTAGCTTTCGTGGATGTGTGGAAGGGTGTCGGCTTTGCTACTGTCATTTACATTGCGGGTATCATGTCTATTCCCGAGGAATATTACGAGGCACTCCAGATCGATGGAGGCAATGCTTGGCATAAGTTCTGGAATATCATCCTTCCGCTGAGCCGGCCGGCAACGAATTCGGTTATTATATTGGCGTTTATCGGCGGGTTGCGCAGCTTCGACATCCTTTGGTCGATGACGCGCGGTGGGCCCGGGTTCGCGACCGACGTCATTGCCTCTATTATTTATAAGCAGTATCAAGGCGGCTTCTATGGACTGGCTACGGCCGGCAACGTCATTCTGTTTTTGTTTGTATCCGCGCTAGCATTCCCGCTGTCGCTTTACCTGAACCGAAGAGAGGTGGACCTATGATGGGCAAGCTCCGCCGGTTCAGCCTGGAATTCGGAGCGGTGTTGGCTTCGATTCTTATTTTCTGGATTCCGCTCTATTTCGTGATCGTGAATGCGATGAAAGACGAGAGAGGCGCTTCCTTGAGCAACATGGCATGGCCGAAGGCAAATCATCTGTGGGGCAACATCAAGGAAGTGATCCAGTCCCGCGATCATATGCTGGTGCTCGCTTTCGTGAACAGTACGACATTGACGATCCTATCGATCGCCATCTTGTTACTGGTGTGCGCCATGGCGGGCTTCGTTATGCAGAGACGCTCCGACCGGGTAACGCCTTGGATCAGCTTCTTCGTGCTGGCGGGTTTGATTATTCCCCCCGCGATCGTGCCTACGATCTGGGTACTGGAAAAGCTTCACCTGTTCAAAACGATGCTGGGACTCATCATGGTCGAGGTAGCACTCGGATTTCCGTTTGGCGTACTGCTGTACCGCGGCTTCATGGGCGCGATTCCCCGAGAGATCGATGAAGCGTCTGTGGTTGACGGCTGCGGGGGATTCCGATTGTTTTTCCAAATCATATTTCCGCTGTTGAAGCCCGTGAACGCGACGATCATCGTGACCTCGTCGGTGGCGATCTTCAATGATTTTACCAACCCGCTTTACTTCTTCCCTGGCTCTAAGAATGCAACGGTCCAGCTCACGCTCTACAACTTCATGAGTCAATTCATATCGCAATACAACCTGCTCTATACGAACATTCTGCTCATTACGCTTCCCCCTCTCGTGTTATTCATTTTCTTCAATAAGAAGATTGTTGCCGGGATAACGGCGGGAGCTGTGAAAGGGTAAGTATACGGGATCTTGTACGACGACTGACCGCATTCGGGCATTATGCTCGGATGCGGTTATTTTGTATGCTAGACCTAATTTACATCGTGTTGTATAGTTTACAGTATATAGAGTTAGCGGGAGAGGAAGTAGCTACTATGGGTCATGCCAAGGATCAGATCGATCCCCGCATTCTTCGTACAAGGCGGTTGCTTCGCGATGCTTTTATCGAATTGCTGCAGGAAATGGAAATCGAGAAAATATCGGTCAATCGTCTCGCGGAGCGTGCCACGCTCAATCGAGTGACGTTCTATCTGCATTATCGGGACATGCCGGATATGTTAGATAAGATGGCCGACGATATGATTGAGGAAATTACTTCGATCATCAATGCGCCGAAGCCGAACCGGAGCGTCGCGGAAGAAGTGGATTGGCCGTTGATGGTCAATCTGCTAGAGCACATCGCGGAGAATTTCAAGTTCTATAAAGTCATTCTTGCCGCGAAACGAACGACGGTCTTTACGGAACGGCTGCTGAAGCTGTTGACGAAGCTGATCACGGAGAGCGTTGAACGTCCTGGATGTGAACGTGATTTCGCCAGCTCGGGGATTCACAAAGATATTGCGATCTGGTACAGTTCCTCGGCCATGATCGGCACGATCATCTCTTGGCTTCGTGAAGACATGCCGTATACGCCGGTTTTTCTTACGAAGCAATTGTCCTTGCTGCGTCAGTATCGGCAGACTAAATCGTAGTAGTGGTAAGGAAGTGTCAGATAGAGCAGTGGCCATTCATCATATTGAGAAACTGATGGCATCGGAGGTGTTCGTTTAGCCTACCGGGAGAGGGGGTATAAGTATTCAAGCAGCTAGAACAAATAATTTCAAAAAAACAGTTGCAACATCCTATTCATCCATGGTATATTCTATTTCTGCCTCCGAGACATCAACTTGGAAGCGGCGATCGAAGCCAAAACAAGCTGAAAAATAAAGCTTGCAATCATGTTTCGATTCATGGTAAGATCTAATTCCGGTCATGAGCCGGAAGGAAATAAACCAAGTATTTGTTCTTTGAAAACTGAACAATGAGCGACCAGTCAAATGGTCATAAATCGCGAAACGAACGTTTCGCAAAGCTAGTTTTTTGAATGAGCTAACAAGCGAATTCATCTAGTAGAATGCTCCATTCGAAGCTTTGGCTTCGAACGGAAACCAATCTACTTTTATGGAGAG
>NZ_JBXENW010000016.1:0-75382 GCF_059383835.1 Paenibacillus sp. J22R98
TAGGTTCGAGGTGGAAGTGCAGCAATGCATGCAGCTGACGAATACTAATCGGTCGAGGGCTTATCCTACGAACATTCGCTCGGATGTTCAACTTCGGACAAGATCAGCTAAACAAGACCTTCGCAAAGGTTCGTATCCAGTTTTCAAGGCGCAAGCTTTGTACAGAATATCGCTAACGCGATTTCACCGTTTGGTGGCGATGGCGGAGGGGAACCACGCGTACCCATCCCGAACACGACCGTTAAGCCCTCCAGCGCCGATGGTACTTGGACCGCAGGGTCCTGGGAGAGTAGGACGTTGCCAAGCACGATGAACCGACCGTATGTATACGGTCGGTTTTTTGTTGTATTCATACAGAAAGTCAGCTGCATTTTCGTTCCGTTTCTTTCGAAACGGGTTACCGATGATAGTAGCTGACTTCCGAAATAGCGATGCGAAGCACGCCGTTTCTTTTAGCCTTGCGCAGCTTGCGCATAATGACGAGCCGAGGTGCAAGTATCCAAACATGGCACATAATTAGGCTGATCATTGTAGCTTCGTTGGCCCATGGGTAGAAGACGCCAATGGCGCATAGACCAAGCCATAGTAAGTGCCGATGCAATCTGCGATACAACGCGAGTTCAATGTGAGCTGTAGGGATATAGCCGATCCATGGCGGCATAATGCGCCAGCCCCATCTGCGATCATCCGGCTCGTCAACACGAATGAGTGTTAATCGAGTAATAATGAATTGAATGACGAAGGCACTGATGAACCCGACACCGAGTGCTTTCATACCGTCCATTTGATACATGAGCCAGAGGAAGATAGCAAGAATGGCTAGTATACTGAGATGGCTTCGCCGCAGTTCGTCTCGTACGAGCACCTTTTGGATAAGTTGATATTGATAGATTGTTGCTTTCTCTTGTTCAGCAAGTTTACCGCGCATGATGTGTCACGCCTTTCTGCCTTCTACACCATGTATCGGTAAATGGTTTGTTAATTTGTAGACTTCCCTTCGAAAGAAGTGCAAGCCCGTCGTCACCAATCTGGGCACTTCGACATAGACTGTATTACTATTTGAAATGGGCTATGAAAGTTGTATAGTTTGCTAGACTTTGTGGCATACTAGAAGCAATGACATATTTTCACTTGGATGAGGTGAAACGAAATGATGGAAGAGACTGCGGGAAACTCATGCATTATTTGCGGTCATGAGAAAGAACAAGGCATTCGAATCATTGATGAGTTTATTTGTGAAACGTGTGAGGTTGAGATGGTACGTACGGAAGTGCAGGATGCTAAATACCCTTTCTTTATACACCAACTAAAGCGGATCTGGATGCAAAATAATGCCTAAACGGACGTACAGCATCAGCGGAATGAGCAAGTAATCCCTATATCGTCTCGAGTTGTACATTTACCCGAGAATGGTTAGGGGTTATTTTGTTTATTGGACTGTGTCTACAGCAGGTTTATGTTGACGTCATAATGGATTATGATGAAAGAAAGATCAAGTTTAATCAGGAGGAAAGTTGCTTGGCACACACTCAGAACAAACAGTGGCATGCGCCGCTATTCGATGCACTTAAAGCCTTGCAGCAGTCGAATCCTGTAAGCTTTCATGTGCCTGGCCATAAGTATGGTCAGTCTGTTACTCATATGACCGGTATGAACGACGACGCATTACAGGCATTTCAAAATATAATGAAGATTGATGTAACCGAAATCTCGGGAACCGACGATCTCCATGCACCTTCAGGTATCATTCAGGAAGCACAGACATTAGCTGCAGAGGTGTTCGGCGCACAGCAGACGTTCTTCCTTGTCGGAGGCAGCACAGTTGGTAACCTTGCTATGCTGCTGGCTGTATGTGGGCCTGGAGACCTAGTCATCGTGCAGCGTAACGCGCACAAATCGGTTTTAAACGGTTTAAAGCTTGCAGGGGCAAGTGCAGTGTTTATCATGCCTCGCAAGGACGCAGGCAGCAATCTGGACGTTCTCCCGGAGATCTCGCAAATCGAAGAAGCTATGACTAAATACCCAGAGGCGAAAGCTGTATTTCTTACGAACCCCAGCTATTATGGGTTGAGCATAGATTTGGAGCCATATGCAAAGCGAATTCATGCTCATGATATGCTGCTGCTTGTGGATGAAGCGCATGGCGCCCACTATGGGCTGCATCCGGCATTTCCGCGTCCCGCTATGCAAGCAGGCGCGGATGCTGTTGTGCAATCGACACATAAAACTTTGCCGGCATTGACGATGGGCGCCATGCTGCATGTTCAGGGTCCTCGGATAAATACCATGGTGCTTGCCGATGCACTGCGAATGGTGCAGAGCTCAAGCCCATCGTATCCCATCATGGCTTCGCTTGATATGACGCGGGCAATGCTGCAAGCGTATGGAAGCGAACTTTTTGAACTAGGTGTTCGTGCCGCTAACCAGTTTAGGGATTGGCTCAAAGACAATTCAGCTTATAAGACTTTAACACTTGTTGAAGAACAAGGAGATTCCTTAACTGATGCGATTAGAGTGGATCCGATTCGTGTTGTATTGCAAGAAGCACATGGGCGATTGTCTGGGTTTGACCTGCAGCAGCGCTTAGAACAGTATGGCTGTTATGCTGAGATGGCGGATCTGCGTTATGTTGTATTGTTATTCGGACTTGCGGCATCCGATTCAGATGTAGATAGGCTTAAACAAGCGCTGACAGCAATAGCAGAAGAGATTGAGAGTGAAGGGCTGGAAGCTAAGCAACCTCTCGATATGCCAATCGATTATCATCGAACTTTGTCAGAACCGGTAGCGTTCACGAGATCAGGTGTAAAACATGCTTCGAATGGAGTAGAAACCATCCCATTGTCGAAGTCTGCGGGAAGATATACCACAGAAGCGGTAGTTCCTTATCCCCCTGGCATACCTCTCTTATATGAAGGGGAACGCATTACGGAGGAAGCAATTCTATATATTCAACAACTAATGGAGCATGGCGCGCGATGTCAGGGTGCGACAGATCCGACGATGCGGACGATAACCGTATTGCGGACAGGCTAGTCGTTTACGCCTATGATTGGCTTTGATATGATAAGGGTATTAACAGACAGAGGAGTACTGAAGTGAAAAAAGGTTTGTTTTTGACGATAGAAGGCGGCGAAGGAGCAGGTAAAACGACCCTTATTGAAGGCGTAGTCCATGCACTTCGGGCCCAAGGCAGAAATGTCATGATGACAAGAGAACCAGGAGGCATCCCGATTGCCGAGCAAATCCGGAATGTGATTCTGGATACAGCGAATACATCGATGGATGCGAGAACAGAGGCACTTCTCTACGCCGCAGCCAGACGTCAGCATCTTGTTGAGAAGGTACTGCCGGCACTTGCACAAGGCGATGTTGTCATATGCGATCGTTTTGTCGACAGCAGTCTAGCCTATCAAGGTTTCGCGCGTGGACTTGGCATTGAGGAAGTATGGTCCATCAACCAATTTGCAATAGAAGGCTTCATGCCACAGTTAACGATATGGATGGATATATCTGCGGAAGCCGGCATAGCACGAATTAATGCGACGTCCGGACGGGAGATTAACCGACTCGACTTAGAGAGTATGGCTTTCCATGAGAAGGTGCGAGAAGGCTATCGCATGCTGATGGCTGCCGATCCGGATCGAATTGTACGGGTTGATGCCGAACAAACGCAGGAGAATGTGTTGAATGATGTAATTGCTATAATAAATAGACGATTTTAAAGGATTATTTACAAGGGATGTCAAATTAATAATAATGTAACGATGTCTTTCGAAAATTTTAGGAGGGATATTGATGAAATTAGTTATTGCGATTGTACAGGATAAAGATAGCAACCGGTTGTCGAATGCACTTGTAAGAGAAGGATTCCGAGCAACGAAGCTGGCTAGTACCGGCGGGTTTCTGCGTGCAGGCAACACAACCTTCATGATCGGTATTGAGGATGAACGGGTTCATGAGGTTATGACGGTTATTCGTTCGAACTGTAAAGTCCGCGATCAGCTTGTTTCACCTGTGTCTCCTATGGGCAGTACAACCGATGCCTATATTCCGTTCCCTGTTGAAGTGCAAGTCGGCGGTGCTGCCGTATTCGTAGTGCCAGTAGAGCGGTTCGAACATTTCTGATTGGACGTGAACTTCAATGAAGATTAATCCGGGCTGGCGTCCTTTAGGGCAAGACCGCGCGCGGCCGGATCTCGGCTCCAAACCGATTGCGCCTAAGAACTTTGCAGATGTTATGAATTTTCAGGATGAACAGCGTACCATTGAACAATTGCAGGAGAAACTGCAAAATATTCATAATCAAGGCGAGCGGCTCGCAAGATCGATGACCGTTAGAGAGTTGCGACTCTATCGCCAGATGGTGAAGCAATTCCTTGAAGATACCGTTAGACGGGGTATCGGCATGAAAGAAACGCGCGGATTTGACCGTCGCGGCAGAACAAAGCGTTATAAGTTATTAGAGGAAATTGATTCTTCCCTCATCTTAATGGGCGAAGAGCTGCTTGAAAGCGAAGAAGGACGGCTTGAGCTGCTGCAAAAGGTCGGAGATATTCGCGGTATTCTAATTAATTTGTTTTTCTAGCATAGAGGGGATCTTTACCATGAGCATTGCACAGCTTGCCGGGCAACCGAAAGCGAAACGCATTTTGTATTATGCGCTGACAAGCGGCAAAGTTTCGCATGCCTATTTATTCAGCGGGCCGCCCGGAAGCGGGCGGATGAACATGGCTATGGCTTTTGCCAAAGCGCTGTTCTGTACAGGCGAAGGCGATGACGCTTGCGGCGAATGCTTGGAGTGCCGGAAGTTTGAGCATGGCAACCAGCCGGATTTGCATCTGGTAGAACCAGATGGCAATTCCATTAAAATCGACCAAATTCGCGAGCTTCAAAGAGAGCTCGCCTATCGAAATATAAGCACTTCACGCAAAATCTATATCGTACAGCGTGTTGAAACGATGACGCTTCAAGCCGCGAACAGCCTGCTTAAGTTTCTGGAAGAGCCGCAGTCACCGGTAGTTGCCATTCTTCTGACGGAGAATGGGCAAGCCGTTCTGCCAACGATTCGTTCCAGAACGCAGTGGGTTCCGTTTATGCCGCTTGCACCCAATGACATGCTGCAAACATTGGCGAATGAAGGTGTTCCTCAGCTGCCAGCCCGTGCTGCCGTCCATCTCGCATCGGGATTAGATGCGTGCAGGACGCTTATCCAGCAGAATGGGTTTGCAGAAATGAGAAACGTAGTGATACAATTAGGAAAGGACAGTCTCACGCGGTTTACTGCGGCGATGATGTCTGCGCAACAGCATATTTTTAAGACGGAGCTTGGTGAGCAGCCTCAGCTTCTGTTGTCATTACTCGTTTTATGGTATAAAGATATGATTCATTTTCAGGCAGGAAGACACGAGGCTCTTGTTTTTATAGATCAGCTTGATTGGATTGGTAAGCATGCATTCTCACGTTCGGCTGAGGGCTGGGTGAAATGTATGGAGTATACGCTTGAGGCAGGCAAACGCATGCGCGCGCATGTATCGCCGCAATTAGCGCTTGAGCAGCTGCTAATCCGTGTACAGGAGGGGTGAAACGTTGTATAACGTCGTTGGTGTCCGCTTCAAGAAGGCGGGCAAAATCTATTATTTTGACCCGGTCGATTTCCCGATTGATAAGGATCAGCATGTCATTGTTGAGACGGCAAGAGGGATTGAATACGGTAAAGTAGTGGTTGGACAGAAGCAAGTCGGAGAATCAGATGTTGTCCTGCCCCTTAAGAAAGTCATTCGGATCGCCGGTGACAACGACGCCAAAATTGTCGATGAAAACAAGGCAGCCGCACGCAATGCATTTGCGACCTGTCTTGAGAAAATAAGAGATCATCAGCTTAAAATGAAACTCGTTGATGTCGAATTTACGTTCGATCGCAACAAGATTATTTTTTACTTCACAGCTGAAGGTCGCGTCGATTTCCGCGAACTCGTTAAGGATCTGGCCAGCGTGTTCCGTACGCGAATTGAACTTAGACAAATCGGTGTGCGGGATGAAGCGAAGATGCTTGGCGGTATTGGACCTTGCGGCCGTGTATTATGTTGTTCAACTTGGCTTGGCGATTTTGAACCGGTGTCCATCAAGATGGCGAAGGATCAGAACTTATCACTTAATCCGACCAAAATTTCCGGCTTGTGCGGCCGTCTCATGTGCTGCTTGAAATATGAGCATGACAATTATGAGAGCGTTCGCGAAGAATTGCCGGCAGTAGGAAAGATTGTTGTCACTTCTTATGGTGAAGGTAAAGTTACCGGAATTAATGCGGGCTCCAAATCGGTTTATGTACAGCTGTTCGATGGTGGCAAACCGAAGGAACTACCGCTTGATGATGTTGTTGTGAAATAAGTAAGCAAATCCGAAGCTGTATAGCCTTGGGGTGGAGACTTGAAAAAAGACATATTTAGTCAAATAAGCGAATTGGAATCCCATATGGGAAGCCTACATCTGGAACTGGGAGCGATGAAGCAGAAAATCAAGTCGCTCTTGGAAGAAAACAACCGGCTTAGCATAGAAAATCAGCAGTTGCGCAAAGTATTAAAGCGGGAAACGGCCAGTCAAATCCCTAAGCCGGTACCGGCCGCAGCTGTGGAAGATGATTCTCATGCCATGCCAAACGATGAGCCTGTGCTGGCAAGTGACGCAATAGGCGTTGGGCAAGGGTATGACAATTTGGCGAGATTGTATCATGAAGGTTTTCATATTTGTAATTTGTATTATGGACATTTGCGAACGGAAGGCGATTGTTTGTTCTGCCTTTCGTTTCTCAATAAGGAATAAGAGACAAGACCCTTCCATAGGGTCTTGTTTGCATATTCAAGCGGTTCGAATTTGGCAGACGTAAGGAGCAAAGAATCATGGTTAATGAAGTAACACTGGAGCCGAACGAAAGGCTCGATGATTTACTAACGCATCAATTACATATTATTCAGAGTCGGGAAGTGTTCAGCTTCTCGATGGACGCCGTATTGCTGGCTCGTTTCGCGGCTGTGCCGCCTCGCGGTAAAATCTTGGATCTATGCACGGGAAATGGCGTCATACCGCTGCTCCTAACGACAAGGACGAAAGCACAGATTGATGCCGTTGAAATTCAACCTCGGCTGGCAGACATGGCAAGGCGAAGTGTAAAGGCGAATGGGCTCGAAGACCGTATTCGTATTTATGAAGGCGATCTTCGTGATTTTTATAAACAAAGCGGACATGGTAATTACGATGTGATTACGGTAAATCCACCCTACATGCCGGCTGGTACGGGGGATCAGAACGAGAATGAGCATTTTGCAGCGGCTAGGCATGAGCGTAATGGGACGCTGGATGACATCGTGGCAGCATGCGCTCGGCATGTACGACCAGGTGGCCGGGTTGCCATGGTGCATCGTCCTAATCGGTTGGTTGAACTATTGGAAACGTTCCGCAAATGGAAGCTGGAGCCGAAGCGGATTCGATTCGTGCATTCGCATGCAGGTGCTGAAGCCAATATGATCTTAATTGAAGCGGCTAGGGATGGCAAGCCGGATGTGAAGCTGCTGCCGCCGATGATCGTATATAATGAACAGCGACAATATAATGAAGAGTTAATGCGGATTTATTATGGCGATCAAGCGCCAGAAGCGGGAACGAGGGATTCGAGCAAATGATCGTACAACGTAGTTTTCATGCATCGGATGCCGGTAGCACGGATGGAGCCGGAACATTGTATCTGGTTGGAACACCAATCGGTAACCTAGAGGACATGACTTTTCGGGCGATTCGAATTTTAAAAGAAGTCGATATGATTGCAGCCGAGGATACGCGCCAAACACGCAAGCTATTGGCTCACTTTGAAATTGCGACTAGGCTTGTCAGCTACCATGAGCATAACAAAGAAGCCAGCGGACCAGAGCTCATTAGATTGTTGGCCAGCGGGCAATCCATTGCACTGGTAAGTGATGCAGGGCTTCCGGCCATATCCGATCCAGGTGCCGATCTTGTTGCAGCCGCCGCTGAAAGCGGCATTGCGATTGTACCGATTCCGGGAGCTAATGCAGCGTTATCTGCACTCATCATTTCCGGTCTGTCTACTGAGAAGTTTCTGTTTACGGGTTTCCCCCCACGGGAACGCAAGTCGCTTACGGCTTGGCTGCAGCAATTACAAAGGCAAGAGGCTACATTAATTTGTTACGAATCGCCGCACCGGATTGTAAAGACACTTGCAGTGATGCTTGAACAGCTGGGTGATCGGAAGATGGCGATGGTTCGAGAATTAACGAAGCGCCATGAAGAAGCTGCACGGGGAACGATATCCGAGTGTATGGCTTGGCTGGAAGAGAATCCTCCACTTGGCGAGTACTGTTTGGTTATTGCAGGTGTGAGTAAAGAAGAAGCTGCTCAGTTGCAGCTGGATGATCCGGTATGGTGGAGCGGGTTAGAGCTGGAGGAGCATGTTAGCCGGTACGAGGAACAAGGTGAGGATCGGAAAGAAGCCATCAAACGAACAGCGCTTGACCGAGGAATGCAAAAACGTGATGTATATAATGAAGTAATGAAAAAATAGAAGAATGCTATAGAAAAAAAAGACCTTCCTGACCATTATGGCTCAGGAAGGCATCAAGGAGTATAAAAAAGGTTAGAATTAACAGGTTTGATAAATGTATTATAACCTATAAATCTGAATTTGTCTCTTATTTTGTAACGGGAGCTGGCATTTCTGTTAAACAAACGTTACAAACGATTTTGCCTTTGAAATAAGCGACATTCTCAGCGTTGCCACAGAAGATACAAGCCGGCTCGTATTTCTTCAGCATGATGCGCTCGCCATCCACGTAGATTTCAAGAGCATCCTTCTCACCTATTCCAAGCGTACGGCGCAATTCAATCGGAATTACTACGCGTCCCAGCTCATCTACTTTACGAACAATACCGGTAGATTTCATCATATCTAAAATTCCCCTTCGCAATGGATTAACTCGTCATCATTCGACAAAATTCTATCATTTAATGCCTTAATAATACCAACGTTTCCCATAATAGTCAACCTGGTTTTAACGGTAATTGTGACCAGTTATAACCGATTACCGCCGTAAATAGGCACTTATTCAATATATATATAGTACTTCAAACGAAGTGCGGTTGGAAATGATATTGCGACATTATTCGACATTAGTTCGACATTTGTGTCGAATGATTGAACTTTAAGGAGCGTGATTCGACATGAGTGCTGCTCATCGAGAAGAAAAACTCGCGGAAGAGAAAGTATTTAAGGATCCCGTACATAAGTATATTTACGTTCAGGATCGACTGATTTGGGAACTAATTAATACAAGGGAATTTCAGCGGCTACGCCGTATTCGCCAGCTTGGCACATCCTATTTGACCTTTCATGGCGCAGAGCACAGCCGGTTCTCGCATTCCCTTGGCGTTTACGAGATTACCCGTAAAATCATCTCTCAGTTTGAGCGCGGCGGCTATACCGATTGGCCAAAGGAAGAAAAGCTCGTTGCCCTATGTGCAGCTTTGCTTCATGACATCGGACACGGCCCCTTCTCTCACTCCATAGAAGATGTGTTCGACAGCCATCATGAGGAGTGGACCTGCCGCATTTTGCTTGGAAATACGGAGATCAATGCAGTCTTATGGGAATTTGATCCGAGCTATCCCGAGCGTATAGCCGCTGTTATTTGCAAAACCTATCATCAACCGATTGTCGTTAGTCTGGTCTCCAGTCAAATGGATGCCGACCGCATGGATTATTTGCTTAGAGATGCGTATTTTACAGGGGTGAATTACGGTACCTTCGATCTGGAGCGAATATTGCGGGTATTGCGGCCATATCAAGGCAGAATCGTGGTGAAGGAAAGCGGCATGCATGCGGTCGAGGATTATCTCATGTCTCGCTATCAGATGTACTGGCAGGTTTATTTTCACCCGGTTACAAGAAGCTCGGAAATCATATTAAGGCAAATCTTTCGAAGGGCGAAGGAGCTCTTCGGGAGTGAATATAAATTTCATACATTAATGAAGCCAATAAAGAGGCTGCTTACGGGCACAATGGACATTGAAGCCTATTTGGATCTGGACGAAGCACTTGTTCAAACGGCTTTCGCCCAATGGGTCCATGAGCCTGATGCTGTGTTATCGGACCTATGCCGCCGGTTTCTCAATCGCAAGCTGTACAAGTATGTTACGATGGATCATCCCGATGAGAAGCTATGGCAGGAAATACGCGACCACTTGCGAGAAATCGGCCTTCATCCGGACTATCACCTGGAAATTGACTTTCCCTACGACATGCCCTACGATGTTTATCGTCCCGGTTCAACAACCGCTGCAGGCAAAGAGGAAAAACCTCCGATTCTGCTGCTGAGCCATGATGAACAATTGTCGGAAATTTCAAGCCGTTCGGATATCATTCGATCCATAACGGGTATCCATCAAGGTAAGTACCACCTTTATTACCCGGAGGAACCGCTGCGCGAATCAGCCCACAGGCTGCCTGCGAAACTCCGCGAATTATTTGCTTTAATGTAGAAAGGGGTTCCGAAAGACACCATGTTAATCGACACGCATACGCATTTAGACTCGCATAAATTCGACGAAGACCGGGCGGAAGTTATCGAAAGAGCGCAGGCTGCCGGCGTACATAAGCTCATCAATATCGGTTTCAACCGTGAAACCATTCCAACCACGATGGCACTTGCCGAGCAGTATTCCTTTATTTATGCCGCCGTCGGCTGGCATCCGGTTGACAGCATTGATATGCGGCCAGAGGATTTGGATTGGATTGCGTCGCTCTGCGATCATCCGAAGGTCGTGGCGATCGGTGAAATTGGACTGGATTATCACTGGGATACCTCGCCTAAGGATGTTCAGCAGCGTGTATTTCGCGAGCAAATCCAATTAGCTAAGCAGAAAAAGATGCCGATTGTTATCCATAACCGTGATGCCCATGAGGATGTCGTTACCTTGCTCCGAGAAGAGGGCGCCAAGGACGTTGGCGGCGTCATGCACTGCTTCTCCGGCAGCTGGGAAACGGCGAAACAATGTCTCGATATGAACTTCTATATTTCATTCGGTGGACCGCTTACATTCACCAATGCAAGGGTGCCAAAGGAAGTGCTTTCACAAGTGCCTTTGGACCGGATTTTGATCGAAACGGATGCTCCATATTTGGCACCGCATCCCCATCGAGGGAAACGAAATGAGTCTTCTTTCGTCCGTCTTGTAGCAAACACGATTTCGGAGATAACAGGTAAAAGTGTGGAGGAAGTCGGCAAAATAACCACGGAAAATGCAATGAAATGTTTTGGAATCTGATGAAAACGGCTTTGAAAGCAAGGATTTGGGACTATTCTCGTGATAAAACTGATTTTTTTTGAAGAAATTGCTTACTTTTCGCCTATTTTTCCTTGAAATTCGTTAAAATCGTCATTAATCAGTTCTTTACAATGTGGCGCGGTAGACGTTATGATTCATTTCAGAGCAACAAAACTTGTATTCCTTTTCCAATAAAACGCTTAATCTCCGATGATCGGAGAGCGGGGGAACCAATTGTTGAAACTGTTTGTAGCAAGAAGAA
Source organism: Paenibacillus sp. J22R98 (assembly GCF_059383835.1). Classification (NCBI taxonomy): domain Bacteria; kingdom Bacillati; phylum Bacillota; class Bacilli; order Caryophanales; family Paenibacillaceae; genus Paenibacillus; species Paenibacillus sp. J22R98. The sequence goes on from NZ_JBXENW010000016.1 coordinate 11,597, forward strand.
ACAGCTTGTTCGTTTCTTCTCCTTAAAAACGTGTTCGTCGACTAAAGGGCGACACTGTTTTGTACAAAGGCAGACAGTGATAGACATGAAATTCTTCTTGGGGTGAATTTTGCGACCGGCGCAGCAATGTTAATCGTGCCATTAGCGAATAGGGCGACTCTCACGTCCGAATCCGACAGCTAACCTCGCAAGCGTCAATAAGAGAGATCAACCTCGTGAATGCAACTCCATGCTACCATTGTCTAATGGGAAGCCACGAAACAGATCCTCTGTCGTCGGGCTTCTTTTTGTTTGAAAGAAGCATAAACTGACGACAAAAGCTGTATTATGGAAGTGGTCCGGGGCGGAAATTGGAAAGAAAATCTCTATAGTCGCGTCTATGTAATCATGCGTAACAAAGGCGGCGGGGCTATGTAAGGAGGACCGAAGAAATGGGAGCACTCCAGCTTAAGGACACCCATGGGAAACGATCATCCAGCATGTCTTTCGCATTGCGATGGAAGCATGAGAACGTGCGTTTAATTGTACTAAGCGCCATGATCTCAATCGCTATGACTTTCATGTTTCTGGTGTTGTTGTACGGAACGGCTGACAAGCGCGTGTCCGTAGTAGTGAATGGACGAGAAACCATTGTCTCTACGAAGCAATGGGTCCTTCAACGCCTACTGGATGAACAAGCTATTGCAGTTGGCACTTATGATAAAGTGTCGATGCCGCTGGATGGCGGTATTAAAGACGGTGACCGAATCGTTATCGATCAAGCGGTGCCTCTTATTGTAAAAGCTGACGGCAAAGCAAGAACGTTGTACACGACAGAAAGAACCGTACAGGCGGCGATCGATCAGGCTCATATATCGATACGCAGTCAAGATAAGGTAGTACCTTCATTATCCTCGACACTTAAACCGAATATGATCATCTCGATCACTCGGATTGACACGAAGATCTCGGAGAGTACCCACCCCGTTCCTTTCTCCATTGTGAAGAAGGATAATCCCAAGCTTGCGCTAGGGAAAGAACAGCTTGTCCAAACGGGTAAACAAGGCACTGTCGTTAAGCGTTATGAAAAGACTTTCGAAGACGGCGTTCTAGTCTCACAGACACTGGTCGAGAAGTTGACCAAGTCACCATCTGTCGATCAGATCGTGTCAGTCGGGACGAAGAAGCCTGAGCCGAAGGTAACGATGCTAAGGGCGAATTCGCCGAGTGTATCTACCATGACGAAGCGGGGCGTTACATTCAGTGCAAAGAAAGTATTGAAGAACGTAACCCTTACGGCTTATTCAGCCGGCTTGGCTTCAACAGGTAAAGGAAAGAACCATCCACAGTACGGCATAACCGCATCGGGATCACGCGTTCAGGAAGGCCGTACCATTGCGGTCGATCCGAAAGTCATTCCGATCGGCTGGTGGGTGTATATCGAAGGGATCGGTTTCCGCCGTGCAGAGGATACGGGCAGCGCAGTCAAAGGCAACAAGATTGATGTTTATTTTGACAGCGAGTCGTATGCCGATAAGTTTGGTCGGAAGCGGGGCTATACCGTATATGTGCTTGGGCCGAAGAAGCCGGAAGCCGTATAGGAAGTATTTCCGCGGTATGAACATGCGTATCGTATTTCGAACGTAAATATGCCATCATAAGAAGAGGCGATGCCTCTTCTTTTTGCATGTTGTACGGAAGGGAAGGAATGGAGTCCCATGATTAAAGAAATCATTGTAGTAGAAGGAAAAGATGATACAGTTGCCATCAAGCGAGCCGTAGATGCAGAAACCATTGAGACCGGGGGTTCGGCTATAGGCGAAGCGGTTATCCGCCGCGTTATGTTAGCTCAGGAGCGAAGAGGCGTTATTATTTTTACCGACCCTGACCATGCAGGCGAGCGAATCCGCAAAATCGTAGCGCAGCGAGTACCAGGCTGCAAGCACGCCTTTCTCCCACAGGAAGAGGCGCTCTACAAAGGAGACATTGGTGTCGAGAACGCATCACCGGAAGCCATTAAGCGAGCACTCGCTAATTTGCGGACAGAAGCGACGTCTGACACTGCAGGTCTTGCCGAGGTTACGATGGATGATTTAATGCAGGCAGGTCTGCTCGTACATCCGCAAGCTTCGGATAGACGGCTGAAGATGGGCAATCTGCTCGGAATCGGCTATGCGAATGGCAAGCAGTTCTATAAACGCTGTTCGATGTTTCGCATCACGCGCGAGGAATTTATGCGGGCTCTAACCACGATGGAGCAGGCGAGCGAAGGAGATCAATAATGACAGAGGGAATTAAGGCGGGTGTCGATGTTGCTTCACCGAAGCGGACGAAAGACATTATCGCCAGATACGGTTTCACCTTTAAGAAAAGCCTCGGTCAGAACTTTCTGATCGATCAAAATATTTTACGCAACATCGTCAGTGCAGCTGAGCTGGATGAGACGAAAGGCGCGCTTGAGATCGGACCGGGTATCGGCGCATTAACACAGAAGCTGGCACACGCTGCAGGGCGCGTAGCCGCAGTTGAGATCGACAATCGGCTGATTCCGATTCTAAGGGATGTATTGGCCGATACGCCGAATGTGCACGTCGTACATGGTGATGTGCTCAAGCTTGACCTCGCCGAACTGCTGAAGGAGCAGTTTGCCGGGCTCACAGGCGTAAGCGTCGTAGCGAACCTGCCGTATTATGTGACGACACCGATCCTCATGAAGCTGCTGGAAGAGAAGCTGCCGCTTGAGCACATCGTCGTCATGATCCAGAAGGAAGTCGCGCAGCGGATGGCTGCTAAGCCCGGCGGCAAGGAGTACGGCAGCCTTAGCGTTGCTGTACAGTACTATTGCGTGCCTGAGCTTGTATGCATTGTGCCGCACACGGTATTCATTCCGCAGCCTAATGTCGATTCCGCGGTGATTAAGCTGTCGCTTAGGGAAAAGCCGGCTGTTGAAGTCGAGGACGAAGCGCATTTCTTCCAAACGGTTCAGGCCTGTTTCGCGCAGCGCCGCAAAACCATTGCGAACAATTTGACCGCTTATGTAGGCAAAGTCAATCGCGAGAAGCTCGGACCGCTGCTTGAAGACATCGGCGTTGATCCGTCCCGGCGCGGGGAGACCCTGTCGCTTGAAGAGTTTGCCGCATTAAGCCGTGCCCTGCTGGCTGCGGACTTACAAGCAACTAACTAAAAAATAAAAGTGAGCGCACCATCAGGGGCGTCTCCCCATAGGATAGACGAAGAGGTGATTTGCCCATGAAGCAAGGGGACCTGGTCGTCCGCAAATCCTATGGCGGGGACGTCCTTTTTCGTGTTGCGACAATTCTAGAACAGACAGCCATCCTGAAGGGCACCGACTATCGTCTGCTTGCAGACGCGCCAATTGTCGATTTGTCCGTTATGAGCGATCCGGAATCCTCCGGCGCGGCGAGGCAGGCACGCATTAAGGCCAATGAGTCCACGCTAAGGATGCAGGAACAACGCGAGCAGCAGATAATTGAACGTGAACTGCAGCGCGCGCAGAGCCAATCCCAGCCGTACTTTGAGGTGCCCGGAAAAGTACTTCATTTGGACGGGGACAGCAACTATATGAGAAAAAGCATGCAGCTGTATACGCAAATGCGCGTCCCTGCCCACGGGGTATACGTGCATGAATCCCAAATGGCCGACGTGGTGTACCGACTGCTTCCGCAAATCAAACCGGATATTGTCGTGATTACCGGCCATGACGGCGTGCTTAAGACGCGGAACCAGGACGATTTGCATAACCTGGCCAGCTACAAAAACTCGCAAAATTTCGTCAATGCGGTACGGATAGCGCGTCAGTATGAGAAAAGCAAAGACAGCTTAATTGTCGTAGCAGGTGCATGCCAATCCCATTATGAGGCGCTGTTGCAGAATGGATCGAACTTCGCCAGTTCTCCGGGCCGAGTGCTCATTCACGCCTTGGATCCCGTATACGTCGCGATCAAAGCAAGCTATACGTCCATTCGCGAAACGATTAATTTATCAGATGTCATTCATGGCACAATCAGCGGTATAGACGGGGTTGGGGGCATTGAAACGTTAGGGAAGTTCCGGGTGGGATTGCCTAAACCTAAAACGCTGACCGGCGTAAAGCCAACTGTATAATATGGCTGCTTCGGGCTAAAATATACGTACCGGAGAAAAAAGTAGCCTTTTTTATATTGACACCAAAGTGACTCCACTGTTATAATTATAATTTTTTGACAAACCACCTCCTTTTGGTTATAATGGACAAGGAAAGAGGTGGTAGTGCACAATGGCAAAAAATGCGCTATTGGAAATCAAACGCAGTTTGGAAACCCATGTCGGCTCCAAAATCCGTCTTCGTGCTAACGGTGGTCGTCGAAAGACGATTGAGCGGACCGGTGTGTTAGAAGAAATCTACCCTTCTGTATTTATTGTCAGGCTCGACCAAGAGCAGCATGCGTTTAAGCGCGTCTCTTACAGCTACGCCGATATATTGACGGAGTCCGTTGAAGTTACGGTGGACAGTGATGATGGTCAAGTACGCATTACCTATATACAATGAGATAAATAGGATACGAACATGTGCAGGTTTGCAGGCGCGGCGAGAAGCAGCGTAGGCAGGATCTGCACTTTTTTTTTGTACCTGTATGGCGTTACCTCTTCCTCCGTATGAGAACGATAAAAACAACCATACTAACGGTACTACCCGTTTCAAAGGAGGAGAGTGTTCATGTCACGCAGACGCAGCGGTATGATGAGTGAAGAGTTGAAGAAAGAGCTGGCGAAGGATCTGGGCTTCTATGATACCGTGCAGAAGGAAGGCTGGGGAGGCATTAAAGCAAAGGACGCCGGTAATATGGTGAAACGTGCGATTCAAATTGCCGAGCAGGCTGCAGCTAAGCAGTATGCCGCGCAGCAGGCACAGTCCCAGTCTTCTTATCAGCAGCCAACATACCAATCATCGCCATCGTATTCGCAATCGGCATATCAGTCGCCGCAGCCTGCCCGCAGTCCATACATGCAGCCTCAATCGCAGTCTAATTACGCGCCACAGCGGCAGCAGGCATCCAATATGGTACCGGCTTATATGTCCCAAGCTATGCAGGCTGCACAGCAGCAAGCGTCCCACTATCAACCACAATAAAGGGTTATTTCAAGCTAAGAAGATGGGCAGGCCCGCAGACTGCTCAATGCCTCTTAGCTTTTCTTATGACCTTTTGTTATAATATGTGAAGTTTAACGATAACGGACGGGTGAGCCTACATATGAAGATTTATGAGAAAGCGCCGGCAAAAATCAACCTGCTGCTGGATGTCATGCGTAAGCGTGAGGATGGATTCCACGAGGTTGAAATGATCATGACAATGGTGGATTTAGCAGATCGGCTTGAGATGGAAGAGCTTCCGCGGGATACCATCATTATTTCAAGTCAGGCGGGCTATATCCCGCTCGATGAGAAGAATTTAGCCTTTCAGGCGGCAAGACTGATTAAGGATCGCTACAATGTCCGCAAGGGCGTCTATATTCATCTGGATAAGAAGATACCGGTAGCAGCAGGTCTTGCCGGCGGAAGCAGCGATGCGGCCGCTACGCTGCGCGGGCTCAATCGGCTATGGCAGCTGGGCATCTCCGAAGAAGAGCTGTGTACGCTTGGCGCGGAGCTAGGCTCCGATGTACCTTTCTGTGTAACGGGCGGTACTGCAATCGCACGCGGTCGTGGAGAGAAGCTGGAGCGGATCAATAATCCGCCGCAGTGCTGGGTCATTCTGGCGAAGCCGCCGATCAACGTTTCCACGGCAGACGTGTACGGGAAGCTGCGCGCTTCCGAGCTGAAGCAGCATCCATCTACTGCGGACATGCTGTCCGCGATCTCAAGCGGCTCGTTTGGCGGCGTATGCACGTATCTGGGCAACGTCCTGGAAACGGTAACGCTTCAGCTCCACCCCGAGGTGCTGCAGCTTAAGGAAATTATGCAGCGTCTAGGCGCAGATGGCGTGTTAATGTCAGGCAGCGGACCAACGGTTTTCGGGCTTGTAAGCAAAGAAGCGAAGGTTTCACGCATCTATAACGGACTCCGCGGATTTTGCAAAGAAGTCTATGTGGTAAGAATGCTGACATGAAGCCTACGTGCGTCTTGATTAAATCCGTATGAAAATGGTATTATGTCATTATAATATTCGGATTTGGCTGGGGGGAGTACACGTTGAAGAAGTTAAAACGGAGTGCAAGGTTAGTAGAAATGACGCAGTACTTACTTACACGCCCCCATACGTTAATTTCTCTGACAGCATTCGCTGATCGCTACCAATCTGCCAAGTCATCTATAAGTGAGGATTTGGCGATTATTAAAGAGGTATTCGAAGAAGAAGGACTCGGTGAGCTGCATACGTTGGCAGGAGCTGCCGGAGGCGTGAAATATACGCCGAAGATGGGTCAGGCCGAGGCACTTGGCATTATGAACGGCATTTGCCGTCAGTTGGAGCAATCGGAGCGGGTTCTTGCCGGCGGCTACTTGTACATGACGGATATGCTTGGACAGCCAGGGCTGCTCGCAGATGTTGGACGAATGTTTGCAACCGCATTCGCAGCTTCGGATATCGATGTCATCATGACGGTCGAGACGAAAGGGATCCCACTTGCTTATGCAACGGCGGCTTGTATGAATCTGCCTGTTGTTATTGTGCGTCGCGACAATAAAGTGACGGAAGGCTCTGCTGTGAGCATCAATTACGTATCGGGCTCCAATAAGCGTATTCAAACGATGTCGCTTACACGCCGCGCGTTGAAGGAACATGCGCGTGTACTGATCATTGACGATTTCATGAAGGCCGGCGGAACGATTCAAGGCATGATGGATTTGCTGTTCGAATTTAATGCAAAGGTAGCCGGAGTTGGCGTATTCGTAGAGTCCGGTGAATTGGATACCGAGGACCGACTGCTAGAGGATTATGTGTCGTTGGCGAAGCTGACGGCTGTAGATATGAAGACCAAACAAACAACCGTTGTACCGGGCAACTATTTCACTACCCGGGCTACCGTTTAGCATACAACCGAGGAGGATTACTTGTTTATGAAAGCACAACCTCAAATCGTGGCGACTACACAAGCGCCCGCAGCCATTGGACCATACTCACAAGCCATTAAACTGGGCAACCTGCTGTTTACCTCCGGTCAAATTCCGCTGACAGCGGAAGGCGTTCTTGTTGAAGGTGGAATCGAAGAGCAGACGCATCAAGTATTCCGTAATCTGCAGGCTGTACTCGCTGAAGCAGGCGCAACTTTCGCTGACGTGGCGAAGGCGACAGTGTTCATTAAAGATATGAATCAGTTTGCAGCGCTTAATACGATCTATGCTTCCTATTTCGGTGACCATAAACCGGCTCGTTCTACGGTTGAGGTTGCGCGGCTGCCAAAGGACGTACTTGTCGAAATTGAGCTGATCGTGGCGATTGAAGTCGAATAGAAAAGATTAATATTTAGATTTAAAAAATATTTTCAAACTATACAGTTATTTTCCAGAATCATGAAGGAATTCGCATTGAAACGTGGAAGTATACACCAAGTCCTTGATAGGCAAAGGTGGTGAACACAGATGCAAATTACCGATGTTAGACTCCGCCGAGTTAATTCCGAAGGCCGGATGAAGGCAATCGCCTCAATTACCATTGACAATGAGTTTGTCGTTCACGATATTCGCGTGATTGACGGTAACAATGGAATGTTTGTGGCAATGCCAAGCAAGCGTACTCCTGATGGAGAATTCCGCGATATCGCACACCCTATTTCTTCGACGACACGGGAGAAAATCCAAGCTGCCGTCCTAGCAGAATACGAACGTGCAGCGACGGAAGAAGATGTAGCAATCGAAGAAGGCGCCTAAATCAAGGTATCAAGACGTCTAGTGAAGAGAGCCCGCTCGGGCTCTCTTTTCTTTTGCCCACAGATACGCTATATTCAGTAGAGCATTTACGCAAGGTGAATCGGCTGCGGCCGTCCGATATGGCGGCGCTGCGAGGTTCATTCCGGAGAAATATAAGCCGTGGTTAAGGGCTATATTTTGAATAACATAGGATATAGAAGCTAGGGAGGGACATTCTTTGAAAGTAATGGCAATCGTATTGGCAGCAGGACAAGGAAAACGAATGAAGTCCAAACTATATAAAGTGTTGCATCCGGTTTGTGGGAAGCCGATGGTGGCGCATGTGCTGCAGACGGTACAAGATGCGGCCTGTGAGCGCACAGTTGTTGTTCTAGGCCATGGCGCGGAAACAGTCCGCTCGTATCTCGGGGATGGCGTGGAGTTCGTGCTGCAGGAGCAGCAGCTAGGTACGGGCCATGCCGTACAGCAAGCAGAACCGCTGCTTGGTGAAGAAGCGGGTACGACGGTCATTCTATACGGAGATACCCCGCTGGTGACTTCAGAGACGATTGCAGCGCTGCTTGCGCTTCATACGAAGATAGAATCAGCAGCTACCGTACTGACGGCGATTGTGCCTAACCCGCAAGGACTTGGACGGATCATACGCGATGAGGCCGGTAATGTTCTGCGAATTGTGGAGCAGAAGGACTGTACACCTGAGCAAGCGGCGATTACGGAGATCAATACCGGGATGTATTGCTTCGACAATAAGAAGCTGTTCCAGGCGCTTAAGAAAGTGACGAACAACAATGCACAAGGGGAGTTCTACCTCACCGACGTGATGGAAATATTGAAAAATGCAGGCGAAACAGTCGGCGCTTATTGCACGCCTGACTACGCAGAGGGCATCGGCGTAAACGACCGCGTCGGCCTTGGTGAAGCGGAGGCGCTTATGCGCGCTCGGATTAACCGGAAGCATCAAATTAACGGCGTGACGATTATCGATCCTGCTGCGACCTACATTGAAGCAGATGTGGTGATCGGCTCGGACACGATTGTTTATCCGGGCACCGTGCTGCGCGGACGTACCGTAATCGGAGAGGATTGCGTAATCGGTCCTCATGCGGATATTACGGATACGGAAATCGGCAATGGGGTAACAGTGAAGCATTCTAACGCTGTGGAAGCGGTTATTGGCGACGAATGTGCAGTAGGTCCTTATGCCTATCTGCGTCCGGGTGCCAAGCTTGGTGCAGGCTGTAAAATCGGCGATTTCGTCGAGATCAAAAACGCCGAGCTCGGCGAAGGCACGAAGGTTTCCCATTTGAGCTATGTTGGGGATGCGAAGGTCGGCAAAGACGTGAATATCGGCTGCGGCGCGATTACCGTCAATTACGATGGGTACAACAAGTCACTGACTGAAATCGGCGACCGTGCATTTGTAGGCAGCAACGTCAATTTGGTTGCGCCTGTGAAGATCGGCGAAGGTGCTTATGTCGTAGCGGGTTCCACGATTACGCAGGATGTACCGGACAATGACGTAGCCATCGCGCGCGAGCGTCAGGTCAACAAACCGGGGTATGCAGAGAAGCTGCGCGGACGTGCGAAAGCAAAGAAGGATAGCAAGGCGAAAGGCTGATTGTGAGAAGTTGTTCGTTTATTTCAGGGCCGGAATGGGTATGAATATATGGAAATCACTACACTCTCAGGAGGTTTCCGACTATGGCGATACCATTTCGAGCAGAAGCACGGACGACAGCCACGCAAGGCCAATTGAGACAAATGAGACAGCAGGGCAACATACCCGGCGTCGTATACGGCACGAAGCTAAGTAAATCGATTTCGATCACGGTCAATGAGAAGGAGTTGGCACATCTGCTGCGCTCCCATCCCCACGCCTTGCTAGAACTTGATATTCCGGGAGAAGGCAAGCAGCCTGTAATGCTGACCCAAGTGCAGCGCGAGCCGCTGACACGCGAGCTGCTCCATATTGATTTCCACCAGGTGAACATGAATGAATCCATCAAAACGCCGGTTCGGCTGGAGATGGTCGGTGATTCTACCGGGGTTCGGGAAGGCGGTATTCTGCAAGCGATGCTGCATGAGCTTGAGGTGCATTGTTTGCCGGATCGTATACCGGAGGTCATTGAGGTGAATGTGTCCGCACTGGGAATCGGGGAGAATCTGCTAGTCAGTGATTTGCAGCTGCCATCCGGTGTCACAACTAAAGTGGACGCAGACCAAGTCATTGTGACGATTCTGGCTCCTCAGAAAGATCTGACGGCGGAAGAAGCAGAGGATGCGGCGGTAGAAACGAAGGAAGCGGAGCAGCGTGCACATGAAGCGGAAATGCATGCGGTGAATTTCGAATAAACGTACAATCAGGGCTGCGCGCTAGAGGCAGCCCTTTACTTTTTTTCAATAGCCGGGCCTGGAAACAAAGGTAAACTGCTTGCGGCTGTAGAAAATATTATTCAACTTGATGTACGATGGGCTGAAATATTCGACGTAGCCAATATCATGATGTTCTTTGCCCCAATAGACTTGGACTGGAACTTGATGCTCATGGTGGTCCTGGAAATGAAAATCGTCGAAGATATGCTGACCGTTTACATACATCGAAAAATACGCTCCTTTATGAACGAAGTTCGGCTTTTCTGCCGAATCTATATGTATGACAATCGAAGGCGAAGATTCGTTGCATAAAGAAAAAAGAAATTTTGTTGTAGCAGGAGTTGAGGGTTCAGCATGAAATGGATAGTCGGATTAGGCAACCCCGGCACCGCGTATCAAGGGACGCGGCATAATGTGGGCTTTATGGTCGTGGATACGCTGGCTAAGCGTTGGGGAATTAGCGTGACGCAGAGCAAATGCAAAGGGCTTATTGGCGAAGGCAATGTGGCGGGAACGAAAGTGGCACTCATTAAACCGATGACCTTTATGAATTTATCCGGTGAAACGGTAAGAGGCTTCATGGATTATTTTAAAGCCAATTTGGAAGACGCGATCATCGTTTATGATGATTTGGATACGGAAACGGGCAAAATCCGACTGCGTTATCAAGGCAGCGCCGGCGGTCACAACGGAATCAAATCCATCATCCAGCATACGGGGACCCAGACGTTCGATCGGATCCGTCTTGGTATCTCTCGTCCGCAGCCGGGGATGAGCATTTCGGACTATGTGCTTTCCAATTTCCCGAAGAGCGAGCAGGATCTGCTGAAGGTGATGGTGGAAGAGAGCTGCGATGCGGTTGAGTTCGCGCTGACGAATCCATTTGAACGCACGATGGCCAAATATAACCGTTAAATTTCAGTCGATGCGGGCATACTGAGGGTATAACGACTACTCAGGAGGCATACATATGGCTGTAAATTACATTTGCCGGCATTGCAAATCGCAGATTGGGTCGATCGACAACGCCCATATTTCAGAAGCACAGCTCGGTTTCCATTTCTTGACCCCCGAAGAGCGCAGCGATATAATAGCGTATAATCCGAACGGAGACGTAACGGTTAACGTGGTTTGCGATTATTGCCGCGAGGCGATCGACAGCAACCCAGAGCTGCTGCTTGTATCGAACCCGCTGCAGTAAGCGGGCTGCAGGAAATGAATGAAGAGCCTTGGCGTACGGCTGAGGCTTCTTTTTGTAGTGATTGCGAACGGAAAATGCAATACCCCCTTTGCTAGTGAAGAAACTTACTGCGCCATATTGCGGCAGCTGTTTCCTCTTGATAGATTAGATTGTTGTCTGGTGTGGAAAGAAACGAGGTGCCGCTAACGTTGAAAGCATTACTGGAAGCTTATGCTGCGGATACGGATTTTCAATCTATCGTATCCGGAATCAAAAAAGGGATGCAGGAGCAGCTAGTATCGGGGCTCGCCGGTTCTTCGAGGCAGGTCATGATCGCTGCACTGAAGCAGGAGTTTGACAGGCCGATGCTCGTGGTCACGCACAACATGTTCGCCGCGCAGAAAATCGCGGAGGATCTGGTGGAGTGCCTGTCCGAGAACGAAGTCCTGTTGTACCCCGCTAATGAATTGGTCGCTGCTGAAGCAGCGATATCGAGCCCGGAAACGCTGGCGCAACGGATGGATGTGCTTATCCGACTGTCGCAAGGGTTTCGCGGGATTGTTGTCGTGCCGTTCTCCGGCGTCCGGCGATTCCTGCCGATAAGCAGTGTGATGGCCGGTGCTCGTATCGAGCTGAAGGTAGGCGAGACGCTATCGTTGGAAGCGTTTTTACGTCAAATGGTAGAGCTTGGCTATGTGCGCGTCGATAAGGTAGAGGGCAAAGGCGAAATGAGTGTGAGGGGCGGTATTGTCGATCTTTTCCCGCTTACTTCTGCACACCCGTACCGGATAGAATGGTTCGATGACGAAATCGATTCGATTCGTTCCTTCGATCCGATCGACCAGCGCTCGATTGAGAAGCTGGAGACCTACACCGTACCGCCGTGTCAGGAAATTCTGGCCGATGCCAGAAGGTTCGAGAATGCGGCTCAGCATGCCGCAGAGCTGCTCGATCAGCAATTGCTGAAGATGACGGACCGTACAGCGAAGGATCGTCTGCGTTCGGAGATCGGTTCGGAGATTGAGAAGCTGCGGGAGCATGTGTATTTTCCGGAAATCTATAAATATATTTCGCTGCTCTATCCGGAGCGGCATACGTTATTTGACTATGTACCTAAGGATACGCTGCTTATTTATGACGAGCCGACAAGGCTGATTGAAACCGGCCGCCAGCTGGAGCGGGATGAATCGGAATGGGCGCTGCATCTCTTAACGAACGGCAAAGCGCTGCCTTCGCTTGCCCTTGCGCGTCCTTCTGACGACGTGCTCTTCCATCGTCCGTTCCCGACGCTGTTTCTTTCGCTCTTTTTAAGGCAAATTCCGCATACGCAGCCGCAAAATATTTTGAACGTGGTGTGCCGCTCCATGCAGAACTTCCACGGTCAGATGAACGTGCTGAAGGCAGAGATGGAACGTTGGCGCAAAACAGGCGCCACGGTAATGATGCTGGCCGGAAACGCCGAGCGGATGGACCGCATGCGCCGGGTGCTGCATGACTATGGGATTGAACCGCCTGTCATCATGGAAGGCAACCTGCAGACAGGCTTCGAGCTGCCTTCGATTCATCTGATCGTGATTACCGAAGGCGAGATGTTCTCGCAGAAGCAGCGTAAGGCACGCCGCCTCGATAAGAAGATGGACAATGCGGAGCGGATTAAGAGCTATACGGAGCTGAAGGTCGGCGATTACGTCGTCCATCAGAACCACGGTATCGGGAAGTATATGGGGATCGGTACGCTTGAAATTGCCGGTATCCATAAGGACTACATGCATATTTTGTACGCAGGCGGCGACAAGCTGTCTGTACCGATCGAACAGATTGACCTGATTCAGAAATATGTCGGCTCCGAAGAGAAAGAGCCGAAGGTGTATAAACTTGGCGGCAGTGAATGGACGCGGGTGAAGAGTAAGGCACAATCGTCGGTCAAAGACATTGCCGATGAGCTCATTAAGCTGTATGCCGAGCGTCAGGCTACGACCGGCTTCGCGTTTGGCGCAGATACCTCGTATCAACAAGATTTCGAGGCGATGTTCCCGTATGACGAAACGGTCGATCAGCTGCGAGCCATTGCCGAAATCAAGAAGGATATGCAAACCGCGCGTCCGATGGATCGCCTGCTCTGCGGCGATGTCGGCTACGGCAAAACCGAGGTAGCGGTAAGGGCAGCCTTCAAGTCCGCTATTGAGGGCAAGCAGGTCGCCATTCTGGTGCCTACAACGATTCTGGCCCAGCAGCATTATGAGACCTTCCGTGAGCGTTTCTCGGGATTCCCATTCAATGTCCAAGTGCTGAGCCGCTTCCGTTCGAAGAAGGATCAAACGGCGACGATGAAGGGGCTGAAGGCAGGTACGGTCGATGTTGTCATCGGCACGCACCGTCTGCTTTCGCAGGATATTATTTTCAAAGACCTGGGACTGCTTATCGTGGATGAGGAGCAGCGCTTCGGTGTGTCCCATAAAGAAAAGCTGAAACGTCTGAAAACAAACGTCGACGTGCTGACGCTGACGGCAACGCCGATTCCGCGCACGCTTCATATGTCGATGCTCGGCGTACGGGACTTGTCCGTTATCGAGACGCCGCCGGAGAACCGTTTCCCGGTTCAAACCTATGTGGTGGAATACAGCCCTTCGCTTGTACGGGAGTCCATCGAGCGGGAGCTTGCGCGCGGCGGCCAAGTGTACTATTTATATAATCGCGTACAGGGAATCCATCAGATGGCAGAGCAAATCCATGCGCTTGTTCCTGATGCACGGGTGGCGGTCGGCCATGGCCAAATGTCGGAGCAGGAGCTGGAGAAGACGATATTGGACTTCCTGGACGGGGAATCTGATGTGCTTGTCAGCACCAGCATCATTGAGACAGGCGTTGATATTCCGAACGTAAACACACTGATTGTCCACGACGCGGACAAGATGGGACTCTCCCAGCTGTACCAGCTTAGGGGCAGGGTTGGACGTTCAAACCGGATTGCTTATGCATACTTCACCTACCAGCGTGATAAGGTACTGACAGAAGTGGCTGAGAAGCGGCTGCAGTCCATCAAAGAATTTACGGAGCTTGGTTCCGGATTCAAGATTGCGATGCGCGACTTATCGATTCGCGGAGCGGGGAACCTACTTGGTGCGGAGCAGCATGGGTTCATTGCCTCTGTTGGTTTTGATCTGTATTCGCAAATGCTGGCCGATGAGATTAAGAAACGGAAAGCAGACATGGGCGGCGAAGTCGAAGAGCCTGTGAAAGAAGTGAGCACGATCATTGATATGAGCATCGATGCCTACTTGCCGTCTTCCTATATTTACGATAGCATACAGAAGATAGAGATTTATAAGAAAGTGGCCTCGGTTCGCACCTTTGAGGAAGTGGAAGATCTGCGCGAGGAGCTGATTGACCGGTTTGGCGATCTGCCTCAAGCGGTCGACAACCTGCTTTCTGTAGCTCGTTTGAAGGTGTACGGCGCGATCTGCGGCATTGAGCAAATCGGCGGAAAAGGCGAGGATATCGCTTTGCGTTTCGCGGAACGTGAGAAGCAGCGGTTCGACACGAAGAAGGTTGACATGTTATGCCTGCAGCTGGAAAACCGGTTCAAGCGTTCGACCGGACAAGAGCCTTATCCGCTTATGCAATTAAGGGGCAAAGGGTTGTCGGTCGAGCAGAAGCTTGAGCTGCTGGAACGTTTTTTGATGCACTATAAAGACACCATTCAATCGAAAGGGGAACTACAGAATGTTACGCACTAACTATTGGAGAAAAGCGACTCTGCTCGCACTGGCTGCTGTGCTGGTTGT
Source organism: Paenibacillus sp. J22R98 (assembly GCF_059383835.1). Classification (NCBI taxonomy): domain Bacteria; kingdom Bacillati; phylum Bacillota; class Bacilli; order Caryophanales; family Paenibacillaceae; genus Paenibacillus; species Paenibacillus sp. J22R98. Next base: position 26,781 of record NZ_JBXENW010000016.1, read on the forward strand.
TGTATTGGCAGCAGGCTGCGGCAAGAAGAAAGAGGAGGGCGCGGCTCCGGGGACGGGCGAAGGCAAGACGATCGCTACGTATACAGACGGCACGGTAACGGATAAAGAGTTTACGAAGTATTCGACATTCTTTGGCATCGTACAGCCTCAAACAGAAATGTACCTCAGCATTCCACAGCTGCAGGAACAATTTCTGCGTGAATATATCGGCTACAAAGTGTTGTACAAGCGTCTAGGCGACGTTAAGCAAGATGATGCAACGAAGAAAGAAGTCGACAATTTCTATACGCAAATGAAGCAGCAAATCGACGGCACGCCGGAAATCAAGAAGAAGGCTGATGACGCTGGTTTGACTGAAGCCGATATCAAATACTTCTACTCCATGATTTCTTCGATTATGAAGGATCAAGAGAAGAAAGTAACCGACGATCAAGTGAAGAAAGAATTCGATACGACAAAAGCCGATTATAACATGATCAGCGTTCGTCACATTCTGATCGGCACTGTAGATCCTACAACAGGCGCCGAGAAGCGCAAAGACGAAGAAGCGCTAAAAATCGCTAAAGAAGTAAAAGCGAAGTTGGATGCAGGCGGCGACTGGAAAGCACTTGCGAAGCAATACTCCGACGATACAGGCTCCAAGGATAACGGCGGTCTGTATGAAGATCAGCAAGCAAAAGGCTGGGTTGCGGAATTTAAAGACGCTGCCAACAAGCAAGAAATCGGCAAAGTCGGTGAACCGGTTAAATCCCAATTCGGTTATCATGTCATGAAGGTCGAGAAGCGCACGCCTACGGCATTCGATAAATTAACCGCAGAAGACAAAACGATGTTGAAACAAGCGGTTGCCTCGGCAAACCTGAATAAATTTATGACGGACGAGCTTCCGAAGCTCATTACGAAGATTGACCTGCCTAAAGCGGAAACGCCTGCTGCAGACGACTCCAAAACAGATGATTCCAAAGCGGATAACACTAAGACAAACAACGCAGACAAAACAACAAACGATACGACAACCGACAAGAAGTAAGTTGCATCGGTGAAGTAACACAACAAGCTCAGCCCCATGGCTGGGCTTGTTTTGAACATATCAGCGAAAAATGGGAGGCGTTTCAGTGGGACAGCAGCTATTTTTTGTGGGATCCTATTCAGCGAAAGAGCAAGAAGGCATCTCTGCCATGGTCTTACATACGGAGGACGGCACGATTACTCGGCTTTCAGGTCAAGCAGGCATTCTTAATCCTTCCTTTCTAAGAAGCAATGAAGCAGGCACAAGGCTATATGTGGTCAGTGAGACCGGGGCAGAGCCGGGAAGCGTTCACAGCTTCGCAATCCATGCCGACAATGGCGAGCTGAAGGCTATCAATGAAGTTACAACGCAAGGCGGGTCTCCTTGCCATATTGAATTCGATGCTACGGGGAAGCTGCTTGTGGTGACGAACTATACGGGAGGCAATTTCGCTGTATACGGGATAGAAAGCGAAGACGGCGCCCTCGTGCAGGCGGATTTCGCTGCTCATGAAGGAAGCGGGCCGCAGAAGGATCGCCAAGAAGCGCCGCATCCGCATTCCTCCATTATTGATCCGGCCAACCGTTACGTGCTGATTGCGGACCTCGGGATTGATCAAATCGTACATTATGAAATCGATCATGCGGCGCAGAAGCTGGTTAGAAAAAATGAGACGGCGATGCCAGCCGGTGCGGGGCCGCGTCACATGGCGTTCCATCCGCAGTCGCCTGTACTATATGTTATCAATGAGCTGGACAGCACGGTGGGCGTATACAGCTATGAGGCAGAACAGTCTCAGTTAACATTGAAGCAAATCATATCCACGCTGCCGAGAGGATACGACGGAGCGACGACATGTGCCGACATTCATGTGACGGCTGATGGCCGTTTCCTGTACGCCTCGAACAGAGGGCATGATAGCATTGCAGTTTACCGCGTTGTCGACGAAGGGAAATTAGAGCTTGTCGAAATTACGTCAAGCGGCGGCAGAACACCGCGCAACTTTGCGATCTCGCCGGACGGACAATACCTGCTCGCGGCTAACCAGGATTCGGATAACATCGTGACCTTCCGAATCGATGAAGCGACAGGCGGGCTCGCACCTACGGGCAACGTCATTGCGATGAGCAAGCCGGTTTGTATTTCTTTTGCATAAATAGGCGTGGCGTAGAGTCGGATGGGCACATGGTGCCTGTCCGGCTTTTTTTGTTGTTTACGGAGGACTCGTAAACGTGCAGGCTGATCGATGAGGAAGTTGACGGCTCAGCACGCAGGATGCGGGTTGTGACTTGCGGGATGCGAAATGCGGATTAAGGATTCCGAAATATTCTAACGAACCGTACAGGGCTTTTTTGCGCAAAAACAGCACCAAAAAAATGCTAACGAACCGTGGAGGCGCTATTTGACGGATTAGGGGGATTTGAGAGCTGATTTCTCCCCAATAAGGCCCGTACGGTTCGTTAGAATTTCTAAGAAGAGCATTTCGGCCGAATAAGGCCTCTACGGTTTGTTAGAGTTTCGCAGTAGGTGGCAAACGTGTCGTTGAGGCGAAATTGGCATGGGGATTCGCATTATGCAGCATATGAGCTGAAGAAGCGGGATCAGTGTGCAAGTTCGCAGCACGTGATTTGAGTTTGAAGGGATGGAGAGGTGCGCGAAATCGTGGCAAGACGGACAAGTCTACGCCTTTTGTGTTATGTAAATGTTATATATGTGAAAGGTAATGTGAATAATAATGCATATTGCAATCATTAAAGTGAGTAAATATAACATAAAAATGATCTATTTCAGAGTGTATACGTTGCCATATAAATATTTCCATCATTTATGTAATCTTTGTTGACATCAAACTTGGGCTGATCTTATAATGAAACCACGAACGATGGAAACTTAATCCAGTGAGACGTTCGGATTAGAGATAAAAAAAGGATAGGGAGTGGGAGAATGAGGAAGAACGTATGGAAAAGTGGGGTTTTCATCCTGTTTGCCTGTTGCTTGGTGCTGGCAGGCTGCAGTAAGAACGACAATAAGGCGGCATCGACGAATGCAGCCGGTTCTGGCAGTGACAGCGAAATCAAAGTCGGCATTCTTCATTCTCTCAGCGGCACCATGGCAATCAGCGAAGTATCGGTTAAAGATTCGGAAATGATGGCGATTGACGAAATCAACGCTAAGGGCGGTGTATTAGGGAAGAAAATCGTTCCTGTCGTCGAGGACGGCGCATCCGATTGGCCGACATTTGCGGAGAAAGCGCGGAAGCTGATTTCAGAGGATCAGGTTGCGACTGTATTTGGCGGATGGACGTCATCCAGCCGTAAAGCGATGCTTCCGGTGTTCGAGGAGCTTAAAGGCCTTCTCTGGTACCCGGTTCAATATGAAGGCTTAGAGCAATCCCCGAATATCATGTACACCGGTGCAACCACCAACCAACAAATCGTTCCGGCTGTCACTTGGCTGCTTGAAAACCACGGCAAGAAATTCTTCCTCCTCGGCTCTGACTACGTTTTCCCGCGCACCGCTAATAAAATCATCAAAGAACAGCTGAAGGTTGAAGGCGGCGAGCTCGTTGGTGAAGAGTACACACCTCTTGGCCATACCGACTATGCAACCGTAATTGCGAAAATCAAAGAAGCGAAGCCGGATGTGGTGTTCAACACACTTAACGGCGACAGTAACGTAGCGTTCTTCAAACAACTGAAGGATGCAGGCATCTCCTCGAAAGACCTGACGACCTTATCCGTATCCGTAGCTGAAGAAGAAATTCGCGGTATTGGCGTCGATGTACTGGCTGGTACATATGCCGCTTGGAACTACTACCAAACAACGGACACCCCGGCGAACAAAACCTTCGTTGAAAACTATAAGAAAAAATACGGCGAAGACCGTGTTACGGCTGACCCAATTGAAGCAGGCTATGACGCTGTTTACCTCTGGGCGGCAGCAGTTGAGAAAGCCGGCTCCACAGACGTAGAGAAAGTAAAAGATGCCGCTAAAGAGCTGGAGTGGGATGCGCCGGAAGGCAAAGTGAAAATTGACGGCGAAACACAGCATCTGTACAAAACGGTTCGTATCGGCGAGGTTCAAACGGACGGACAGTTCAAGGAAGTGTGGAACTCCGGTGATCCGGTTAAGCCTGACCCTTACCTTAAAGGCTATACCTGGGCAGCCAGCTTGAGCGAAAGTAAATAACAAACAAATAGTCCGGTACTAACGCGAACTGCGCCGCCGCCAAATGCAACAATCCCCGCAATCGGGCTGAGCTTGTTGGGTTCTGGACGGCGCAGTTTGCATAAGGGGTGAACGCAATCGATGGATGTTATCGTGCTGCAGTTGTTTAACGGAATCAGCGTAAGCTCGATTCTGCTTCTGATCGCGCTGGGCCTTGCGATTACCTTCGGCCTGATGAAGGTCATTAATATGGCGCATGGCGAGCTCATTATGATCGGCGCCTACACCGCATACGTCGTACAAAATCTCTTCACCTCCTACATGCCGGAGTCGGCATTCGGCTGGTACTTCGCGCTTGCCATACCGGTAAGCTTCTGTGTTGCTTTCGTATTCGGCATGGTGCTCGAAATGACCCTCATCCGATTTCTTTATGGACGCCCGCTCGACAGCTTGCTTGCCACTTGGGGCGTCGGACTCATGCTGCAGCAGATCGCCCGGAGCATCTTCGGTGCGCCGAATGTCGGCGTAACAAGCCCCGAATGGCTCAATGGCGGTGTCACTGCGCTTGGCGGCGTGGTATTTCCGTACAAACGACTGTTCATTATCGGTCTGGTGCTGGTTTGTCTGTTTGCCATGTATCTGTACATCTATAGAAGTCACTCCGGACGCAGAATGAGAGCGGTTATGCAAAATCGTGAAATGGCCGCTTGCCTGGGCATTTCAACTCGCCGAGTAGATGCGATGACTTTCGCGATTGGCTCCGGTATTGCGGGTGTTGCAGGCTGTGCCCTTACGCTTATTGGACCTATTGGTCCTTCTATCGGTACGTACTACATCGTGGATGCGTTCATGGTTGTTGTACTCGGTGGTGTAGGGAAGCTGGTCGGTACGGTGTTCGGTGCGCTCGGCATCGGATTGTCCAATACGATCTTCGAATATTATACGACGGCTTCACTGGGCAAAGTGCTGGTGTTCCTATGTATTGTAGCTTTCCTTCAGTGGAAGCCGATGGGGCTTGTGGCGATGCGCTCGCGTACGCTTGATAACTAGATGGGAAAAAAGTCGCCCTTGAAAGGTGGAGTCATGATGCAGCTTCGAACGATGACGCCTGAGCGAATTTGGCTATTGGCGGGATATGCGGTTGCCGCTGCTGCGTTATTCTGTGCACCGCTTGTATTGAGTGATTTTCGGCTAAATTTGCTGGCGAAGTTTCTGGCCTATGCTATTGTAGCGCTGGGACTTGATCTGATATGGGGCTATACCGGCATTCTCAGCCTGGGTCACGGTGTGTTCTTCGGCTTAGGCGGCTATGCGATGGCGATGTACCTGAAGCTTGATGCAAATGGCGGGAAGCTTCCCGATTTCATGGATTGGAGCGGCCTTACGGCGCTTCCTTGGTTCTGGAAACCATTCGGGTCGCTGGCCTTTGCCGTGCTGGCGGGGATATTGATACCGGCACTGCTGGCCTTGATACTCGGTTACTTTACGTTCCGCAACCGAATTCGCGGCGTCTATTTCACAATACTGACGCAGGCGCTCGTCATCATTACCGTCACGTTGTTCATTGGGCAGCAGGCGTATACGGGCGGCACGAATGGCGTGACCGGCTATAGTAAGCTGTTTGGCTATGCGCTTGCCTCGCCGGACACGAAACGATTCCTGTACTGGATAACGGTTGTTCTGCTGATCGGCGCTTATCTGCTCTGTCGTTTCCTGGTGAAGAGCCGATTCGGCAAGGTGCTGCGAGCGATAAGAGATGGCGAGAACCGGGTTCGCTTCATCGGTTATAACCCTGCTGTCTATCAAATGATTGCCTTCAGCATCTCGGCGGGGCTTGCCGGACTTGCGGGTATGCTGTTCGTGCTCCATGTCGGCATCATATCTCCCTCTATGATGGGGATTGTGCCCTCCATTGAGATGGTGTTATGGGTTGCAATCGGAGGCCGAGGAACACTGGTTGGTGCGGTGCTGGGGGCGATTTTGCTCAATTCCGCCAAGAGTGCTTTCAGTGAATCCTACCCGGATATATGGATTCTGTTCATGGGCGCTTTGTTCGTAGTTGTCGTGGTCTTCTTACCGAAGGGAGCGGCGGGCCTGTTTGGACAATTCAAGTGGTTTAGAAGGAGGAAAACTGCTGATGAAGGAGCAAAAGGAGTCCCCAATCGTTCTGCAGTGTGACGAGGTAACCGTCGACTTTGATGGATTTAAGGCGGTACAAGGGATGAACTTCTCGCTTGTCCGCGGGGAATTGCGATTTCTGATCGGTCCTAACGGAGCGGGTAAAACAACCATGCTGGATGTCATATGCGGTAAAGTGAAGCCGGCAGACGGAAAGGTGCTGTTCAGCGGAACTGTCGATATTACGCGGAAGAAAGAGCATCAGATCGCGGAGCTTGGCATCGGCCGCAAATTTCAAACGCCGTCCATCTTCCCGTCGCTCACGGTGATGGAGAACTTTGAAATTGCAATGAAGCAGAAGCGCAGCGTATTTGCGGCGATGCGAGCGAAGATACGGGCTGAAGATCGGGAGCGGATCCATGCTCAGCTGGAGCTGGTAGGACTGTCCGGCAAAGCGGATTGGCGTGCAGGCGGTCTCTCGCACGGTGAGAAGCAATGGCTTGAAATCGGGATGATGCTGCTGCAGGAACCGGAGATTTTGCTGCTGGATGAGCCTGTAGCAGGGATGACCGATGGCGAGACAGAGAAAACCGGTGAGCTATTGCAGCATATCCGCAAGACGCAGTCGATTGTCGTCGTGGAGCATGATATGGAGTTTGTGCGCAGCTTCGCGAGCAAGGTGACGGTTATGCACGAGGGTAAGCTGCTCAAAGAAGGCTCCATGGAGGAAGTGCAGCGCGACGACCGCGTAGCGGAAGTGTATCTGGGGAAAAGGCGGGATGTCGATGCTAGCCGTTCAACAGCTTGAAGCGGGTTATGGAGAGAGCGTTATTTTGCGGCAGGTTACGCTTCAGGTGCGGCCGGGGCAGGTCGTTTGTTTGCTTGGGCGCAACGGGGTCGGCAAAACGACGCTGATGAAGAGCATTATGGGGGTGCTGAAGGCACGCAAAGGTACGGTAACCTACAAAGGAACCGATCTGACGAAGCGGGCACCGGGCGAGCGTGCGAAGAAGGGGATCGGATACGTGCCGCAAGGGCGCGAAATCTTCCCTCAGCTTACCGTATTCGAGAATGTGCTGCTCGGGTTGGAGGCGTGCAAAGAGAAAAAACGCGCCATTCCGGAGTCGGCCATTGCTAAATTTCCCGTATTGCCTTCGATGTATGGCCGCAGGGGCGGAGACTTGAGCGGCGGACAGCAGCAGCAGCTGGCTTTTGCCAGAGCGCTTGCCTCCGAGCCGGAGCTGCTGCTGCTCGATGAACCGTGCGAAGGCATTCAGCCGTCCATTGTCGATGATATCCGAGATGTCATTCGGTCAATCAAGGCAGGAGGCGAGACGGCTATTCTGCTTGCGGAGCAAAGTCTGGAGTTTGTGAAGAGCGTCGGAGACTACTTCTACATCCTCGAGAAAGGCTCGATCGCATGGGAGGGCGGCTTGTCCGATTTGAACGACGAAGTCATCCGCCATTATCTAACCGTTTAGCATTCATGTAATAAAACCTAACACAGACATTGACACACAGGCTATTTCCCTCTTACAATACAAATAAATGTAAGGTTGTTTAACAATTGAATATCAGTTCTCGGCATTTCACGGGAACGACAAAGCTGTCTAGGGTTCCGTGGTGTGAAAACCAGCTGGTCCGAGAGGCGGCGTATGGAGAATGGCTCACATCACTTGGGCTTGGATCTCCGTATAACACGGAAGGACAAAAGCCTGGGAGATCTCTCCTGAGGCTTTTTCTATTCTTATAGAGAATTGATGGGAGTGGGGAGAAATGAAGAGAACGAAACGGACGATTACCCTGTTACTGCTTGCTGCAATGCTGATGGCGCTGACCGGCTGCGGTGGATCCAAGGAAGCTTCATCAAGCGCGGACGATTCACCGATTACGATTGCACTTAGTCCGTGGCCGGGCTGGTTCTTCTGGTACCTCGTCGACGAAAAGGGCTTCTTCGAGAAACATGACGTCAAAGTCGATCTGAAATGGTTCCCGGTTTACAGTGATTCTCTTCAAGCGCTCGCTACGGGCAAAGTGGACGCAAACAGCCAAACGCTCAGCGATACGCTCGCTCCCGCATCCAAAGGCATTGGCCTGAAAGCCGTTCTTGTTAATGACAACTCCTACGGCGGCGATGCGATTGTCAGTAAGTCAAATATCGGCTCCATTGCCGAACTGAAAGGCAAAACCGTTGCAACCGAGCTCGGTACGGTCGATCACCTGCTGCTGCTGACCGCGCTGGATCAGAACGGAATGTCCGAGACGGATGTCAATTACGTCAACATGACGGTCAACGATGCAGGTCCTGCCTTTATATCCGGCAAAACAGATGCATCCGTGCTATGGGAGCCGTTCCAAACGAAAGCCGTTAAAGAAGGCAAGGGCAAGGTGCTCTTCTCTTCCAAAGATACGCCGGGCCTCATTCCCGATCTGCTCGTCTTCCGCGATGATGTCGTGAAGAACCGTCCGGATGATATTCAGAAGATCGTAGACGCTTGGTTTGATGCACTGAACTATTTTAAATCCCACCAGGATGAAGCAATCGCGCTTATGGCGGAGAAAGCGGAAACGACGCCCGAGGACTTCAAGCTTGGTCTCGACAGCATTAAACTGTTCACGCCATCGGATAACGTCAAAGCGTTCGGTAAACGCGATGATTACACGTCATTGCCTTATACAGCTCAGAAGACAGCGGACTTCTTGAAGAAGCTGGATATGGTGGATGAAATCAAAGACTTCGACGTCCTCTTCGATTCACGGTTTGTAGAAAAAGCAGCTAAGGAGTGATAGCGATGAAGGCAAACGAACGTAAGCCCGGGCATAAGAGCCGGCCGAATCGGTTTCAAATCTTCAAGGATATCGGAGGGAGGCCGTTTGCCTTCACCGCGGGATTCTCTTTCGCGCTCTTGTTTATCGTTTGGTCGGCGCTGAGCTACACGAAATCCGTAAATCCGGTATTCTTGCCAACGCCGGATAAAGTGTTTGTCGAGATGTTCAAGATGCTTGCTACCGGCGAGTACTGGCATCATATCGGAATCAGCGTGTTCCGCGTATCGGCAGGATTCCTGCTTGCCTGCATTGTCGGTATTCCGCTTGGCATCTTCGCAGGTACATTTAAATACGGCGAAGCTTTCGTGGAACCGCCAATGGAGTTCATCCGCTACATGCCGGCAGTTGCATTCATTCCGCTCATTATGGTGTGGGCCGGTATCGGAGAATGGGCGAAAATTCTGCTCATCTTCCTCGGCTGCTTCTTCCAGCTTGTCTTAATGGTGGCGGACAATACGCGCCGCGTCTCCCATGATCTGCTTCAAGCGTCCTTTACGCTTGGGGCAGGCCGCTGGAAGGCGATCGAGACGGTGCTCATTCCGGCCATTCAGCCGCAATTGATGAACACGCTTCGCCTCATTCTAGGGTGGGCCTGGACGTACCTCGTTGTTGCCGAGCTCGTGGCGGTCAACAGCGGCCTCGGTTACGCCATCATGAAGGCGCAGCGGTTCTTGAACACGGATCAAATTTTTGTCGGTATTATCGTCATCGGTCTTCTTGGCCTCATTAGCGACCGGATTTTCGCTTTCTTGAACCGTAGGTTATTCCCTTGGGCTTAACGAAATAGGCTCGCGGGGAGGCCAACAGGCAGGCAGGTGCAATGAAATCAGTACAGGGAGTTGATCGCGATGGAAGCCGTTAAACGTGAAGCCAGCTATGAAGAGCAATCGGCAAACGCGAAAGGAAATAATCGTGCCAAGGACTTGGCGGTAGTGCCGCGCGGGGAGATCGTGATTCGCGACCTGCAGAAAGTATACGAAACGAAGAAAAGCCAATTCGAAGCACTCAAAAATATCGATATGAGCATCGGCACCAACGAGTTTGTCACCATCGTCGGCCCTTCCGGCTGCGGTAAATCGACGCTGCTTCGTATCGTTGCGGGACTTGATGAGCTGACGGACGGATCCGTTACGCTGGATGGCGAAGAAGTGATCGGACCCGGCGCGGAGCGGGGCATGGTCTTCCAAGGCTACACCTTATTCCCGTGGCTTACCGTGCGTGAGAATATCGAATACGGTCCGAAGCTGAAAGGGATTTCGACGCTGGAGCGCCGGGCGATCAGCAATCATTTTCTGAGAGTCATCAAGCTTGAAGCATTTGCGAGCGCCTATCCGAAGCAGCTCTCCGGCGGAATGAAGCAGCGGGTGGCGATTGCGAGGGCGCTTGCGAATCGTCCGAAGGTGCTGCTCATGGATGAACCGTTCGGCGCGCTGGATGCGCAAACCAAGCTGGAGATGCAGGAGATGCTGCTCGAGGTATGGGAGAAGGAGAAGACGACCGTTCTCTTCATCACGCATGATATCGACGAGGCGATCTTCCTATCGCAGCGCATTGTTGTGATGGGTGCCGGCCCGGGACGCATCCTGAAAACATTCGATGTCGGGCTTCCGGATAAACGGACACCTGAAGTACGCGAGCTGCCGGAGTTTCTGGCACTCAAGCGGGAGCTTGGGCAGTTGTTAAAGCACTAGAAGCAAGGCAATCATGGGCGAGGAGTGATCCGGCATGGTGACGCGTGATTCGAAAGAACCTTCCGCAGAAAGCGGTAAGGTGGAAGGTGCAAACGGTGCTGGCGCGAAGCGCTTCAATAGAAGGCTGCTCGCCGCACTTGGCTTTATCGTCAGAATGATGTTCTTCCGGCATCCCGAAGCTCTTCGTTAGAGCTGCGGGGTGCTTTTTTTCTGTCGCGGGGGGGCTTAGTGGAAGATACCTCCAACAGCGGTGATTCAAGGCTTTTGTCCCTTTTCCACGTGAATAAGAAAATGGGAGGGGATGAATACTATGGTCAGATCGATAATCACCTTATTCAAGGATCCTCTCCTCTTGAACGATAGAAAATTTGTATTTTGCAGTTTGCGTCCAGTCCAATTCAAAACCTTCAAGGAAAGTGGGGCAACTAGAACATGAAAGCAACTGGAATTGTCCGTCGTATCGATGATCTCGGCCGGGTCGTCATCCCTAAGGAAATCCGCCGAACACTGCGCATACGCGAGGGCGACCCGCTGGAAATATTCGTTGATCGCGACGGCGAAGTTATTTTGAAGAAGTATTCCCCTATTGGTGAGCTTGGCGATTTTGCCAAGGAATATGCGGAGTCTTTATCCGAAAGTACGGGCCATATCGCGTTGATCACGGATCGGGATAATATTATTGCGGTCGCGGGAGCATCCAAGAAAGATTATTTGGAGAAGCAGATCGGCGCCATGCTGGAGAGCTGTATGGAGAACCGCAAAGCGATCATCGAATCCGGCGGCTCTTACGAGATCGTCAAAGATATCGGAGAGACCTTCAGTGCTTTCGTGGCCGCTCCAATCGTGGCCGGCGGCGATCCAATCGGTACCGTTGTGCTGCTCAGTAAAGACGAGAATGCCAAAATGGCGCAAATGGAAACCAAAATGGCCGAAACCGCAGCTGGGTTTCTCGCCAAGCAAATGGAGCAATAGCAGCATAGAAGCTTCCTTGAAGAGCATGTCTTCATGGGAGCTTTTTTCTGTAGAGGCCCATTCAGGGGCAGTGGTTTGGGGTATAATGGGAGCAGGAGAAGAGAGTAGGCAGGTGTACAAGTTTTGAAAATAGGGCAAGAGGAGCATGCTGTGACTACGGAAGTTGAGGGGCAGCATGTGGAGATAGGGCATCAAAGCTTAGGGAAAAGCCCCTTGCTGCTTCGCGGTGCGGCGCTCATGGGCGTTGCCATGCTTATTAGCAAGACGCTTGGCACGATGCAGAAAATTCCGCTGCAGAATATAGCCGGGGATCGTGTATTCGGGATTTATAACGCGGTCTATCCCTTGTATCAGCTGCTGCTTGTGATGGTTACGGCGGGATTTCCCGTCGCGGTTTCCCTGCTCGTAGCCGAGCGCGAAGCACGCGGGGATTCAGGCGGCGCTAAGCGTGTACTTACCGCAAGCGCTTGGTTGTTGTTTATGAGCGGCGCGGCGGGATTTGTGTTGCTGTGGCTGGGCGCCGATCGGATCGCCGTCTGGATGGGCGATGAAGCAACGGCTTCCGCGGTGCGAACCGCTTCGTTAGCCCTATGGTTCGCACCGGTCATGGCGGCGCTTCGCGGCTATTATCAAGGGCGGGGGCAGATGCTGCCCTCGGCCGTGTCTCAGCTGTCGGAACAGACGGTCCGCGTGGCGGGGATGCTGCTGCTGCTCGCGATCGGTTGGCACTATAACTGGTCAGATGCTAAGCTTGCCGCTGGCGCAACTGCCGGTTCAGCCATTGGCGGCGTGGCCGGCCTCGCGGTAATCACGGCATTCTGGCTGCGAGAACGAGGCGGGGCGGGGACGCTTCGCCCTGCGTTGGAGGGCGAAAGAGAGAGCCTCGCAGCGCTTATGCGGAATCTGGCGCTGCTCGCGGTTCCCGTCACGCTTGGGGCGCTTGCTGTGCCGGCGCTCGGTGTTGTGGATGCCTTCACCGTTCCGCGGCTGCTTCGCGGAACAGGCGTGTCGCAGGCCGATGCGATGTCGCTCTTCGGCCTGTACAGCCGGGGCCAGCCGCTTGTGCAGCTGGTCGTCATGGTTGCCGGCGCGATGGGTGCCGCGCTTGTGCCCGCGCTGGCGGCCGCACGCGTGCGCGGTGACGAGGCCGCCGTGCGTCAGCAGGCGGCGCTCGTGCTGCGGGCTGCGTGGGGCATCGGCGCAGCTGCGGCTTTAGGGCTCGCGCTGCTGGCCGAGCCCGTCAATGTCATGCTGTACGCGGACGATGCCGGCTCGCGTACGTTTGCCCTTGTCGGGTGCACGGCGCTCGCGGGCACCGTTAGCGCTATCGCGGCTGCCGCGCTGCAGGGGCTGGGGGCCGTTCGTGCCCCTGCGCTGTTCATGCTGGCCGCGGCCGCGCTGAAGGCGGCGTTCAACGCCGCCCTTGTGCCGGCGTACGGCACGGCCGGCGCAGCCTGCGCCGGCATCGCTGCGCTCACGGCGGCCGCCCTGCTCGGCACGGGCGCCGTCCGCCGCGCCGCCGGCGCGGCCATGCCCGCGCGGCAAGCCGCGGGCATCGGACTCGCACTCGCGGTCATGGCCGCGGTGCTCGTCCTGGTCGAGCGCGGCGGTGCCCCGCTGCTCGACCTGGCGCTGCCGCCGAGGGCGGCAGCTTGCGCGCTCGCGCTCGGGGGAACCGCCCTCGGCGGAGCGCTCTTCGCCGCCGCTGTGCTGCGCTTCGGCGGCGTGACCGCGCGCGAGCTGCGCGCGCTTCCGGGCGGCGATGTGCTTGCCGCCCGATTGCAGCGTTGGCGCTTACTGCCCCGCGCCAACTAATCGCTGCCTCGGCGGAATACCTCGCCGACGTTTGCATTCCAAAAGGAGGAACATACATACATGGAACAACCAACAATAACCGTGGTCGGACTGGGCTCCGGCGACGAAGACCAGCTTACACTGGGCGTATGGCGCAGACTGCAGGAGGCGTCCAATCGCTATGTCCGTACGGACAAGCATCCCATGATGAAGCTGTTCAGCGATCATCAGTTAGCTTATGAGTCCTTCGACTTTCTATACGAACAAATGGACTCATTCCCGGACGTATACGAAGCGATCGCGGAGCAGTTAATCGCGAATGCCCGCACGAAAGGCAGTTTAATATTCGCCGTTCCCGGTCATCCGATGGTGGCGGAGCGGACGGTTCAGCTGCTGCGCGAGCACTGCCCGGAGCATGGCATCGAGCTGCGCATTCTTGGCGGCGAGAGCTTCCTCGATCAAGCTTTTACACGGCTGGGATTCGACCCGATCGAAGGGTTCCAGCTGCTTGATGCAGCGGAATTGAAGCCGTCTTTGATCCGCACGGAGCTGCATACCGTAATCGGTCAAGTCTATGACGAATTTACGGCTTCGGATGTGAAGCTGACGCTTATGGAGCTGCTGCCCGATGATTACCCGATCACGATCGGCCATGCGCTTGGCGTTCCCGGCGAGGAGCAAATCATCACCGTTCCGCTCTATGAGCTGGACAGGACGCCGGGCTACGGCAATCTCTCGCTGATTTGGCTGCCGCGTTCCACGGACGATATGCTGCGCAACCGCTCTTTCGAGCGTCTGCACGAAATCGTGGCAATTCTGCGAAGCCCTGAAGGCTGCCCGTGGGATCGGGAACAAACGCATCAATCGATTCGTAAGAACTTCATCGAGGAAACCTATGAAGCAATTGAAGCATTAGATAACGATGATCCGGATGGTATGCGCGAAGAATTCGGCGATGTGATTTTGCAAGTGATGCTGCATAGTCAGATGGAAGAAGAGGTCGGCACGTTCTCCGTCTATGATGTGATCCAATCTCTTAATGAGAAGCTGCTGTTCCGCCATCCGCATGTGTTTGGCGATACGAGTGCCGGTAATTCCGAAGAGGCGCTGCGCAATTGGGAGCAGATGAAAGCCGAGGAGAAGCGCCGTAAAGGCATCGATCCTGCCACAGCCTCGCAGCTGGACGGCATTCCGCCCGATCTGCCGGCACTGATGAAAGCTTACAAGATTCAGAAGAAAGCCGCCAAAGTCGGCTTCGACTGGGATCATATCGGCCCGGCGCTCGATAAGGTTGGCGAGGAGCTTAATGAGCTGCGCGAAGCGATCCAATCGAAGGATGCGGAGGAGCAGGCGGACGAGCTTGGCGATTTGTTGTTCGCGGCGGTTAACGTATCGCGCTTCATCCATGCCGACCCGGAAGAGGCGCTTTCTCGCACCAATTCGAAATTTAAGAAACGATTTTCATATATTGAGGAGCAGCTTCGTATAAGCGGCCGAACCTTTGACCAAACTGATTTAACAGAGATGGATCGTTACTGGGAGGATGCGAAGAAGCTTCCCTAGTAAAAAGGATTGTAGATTCGTCAAAATTCGGCTTATTTCCTCACAAAACGAGAAAATAATTTTCCAATCAGCAGGATTTATTTGCTAATAGGCAGAAGTAGTAGCTGAGGAAACTAAGCTATGCGGCAGTCTAAACACTGCCTACAAGTATATTTGAACTTTTAGGAGGCCATTGAACAATGAACAAAACAGACTTGATCAACAACATCTCGGCAAAAAGCGGTTTGACTAAGCGCGATGTAGAATCCGTATTGAACGGCTTTCTGGGCGAAGTAACAGACGCTCTGGCAGGCGGAGACAAAGTACAATTGATCGGCTTCGGTACATTCGAAACGCGCAAGCGTTCCGGCCGTACAGGTCGCAACCCGCAAACGGGCAACCCGATCACGATTGCAGAATCCAAAGTTCCAGCGTTTAAAGCCGGCAATAAATTGAAAGACGCGATCAAGTAATAATGCGTCTGGATAAATTCCTCAAAGTATCGCGTTTAATCAAGCGGCGTACTGTCGCAAAGGACGTGTCCGAGCAAGGCCGCGTCTGGATTAACGATCGTGAAGCCAAAGCGAGCAGCACCGTCAAAGCCGGCGACGAGCTCAAAATTCAATACGGCCAGAAGATCGTCACCGTCCGCGTCGAGCGGATCTTGGAGACGACCAAGAAGGACGAGGCTAGCGGTATGTATACTTTGTTGAAAGAAGAAGCGCGCCAGCAAGAGAACAAGCTCGACTGGCAAGCATAAGCAGTTTAATAGACAGCCTCTACCGGAGTAATACCCGGCGGAGGCTGTATTTCTTGTGAGTGGAAATCTATTGGCCTCGTAGATGTTAGCTCTAACGAATCGTAGAGGGCTTATTTCAGTAAAATGACCCGCTTTGAAACGATAACAAATCCTACAGCCGCTATTTCTTACTAAACAGTCCATATCCGCTCCATTTTCAAGGAATAAGGCCCTCACGATTCGTTAGATCCGATAAGCAGCTCATTTCCTGCAAATAAGGCTCACACGATTCGTTAGCGCATGCAACCGTGGCAGCAAGCTGTGTCCCGGACGTAGTAATGCCGCCGTATTCCCGCCCCGTCTTGTTCCTTCCTGCCGCGCCCCGCCCCGCACTTCGCGTCTCGACCAGTTCTTCCCGTCGCGCCCGTACTTCCCATCCCTCCTGCTCATTCCTTGTATCACCTACAGCCGTTTCTCCCAATAAATACTGTATCCATATTTTCCCTAAAAGTGCTATAATCTCACAAGCGGTGTTTCTAATGCAGTAGTGAGGTGAACAGAACGATGGCGGCTCATAAAAACTACTTATTCGGTATTCTAGCCGGGCTTGCGCTGCTTTGCATGAATGACCGGATAATCGGTTCCGTCTTTTTAACATTGGCAGAGTCTTCGGGCGTCTACCTGTTCATCCGAGCGGCTATGCGAATCATCAGCGCCATTGGCGGGATTTGCGTGTTGTTTTTCGCTCTCGCTTTACTCGTTCAAGTCATCAAATCTATGATCCTGCAAAAATCGTAACCCCTTATTCTCGCAGTTCTAAAACCTGTCCCTTCCCCATAGGCTAGTCTCAGTGATAGATGTGCTGAAGGAGGGGGACGAGCAATGATCGAGCAAGGAAAGGGTCAGAAGCGCCAGGAAATCAAAATGCTTAACCGCAAGATCCTTGAGATTACCGGCGTTATGAATGTGGAGAGCTTCGACAGTGAAGAGTTTCTGCTGGAGACTGAGCTGGGCTTTCTGGCAATCCGCGGGCAGAACCTGCATATGAAGCATCTCAGTCTGGAGCAGGGACTGGTCGCCATTGAAGGGCTGGTTCATTCGCTCACTTACCTGGATGGCAATACGGGCAGCAAGTCGAAGGGCTTGTTCGGGAAGATATTCAAGTGAGTTTGACCGTTCAGTGGTGGACAATGATAACGATGCTGCTCTCTGGGATCGGGATGGGCGTCGTTTTCGATGGGTATCGTGTCGTATCGGACGAGCTGCGGATCAGCCGGTTATGGATTCCGATTTTCGACTTGCTCTACTGGATTGCGGCTACATTAGTCGTCTTTCAAGTGCTCTCTGCGAGCAATGAAGGCGAAGTGCGGGCATATGTTTTCATCGGGCTGCTGTTCGGCATCGGCTGTTACTACTGGCTCTTTAGCAAAATCACGATGCAGCTGGTGCATATCCTGATCCGCACCGTCCGCGCGGTGACAAGATTCATCATTCGTGCTTTTGATCTATTGATTATTCGTCCTCTGCTGCTGCTCTATCGAATAGGAAAGCTGCTCTTTGCGTTTTTGAGAGCATTTGCTATTTTCCTTTTCAAAATTGTGGTACAATTGGTACGTCCATTTTGGCTTCTGGCTGCATGGATGACCAAACCGATTTGGAGGCCGCTGCTTCGTTCTTGGAAACGTTGGGTAAGTCCAATTATAGCCAAGTGGCGAATCCCGGAACGAGTCCACGCATTTCGTACCGGATTAAACAAGCTATGGCAGCGCTGGAAGAATCGGAAGCAAGAGAAGAAAGACGATTAATCTTACGTCAGGAGGTCCGTGATATGGCGACAACTACAACAAGCTCTCATTCATCCGCTGCGGCGCAGTATGCAGGAACCAAGCGCCGGTTGAAGATCTGGTTTGTATTTATCGCTCTCTTCATGGGCTGGGCGCTATATACGCTGTTCTCTCAGCTTGATCGTCAAGGTCAAGCTGAGATTAAGCTGGCCAATGCCTCCCAGAAAATCGACGAGGCTGCCAAGCAGGTCGAAGAGCTGAAGCTTGAAGTCGCGCGATTGAGCGATAAGGAGTATATCGGACAGCTGGCAACGAAGGAACAAGGCATGGTTCGCAAAGGCGAGAAGCGGATTGAGGTCATTACTCAGCCCTAGATAATTGGTTTGAAGCGACCTATGGTCGATTCAGCATTTATCTAAGAGTGATTGGTTTGGAGAGACCTCCGGTCGAACCAGCATTCATCAAAGATGAGTGGTTTGAAGCAACCTATGGTTGATTCAGGCCGCCTCAACCACCTAAGATGGGCGTAACAACGGGTATCCGTCCTGTTGCCTTGCTTCTCCCATTGGAGTATAATCAGCTTAGTAACCATATTTTTAACGGCTTACCGTAGTCATATCATTATTTTTTTGCTCGCAGCCTCAGGCTGAGAGAACTCGAAGCTAATGGCTTCGCATAACGGTTAGGGAGGAACATTTTTACCTATGGCAATTGAAGTGGGCGCCAAGTTAGAGGGCAAGGTGACAGGCATTACGCATTTCGGAGCATTCGTCGATTTGTCGGGAGGTGTCACAGGGCTAGTTCACATCTCAGAGATTGCCGATAACTACGTCAAAGATGTTAAAGACCATTTGAAACTGGAAGATGTCGTTTCAGTGAAGGTCATTAATGTAGATAAAGACGGGAAAATCGGGCTTTCCATTAAGCAAGCAATCGACCGACCAGAAGGCTCAGCACCTCCTCAGCGTGAACGCAGTGGAGATCGTGGACCAGGCGGCGGCAGCTTCAACCGGACAGGTGCCGGCGGCGGCGGCGGTGGCTTCAATCGTACAGGCGGGCCAGGTGGCGGTGGAGATCGCGGACCAAGCGGTGGCGGCGGTGGTTTTAATCGTCAAGGCGGCGGTGGTGGCGGACGTCCATTCAATAAAGCTGGCGGCGGTAAACCTGCTTACGGCAAACCGTCCTTCGAGGATAAAATGTCACGCTTCCTGAAGGATAGCGAAGAGCGTATGTCTTCGCTGAAGAAGAACACGGAATCCAAACGCGGTGGCCGTGGTGCTAAGCGCGATTAATAGCATTAATAGCATAGTATGAGAATCAGGCAGTGCCCCTTGAGGCACTGCCTTTTTTGCTGTCTTTTTCGGTATAAAGGGGTTGTCAACGGTTTATTATGCAGGGCGAGTACGATTTATACCCGCCCATCTCAAAAACTTTTCTCTTGTTCTCACGCAATCCCGACAGGTTCGGACGGCGATTCGCCACGCGCCGGCTTGGCGGAAGGAACATTTTTTGTTGAAACGGTGGGTGACGGGATGGCGCATAAGTAGGTCGACGCCTTGATAGCGCTAGGATGCCGCAATCCCGACAGAGGGCCGCCCACGACGCGTGAAAATGTCGGAAAAAACTTTTACCATGACAACGCTTTCTGACAAACATTTCTAAAATCGTGATCCTATAATGGGGATACAAATTTTGAATAAGGCGGTGTCATCAAGCATGGTGGACAAACCTAAAGTTGTCATGTTCCCAGGTGTACAGAAAACAAGCTTCGTCCAATCAACCCTTAGGAGAGGAATGGAACGAACCGGCTTGCTTCGCTTGGCAGGGTTGCTGACTTCGCGGAAATGGACGTTTGCGCTGATGGCTGTCGGGTTTCTGCTCGGACGAGCTGTCATCTTGGAGTCGCTGACTCCGTTTGCAGTGGCTTACTTTACAGTCATTTTCTTTCTGCGCCGAGATCTGCTGCTTCCGGTTGCGGCTTCAATAGTTGCAGGCAGCTGGCTCGCGATCGCACCGGAACCGATGTGGATTGCTATGGAGCTGGCCGTCGTTTACTTATTGCTGAGGGGACTTGAAGCATATGAACGAGCGGAACTATCGTATGCGCCTCTGCTCGTATTCCTAGCTACCATGCTGGTCCGATTGTTCGGTGTTGTGACGACGGACACGCTGAGCTGGTATGAGCTGATGATGGTTGGCGTAGAGGCATCACTTGCCTTCGTCCTGACGCTGGTATTCGTCCAAGCGATACCGGTGCTGACGCTGACGAAGAAATCCTCGGCGCTGAAAAACGAGGAGATCATTTGTCTAATGATTATGCTTGCATCCATTATGACTGGGGCTGTTGGCTGGACGATATACGGCATGTCCGTTGAACACATCATGTCGAGGTTTATGCTGCTGCTCTTTGCGCTTGTAGGCGGCGCACCCCTTGGCGCTTCCGTGGGTGTCGTCGCCGGTCTCATTCTCAGTTTGGCCGATACCAATGCGATTGTGCAGATGAGCTTGCTGGCTTTTGCCGGCTTGCTTGCCGGGCTGCTTCGTGAAGGCGGCAAAATGGCCGTAGCCTTCGGCATGCTGCTTGGCGCTTCGATTCTATCCATTTATGTCGGTAATCAGGCAGATGTGATGGCCTCGACGTGGGAGTCGGTCGTTGCAGCCACTATGCTCATGCTTACCCCAAAATCGATTATTCGTATCATCTCTAAATATGTGCCCGGCACGCAGGAACATGTGAAATCGCAGCATGAATATGCAAGGCGCGTCCGAGATGTCACGGCGCAGCGCGTAACCCAGTTCTCCGAAGTGTTTCGCCAGCTTTCCCGCAGTTTTGGGCAGCTTGGCCATGAGGCCACGGAGAAGGAGAGGAGAGAAGAAGCTGCGGGCCATTTCATGAATGCGGCCGCAGAGCGAACATGCAATGCCTGCCACAAGCGGGAGCTTTGCTGGGAGGGGCGATTCTATGATACGTACAAGATGATGACAAGTATGATGACAACCGTAGAAGAAGGGCGCCGTTTGGGGCCGAAGGAGGTGCCGAGGGAGTGGAGCATGCATTGCGTGAAGCCGCATCAAGTGCTTAGCGTTATGCAGCAGCAGCATGAGTTGTATCAGCATGATCGGCATTGGCGAAAGCAGCTGAACGATTCTCGGCAGCTTGTCGCAGAACAGCTGTCCGGCGTTTCTCAAGTCATGGATGACTTGGCGCGCGAAATTCAGCGGGAAGGGCAGCAGCTGCATTTACAGGAAGAACAAATCCGGGAGGCGCTGGAAGGACTCGGTTTATCGATACAAGGCATTGAAATTATTAATTTGGAGGAGGGAAACGTTGAAATTGAGGTGTACCATACGTTTGGCCGCGGCTACGATGAATGCCGCAAAATCATCGCGCCGCTGTTATCCGATATTCTAGGCGAGCCGATTGCCGTTATGTCGGAGACTTACCCGGAGAAGAAGGGAAGTGCTGCGCAGGTTGTTTTCGGGACGGCCAAAGCGTTTGAGATTGAAACGGGTGTCGCCGGACTCGCCAAGGGAGGCGATCTGCTGTCGGGAGACAGCTTTAGTACGGTGGAGCTTGGCAATGGCAAATTTGCCGTCGCGATCAGCGATGGAATGGGAAATGGGGAGCGCGCAAAGCAGGAGAGCAGCACTGCTTTGACGATTTTACAGCAGCTTCTGCAATCCGGGATGGATGAGAAGCTTGCCATCAAGTCGGTTAACTCCATTCTGCTGCTGCGTTCTTCGGATGAGATATTTGCAACCGTCGATGTCGCACTCATCGACATGTACTCCGCGAAGACGACTTTTATGAAAATCGGATCAACGCCCAGCTTCATTAAGCGCGGGAACGAAGTGATTCCGATCACGGCCAACAATTTGCCGGTAGGGATTTTGCAGGACATTGACATAGATCTTATTCGCGTGCAGCTGCAGCCCGGAGATACGCTCATTATGATGACCGACGGCATCTATGACGCGCCGGGGCATGCCGTAAATAAGGAAATGTGGATGAAGCGGGTCATTCAAGAGATTCGATCCGACGATCCGCAGGAAATTGCCGATGGACTGCTGGAAACAGTCGTGCGGTACCACAAAGGCGACATTGTGGATGATATGACGGTTGTCGTCGCGAGAGTAGACAAGCATCAGCCCGAGTGGGCTACATTCCGCTGGCCTGGCGTGACCAAGGTCGAGCGACCAAGGACGGTGAGCTAACCATGTACATGAGATGGATCCAGCAACTACTCCAAAGGCGCAAGCAGCGGAAACGCATACGGCACCCTTCTTTAATGAAGCGTGCACCGGCAATTATTAATGATCAATAAGCGGTCGGAATAGATAGATGGATTGTCATCACTAGAATAACAGACATCAGCCTGTGCGGGCTGCACTCCGCCAATCTGGTAGAGCCAGGTTGAGCAATATAGGGACGGTGAGCCGATTTGATGAACAACATACGAAACGGACAATTTAACCGAGGGCGGCAACAGCAGGAGCGAGTACGGGCATTGAGGCAGCATAAGCGTGGAACGGCGATTATTAAAGATCCATAGCTATTTAAATAGAAGATGGAAGAAGCCTGTCCGGCCGGCAGGCTTCTTTTTGCGTTTAAACCGAGGACTGGAATGTCCCTCTGGGCCTAGCGACTCAATAAAACAGGGTTATCCCCTCTCAAATATGGCAATGCTGATAGAGCTGGTACTAGGGATGAAGCCTGTTTGGACGATAGGTACAGGTTGGTTGCATCCGGCAGTAGATTCCAAGGTTTTGGGGGAATGACGATGAGGCAGATTCTATTAGTAACGGATGGCTGTTCCAATGTTGGCGTAAGCCCGGTTATTGCGGCTGCGCAGGCGCACGCAGTGGGGATCACAGTGAATGTTGTCGGCGTTGTGGATCAAGGCGATCTCGCCGAATTTGGCACGAACGAAATTGAAGAGATTGCCCGGGCGGGCGGTGGTCTGAGCCGATTATCGCATACACGGCAGCTCTCGCAGACGGTTCAAATGCTGACGCGCAAGACCGTCGTACAGACGATTCAGCAGGCCGTTCAACGGGAGCTGAAGCAGGTGCTTGGCACGTCTTCTATCGAGGAGCTTCCGCCGGAGAAGCGGGGAGAAGTCGTACGCGTCATCGACGAGCTGAGTGAAACGAGCAAGCTGCGCGTTGCGCTGTTAATTGACGCCAGCGCCAGCATGAAACCGAAGCTGCACGCGGTTGAAGAGGCGATTCGCGATCTGGCTATCAGCTTACAATCGAGACAGGGGGGCAGCGAGATTGCCGTGTTTCATTTTCCCGGCTCCGCCTATGGTGAGGACTGCAAGCTTGATCTGGATTGGACGAGCAATATAAACGGCGTTCATTCTTTATTCCCGCGGCTGCAGATGAGAGGGACGACACCAACAGGTCCCGCGATCGTGCATGTCATTGATTTTTATCAAAAAGCCGATTATGGTAGTAGGAAGAATGATGAAACGGACGGGATGATGAGTGACTACGTCGTTTGAATGGACACTTCCGCGCGGCACAATCATTCGCGGCAAGTGGAAGCAGGGCAGTTATCGCGTGGAACGGCTGCTCGGTGAAGGAGCCAATGGCAAAGTATTTCTGGTCGAGCGGCAGCGTGAGCTGTTCGCGCTTAAGATCGGTTCGGATACGGTAGATTTGCAATCGGAAGTCAATGTCTTGCAAACGATCGCGAAGCAGAAACAAAAGCGCGGCGCTAAGGGAGGTCTCTTCCTTGTCGATGTGGATGATTTCCGCGGAGCCGATGGCAAGGAACATCCTTTCTATGTCATGCGATATATTAAAGGGATGACGCTTGCCGATTATTTGGGTAAACAAGGGAAGGAATGGTTTCCTGTTGTTGCCTTCAATCTGCTTGGCCGAATCGCAGAGCTGAATGAAGCGGGCTGGACGTTCGGGGACTTGAAGGTGGAGAACGTCCTTGTCGGCGATTATGGTCGGCCGGAGCTCGTGGACTACGGCGGCGCTACTGCTTATGGCAAAGGCGTACGGCAGTTTACGGAGATTTACGACCGGGGTTACTGGAATGCGGGGACGCGTACGGCAGATGCAAAGTATGATTTGTTCTCGTTTGCGGTGCTTTGCATTCAGCTGCATGAAAGCCGCCGGCTTGCGCAGCTATCTGCCGGCCTGCTGCCGCAAACGCGAACGCCGGACGAGCTGGCGAAGCTCGCTGCGACCAGCGCCGTGTTGAAGCCGCTCAGCAGTTGGCTGCGCAAGGCGCTCTACGGGGAATTTGCCAGCGCCCGCGAAGCGGCTGCAGCATGGCAGCAGTGGATGCATCGCTCAGGGGCAGCCAATTCGGTGTCCGCGCTGGCGCCTCGCTGGATGAAAGGGCTGTTCGCCGCTTCGGCCGCTGTGCTGGCAACTACGATTTATTGGCTGCTGCGCGGCGCATCATAAGAATCACAATCGAGCAACATGGGGAGGATGAGGGAAGTGGAGGATTGGCTGAGCGAGCTGTCCGGACTGGCCCGGGAAGAGCAGCTGTGGCTGCCGGGGGAGACGGTCGTCGTCGCGGTATCCGGCGGACCGGATTCCATGGCTTTACTCCATGCGCTTCACCGACTGTCCGAACAAGAGCGGCTTACTTTGGTTGCCGCTCACGTGGACCATGGCTTTCGCGGCGAGGAATCGGCGCGGGAAGCAGAATCCGTGAGACAATACGCAGCGCTGCTCGGCATTCCTTGCGAAACGGCGCTTTTTAATTTGCCTGTTTATATAGAAGAAACAAGAATGAATGCGCAGGCGGCGGCCCGCGAGAAGCGGTACGCATTCTTGCATCAAGTCGCTCATACATACGGCGCCGCGCGCATTGCGCTCGCCCACCATGCGGATGATCAAGCCGAAACGGTGCTGATGCGAGTGGTTCGCGGAACCGGGCCCGGTGGGCTCGCAGGAATTGCAATTCGGCGAAAAGAAAAAAACGTGGAACTTATTCGGCCGCTTTTGCGTACATACAAGGCAGACATCCTGCGTTACTGTGAACAGTGGGCGATCCCGTTCAGTCAAGATAGCAGCAATGGGCAGAAGTATTATTTTCGCAACGTGGTCCGCTTGGACGTTCTGCCTTACTTGGCGTCGTTTAACCCGCAGTTTTCCCAGTCGCTTGTCCGATTGGCGGAGCTTGCATCGGCTGAAGACGATTGGCTGGAGCAAGAAACTAAGGCAATTTTTGAGCGCCATATCGCGCCTCACAGCGAAGGATGCCAATTGACCCGCAAAGCGCTGCTTGGCCTGCATGTCGCTTTACAAAGGAGATTGATTAAACTAATATTGAGTTATATTGGCTTGGAAACGGAAACCACTTCATTTGAAAGCATAGAAACGATAAGGATTGCGGCCTCTGATGGCGCAGCCACAACGTGGAGCTTCGATGTTGGCAGCGGTGTTCGATTTCTGCGTGAGTACGACAATTTAGTGTTCACCTATGCGAATAAGGGGAGAATGGCTCCCGAGCGCAGCGGATATGCTTATGTTGTAACCCAAGATACGGTACGCCTGGCTTTGCCGATGGCGGAAGCGGAATTGTCGCTTGAGGAATGGGCCGAGGTTGATGCGCCCAGACCCCATAATCGACATGAAGCGCTGTTTGATGCCGACGCCTTGGAATTCCCGCTCACGGTTCGAAATCGCCGTCCAGGTGACCGAATGCAAGTGCTTGGTTTAAATGGTACCAAAAAGGTACAAGATATGTTCGTTGATGAACGCGTCGCACCCTCACGTCGTGAGGTGATGCCGATCGTTGTCGACGCTAACGGAACCGTGCTTTGGATCCCGGGCATTCGAAGATCAAGACATGCTCAGGTGATGGAAACGACAAGCCGTGTTATCAGAATGATGATGCGGGTAAACCTTGATGCTTCCGCACTGAACCAACTTGAATAAGATGCACTGATCCATTCATAGTATAGGCAAGAACCATTTAGGAGGGCCCGTGTTGCTGAACGACATTCAAGAAGTACTTTACGACGCAGACCAAATTCAGCAGAAAGTAAAAGAGCTGGGCGATACCATTAGCCGCGAATTCGAGGGGCGTAATCCACTCGTCATCTGCGTACTTAAAGGCGCTTTTATTTTTATGGCTGACTTGGTTAAGACCATCACGATCCCGGTTGAGCTTGATTTTATGGCGGTTTCCAGCTATGGACAATCGACCAAAACAAGCGGTGTAGTGAAAATTATCAAGGACCTTGACACGTCGGTGCAAGGCCGAGACGTACTCATTGTTGAAGATATTATCGACAGTGGGCTAACGCTCAGCTATCTCATCGATGTGCTGGAGCGCCGCAACGCCAAGTCCATCACGCTTGTTACGCTGTTTGATAAGCCGACAGGCCGCAAGGTGGAATTGGAAGCGGACTATAAAGGATTTGTACTGCCGGATGCATTTGTGGTCGGGTACGGGCTTGATTATGCGGAGAAGTACCGCAACTTGCCGATTATCGGCATTTTGAAGCCTGAGGTTTACGAGAAGTAAGGGTTAAGACAGTCCATGCATTCAGCCATGTATCGAAAGCTCCCGCACACGGGGGCTTATCGTGCAAGGTCATCTTATTTTTTGCGTCTTGAGAGGAGGTAGGGGATGAATCGGATCATCCGCAATACTGGCTTTTATTTGATTATTTTTTTGGTGACCGTCGGGATCTTCCAATTTATCAGCAGCCAAAATGACTCCACCACTGAAATCCGTTACGATCAATTTAGGCAGGAGCTGGGCAGTGACAACGTGAAGCAAGTTGAGCTTCAGTTCGACGGCTACTCTTACCTAATTACCGGTGAGTACAAGAACAAACCGGAAAGTTCGGATTCAGCCCAATTCTACACTCATGCCAGCGTTGAGGAATTTGTCGTTAAAGAAATTACCGACGCGCAGCTAAAAAACAAATTCGCAATGGAAGTAAAGCCGATGGAAGGACAGAGCATCTGGCTCACCTTCTTGACCTCCATCATTCCATTCGTGATCATCTTTATTTTGTTCTTCTTCCTGATCAATCAGGCGCAAGGCGGCGGCGGCAAAGTGATGAACTTTGGCAAGAGCCGTGCCAGATTGTACAACGAAGAGAAGAAACGCGTAACGTTCGAGGACGTGGCAGGCGCCGACGAGGAGAAGCAAGAGCTCGTCGAGGTTGTCGAGTTCTTGAAGGATCCGCGTAAATTCGCAGCCGTAGGCGCTCGTATTCCGAAAGGGGTACTGCTAGTGGGCCCTCCGGGTACTGGTAAAACGTTGCTTGCTCGTGCCGTTGCAGGCGAAGCAGGCGTACCGTTCTTCAGTATCTCCGGTTCGGACTTCGTTGAAATGTTCGTCGGTGTCGGTGCTTCCCGTGTTCGTGACTTGTTCGAGAACGCGAAGAAGAACGCGCCTTGTATCATCTTTATCGATGAAATCGATGCCGTTGGACGTCAGCGCGGCGCCGGTCTCGGCGGTGGACATGATGAGCGCGAACAAACGCTCAATCAGCTCCTCGTTGAAATGGACGGTTTCGGCGCTAACGAAGGTATTATTATCGTGGCGGCAACCAACCGTCCGGATATTCTCGACCCTGCCCTTCTTCGTCCAGGTCGTTTCGACCGTCAAATTACGGTTGACCGTCCGGATGTGAAAGGCCGCGAAGCTGTACTGAAAGTGCATGCACGCAATAAGCCGCTTAACAAAGACGTTAAACTCGATGTTATCGCGAAGCGGACAACAGGCTTTACCGGTGCGGATCTGGAGAACCTGCTTAACGAAGCAGCCCTTCTTGCCGCTCGCCGCAACAAGAAAGAAATCGCAATGAACGAAGTGGACGAAGCGATTGACCGCGTTATCGTCGGTACAGAGAAACGCAGCCGCGTGATCAGCGACCGCGAGAAACGGATCGTTGCGTATCATGAAGCGGGCCATACGATTGCCGGCTACTTCCTCGAGCATGCGGATCAGGTTCACAAAGTAACGATTATCCCGCGCGGACGCGCAGGCGGCTACGTCATCATGCTTCCTAAAGATGGCGACCGCATGCTGACGACGAAGCAGGAATTGCTCGATAAAGTAACAGGATTGCTCGCCGGCCGCGTAGCGGAAGAGATCTATATCGGCGAAATCGGCACTGGCGCTTACAGCGACTTCAAATCAGCGACGAGCATTGTTCGTGCGATGATTATGGAGTACGGGATGAGCGACAAGCTTGGACCGATGCAGTTCGGCAGCAGCTCGCAAGGCCAAGTTTTCTTGGGCCGTGACATTGGACATGAGCAGAACTACTCCGATGCCATCGCTTATGAAATTGACCAAGAGATGCAGAGCTTCATTCAAGACTGCTATGCTCGTGCGAAACAGCTTCTTACGGAGAAGAGCAAAGAAATGCATCTTATTGCACAAACGCTCCTTACCGAAGAAACGTTGGAGATTGAGCAAATCAAACGTCTGATCGAGGGCGGAGCTACAGAAGGCGGCGCGAGCGAAGGCGGTTCAAACATCGTTTCCGCTGAGCCTAAAGCAGAGCCGATTATCGATACGATTGGCGGCGTGAAGGTTCGTATCGGTTCGAAGGAGCCAGGCGAATTGACACCTCCAATTGACCCGGACAACAGAGAAAACGACGACGACGACGGTACACCGAAGTCCTAAAGAATAGAAGTTGATAGTCCTCAAAGGCTGTCCGATCGCAGGCGACTGCGCGGGCAGCCTTTTTTGCGGGCAGACGCTTTAACGCTATAGTGGGAGGACGGGTAAGCTAGTGGGCTTAGTAACTTCCTTACATGCGAAAACCTTCCTTAGATCGGCTAAAACGGCCTCTTTTGTCTGTTGACAGCGTACACTACCTTGTGTAAATTTAAGGTTAATCCCTTGTAAAGGCTCTTGCGAATCAAGCGGCTTGCGACATGGGCATGATAAGGATTATGAATCACACAGCGGAATAACAGCATTTTCGATAAATAAGGGTGAACGAATAGCCAAGTTTGTGCATCAGTTCACAAAGTTAGTGAAAAGAGGGGAATTTAGCTATGGAAGCATTGGCTCTCGAAAGGAAAGCGGAACAAAACCGCGAATTACGGGAACGATTGTTGCAATTGAAGAAGGAACGTAACGCCATTATACTTGCGCATTATTATCAGCGTGATGAAATTCAAGAGGTGGCGGATTTCCGCGGAGACTCCTTCCTGCTTGCGCAGAAGGCAGCGGAAACGGATGCAGATGTAATCGTATTCTGCGGGGTTCATTTCATGGGCGAAAGCGCTAAGATTCTGGCACCGAACAAAACGGTTATCATCCCCGACGAGCGTGCCGGCTGTCCGATGGCCGACATGGTCAACGTTGATGGCTTGCGGAAGCTGAAAGCTCAGCATCCGAATGCGAAAGTAGTCACTTACATTAACTCCTCCGCGGAAATCAAAGCGGAAACCGATATTTGCTGTACGTCCGCTAATGCCGTGCGTGTCGTGAATTCGGTCGATTCCGACGAAATTATTTGGGTACCGGATAAGAATCTGGGACATTACGTGCAGCAAAAGACTGACAAAAAAATGATTATCTGGGAAGGCTACTGCAACACGCATGACATGCTGACCGTCAAAGATGTAGAAGAAATGAAAGCGAAATATCCGAATGCTCAGTTCGTGGTTCACCCGGAATGCCGCCCTGAGGTGGTAGCATTAGGCGATTTCGTGGGCAGTACAACGGCTATTATAAAATATTGTAAAGAATCAGATTGCCAAGAGTTTATCGTCGGCACAGAAGATGGAACCGGGTATCAGCTTCGTCTGGACAGCCCGAACAAGACCTTCCACTTTGCAACGAAATACTTGGTTTGTCCGAACATGAAAGTAAACAACCTGAAGAAGCTTGTTAAATGTCTGGAAACGATGCAGCCGCAAATTTACGTTCCGGAGCAGGTTGCCAATCAAGCCCGTCTATCCCTGGAGCGCATGTTACAAGTGAAGTAGCATGCGCTACTCTCTTTCCATGAGAAAGGAAAGTTGCACTTATGATCCCACGTTATCTCGTAGATGTTGAACTCGAAGGGCTTCCAGTCATTCATAAAGATGTCATTGTGATCGGGGCCGGCATTGCCGGTCTTTTTACCGCGATTAAAGCCAGTGAAACGAATGATGTGCTCATGATTACGAAGAAGTCGCTTATGGACAGCAATACGCGTTACGCCCAAGGCGGCATTGCAGCAGTTATATCCGAGGACGACTCCCCGGCTTATCATCGTCAGGATACGCTTGTTGCCGGCGCCGGGCTTTGTTCGCACGAAGCCGTCGATGTCCTCGTACATGAAGGGACAAAGGGCGTAGAGGACCTGGTCCGCATGGGTACGCAGTTTGACCAAGAGAACGGCGAGTTTGCACTCACCAAGGAGGGTGCGCACAGTCAGCGTCGTATTTTGCATGCAAACGGAGATGCGACCGGTTTCGAAATCGTTCGTGCGTTGTCGGAGAAAGCGATTGCGAATCCGCGAATTGAGGTTTGGGATGATCATTTCGTCATCGATCTGATTACAGATGACGGTGTTTGCGTGGGTGCGCTGGTGCAGAAGCCGGATGGACAGCGATTGTTCGTACGCGGCAAAGCAACAATTCTTTGCTCCGGCGGAGCAGGGCAGCTGTACCGCTACACGACGAATCCTGAAGTGGCTACCGGAGACGGAATCGCAATGGCCTACCGTGCGGGAGCTTACATACAAGATGTGGAGTTTATTCAATTTCATCCAACCTCGCTTTGTTACCCGGGCGCGCCTCGTTTCCTGATCTCGGAAGCGGTGCGTGGTGAAGGCGCGGTGCTCCGCAATATTCGCGGTGAGCGGTTTATGCACAAATACCACGAGCAGCTTGAGCTCGCTCCGCGCGATGTCGTTGCGCGGGCAATTGTGAGCGAGATGGAAGCGACCAAATCGACTTTTGTTTATATTGATGTGACCCATGAATCCGCCGATATGGTGAGACACCGGTTTCCGAACATTTATGAGTTCTGTTTGAATTTCGGACTCGATTTGACGACGGATTGGATTCCCGTAGCTCCTGCGGCGCATTATATGATGGGCGGAGTTAAAACCGACTTGCACGGCGAAACCAACTTGCGGCGGTTATTTGCTTGCGGCGAATGCTCGTCGACCGGCGTGCATGGCGCGAATCGGTTAGCCAGCAACTCGTTATCCGAGGCTATTGTATTCGGACGTCGGATTGTGGAACGCATCAATGCGCTGCCTCCGCTTGAAGGTCATATAGAAGTTCACATGGATTCGCTGAAGCGGAGCGAAGCGCCGATTCAAGCGGTGGTCGAGAAACGGCTCAAGCTGCAGAAGACGATGGTGCGTTATGTCGGGCTGAATCGTGATGCTAACGGGTTGAACAAAGGGCTTGAAGAGCTGAAACGGCTGCGTTCGATTTTTCAATCGGTCATTACGAAACGAGAAGAATATGAGTTTGCGAATCTGCTGACCTGCGCGATGCTCACGGCAGAGTCTGCCCTGGCACGTGAAGAAAGCCGCGGCGCGCATAGTCGGGAAGATTTTCCGGAGCGAAATGATCTGCTCTGGCGCAAGCATACCGTCCTCCATCGGGAGTTCGGGATAGCAGAGGAGCGAATTGAGGATGTATGAAGCACAATTTGCAGCGGCGTTCGGGCACAGTGCGGCTGATACGCTGCGGGCCCAAATAAAGGCGTGGCTTGCTGAAGATATTGGATCAGGTGATATTACAAGCTGGGCGACGATTCCTGCGGGAACGCGCTCGAAGGCCGTCATTCATGTGAAAGAAGATGGGATACTGGCAGGTGTGCCGATTGCCGGGCTTGTTTTCGAGGTGGTCGACCCATCGCTGGAATTTCGTCCACTGGCTGCTGACGGTGATGCCGTCACTAAGGGTACTGTACTGGCTGAAGTCGAAGGCAGCACGCATAGTATTCTGACTGGTGAGCGCCTGGCACTGAATCTCATGCAGCGGTTGTCCGGCATTGCAACCAAAACCCGTGCTTTTGTCCAAGCCATCGAAGGGCTTCCTACACGTCTGGTTGATACGCGCAAAACAACGCCGGGTCACCGGATGCTTGAGAAGTACGCGGTTCGAGTAGGCGGCGGATTTAACCATCGTTTCGGGTTATACGACGCCGTTATGATCAAGGATAATCACATCAAAGGCTCCGGTGGAATAACAGGTGCCGTTAAGGCCGCTCGCCATGTGATTCCTCATACGATGAAAATCGAAGTTGAGACGGAATCACTCGCTCAAGTGGAGGAAGCACTCGCATGCGGCAGCGATATTATTATGCTCGACAACATGCCGAATGACCTTATGCGTGAAGCCGTGGCGCGGATCAAAGCAAGCTCGCCTCATGTGATTGTTGAAGCATCCGGCGGTGTGAATTTGACGACCATTCGTAGTATCGCGGAAACCGGGGTGGATGTCATTTCCGTGGGTGGGCTGACGTATTCATTCCAATCGCTCGACATTAGTTTGGATTTGAATGGGAAGAAAGGAGGCCCAGCAGCATGATCGTCGTTGTGGACGTAGGCAATACGAACATCGTGCTGGGTATCTACCAAGCCCGCAAGCTGCTGTACCATTGGCGCCTGAGCACCAATCGTTCGGCAACTGTGGATGAGTATGGAATCATGATTCACAATTTGTTTCAAATCGCAGGAGTAAAGCTAGACCTGATCGAGGGCGTTATTATTTCCTCTGTTGTGCCGCCGCTTATGCGTACGTTAGAGCAGCTTTGCCAGAAATACATGCGCCAATCTCCGCTTATTGTTGGGCCAGGCATCAAGACCGGACTAAACATTCGTTATGAGAATCCGCGTGAGGTCGGCGCGGACCGCATCGTTAACTCCATTGCAGGCATCGAGAAATATGGCGCGCCGCTGATCGTTGTCGATTTCGGCACCGCTACGACTTTTGATTATATTGACGCGGGCAACAACTATTTGGGCGGAGCGATCGTACCGGGTATCGGCATTTCAACCGAAGCGTTGTACCAGCGTGCCGCTAAACTGCCCCGTATTGAACTGGTGAAACCGAAGAGTGTGATCGGACGCAACCCGGTTACGTCGATGCAAGCAGGTATTATTTTCGGCTATGCCGGCCAGGTGGACGGAATCGTGAATCGGATTCGCAAAGAATTCAGCGTAACGCCGCGTGTTATTGCAACTGGCGGGCTGGCGGACTTAATTGCCGCCGAATCGGAAACCATTGAAGAAGTGGACCCTTTGCTGACCCTTGAAGGTTTACGGATTATTTACGAACGAAACCAAGAATAAACGAGGTATCATAGACATGAGTGAAGAACATAAAGATTATTTAGTACGCGGTACCGCATGGAACGGACAGCTTCGCGTATTTGCCGTGAAGACAACCGGGCTGGTAGAAGAGCTGCGTAAACGGCATAATACAATGCCGACCACAACGGCTGCGCTTGGACGCACGGCTACGGCAGGTGCCATGATGGGTGCGATGCTCAAAGGAAATGAGAAGCTGACGATTCAAGTCAAAGGTGACGGACCTGTCGGCCAAATCGTCGTCGATGCCAATGCCAATGGCGAAGTTCGCGGCTATGTAGATAACCCGGATGTGCAGCTGCCAAGTAACGCGCTTGGAAAGCTGGATGTGGCTGGTGCAGTAGGACGTACGGGTTACATCCACATTATTAAAGATCTGGGGCTGAAGGAACCGTACCGCGGAAGCATTCCGATCGTATCAGGTGAGCTCGCGGAGGACTTCACGTACTACTTCGCTACTTCTGAGCAAACACCGTCTGTTGTTGGCCTTAGTGTCCTTGTCGATGAATATGGCACGGTTATGAATGCCGGAGGTTTCATTGTACAAGTGCTCCCGGGTATCACCGAAGAGAACATTACGAAGCTTGAACAGGCTATTGCTGCACTGCCGCCGATTTCCTCACTGTTTGAACAAGGGGAAACGCCGGAAAGTCTCCTTCGCTGGGTCGTAGGTGACGAAATCCAGCTGATGGACAATGTTGACGTCGTCTTTCAATGCCAATGCTCCATGGAACGTGTAGAACGTACGCTCATCAGTATGGGTGAGCATGAGTTGAAACAGTTAATTGATGAAGACGGACAAGCTGAAGTCGTGTGCCATTTCTGCAACGAGATCTACACATTTGACCGCCAGCAGCTTGAGATGCTGCTCGATCAGGCTAAGCCGAAACCGATTCAATAATCGGAGGCCAAGCGATAATGAAGAACGACCGGGTGCTGAAGAGCATTGTGCTGATTCAGGCGATCTGTATGATTATTTTAGCTCTCGTAGTGGTATTCCGTGTTCTGCTCCCACCCAAGGCAGATCCGCAAGCGGCGGTCGATAATTCACAAGACCAAGAAGGCCCCGCCCCTGCGGAGGAGCCGCTTGCTGCCAAGGTTGGCCATGAGCAGATTACCGCGAAGCAGCTCAGTGATGAGCTGCAACTGCAGTACGGTGATCAGCTGCTGCGTACCCTTATGGTGCGCGCCGCTACCCGGCAGGAAGCGGAAGCTTACAATTTGAGCATCTCGGACACGGAAATGAACGATGAGCTTGAAGCTATGATGACGGGCTATGAGAGCAAGGAACAGTATTACGCATCGATGAAAGAGCAGCTCGGTTTGACGCCTGAGGGAATTCGGGAAGATACGGAGTATCGGCTGCTGCTTGAGAAAATCGCTCTTCGTTCCGTAGAAGTAACCGAATCGGAGATTGATGCCTACATAGCAGACAACAAGGAGCAGTTCGCCCCCCGGAAGCAGCTGCATCTGGCATGGATTGTGCTGGCAACGGAGAAGGAAGCGGATGACCTGCTGCAACAGCTTGAATCCGGAGAAGATTTTGCCCTGATGGCAAAGACCTATTCACTCGATACCGATACGGCGGACAGCGGCGGGGATTTAGGATTTATTGAAGCCGATGATCCGTTTACGGATGATGCCATCCTGGAAGCAGCCAACCAGCTGTCGGTTGGTGAAGTAACCGGGCCGATCGAAGTAGAGCAGGGGCAAGCCGTCATTCAGTTGCTCGAAACGCATACGGAGGAAGTGCTCAGCGAGAGCCGTATACGCGAGCAAGTGAAGAGAGAGCTGGCGTTGTCCAAGCTGAACGGGCTGCGGGAAGTTGAGAATTCACTCCTGCAGAAATATAACGCGGAAGTGCTGCCTAAACCGTCCAAAGGGTAGAGCTATAGGCCTTTTGTTCGAAAACTGACTATTGACAACTACTGGGTTTCATTGATAATATGTAAGTAAAACCAACTGATTTAGTCGGAATAAGGAGGAGCACTATTCATGGCTAGAATTGTACAAAGCGTGACTGAACTTATTGGGGATACACCGCTTGTCCGCTTGAACCGTTTGGTACCGGAGGACAGCGCGGAAATTTACGTGAAGCTCGAATACCAGAACCCGGGCGCAAGCGTTAAGGATCGTATTGCAATCAGCATGATCGAAGTGGCTGAACAGCAAGGTATTCTTAAACCGGGTGATACGATTGTAGAACCAACCAGCGGTAACACGGGAATCGGCCTGGCAATGGTAGCTGCCGCTAAAGGCTATAAAGCTATTCTTGTTATGCCTGAAACAATGAGCGTTGAGCGTCGCAACCTACTTCGCGCTTACGGTGCTGAGCTTGTGCTTACACCGGGATCGGAAGGCATGAACGGAGCAGTTCGCCGTGCAGAAGAGCTTCAAGCCGAGAATCCTTCTTACTTCATTCCGCAACAATTTAAGAACCAAGCGAACGTGAAAGTACACCGTGAAACAACAGGTCCTGAGATCGTTGAAGCGATCAACTCGCTTGACGGCAAATTGGATGCATTCGTTGCGGGTATCGGTACAGGCGGTACAATTTCCGGTGCAGGCGAAGTCCTGAAGAAGAACTTCCCGGGCATCAAAGTAGTTGCTGTTGAGCCTGCTGCTTCTCCGCTGCTCTCCGGCGGTAACCCTGGCGGCCACAAAATTCAAGGGATTGGCGCTAACTTCATCCCTGAAATTCTGAACCGTGAGATTTACGACCAAGTCATCACGATTGAGAATGACGAGGCTTTCGAAACAGCTCGCCGTGCAGCGAAAGAAGAAGGCATTCTTTGCGGTATTTCCTCCGGTGCAGCGATCTTCGCAGCGCTGAAGGTTGCTAAAGAACTCGGTAAAGGCAAACGTGTCGTTGCCATTATTCCATCTAACGGCGAACGTTACCTGTCCACACCGCTGTTCAACTTCGAGAACTAATCGTAAGCGTTATGCTTGCGCACAGAGGATCCCCTTTCCAAGGGGGATCCTTTTTTATTTGATAAAACACCCCACTCAAGGAAAAGATAAACAAATCCTTGGCAGAAAATGAGGTGTTGCAGCAGTGCCGACCCCTAAGACCGACGATTGGAATACCTATCATCTCGCACTCCAAGAGCGTACTTACCGAATCGAATGGCTGTCATCGATGGCGGACCAGCAAATCATGCGGGAGCGCTTCTTACCCATGCTCCAACTCCATAAGCCCCATTCCAGCGAAGAGATGCAACTGATCCTGCCGATCGAAAATATCGAGATTAAGACGCGTGCCGATATGCATCAGTATTTGCTGCAAGGGTATATCAGTGTAACCATCGAAACAGCCGGTGTCGCTCATCCGGATGTTCTCTATTTTCCTTGTAAGAAAAGTAATTATCGGAGCATTGAGGTTCCGCTTGAGGAGTTTGCGGAATCCGGGCCAATGGAAGCCTTCACCGAATCGCTGGAAATGAATTTGAATCTCATTCGCAGACGCCTGGTTTCCGAACGGTTGCATGTTCGCAATCTCATTCTCGGTAGCGGCAAGCTGCCTGTTTCCATTCTCTATATGGCTGATAATGTCATGGAAGCAGATCGTTTAACCTACCAAGTTGAACAAGCATCGATCGATCATCCGAAAGCACTGCTCGATATATCTAGCTTTGCCATGCTTCTTCCGAACGGCACGCGTACCTTCTTCTCGCCGTATGATTTCGCAGAGCTGCCTCTGCGTACGGTACATGCTTTGGAGTATGGCAAGGTCGTTATGCTCATGGAAGGCTCACGTAAAGCATTGATTGCGCCGACCTCGTTCGAGGATTCGTTTACGACTGCTTCCGATTTGTTTTCACCTCGCTATTACGTCATTCTCATTCGAATTCTCCGAGTGGCATGCTTTATTCTGGCTTTAATGCTGACGCCGCTCTATGTAGCGGTATCCACCTATAACTTTCAAATGTTTCCGAGCAAGATCATTGAAACCTTGTTGGTTTCGCGTTACCATGTGCCGTTTTCCCCATTCGTAGAAGCGTTATTTATGGAAATCCTTGTCCTCATTCAACTGGAAGCCGTAACTCGTCTTCCAAACAAGCTCTCGCAAAGCGCAGGAATTGTTGCGGGGATTGTACTTGGAACAGCAGCTGTTGAAGCGGGCATTGTGAGCAATGTTATGCTTGTCCTGGTTTCTATTTCATCCTTGCTGACACTGGCTTCGGCAACGGTTCAGCTGCGCGGCATGCTGTTTTTTCTTAAAGTACCTTCCTTGATGCTGGCGGTATTGCTGGGACTTCCAGGCATATGCATGTTTTGGTTTCTGCTGCTGTCCCGGCTGTTCGCCGTTCGTTCGCTGGACAGGCCCATGGCATTTTTCGGTATACATCCGCTATCCCGTTATTTAAAGGGGAGAGGGTGAACGAGAATTGGGACAAGACCGCATAACGGCATGGCAGTTCTTCTATATGGCTTGTGGGATTCAGGGAGCTGCGAATTATTATATCGTAACCTGCAAAATCTCCGGTTTTGCAGGCACTTCGAGTTTTATGTATATGCTTGCGATCGCCATCGCCATCGGCATAGTATGTATGCCTTTAGGAAAGGCGATGACCGGGAGCGATAACAAAGATTTCTTTGCGAGCCATCTCGCTGCGTTTGGCAAACCGATGGGCATCGTGCTGCTGATTCTGTTTCTTGCGGCTTTGCTTCTGGTAGGAGGCATCATGCTCAATCAGATGGTTCTCCTTCTCGATCACTATCAGACGCCTAACTTCCAGTCTTACTGGGTGATCGTGCTCTTCATGATCTGTGCGGTTGTGGCGGCTAAAGGCGGTATCCGCGTTTTTGCGGGGCTCTTCTTCATTGCCCTTTGTGTGCGCGTGCTGGAATATGTGCTGATCATCCTGGGGTCGCTTCCCTATTTTGAAACGCGATCTATTTTACCTCTTTGGAGCGGACAGCCACAGCAATTGGGAGGGGCAGCGGGAAGCGGAACAGCTTTGTTTAGCGGGATTGAGCTGCTGGTGTTTCTCAAGCTCTATACAAGTGGTCTGAAGGCCTCCTCAATACGTTACGCTTTATGGGCGGCGATTGGCGTGCATAGTGCGTTTACGCTCCTGGCATTGTGGTTGTTGCTTGGTGTGTTTGGCATTGAAATTGTGTCTGCGAACATCGTGACGACCGTTGACCTGTACAAAATCATGTCCTTTCCGTTCTTCGAGAACATCGATCAAGCTGGAGTGAGCTTTCAGCTGTTTCGTCTGCTTCCCATTCTGTCACTGCTGCTCTGGATCGTTTCATCTTTGCTTCGGAAGACAGTCCTATGCAAATGGCCGGAAATGGTTCATCTGTGCTTAGGTGCACTGCTTTTTCTTGCAACGGCGATGACCCTCTGGTTTTTGCGGTATACACAGTTATTAGAAAATTGGCAGCCGCTCTTGACGGTGTTTATGGTAGTTGTCTATATCCCTCTATATGGGCTGCTCAGCCGTAAAAACAAAGGTTCCGGAAAAGCGATTTCAGTCAAAGAAGGGAGCTAGTGACCATGCCGCGTAAAGGGCTGATCGGTATGACGCTGGTGATGATTCTGCTGCTTCCTGGATGCCAAGGCGATTTACTCGAGAAATTAAGCATTGTTTATGCTATTGCTTATGAGGCGAATGAGGAGGAAAAGGATCAAATCTCAGCCACTTATTTGATACCGCTCTATAAGAAAGAAGAGGTGGAAAGCCGGATTGTTCGTACGCAAGGAAGATCTACCATTGAGACGCGAAATCTGGCCGCCCTTAAGACCGGAGGCAAATTTGTCGATGAGAAGACACAGGTGCTGCTTATTGATCAAGGACTGGCGAAGCAAGGGGTTTTCGGCCGCGTATTAACCTACTATGCAAGCAGGCTGAATTTGCCCGGAAATATGTCACTGACAGTGACGGAGACCTCGCCTTCAAGCCTTCTTGAAATGCCATTGAAGGAAGTTGACCCTGGTACAAGTATTAACAATCTCCTTGCTAAGAACGAGGACCAAGGCGTCATTCCGCCAACCAATTTGTTGACCTTCGTCCGGCAGCATGCGAGCAAAGGTCAGGATCCGTATCTGCCTCTTATACGCAAGGATGGAAGTTCGCATGCTCAGCTGGTCGGGATTGCCTTGTTTAAAGACGACCGCTTCGTCCTTTCATTAAAGGGTTATCGTAATATGCTGCTGTTCTCCTTGCTGCAGCAGTCGGTGGTCAATGGCTACTATGACACGGATGAACAAGAGAAGTCGCTTCGCATGCAAATCGAGCATTCACGTGTTAAGTATGTTTGGGCGGCATCCAGTAAAGTAATGAAGATACGAATCCAGATTCACGCGACTCTTCTTCCGATCAACACAAGCCCGCTGGATGAGGCTTCACCGAGTGAAATCGAGCAAATGAAAAAGAAGGCTGAACAGGCGATCGAGCAGCAGATAAACAAGCTGATTGTGCAATTGCAGCGCAGCAATATCGATCCGATCGGATTAGGGGCAATCGCAAGATCTCAGGATCGTCATTGGAAAGCAGATGCGTGGGATAAGCTGTATCCGCTGCTGAAAGTTCAGACAACAGTGAAGGTGAATGTGGATTCGGAACGCAGATAAGCATCGGCACTATGGCAAATGGATGACGAACCGTCTTTTCTTTTTCCCTCAATTTCGGTATACTAGCTTGCAAACAAAGAGAGCGTGCCATTGCTGACATGGCTCTTTCGAACGGATAGGAAGTGAGGGGCTGCGATATGGAACGTACAGCCTTTAAGGATTGGTTGAACTGGCGGGAAGAAGGTTATACTTCACTGCCATTGCTTACGAAACGCCGGCTGAATAGCGGGGAAGGGCGCCCGGCTTCTTGGGAGGCTGCGTGGAAGACGGCATCGCCACACGCCTTCGTGCTGGAGAGCGGCAAGGATGGCCGTTATACGTACCTTGGCCTTAACCCTGCGTCCGTCATCCGAGGCAAAGGAATGGAAGCAGAGGCGATCGATCATGCTGATGGTCGTGTCACAGCCTATCAGGAGAAGCCGCTCGAAGCGGTGCGCAGCTGGATGGGCGGCCGTAAGGCACCTCGGGTGCCGGGAGCGCCTAAGTGGATGGGCGGCTGTGCAGGGTTCTGGAGCTATGATGTGATTCGCTCGATCGAGCGGCTTCCCGAACAGGCTGCAGATGATCTCGGTTTGCCTGATTATTTGTTTATGCGGATGGACGAGCTGTGGATCGTGGATCATCAAGAGGAGCAGCTTTACTGCGCCGTACATACCGCTCTTACGGGGCAAGAATCCATGCAACAGCTCGAAGCCTTGTATGGAGCAGCCTCCAATCGTGTAGCCCATATGGCCGAACAATGGTCTGATTTTGCCCGGGGAGAAGCAGCTGCTGCGGCAGAAGCACTTCGAAGCGTACGCACTCGCTTTATGGAGGACGGTTCCCTTCAAATTGACTTGGATTCGGTAGAGGGGATTACATCTCCTTTTGCCAAGGAAGCCTTCAAAGCGGCAGTGGAGCGGATTCGGAGCTATATCGCGGCAGGTGATGTGTTCCAGGTGAATCTCTCCCAGCGTCAAAGCCGTTCGATTCAGTCGAGCCCGGAAGAGCTCTACGAATGGCTGAGACTGTTCAACCCTTCACCTTATATGGGATTCCTGAATTGTCCGGACTTCCAACTCGTCTCAGCTTCACCGGAGCTGCTGGTCGAACTCTCGGATGGCAAGCTGGCTACGCGCCCCATTGCGGGGACACGCCGGCGCGGACGTACAGAAGAGGAAGACCGCCTAATGGCGGAAGAACTTCGAAGCAACGAAAAAGAACGGGCGGAGCATATCATGCTCGTCGATCTGGAGCGCAATGATCTCGGTCGTATATCGGCCTATGGCTCCGTTCATGTAGCGGAGCTCATGGTAATCGAATATTACAGCCATGTCATGCATTTGGTCTCCCAAGTTGAAGGCCGGATTGCCCCAGGCAAGGATGCTTATGATGTCATTGGAGCGACATTCCCGGGCGGCACCATTACAGGTGCACCTAAGATCCGTACGATGGAAATCATTGAAGAGCTGGAGCCTACACGGCGCGGACCCTACACGGGATCTCTTGGATGGATTGACTACAACGGAGATATGGAATTTAATATTATTATAAGAACGATGTCGGTGAAGGATGAAGTCGTCCACATTCAAGCCGGAGCCGGAATCGTCATCGATTCCGATCCGGAACGTGAATACCGTGAATCACTGAGCAAGGCCAAGGCACTGTGGAAGGCGATCGAGTACAGCGAGCAATGGGCAGAAGCAAGCCGCGCGCGGCTGTAATCCAAAGGGGGAAATGCAAATGATATTGGTCATCGATAACTACGACTCATTTACGTACAATTTGGTTCAGTATTTGGGAGAGCTGGGCGAGGAGATTGTCGTGAAACGCAATGATGAGATCGGGCTGGAGGACATTGCGGCCCTTGCACCGGATCATATTCTGATTTCGCCGGGACCATGCAGTCCGAACGAAGCGGGTATCAGCCTTGCTCTCATTGAACGTTTCAAAGGCATCATTCCGATATTCGGCGTATGTCTTGGCCATCAAGCGATCGGACAAGCTTTCGGAGGCGACGTTGTTCGTGCAGAGAAGCTGATGCACGGCAAAACCTCGCAGATTCATCATGACGGCCGCACGATATTCGAAGGCATTCCTTCCCCGTATACGGCAACGCGTTATCATTCCTTGATCGTGAAGAAAGAAACACTTCCGGATTGTCTGGAAATCAGCGCGGAAACAGAAGAAGGCGAGATCATGGGATTACGTCACAAGGAGTATCTCATTGAAGGCGTTCAATTCCATCCGGAGTCAATCATCACCGAGAACGGACTGAAGCTGCTTCGTAATTTCCTGAACATGCGGGCAGGCGCGGTACGATGAAGATTGGATGGAATGGCAGCATCAAGCTACAGGAAGAGGCCGTGATCTCGGTATACGATCACGGTTTTTTGTATGGAATGGGTCTCTTCGAGACTTTTCGCACGTATGGCGGAGGTAAGCCGTATTTGCTGGAGCGACACTTGGAGCGATTGTCGGCCGGATGCGAGTCACTTGGCATCAGATGCAAGCTGGATCCGGATGAACTCCGTTGCTGGCTTCGCGAACTGATGGCGGCAAATGAGCTGGATGAGGCGTATGTTCGGCTGACAGTTACCGCAGGGGAAGGCGTGCTCGGTCTTCCGGCGGGTGATTATGAGGAGCCGAATGTGCTGCTGCTCGTCAAAGCATTGCCTGCGCCTAACGAAGCGCTCTATCGGGATGGCCGCGAGCTTGCAGTGCTGCGGACTCGGCGGAATACGCCGGAAGGCGAAGTACGTTTGAAATCGCTGCATTATATGAATAATATTATTGCAAAGCGGGAACTGGCGGCGACTGCCGGTGCTGCGCCGGGAGCAGAAGGGCTGATGCTGACGCGGGAAGGCTGGCTGTCCGAAGGCATCGTCAGCAACTTGTTCTTCGCCCGCGCAGGCAAGGTATTCACGCCTGCCATTGAGACAGGTATTCTCCCGGGGATTACGCGCCAACGCGTAATGGAGCTGGCTCGGGAAGCGGGAGTAGCTGTCGAAGAAGGATTTTACACCTGGACGGAGCTGCTTGAAGCGGAGGAGGTATGGGTAACCAACTCGATTCAAGAGCTTGTACCTGTATCTGTCTTAAGGGATGAAGAAGGGTGCCGCACAGAGGTCGGAAACGGCGAAATCCGCTCGATTACACATAAGCTGCTGGCTGCCTATCGGGAGGATACCAAATCATGAAAGCATGCATAACAGAAGATAAAGTGAAACGATGGCCCTTTGAGCGAAGCTATGTACTTCCCGGTGATGTGCAACTTAAACTTGGAACACGCACGCTCATCATGGGCATTTTGAATATGACACCGGACTCCTTCTCTGATGGTGGCCGTTACAACGAAGTGGAAGCCGCCGTTCGCCATGCCAAGCAAATGGTCGCTGACGGAGCGGATATCATCGATATCGGCGGGGAATCGACGCGTCCGGGCTTCGAGCCTGTTCCGCTTGAGGAAGAGCTGAAGCGGGTCATCCCCGTTATCCGAGCGATTCGAGCTGCACTGCCGGACATTCCGCTTTCTATTGATACTTATAAAGCGGAGACAGCGGATCAGGCATTGCGAGCAGGCGCCCACATCATCAACGACATATGGGGACTTAAAGGTGACGCACGGATGGCCGAAGTTGCTGCAGCGCACCGCTGTCCCGTCATCATTAGTCATAATCGGCAAGCAAGAGACTATTCCAATTTGGTCGCTGACGTCGTAGCTGATTTGCGCGAAAGTATCTCAATAGCTCTGAATGCAGGCGTATCGGAAGATTCGATATGGCTCGATCCGGGGATTGGTTTTGCTAAGACCTATGAGGATAATCTCGCGCTTATGGGCAAGCTTGATCAATTGGTGGCAGAAGGTTACCCCGTGCTGCTTGGCACCTCTCGTAAGAAGTTTATCCGCGAAGCGCTTCAGCTGAATTCGAATGAGATTACGTTTGGTACAGCGGCTACGACTGCTTGCGGCATTATTCAGGGCTGTCAGATTGTCCGCGTACATGATATTCGCGAGAATAAGCAAACCGCCTTAATGAGCGACGCCATTGTATATCTGGGCGCGAAGTCGATATAGGAAGAAATTTGTCGAAGAATGGGGAATGAAACATGGACAAAATGACGCTGAAAGGCATGCGGTTCTTCGGTTACCACGGCGTATTTCCGGAGGAAAACAGACTCGGCCAGCAATTTTATGTGGATCTTTCGCTACAGATGGACTTATCCGAGGCTGCCCGAACCGATAACCTTGAATATACGATTAACTATGCCGAAATTCATGCTCGTGTGAAGACTATTGTAGAAGGACCGCCGTTTAAACTAATCGAAGCGCTGGCCGGTCACGTTGCATCGGCCGTCCTCGACGCTTATACTAGTGTAAATGAAGTGACGGTGTCCGTAACGAAGCCGAACCCGCCATTTGAAATCTTTTTCGACGGCGTGACGGTGGAACTTTGCAGAAAGCGGGATGACTATGGAACCCAACAGCCCGCAAGGCCTTAATGAACTGAATCTCACCGCGCAAGCCGATAGGGCAGATGTTTATATTGCACTTGGCGCTAACGTCGGAGATCGACAGAAGCAGCTTCAGGACGCACTTCATTTGCTGGACAGCCACCCTGCCATAACGGTTGTTCGCGCATCGGCACTTTATGAAACCGATCCTGTCGGGTATACCGATCAGCCGGCTTTTCTCAATATGGCTGCCGCATTGCGAACCTCGCTTGCACCCTATGATCTTTTGCATGCCATGCTTGCGATGGAACTGCAGCTTGGGAGAAAGCGTGATATCCGCTGGGGGCCGCGGACCATCGATTTGGATTTACTTTTATATGAAGGTGTTACGCTTGCGGATGAGGAGCTTACACTGCCGCATCCACGTATGATGGAGCGTGCGTTTGTATTGGTCCCTCTCAGTGATGTACTTCATGAGGAGCATTCGCTGCAGAAGCAAGTGAAAGCAATCGCAAAGCAAGCGCTACAAGACAGAGGGGAAGGAATCGCGCTATGGAATACGATCAATTGGCCGGGCGCGTCCGCGCATTCCGAAAGCTAAAGGGCTATACGCAGCAGGAACTGGCTGCCAAGCTTAGTGT
This sequence comes from Paenibacillus sp. J22R98, assembly GCF_059383835.1. Classification (NCBI taxonomy): domain Bacteria; kingdom Bacillati; phylum Bacillota; class Bacilli; order Caryophanales; family Paenibacillaceae; genus Paenibacillus; species Paenibacillus sp. J22R98. The sequence continues at coordinate 71,369 of NZ_JBXENW010000016.1, forward strand.
TTCTGTTGCTGTTTTGGGATCGCTTGAGCGGGGAACGCGCAAACCGGATCCTAAGCTGCTGGAGCGAATTTCGGATACACTCGGTATCAGCTACAGCGAACTGACCGCCGATTTTAAATGAGCAATACCGCTGGTTTGATTATTGTTTTTAACTCAGAAGGGAGTCTGGACGTCCATGCTTAAAATCGGAAACATCGAGATGAAGAATCAAGTCGTGCTGGCACCGATGGCAGGTGTGTGCAACCCGGCTTTTCGACTGATAGCCAAAGAATTCGGCACGGGTCTGGTTTGCGCCGAAATGGTTAGCGACAAGGCCATCCTGCACGGTAACAAGCGTACTCTGGAAATGTTGTATGTAGATGAGCGCGAGAAGCCGCTTAGCTTGCAAATTTTCGGTGGCGACCGCGAATCGTTAGTGGAGGCAGCCAAAGTCGTCGACAAACAAACGAACGCGGATATTATCGACATTAATATGGGTTGCCCTGTGCCTAAAGTCACAAAATGCGACGCAGGGGCCAGATGGCTGCTCGACCCTAACAAAATCTATGAAATGGTGTCGGCTGTTGTCGACGCTGTCGATAAACCGGTAACGGTAAAAATGCGGATCGGCTGGGATAGCGAGCATGTGTTTGCCGTTGAGAATGCGCAAGCAGTCGAGCGTGCGGGCGGCAAAGCAGTCAGCGTTCATGGCCGTACAAGGGAGCAATTGTATACCGGTAAGGCCAATTGGGATATTATAAAGGATGTTAAGCAATCCGTATCCATTCCCGTTATTGGGAATGGCGATGTGTTCTCACCGGAGGACGCGCGCAGATTGCTTGATCACACCGGCTGTGACGGTGTCATGATCGGCCGCGGAGCACTCGGTAATCCGTGGATGCTGTATCGGACGATCCAATATCTCCAGACGGGAGAGCTGCTCCCGGATCCAACGCCGCGCGAGAAGCTGGACGTCGCTATTTTGCATATGGATCGTCTTGTTAAGCTGAAAGGCGAATCGACAGCCGTTCGCGAGATGCGCAAGCATTTGGCATGGTATCTCAAAGGGATTCCTGGGGCGGCACGTGTCAAAGACGTCATCATGGAAGAAACGACGCGTGACAACATGGTGCAAATTTTAGGCCAGTATGTCGAGTCATTGGGTGAGCTGAGTGAAGAGCCGACAGCATCGATCACACCTTCCACTTCGGCGGAAGAAGCCGTATATCACTAATCCCAGCGCAAAGGAGCTCGTAAGCGAGCGCCTTTGCGTTTCGTGGAGTTAAGCGATTACATTTGCTCGTTGGCTTTCGTTGACATATAGGGGAAGTTGAAATATAATCTTCCAATAACAAACCGTCCGCCTGGTTTATGACTGGTAATTCTCATTCCTGCGCGGTGTCATCAAGGGCATGATGCGTAATATATTAAGTAACAGTGATTCATACACGGTATGAAAAAATGCCACACGACAGGAGAATTGTAACATGAGTGATAAAGAGATTATCCTTACACAAGACGGGCTTAAGAAGTTGGAAGATGAATTGGAAAACTTGAAGTCCGTCAAACGTCGTGAAGTTGCTGAACGGATCAAAGTGGCTATCGGCTATGGCGATATCAGTGAAAACTCGGAGTATGAGGACGCTAAGAATGAACAGGCGTTTATCGAAGGACGGGTTATCACACTTGAGAAAATGCTTCGTAACGCCCGTATTATCAATAACGATGAAATCAATATCGACACCGTGAGCATTGGCTCCATTGTAACGGTTGAAGATTTGGAATTCGGTGATACGATGGAATATGCGATCGTCGGTACTGCAGAGTCCGATCCGCTTAAGAATAAAATTTCTAATGAAAGCCCGGTTGGTAAAGCTATTCTTGGCAAGAACAAAGGCACGATCGTAGAAGTAAGCGTACCAGCCGGCATCATTCAATATAAAATCGTTGATATTAAAAAATAAACCAGGCATGCCTTTTGAGAAAGCTTCCTTGAGGAAGCTTTTTTCATCATTGTGGAGCAGGAATCTGCTCTGCTTTGGTCAGGCTTATAGGGCAGCGGCTGTACCGTCCTGCCTTTCTGGTACAACAAGGAGATGAATCGTGGTGGAGCAAGGAACGCAAGAACAAGAATTAAGCGAGCTTCTGCAAATTCGCAGAGACAAGCTGGACGAGCTCCGTGGTCTGGGCATTGACCCTTTCGGCGGCAAGTTTGAACGGACTCATCATGCTAAGAACATCGTAGATACGTATGAAGAGGTAAGCAAGGAAGATCTCGAAGCTCAGGCTGTTGAGGTTACAGTTGCAGGCCGAATCATGCAGAAACGTGGAATGGGTAAAGCCAGCTTTGCTCATATTCAAGATTTAAGCGGCAAAATCCAAATTTACGCGCGTAAAGATACCGTTGAGGAAGCGCAGTATCAAGCGTTCGATCTTCTGGATCTTGGCGACATTATTGGCGTTCGCGGTGTTGTTTTCAAAACAAACACAGGCGAAACCTCTATTAAAGCGAAAGAAATCACGGTGCTGTCCAAATCGCTTCTGCCGCTTCCGGAGAAATATCACGGCCTCAAAGACGTTGAGCTTCGTTACCGCCAGCGTTATGTAGATCTGATCGTAAACCCGGAAGTACAGCAAACGTTTATCTTGCGCTCCCGTATTATTCAATCCATGCGTCGTTACCTGGATGCGCAGGGCTACCTGGAAGTGGAAACACCAACACTGCATTCCATCGCCGGCGGGGCTGCGGCTCGTCCGTTCATTACCCACCACAATGCGCTCGATATGCAGCTTTATATGCGTATCGCAATTGAGCTTCATTTGAAGCGTCTAATTGTCGGCGGCATGGAGAAAGTGTACGAAATCGGCCGCGTTTATCGGAACGAAGGCATTTCGACACGTCATAACCCTGAATTCACAATGATCGAGCTGTATGAGGCATATGCCGATTATAAGGATATTATGGCTCTAACCGAGGCGGTTATTGCACATATCGCGCAAGAAGTGCTTGGTACTACGAAAATTATGTATCAAGGGACTGAAGTGGATCTGACGCCGGCATGGCGTCGCGTCTCGATGGTTGATCTGGTCAAAGAAGTGACAGGCGTCGACTTCGGTCAGCAAATGACGGACGAAGAAGCGCATGCACACGCAAAAGCTCATAATGTGAAGGTTGAGCCGCATATGACGTTCGGTCATATCCTTAACGCTTTCTTCGAGGAGTTCTGTGAGCATACGTTGATTCAGCCTACTTTCGTAACCGGACATCCGGTAGCGATCTCCCCGCTCGCGAAGAAGAACGATCTCGATCCACGTTTCACGGATCGTTTCGAGCTGTTTATCGTGGCGCGCGAGCATGCAAATGCCTTTACCGAGTTGAATGATCCGATTGACCAGCGTCAACGTTTCGAGTCGCAGCTTCTTGAGAAAGAGCAAGGCAATGACGAAGCTCATGAAATGGATGAGGATTTCATCCGCGCACTGGAATACGGCATGCCGCCAACAGGTGGACTTGGTATCGGGATTGACCGTCTCGTTATGTTGCTGACAGATGCACCTTCTATTAGAGACGTACTGTTGTTCCCGCTTATGCGTGAGCGTGCAGGCGAATAATCCATTCCTATAGAACCGCCCAGGGAGTTAGTCGCCTTGGCGGTTTTCTTATGAGGATATTCGAGGGAGACCGCTTTCTAAAAAGAAATTGAAAAAAGTTTAAAAAAAGGGTTGCAATGTGGTTGTGGGCTATGATATATTAATCAAGTCGCCGCTGAGACATGGGCGAATGAGTGAGAAAAACATGAAGTATTTGTTCTTTGAAAACTGAACAATGAGCGACCAGTCAAATGGTCATAAATCGCGAAATTAACGTTTCGCAAAGCTAGTTTTTTGAATGAGCTAACAAGCAAATTCATAAACGGTCTTCGGACCACTTTTATGGAGAGTTTGATCCTGGCTCAGGACGAACGCTGGCGGCGTGCCTAATACATGCAAGTCGAGCGGATCTTGCCTTCGGGTAAGGTTAGCGGCGGACGGGTG
>NZ_JBXENW010000017.1:0-61651 GCF_059383835.1 Paenibacillus sp. J22R98
CCACGCGTACCCATCCCGAACACGACCGTTAAGCCCTCCAGCGCCGATGGTACTTGGACCGCAGGGTCCTGGGAGAGTAGGACGTTGCCAAGCACGATGAACCGACCGTATTTATACGGTCGGTTTTTTGTTGTTTGTCCACTATTGTGTATAAAGCTGTGTATGGTGTGCATGAGCGGAAAAAGGTTATTTACATGTTGATAAATCTTTTTGCGTATCGTGCACATATATTGTTATTCAGATCATCCCTCGATTGTTGTGGATAAGCGAACGGGCTACGTATAAATAGGCGCGATCCGCCCAAGCTAGTAAGGATACGCAGTGGTGGCAATCCGCTTGACCTTTTGACAAATTTGCGTATAATAAAGTTAAAGTCAAAGAAAGTCAAAGTCAATTTGACTAAAAACTTTGACGATTTAGTTTCTTGGCTATACAAGTCGCCGAGTAGATGTATGGGCAACTTAGGGAGGTTGGCGAAATGCGCAACATTTCCGATCTCATCGAGCAGTACCTCAAGCATATGCTTAAAGAAAGCCCCGGTGGTGCTGTAGAGCTTCAGCGTAATGATCTGGCGGACCGCTTCTCATGTGTCCCGTCGCAAATCAATTACGTGATCAGTACAAGGTTCACGCTGGAGAAAGGCTATTTTGTGGAAAGCAAACGTGGCGGAGGCGGTTATATCCGCATTCAACGTGTAGAGCTGCCCACGCTGTCGGCCCTTCAAGAGCATCTTGCCCAAACCATCGGCGAGCAAGTGGATCAGGACACGGCAGAAGGCATTGTATATCAGCTGGAGGAAGGGAAGCTCATATCCAGGCGGGAAGCCAATTTACTTCGCGCCGCGATATCCCGTGAATCCATCGCTGTAAAGCTGCCGCTAAGGGATGAAATTCGGGCTAGGCTGTTGAGGGCGATGTTGATCACACTGCTCGTTAAGTAAGCTGCGCAAGCCTTGTATGAGGAGGGATAGTGCGGAATGCTTTGTCAGGAATGTGACAAGAAGCCGGCTACGCTTCATTTTACGAAGATTGTGAATGGCGAGAAGACAGAGTTTCATATCTGTGAAACATGCGCGCGAGAGCGGGGAGAAGGAATTCCGGGTACGGCAAACGGATTCTCTATCCACAGCTTGCTATCCGGTTTGCTCGACTTCGAGCCTGCCGGGAGCATGAATACACTTGGCGCCAAGCCGCAGCAGCAGCTGCGCTGTGAGCACTGCGGACTGACCTATACACAATTTAGTAAGATGGGCCGATTCGGCTGCAGCAATTGTTATATCCAATTTGGCAGCAAACTGGACCCTATTTTTAAACGGGTGCATGGCAATACAACTCACGTAGGAAAAATTCCAAAGCGCACAGGTGTTCAAATCCAGGTGAAGCGTGAAATTGAACAGCTGAGAAGGGATTTGCACATGCGTATCGAACAGGAAGAGTTCGAGGACGCAGCCCAAATCCGGGATCGGATTCGGGAACTTGAGCGCAATATAGCCGATGTTTAGGCACGGTTAGGAAGGTGATTCTGAAGGATGTCGAAGCGTTATGTAGATGAAGCGCTGAGCGACTGGATGAAGGGAAATGGTCCTGATACAGATGTTGTTATCAGCAGCCGCATCCGAATTGCTCGCAATTTATCGAGTCATCCGTTTCCGATGCTTGCCACATCAGAGCAGGCAAACGAAGTGATGGAACAGCTTACAAGCGTGGCTGTAACGGGCCAACTGAGCGAGCTCGGCGAATTCGAAACCATCAAGCTCTCCCAGCTAAACGAGCTTGAGCGCAGAGTACTTGTCGAGAAGCATCTCATTAGTCCGAATTTGGCCAACGAGTCACGCAGCGGCGCAGTACTGCTAAGCGAGAATGAATCCGTTAGTATAATGGTGAATGAAGAGGATCATTTGCGCATTCAATGTCTGTATCCCGGTTTTCAGGTTAAGGAAGCATGGGGACTGGCGAATCGCATTGACGATATTTTTGAAGAAGTAACCAATTATGCGTATGACGAGCGAAGGGGATATTTAACAAGCTGTCCTACTAACGTTGGAACAGGAATTCGCTCATCGGTCATGATGCATCTTCCGGGGCTTGTGCTTTCGCAGCAGATCAACCGCATTTTATCGGCCGTCACTCAAGTGGGGCTGGCAGTTCGGGGGATTTACGGCGAAGGGAGCGAAGCGCTCGGAAACCTATTTCAAATTTCGAATCAAATTACGCTTGGTCAATCCGAAGGGGAAATCATCGAGAACCTGCACAGTGTGGCTCGGCAAATTATTGAGCACGAACGAGCGGCTCGCCAGCGTTTGCTGGAAGAATCGCGCGTCCGTCTGGAGGATCGGGTTTATCGGTCCTATGGGATTCTGTCGCATGCGATGATCATGGATACCAAGGAAGCATCGCAAAGGTTGTCCGATGTCCGTTTAGGCATCGATTTGGGCTTGATTCGAAATGTCTCGCCGCAGGTAATGAATGAAATGATGGTATTAACGCAGCCGGGATTCCTCCAACAGGTGTTCCATGAGAAAATGACGCCTGAACAGCGGGATATTCGGCGAGCGGAACTTATACGAAGTCATTTACAAAGTGAAACCGATCATGGGGGTGTATGAACATGATGTTTGGAAGATTTACCGAACGGGCACAGAAGGTGCTCGCACTGGCGCAGGAAGAAGCGGTTCGTCTCGGTCATAACAATATCGGCACGGAGCATATTTTGCTCGGGCTGAACCGAGAAGGGGAAGGAATCGCAGCGAAAGCACTGATCGGTCTTGGCCTCAGCCTGGAGAAAATTCAGGATGAAGTGGAGACGCTGATCGGACGCGGTCAAGAACAACCTACCAATATTGCGTACACACCACGTGCCAAGAAGGTAATCGAGCTTTCGATGGATGAAGCACGTAAGCTTGGTCATACGTACGTGGGCACAGAGCATATCTTGCTCGGTCTGATCCGTGAAGGGGAAGGCGTTGCGGCCCGCGTGCTGAACAACCTTGGCATCAGTTTAAATAAAGCACGTCAGCAAGTGCTGCAGCTTCTGGGCAGCAGTGAGGCCGTTTCAAGCAACCACGGTGCTCCGACAAATGTAAGCACGCCAACACTGGATGGTCTGGCCCGCGATTTGACGGCCTATGCCAAAGACGGTAATTTGGATCCGGTTATCGGCCGGAGCAAAGAAATCGAACGCGTTATTCAAGTGCTGAGCCGCAGAACAAAGAACAATCCTGTTCTGATCGGGGAGCCGGGCGTTGGTAAGACGGCTATCGCGGAAGGTTTAGCTCAGAAAATTATCGCGGGCGAAATTCCGGAAACCCTACGCGACAAACGCGTTATGACGCTCGATATGGGCTCTGTCGTTGCGGGTACGAAGTATCGCGGTGAGTTCGAAGACCGTTTGAAGAAAATCATGGACGAAATTCGTCAAGCCGGCAACATCGTCCTGTTCATCGATGAGCTGCATACGCTGATCGGTGCGGGGGGAGCTGAAGGTGCAATTGATGCATCGAACATTCTTAAGCCTGCTCTAGCACGCGGCGAGCTGCAATGTATCGGTGCAACAACCCTTGATGAATATCGCAAATATATCGAGAAAGATGCTGCTCTGGAACGCCGTTTTCAACCGATTACGGTGGATCAGCCGTCGCCGGAGGAAGCGATTCAAATCCTTCACGGCTTGCGTGATCGTTACGAAGCGCATCACCGCGTGAAAATTACAGATGAAGCTATCGAGCAAGCCGTTAAGCTGTCCGATCGCTACATCACAGATCGTTTCCTCCCGGATAAGGCGATCGACCTTATCGATGAAGCGAGCTCCAAAGTACGCTTGAAATCGTACACAGTACCGCCTAACCTCAAACAACTGGAGAATCGTCTGGAGGACATCCGCAAGGAGAAGGATTCCGCGGTTCAAAGCCAAGAGTTTGAGAAAGCAGCAGCGCTTCGCGACACCGAGCAGAAGATACGTGAAGAGCTCGATGTGACGAAGAACCTGTGGAAAGAAAAACAAGGCCGTACGGATTCCGAAGTAACGCCTGACGATATCGCTCAGATCGTTGCAAGCTGGACCGGTATTCCGGTATCCAAACTTGCTGAGGAAGAAACACAGCGCCTGCTCAAAATGGAAGATATCCTTCATGACCGTGTTATCGGACAAAGCGAAGCGGTAAAAGCCGTATCTCGTGCCATCCGCAGAGCACGTGCAGGTCTGAAAGATCCGAAGCGTCCTATGGGCTCCTTCATCTTCCTCGGCCCTACCGGGGTTGGTAAAACCGAATTGGCACGTGCCCTTGCTGAAGCGATGTTCGGCGATGAGAATGCGGTCATCCGCATCGACATGTCGGAATACATGGAGAAACACTCCACTTCCAGATTGGTCGGCGCACCTCCGGGATATGTCGGTTATGAAGAAGGCGGTCAATTGACCGAGAAGGTTCGCCGCAAGCCATATTCGGTCGTGCTGCTTGATGAAATCGAGAAAGCACATCCGGAAGTGTTTAATATTCTGCTTCAAGTGCTTGAAGATGGTCGTCTCACGGACTCCAAAGGCCGCGTAGTCGACTTCCGCAACACCCTTATCATCATGACGTCCAACGTAGGCGCTGATCAAATCAAACGCAATTCCTCCCTCGGCTTTACGGCCGCACAGGATGCGGGGCGCGACTTTAACATCATGAAAGATAAGGTATTGGCAGAGCTGAAGAAGAGCTTCCGCCCTGAGTTCCTGAACCGGATCGATGAAACGATCGTGTTCCATTCTCTCGAGAAGGAGCATATCGCTCAAATCGTGACGCTGATGTCCGAAGAGCTTCGCAAACGTCTGCGCGAGCAAGAAGTAGACTTCGAGCTGACGGATACGGCGAAAGATTTCCTGGCGAAAGAGGGCTTCGATCCGCAGTACGGCGCGCGTCCGCTGCGCAGAGCGATTCAGAAGCATATTGAGGATCGTCTGTCAGAGGATCTGCTGCTCGGCAAAATCGCGAAGGGTCATCATTTGATCATCGACGAGAAGGACGGAGAGCTTACGGTTACACACCGTGACAGCAACCACGTTCCTGCCGCTGAAGAGCCTGCGACGAAATAAAATCACACAAAGCCCTTTACTCTACTGCCGAAGGCGGAGGAGTAAAGGGTTTTTTTGTGAAACAATGAGATCAGCTGCGGATAAGAATTGTTATCGGCGGGCTTTAAATGGTAAACTTTGAATGATACGTCTTTTGCATAAGGAGCTGCACATGGCAAAACTTAAAGTTAAGTTCGCATGCACCGAATGCGGAACAGAGTCACCCAAATGGATGGGGAAATGCCCGGGCTGCGGGCAGTGGAATACGATGGTGGAAGAGAAGGAAACGGTTGTGAAGACGCAAGGAATGGGCTCGACGCTCATTCAGACGAAAGAAAAGCCGCGTCCCATCATACATATAGAAAGTGGTCAGGAAAAACGGATCGAAACAACCAATCAGGAACTCAATCGTGTGCTGGGCGGAGGCGTTGTGCCGGGCTCGCTTATTCTGGTCGGTGGGGATCCGGGTATCGGCAAATCGACATTGCTGCTGCAAACTTCCCATGCGCTGGCATCGAAGAAGCTGACTGTGCTCTATATTTCAGGAGAGGAATCTGTACGTCAGACACGATTGCGGGCCGACCGTCTTGGCGCGCTGTCTGATACGTTGTATGTACTCTGCGAAACGAACATGGAGCAGATCAATGATGCGATTGAATCGGTTCAGCCGGATTTTCTCGTCATCGATTCCATTCAGACGGTATATGACCCCAGAGTAGAATCTGCGCCGGGCAGTGTTTCGCAAGTACGGGAATGCACGGCTCACTTCATGCGGGTTGCGAAGATCAAGGGCATTGCGACCGTATTGGTTGGCCACGTTACGAAGGAAGGCGCTATTGCAGGTCCGCGAATGCTCGAGCATATGGTTGACTGTGTGCTCTACTTTGAAGGCGAACGGCATCATTCGTATCGATTGCTTAGGGCCGTTAAGAATCGGTTCGGCTCTACCAATGAAATCGGAATTTTTGAAATGGTCGAGGAAGGGCTGCGCGAGGTTAGTAATCCGTCCGAGCTGTTCTTATCGGAACGTCCGCTTGGGGTATCCGGTTCCACCGTCGTGGCTAGCATGGAAGGTACAAGGCCGGTGCTTGTCGAGCTTCAGGCGCTTGTCGCGTCAACGAACTTCCCCTCGCCGCGCAGGATGGCAACGGGTATTGACCACAACAGGATGACCTTGATTGTTGCGGTGCTGGAGAAACGAATGGGCATGTTCTTGCAAACGCAGGACGTTTACCTCAATGTGGCCGGCGGCATCCGGCTCGATGAGCCGGCTGTCGATCTGGCTGCTGCAGTCAGTATTGCATCGAGCTTCCGCGATGCGCCGACTAGACCGTTCGACGTATTCTTCGGAGAAATTGGATTAACGGGAGAAGTGCGGGGCGTATCCCGCGCCGAACAGCGTGTCAAAGAAGCACAGAAACTGGGATTTAAGCGGGTCATTATGCCTCAGAAGAGTTTGAAGGGCTGGACCCCGCCTGCCGGGATAGAAATCATCGGTGTTGAGACGGTTGCAGATGCGCTGTCCAAGGCATTCGGATAGAGGGGGGAGAAATGATGAAAGAGTCAAACCAAGCAGAAATGGTCAATCAGCTGCTCCAGATGGTCGCACCGGGCATGGCGTTCCGGGAAGGCCTCGATAATGTGCTGCGAGCTAAGACCGGGGCGCTCATCGTCGTCGGCTACAGTCCGGAAGTGATGGAAGTCGTAGACGGCGGCTTCTCCATCAATTGCGATTTTTCCCCGAACTATTTATACGAGCTGGCCAAAATGGATGGCGCCATTATACTAAGCGAAGATCGCAAACGTATTCTATATGCCAATACCCAGCTAATTCCTGACAGTTCCATCTCCTCCAGTGAGACAGGAATTCGGCATCGTACTGCGGAGCGCGTGGCGAAGCAAACCGGCAAACTGGTTGTATCCATCTCGCAGCGGCGGAATGTTATTACACTTTATCAAGGCCAGTTTAGGTATTCCCTCAAGGAAATGGGCGTAATCCTGACCAAAGCCAATCAGGCGATTCAAACGCTTGAAAAATACAAAGTGGTGCTGAACCAGTCGTTTACGAATCTATCCGCATTGGAGTTTGAAGAAATGGTCACCTTGCAGGAAGTTGCCCATGTTATCAAGCGGGTAGAGATGGTCATCCGTGTCAAAATGGAAATTAAACGTTATGTCAATGAGCTCGGTACGGAAGGCCGTCTCATCAGCATGCAAATGGAAGAGCTTGTCGGCGGCGTTGAAGAAGAAGCCTGGTTCTTGCTGAAGGATTATGTGAAGGATCCCAACGAGGACCGTATTCGCGAAATTCGTGCAAGCATCCGCAAGCTGAATTCCGAAGAGCTGCTGGAGCTGGGGCAAATTATGAAATTGCTCGGCTATAGCGGACTAAGCGCAGCATCCGAAGAAATGGTTGCGCCGCGCGGTTATCGTTTGTTAAGCCGGATTCCAAGACTGCCGCAAGTTATCATGAACAACCTTGTGGAACGATTCGGATATCTGCCTCATATCTTAATGGCAACGATTGAGGAACTGGACTCGGTGGACGGCATTGGCGAGGTCAGGGCACGTGCGATCAAGGAAGGCTTAAAGCGGATCCAAGAGCAGATGTTCATTGACAGACAAATTTAAATCCCATACAATGAGGGAATGCAGACGGACGCTGGTTACAACTGACAATTAGCCGTATTGCACCCCTTAAACTTCTGGTGGAAGTTATTTTCTCAGTTTGCCTGCTATACTGCAAATTGCGGTTTTAGGGCATAGTAAAGATGAGGTGGAGCAAATGATTACGAAGTCAATACCGAGTCTTTTTACCGTGGCGAATTTATTCCTGGGTATTGTCGCCATTATTCTCATATTTCCTGAGAATGCGAAGCCTGAGGTAGCTGCGATGATGGTTATTATCGCAATGCTGATGGATGGTGTGGACGGCCGAGTCGCCCGCGCACTTAACGCTCAAAGCGAATTTGGTAAAGAATTAGATTCACTGTCGGATGTAATTTCTTTTGGAGTTGCACCTGCTTTTATTATGTATAGTGTTGCTTTCCAAGAACTCACTCCGGCTCCGGCTTGGATTATTACAGCTTTGTTCCCGATTTGCGGAGCATTGAGACTTGCGAGATTCAACGTCATTTCCGGTATGCCCGGCTATTTCATCGGCTTGCCGATTCCGGCCGCTGGCGGCGTACTCGCCACATTGGCGTTGTTCCACCAAGATATTGCTGTATCCGTCTTGATGGCAAGCACACTTGTCCTGTCGTTCCTAATGGTAAGTACCGTTCGTTACCCGAACTTTAAGAAGCTCGGCATTCCGAAGAATGCGATCTGGGTCGTACCGATTATTGTCGCGGTCTCCGTGGTGCTCGGTATCTTGTTCCCACATCATCTATCGAAGATCCTATTCGTTCCGCTGGTTCTCTACGCGCTGTACGGCCTAAAAAAAAACGTTGATCGCCGTCTCCCAAGCAGGAAACGCAAGCGTTTAATGGAAAGCCAGCGCCAAGAAGAAGCGGTTCACAGCGAACATAGCGCATAAGCCGCTAATAAGAAAGACCGCCTTGTCTGTCCCCTAAGGGGATGTACAAGGCGGTCTTTCTTGCGTTTACCGCTGATTATGCTAACCGATGGGTAAAGACTAAGTAAGATTGAATAAGCCGAGCGTACTGCATTTATCGGATTCGCGTTCAATGACGTCTTCGAGTTGAATGTCGAGCAAATTCGCCATCGCAGACATGTAGAACAAGTTTCGTCCGAGCTCGTTCTGAATCGCTTCTTTGCAGTGTTCGCAGAGTTCGCCTGAAATGTGATGATGCAGCTTTGTTTTGGCTTGCTCGAGGTTAAAGTCATCCGCAAACTGCTGCTTCCGGGCATTTAACTCGATACATCCGCATTCCGTAACGGATTTGGCAACTGCCCGATTAACGGAAGCGCCGGACTGGCCATACTTCGACATGACGTCTAGCAGGCTGCGATGTCGCAACAGCAGTTCAGAGACCTGCTGCTGAAATTGCTCCAGTGTTGGTGCGTTCATCGATTCCACCTCATTTCAGGAATGGATTGCTTTCTTTTATTATAAGCCTCCCCGCGGTGCATTTCAAAATGGATTTCTACTTTTTGTCCTCTTTTCGTGCCAGGTTAATAAATTCTAATGCTTTCGCTCGGGTAGGCGATTAACGTAACCATAATTGGAACATAATTGTAATGGAGGTGGATTTATATGATGAAACGAATGATTCAACTGATTGGTCTATTGTTCGGCGGATTTCTGGGCGCTCAAATGAACAGCTCCCTAAACGGCAGTGTGAGCTGGGCGGAATCGTCAACCGGTCTTATGCAGCATTCAGGAAGCTATTACATGAACGTCGGCATTGGCGCGTTATGCGGCCTTGCAGCAGCAACGGTATTGGCAGGCTCCATCCTGAAATGGATGCGGCAAGGAGCGGAGCGGGCGTCGGCCATTCCGACAGGAGAACTGGTAGCGGGCGGCAGCGGACTAATTGGCGGGCTTGCACTGTCAGCGCTATTGTATCCGGTTTTATCCGGTTTATCGGGAGCAGGCCTATTCATTCCTCTACTACTGACGTTGTTCTTAGGGTACGCAGGACTGCGGATCGGGTTAAACAAACGGGAGGAATTTGCTGAAAGCCTGAGAGGACTGTTCGAGCGTCGCAGCAATGCGGCTCGAGTGGAAGAGGAAAGCAGCTATGAGGAGCATAAAATTCTGGATACGAGTGTTATCATCGATGGCCGAATTGCAGACATTTGCAAAACCGGTTTTATTGAAGGCACACTGGTCATTCCGGAGTTTGTGCTTGAAGAGCTGCAGCACATTGCGGATTCGTCGGATTTGCTCAAACGTAACAGAGGGCGCAGAGGGCTCGATATTTTGAACAAGATTCAAAAAGAGCTCGATGTGAAAGTGCTGATCTACGAAGGTGAAGCCGAAGAGGGCGAAGTGGACAGCAAGCTCGTGAAGCTGGCGAAAGTGCTGCATGGCAAAGTCGTCACGAATGACTTCAACCTGAACAAAGTGTGCGAGCTGCAAGGTGTATCGGTGTTAAATATTAATGACCTTGCCAATGCAGTGAAACCGGTCGTGCTCCCAGGCGAAGAAATCGTCGTTCAAGTCATCAAAGATGGCAAGGAACATGGCCAAGGGGTCGCGTATCTGGATGACGGCACGATGATCGTTGTAGAAGGCGGCAGAGACTACATCGGAACAACGATGGAGGTGCTCGTGACGAGCGTACTGCAAACCTCTGCGGGCCGAATGATTTTCGCGAAGCCGAAATTGTTGGAAAAAGCGCTGTAACGCGGTATGATAGGTGCTAGGCTACTTGGTTTGCGTGTACCCCATCGGAAGATTGGACATGCAGCATTTAGCTGAGTATGAAGTATACACGCGGGGCGGTTGGAAGGCATGGAAGCAGCAGGTGCAAAATGGGGCGTCGTCGTTGTGGCGGCGGGCCGCGGAACCAGAATGGGAACAGCGGAGAGCAAACAATATTTGCTCTTGCGGGACAAGCCTATTCTGGTTCATACCCTGGAACGATTTCAAGCCATGGATGACATTGCGGAAGTGGCGCTTATCGTCGGTCAGCAGGATGTGGACCGTTGCCGGGAATTCGTAACGGAATTTGGCCTTCACAAAGTGAAGCAGGTGGCAGCGGGCGGAAGCGAGCGTCAGCATTCGGTTCATCTTGGGCTTGCGGTTTTAAGCGAATCGGTCGACTGGGTCATGGTTCATGACGGTGTCCGGCCGTTTGTGACCGAGCTTGCAGTGCGGTCATGTATGCGTAAAGCTCTTCAGACGGAAGCAGCTGTGCTTGCCGTACCTGTTAAAGATACAATTAAGCAAGTGAATGAAACCGGCGCCATTACGGCGACTCCGGATCGGCGAAGCTTGTGGGCGATTCAAACGCCGCAGGCTTTTCGTCGTTCCTTGCTGCAGCAGGCGCTTGATCAAGCGGCGGCAGATCAGTTTCTCGGCACCGATGACGCGATGGCCGTGGAACGATTAGGCGTAACGGTATCTGTTGCCGAAGGCGATTATACGAATATTAAGATTACAACACTGGAGGATTTGCCTTACGCGGAATTTCTGCTGGCAAACCGAGAGCGGGAGAGGGGTTCGGAATCATGATTCGAGTAGGACAAGGATTTGATGTGCATCAATTGGTGGAGGGAAGGCCTTGTATCATTGGGGGCGTTACAATTCCTTATGAGCGCGGGCTTCTGGGGCATTCCGATGCCGATGTGCTGCTGCATGCGATCAGCGATGCGGTGCTGGGGGCGCTGGGCCTTGGCGATATCGGGAAGCATTTTCCGGATACCGATCCGGCGTTTAAGGATGCCGACAGCTTGAAGCTGCTTCAGCATATTTGGGGATTGGTGAAAGAGCGCGGGTATAAGCTTGGCAATATCGATTCGACGATCATTGCTCAACGACCCAAAATGCTGCCTTACATCCCGCAGATGGTTGAAATTATTGCAGGGGCGCTGGAAGCAGAGGAGCTCTCGCAAGTGAATGTGAAAGCAACCACGACGGAGCAGCTTGGATTCGCCGGACGCGGCGAAGGGATTGCCGCGCAATCGGTTGTCTGCCTTGTAAAAGTTGTGCTATGATTCTGCAATACAATAGTTTGCCCGGGAGGAGTTAAACAAGATGTCAGAACAAATCAGGGTACGGTATGCTCCGTCACCTACAGGTCATTTACATATCGGCAACGCCAGAACGGCCTTATTCAACTATCTGTTTGCGCGTAATTTAGGCGGCAAATTCATTATACGGATCGAAGATACCGACGTGAAACGCAATGTGGCGGGCGGCGAAGAAAACCAGCTCACCTATTTGAAGTGGCTCGGGATCGATTGGGATGAAAGCATCGACGTTGGCGGAGGATATGGTCCATACCGCCAAACAGAGCGTCTTGATCTGTACCGCGAGTATTGGCAGGAACTGCTCGACAAAGGTCTTGCTTACAAGTGTTACTGCACGGAGGAAGAGCTGGAGCAGGAGCGGGAAGAGCAAACGGCACGCGGCGAAATGCCTCGTTATTCCGGTAAGCACCGCAGCTTGACGGATGAGCAGCGTACAGCTTTCGAAGCGGAAGGCCGCATTCCGAGCATTCGTTTCCGTGTACCGGAGAACCGGACCTATACGTTTAACGATCTGGTCAAAGGTCAAATCAGCTTCGAAGCCGACGGTATCGGTGATTTCGTAATCGTGAAGAAGGACGGCATTCCAACGTACAATTTCGCTGTTGCGTTGGATGACCATTTGATGGCGATCAGCCATGTACTGCGTGGTGAGGACCATATCTCCAACACACCGCGTCAGCTGATGATTTATGAAGCATTCGGCTGGGAGCCGCCGGTATTCGGTCATATGACGCTGATCGTCAATGAGAACCGTAAGAAGCTGAGCAAACGCGATGAGTCCATTATCCAGTTTATCGAGCAATACGATAAGCTTGGTTATTTGCCTGAAGCGATGTTCAACTTTATTACCTTGCTCGGTTGGTCACCTGAAGGCGAGCAGGAGATGTTCACGCGCGAGGAATTGGTCTCGGTGTTTACAGCTAATCGCTTAAGCAAAAGCCCTGCCGTGTTCGATACGAACAAGCTGAGCTGGATGAATAATGAGTATATGAAGAAATCAGACGTTCCACGCATTGTGGAGCTGTGCATTCCGCATCTTCAAGAAGCGGGACGCCTGCCTGAGGCGCTTAGCGCAAGCCAGCATGATTGGACACGTGATTTGGTTGCTCTCTACCAAGATAAGCTGCGGTTTGCAGCGGATATTGTACCGCTTACCGAGCTCTTCTTCTTGCCGGAAGCGGCAGATGAGGATGAAGCAAAGACAGTCCTGGCGGAGGAGCAGGTGCCGGTTGTTTTGCAAGCTTTCTTGGAGCAAGTGAAAGCGATGGAAGCCTTTGATGTAGATGGAATCAAAGCAGCCATCAAATCGGTCCAGCAAGCAACAGGCTTCAAGGGTAAACAGCTCTTCATGCCGATTCGTGCCGCTCTGACGGGGCAAACGCATGGGCCGGATTTGAATCAGACGATTGCTTTACTGGGTCAAGCAAAGGTTGAACAGCGTTTGCAGGGCCGACTGGGCTAAATAGTGTCTGTGACCTATTGAAATCTTCCATAGTCTGCTTATGATGGGCGTTTGACTACTTGCCAGTTGGGGAGTCCTCGGCTATACTTGAATTAATTTAGGAACGATAAGGCTTTGAACAGGATTGTTTATTCAATACAAGATTACCAGAGAGGGCGACCTTCAAACGGAGCCGCAGATACAGTTCGTATAGCGGTGTTCGAATGACTGGGTGTGAGTCGCTTATTCTTGGGAATAAACGTTGCGCCTGGGAGCCGCATCTCCGAGCTGCCGTTATCGGCAGGGTGGGTGATGACGATAGGTCCTCGTTACGGACCATATAAGACGGGCGATTTCAAGAAGTACAATCGTTCCGATGCAGAGTGGGACCGCGTTAACAACGCCTCTGCAGCCCTTGGGCTGCGGGGGCTTTTTGTATTATTGTCGATACCGGAGAGGGGGAATTTCGATGTTTCGAAGCTTGGCGTCTGATATTGAGACCATACTAGAGAATGATCCTGCTGCCCGCAATAAGCTGGAAGTCGTGTTCACATATTCAGGTCTTCATGCGATATGGTCTCACCGAATCGCACATGCGCTCTTCAAACGCAGGTGGTATACGCTTGCCCGCGTCATCTCGCAGACGAGCCGATTTTTTACAGGCATTGAAATCCATCCGGGTGCGACAATCGGGGAAAAGCTGTTTATTGACCACGGCATGGGTGTCGTCATTGGGGAGACCTGCGAAATCGGCAATAATGTGGTCATTTATCAAGGGGTTACGCTCGGCGGGACCGGTAAGGAAAGAGGGAAACGCCATCCGACCATCGGTAACAATGTGGTTATCGCTTCAGGGGCTAAGGTTCTAGGCTCCTTCAAGGTTGGAGACAATGTGAATATAGGTGCCAATTCCGTTGTGCTTCGGGAAGTTCCGTCGAACAGCACAGTAGTCGGGATCCCTGGCAGAGTCATTAAACGCAATGGCACACGAGTAGGCGATCGTCTTGATCATACCCAGCTCCCGGATCCTGTCATCGAGATGCTGCGGGCGATGCAGAAAGAAGTGTCTGAATTAAGAGTAGAGCTGGAGCGGGAAAGACGCAAACAGCCAGTTGCTGGAGGAGAAACGAGATAATGAGCTTGCGTATATATAATACACTGACACGTGAGAAGGAAATCTTTCAATCGCTGGAGCCCGGCAAAGTCAAAATGTACGTGTGCGGACCAACGGTTTATGATTACATTCATATCGGGAATGCCCGTCCGGCGATTTTCTTCGATGTCGTGCGTCGTTATTTGGAGTCGGCTGCTTACGAAGTCAATTACGTTGTGAACTTTACGGATGTGGACGATAAGCTGATTCGTAAAGCCGAGCAGCTGGGCACAACAGTTCCTGAAGTGGCAGAGCGGTTTATTCAGGCGTTTAATGAGAACATCAAGGGACTCGGTATCCACCAGGCTACGCTTAATCCGCGTGTTACCGATCATATGGATGAGATCATTGCTTTCATCGCGTCGCTCGTGGATGGCGGCCATGCGTATGAGAACGGCGGCGATGTATTCTTCCGCACGAGCACCTTCCCCGACTACGGCAAGCTGTCCCATCAGAATATGGATGAGCTGCAGCTGGGAATTCGAATTGGCGTGGATGAGCGTAAAGAAAGCGGTCAAGACTTTGTACTATGGAAAGCCGCAAAGCCTGGAGAAATCAAATGGGATAGCCCATGGGGAGCAGGACGCCCGGGCTGGCATATTGAGTGCTCCGCGATGGCGCGCAAATATCTAGGCGATACGCTGGATATCCACGGCGGCGGCCATGACCTGCAGTTCCCGCATCATGAATGTGAAATTGCCCAGTCGGAGTCCGTGACAGGTAAGCCGCTCGCGAACTATTGGATGCACAATGGCTACATCAACATCAACAATGAGAAAATGTCCAAGTCACTCGGCAACGGGATTACGGTGCAGGAGATGCTTACTCGCATTAAACCAGCAGTAATCCGCTACTTTATGTTGTCGGCCCATTATAGAAGTCCGCTTAACTTCAGCGATGAGACGATTGCGCAAGCAGAGAACAGCGTTGAGCGGATCTTGAACTCCGTTTCGAATGTGAAGCACCGTCTTTCTGTTGCCGTAAGCGAACCGGACGGAGCGGCGCTTGAACAGCTTAAAGAACGAATCGCTGCGATTCGCGAACAGTTTAATGCGAAGATGGACGATGACTTCAACACGCCGGATGCGATTACCGCTATGTTCGAGCTGGTTAGCGAAGCAAATCTGCTTCTGCAGCGTGCGGTTGTTTCGGCAGAGGAGCTCGAGCTACTGCTCGCAGCATTCCAAGATTTTGACCGTGTATTGGGACTGCTGGAAGCGGAAGAGGAATTGCTCGATGCCGACATTGATGCACTCATCGTGCAGCGCACAGAGGCTCGGACCAATAAGGACTGGAAGCGGGCCGATGAAATTCGCGACCAGCTGTCCGCGCTCGGGATTGTGCTTGAGGATACGCCGCAAGGTATCCGGTGGCGGCGGAAATGATGGACAACGGAAGTATGGATGTCGGAGGAAGCGGCGGGATCGGTTTGAGCCTAGAAGACGGGTTGTGGTTTCACTCCCCGAACAAACCGGTCCACTTAATGAATCCCATCGTATTGGCTTATATTGGCGATGCGGTGTTCGAGATGATCGTACGTCAGTATCTCATATCGCAGCCTAATCAGAAGCTGCATCATCTTCACCGTCAGGCGACGCAGTTCGTTTCGGCTAAAGCGCAGCGAATACTGCTGGAGAAATGGCAGCCGATTCTGACGGAGGAAGAAGCGGATATTGTACGGCGAGGACGTAACGCCAAGTCAGGCACTTCGCCGAAGAATGCGGATCCGGCCGACTACCAACAGGCGACGGCGCTGGAGTGTTTAATGGGGTATTTGTATTATGGCAAGAAAGTGAGCCGGCTGCGTGAGCTGATGGCAATCGCTTTTGACGAATAGAAGCGGTAGAAGAGACATATTTAAGGAGGTTAATGATGCGCGAGGTTGAAGAAGATACACAGGAATGGATCGCAGGCAAGCATCCCGTAATGGAAGCACTGCGCTCCGGACGCGAAATCAACAAAATTTGGGTGGCCGAGCAGGCGCAGAAAGCAGCTCAGCCCATTATGCTGGAAGCGAAGAAGGCGGGGCTTGTCGTACAGATCGTTGACAAACGGAAGCTGGACCAAATGGTCGAAGGCGTTCCGCATCAAGGCGTCGTTGCTCAAGCAGCCGCTTACCGTTATTACGAAATAGAGGAACTTCTGGCACGGGCTAAAGAAAGCGGCGAAATGCCATTCTTCTTGCTGCTTGATGAAATTGAAGATCCGCATAACTTGGGCTCCATTCTTCGGACGGCGGAATGTACCGGCGTTCATGGTGTTATTATTCCGAAGCGGCGTTCGGCTTCGCTGACAGCAACGGTTTCCAAAACATCGGCCGGCGCAGTAGAGTACATGCCGGTTGCGCGGATTACGAATATGGCACAAACGATTGATAAGCTGAAGGAAGCGGGCATTTGGGTAGCGGGTGCTGACGTTGGCGCGAAGCAGGATGTTTATTCCTCATCTACGAAGTTCGATATGCCGCTTGCTATTGTCATTGGCAATGAAGCAAAAGGGATTGGCAGACTGATTCGTGAGAAATGCGACTTTCTAATCAAGCTTCCGATGAACGGCCAATTGAATTCACTAAATGCGTCCGTTGCAGCAGGTGTGCTGATGTACGAAGTCGTGCGGCAGCGCCTCGCCAAGTAGGCGATGCAGCGGCGGGATGACGTTCTGCTGGTGGACGGCTACAATATGATCGGGGCTTGGCCGGTTCTGTCCGCTTTGGGTGATAAGGATTTAGAAGATGCGCGGGATCGGCTGCTGGAAATGCTGGCGGATTATCAAGGCTTCACCGGCATGAAGGTTATCGTAGTATTCGATGCGCATCAAGTGCCCGGAGTTGGCTCCACGTTCAAACAGCATAGGCTGACCGTCGTGTTTACGAAGGAGAAAGAAACAGCCGATGCTTGTATTGAACGGCTAGCATCGGAGCTAGCGCTTCGAAGCCGTAATATTCATGTCGCGACATCTGATATGGCAGAGCAGGCAGTCACTTTTGGCAAAGGCGCCCTTAGGAAATCCGCACGAGAGCTTCTTATCGAAATACAGCAAAATCGCAAAGCCATTGAGCGAAAGGTCGAGCAGAAAACAACGGTTCGCAATGAGCTGGATGGGAATATTAGCACGGATGTTCGAATGAAACTGGAAAAATGGCGCAGAGGCCAAATGTAAGCGCTAGACTATATGTTACTAGCATGTGAGTTAATAGGACAAAATTGTCTCCGGAATCGGTGGGAATTCCCATTTTTGCTAGATAATTAGCATGTTTTCAGCGGGATCATCATTGACTGTTGAAGGTTACATAATGTATACTGAGTCTAAGTTTCTACACGTAGAGTACGTGCTAGAATGTTGTTCCAGTAAAGTTATATGCTCTAGTTTTTGAAGACATTGCGCGCCGGTATATAGATTAAGCTACTGATAGTTTTGGGCATTGTACGCCTTTCGAGCCGGAGGGATTGTTCGTGAGCATCGACCTCAGAGAATGGAAAACGCTGGATTATGACTGCAAAACGGACGAAGAAATTGTCGAGACGGTTCGCGAGGGTGACAGCGAAGCGCTGGAATATTTAATTAATAAATATAAGAACTTTGTCCGTGCCAAAGCGCGTTCCTACTTCTTGATTGGGGCCGACCGCGAAGATATCGTCCAAGAAGGCATGATTGGCCTTTATAAGGCGATTCGAGATTTTAAGGGTGATAAGCTAGCTTCTTTCAAAGCCTTTGCTGAACTGTGCATTACAAGGCAGATCATTACGGCGATTAAGACGGCAACCCGTCAGAAGCATATCCCGCTTAATTCTTATGTTTCGTTGGACAAGCCAATCTATGACGAAGATTCGGATCGCACGCTGCTTGATGTCATTTGCGGTACGAGAGTTTCGGATCCGGAAGAACTCATTATCAATCAAGAAGAGTTTGTCGGTCTTGAGGATAAGATGTCCGAGATCTTAAGTGATCTTGAACGTAAAGTGCTTATGCTCTATTTGGACGGAAGATCCTATCAAGAGATCGCTGTTGATTTGGATCGGCACGTGAAATCGATTGATAATGCGCTTCAACGCGTGAAACGGAAGCTCGAACGGTATTTGGAATTGCGTGATATTGGTAGCTAAATGGATGAAACCAGGGAGCCGACTGCGGCTCTTTTTTAATGGGAGGGCTTTTCGAGGTTTGAATTGTCCTTGTCCGGATCATACTGTTTACTGCGGAATGGAAGTTGTCGGCTCTTTTTGTGTTGTTGTCGCCCTGTCTGATATGTGAGCAAGCAGCACGAGAATAGCAAGTGTGCAGGAATAGATTCCCGTTGACACTACCTATTGCTTGTGATAAAGTGTTTTGGTAGCCCTAAATAGGTCTTTTTTTATTATGGGATCAAAATCAGGCTGGGTTCACATACAACGTTTCACACTTTATTTATTTATGGTAAGTTCGGGAGGTGTCAGCAATGCGGGTAATTATTACGTTGGCTTGCACAAACTGCAAACAAAGAAACTATGCTTCCAGCAAGAACAAACGGAATCACCCCGACCGTATTGAGATGAAGAAGTTTTGCAAGTATTGTAACGAGCATACTCCTCATCGCGAAACTCGATAAGGTCATTATGGAGGTTGGTGGACGTGGCATTTTTAGCTAAGCTGAAGCAAAGCTTCGGGTCGACTTTTTCCTTCTTCACCGACAGCTTCGCGGAATTAAAGAAAGTCCGCTGGCCAAGCCGTAAGGAACTGACTAGCTATACACTCGTAGTATTCTTTACGATTATAGCTGTGACACTTTACTTCTGGGTTCTTGACATCGGAATTTCCGCATTGGTCGAACTGATTGTTTAAGAAGGGGCCAAGGGTGGCTTGTTATGGAAACGATGGAGAAAAGATGGTATGTTGTTCACACCTATTCAGGGTATGAGAACAAAGTAAAAGCGAACTTGGAGAAACGCGTTGAATCTATGGGCATGGAAGACAAGATCTTCCGTGTGCTTGTTCCTATGGAAGAAGAAGTGGTGGACAAGGACGGTAAGAAAAAAACCGTCATGCGTAAAGTTTACCCCGGCTATGTTCTTGTGGAAATGGTTCAGACGGATGATTCCTGGTATGTCGTTCGCAACACACCCGGCGTAACCGGATTTGTCGGTTCGACTGGCTCAGGTTCAAAACCTACGCCGCTTCTGCCTGATGAAGTGGAACAGATTTTGCGTCATATGGGCATGGAAGAGCCGAAACCGAAAATCGAATTCGATTTGAAGGAAACGGTACGTGTTAAAGTCGGGCCGTTCGCTAATTTTGTCGGAACAGTGGAAGAAATTCTACTCGACAAGAGCAAGCTGAAGGTGCATGTCAACATGTTCGGAAGAGAAACACCGGTTGAACTTGACTACAACCAAGTAGAGAAAGTCTAATCGCGGTTTCTTGGACTTGCGTGTGATTATTACGGCAAGGAGGTGTTCATCATGGCAAAAAAGGTCATCAAGTTGGTTAAACTGCAAGTTCCAGCGGGTAAAGCGAATCCGGCTCCGCCGATCGGTCCAGCGCTAGGTCAAGCAGGGGTTAACATCATGGCTTTCTGTAAAGAGTTTAACGCTCGTACTGCAGATCAAGCTGGTTTGATTATCCCAGTTGTAATCACTGTTTTTGAAGATCGCTCGTTTACTTTCGAAACGAAAACGCCGCCGGCTGCAGTACTTCTTCGCGTTGCTGCTAAGATTGCTAAAGGTTCCGGTGAGCCGAACAAGAAGAAAGTTGCGACGGTTAAACGTTCTGTCGTTCGTGAGATCGCTGAACAAAAAATGCCTGACCTCAACGCAGCTTCTGTAGAAGCAGCTATGCGCATGGTTGAAGGTACTGCGCGCAGCATGGGCGTTGTAGTTGAAGACTAGTCGTTAACGGCTGACAGAAGACACACCAGATGGCGTTGTCTGACTGACGGAGCTTGCTTCGTTCAGGTGGGAGGATCTCCCTTTCGTAGGGAGGATTTTCCGTTACTACCACATAAGGAGGAGAATTCTAATGGCTAAACACGGTAAAAAATATCTTGAAGCTGTTAAGCTGATCGATGTTGAAGCAACATACGAGGCTGCTGAAGCGATTGAACTCGTTAAGAAAGCCGCTACAGCTAAATTCGACGAAACTGTTGAAGTTGCTGTACGTTTGGGTGTAGACCCTAAGAAACAAGACCAAGCAGTTCGTGGCGTAGTTGTACTTCCTCACGGTACTGGTAAAACAAAACGCGTACTCGTTTTTGCTAAGGGCGAAAAAGCCAAAGAAGCAGAAGCAGCAGGCGCAGATTATGTTGGCGATGCTGACGTAATCGCAAAAATCCAACAAGGCTGGTTCGAGTTCGACGTTTGCGTTGCAACTCCGGACATGATGGCTGAAGTTGGTAAGCTCGGCCGTATCCTCGGTGGTAAAGGCCTTATGCCTAACCCTAAAGCGGGTACAGTAACGTTTGACGTTACTAAAGCCGTTCAAGAAATCAAGGCTGGTAAGATTGAATACCGTCTTGACAGAGCAGGTCAAATCCACGCGCCAATCGGTAAAGTATCGTTCGACTCCGAGAAGTTGAACGAAAACTTGAAAACACTGATTGATGCACTGAACCGTGCAAAACCGGCTGCAGCTAAAGGGGTTTACCTGAAAGGTATTTCTGTTTCCTCGACAATGGGTCCTGGCGCTCGTTTGAACGCTGCTTCGTTCCGCTAAGAGAAACAGAACTTGATAATCGAATATGCATACCGAAGACAGTAGGTGCCCGCTCGGCTTAATTTCCTACCGAGGTGTTATGATAAACGTGTTTGTGCGCTTTTCGCCGATTGGCAGGAAGTGATTTACGGACCATCATGGCCTTCGCTACGTCTGCGGGGGCCTTTCTCATGCATCGCGTGGAAGGATTCCGCTGCATTAATCGGGATGTTGACAACATAACGGGAGGTGTACATTATGGCAAACGCAAAAATCATTCAAGGTAAAGAGCTAGCTGTTGCAGACATCACGACTAAACTTCGCGAGAGTTCCTGCACAGTTGTTGCTGATTACCGTGGACTTAACGTGAAGCAAGTAACTGAGCTCCGCAAACAATTGCGCGAAGCGAACATCGAGTTCCAAGTATTGAAAAACTCCCTAGTTCGTCGTGCAACTGCACAAGCGGAACTGACTGAATTGGACGCTGTTCTGGCTGGCCCTACGGCTATCGCTTTCAGCAAAGAGGATGCAGTTGCTCCAGCTAAGATTTTGGCTGATTTCGCTAAGAAAAACGACGCACTTAAACTTAAGGGTGGCGTAGTTGAAGGTCAAGTCTTCAACGCGGAAGAAATCAAAGCACTGGCGGATCTACCTTCCAAAGAAGGTTTGCTATCCATGCTTCTCAGCGTGCTTCAAGCTCCAATGCGCAACTTTGCTCTTGCAGTTAAAGCTGTTGCAGAGAAACAAGAAGCTTAATAATGACTGGCTTGAATCAAGCTTAGCTTGATTCAGCATTCATTAAGAGATGATTGGTTTGTGGCAAGCTGAGCTTGACACAACGTTCGGAAATAAAACAAAAACAAAACAAAACTATTGGAGGTTTCTCTCATGAGTAAAGAACAAATCTTGGAAGCCATTAAAGGCATGAACGTTCTCGAACTGAACGACCTGGTTAAAGCAATCGAAGAAGAATTCGGCGTAACAGCTGCAGCACCAGTTGCAGCAGCAGGCGCAGCAGCTGTTGTAGTTGAAGAGCAAACTGAGTTCGACGTAATCTTGAACAACGCTGGCGCTTCCAAAATCAACGTTATCAAAGCAGTTCGCGAAATCACAGGTCTTGGCCTGAAAGAAGCGAAAGACCTTGTTGACGGCGCTCCTAAAGCAGTTAAAGAAAGAATCTCCAAAGAAGACGCTGACGCTATCAAAGCTAAGCTTGAAGAAGCAGGCGCTTCCGTAGAAGTGAAGTAATAACCGCTTATAGCGGAAACCCCTTGAAGCTTCGGCTTCAAGGGGTTTCCTTAATTTTATGGTTGTTCCGGATGGGAGGGATATGATGTCAGACCATTATTACACACGCACACCGGGTATCGCGCATGATCGGCATCTTCTCGAAACTGAGCTTCGTGGATATAAACTGCGTTTTATGACGGATGCAGGCGTTTTCTCGAAAACAGGCATAGACTTTGGCAGCAGAGTTCTTGTCGAAGCGCTTCAGCTGGATAAGCAAGCGAAGGTGCTTGATGTCGGCTGCGGTTATGGGCCAATGGGCATTACAGCAGCGAAGCTGGCTGAACAGGGGCATGTAACGATGATCGACATTAATGAGCGCGCAGTTGCACTGGCGACAGAGAATTTAAAGTTAAATGGCGTCTTGAACGCAACCGTGCTGCAGAGTGATATTTATGAACGAGTGATGGGTCAAACCTTCGACACCATCATAACGAATCCGCCGATCCGGGCGGGCAAAGAGGTTGTCCATCGGATATTTGAAGAAGGTGCTAAGCTGTTAGTGCCGGGCGGGGCGATGTGGGTGGTCATTCAGAAGAAGCAAGGGGCGCCGTCTGCGGCGGCAAAGCTCGAAGCGATTTTCGGGAATGTGGAAGAAGTGACAAAAGAAAAGGGTTATCGCATATTTAGGGCACAGAAGGAAGTCTAGGAAAAAGAACAACATTTTGTTGACTTGACTTTCCTAATGTGATATCATTATAAAATGTCAGCATTAAAATGGGCACAATCTCTTTAGTCCACTAAAATGTCAAGCGCTATTTTAAATGAATAGAAACAGCGAATTTGACGTATAATGTTTACATTTTGGGTCAAAATTACTTGATATGAGACTTTTGTGGTTTATTGTACCACAGAGTTGTGGCTGACAGAAGCATGCTCTTTTTTCGATTTCTCGATAAGGGCTTTTCTTTATTTGAATCAGAATTTGCCTGCTGCACATTCTGGTTTTAACAATGTGATAAACGTTCGCGGTCATGCTCGCACATTTACGGGTAAGATTAGCGAACTGTTTAAGCTTGTTTATACAAGGTCATTGTTCACTTTCTGTGAAGCAGACATGAGGGGTGAGGTTAAGTTGGCAGGACAACTTGTTCAGTATGGGCGTCGCACGCGTAGAAGCTATGCCCGCATCCGCGAGGTGCTCGAAGTTCCGAACCTGATTGAAATCCAACAAAAATCGTACGAGAAGTTTTTGGAGAAGGACTTGCTAGAGCTTTTCCAAGACATTTCGCCGATTCAGGATTTTACAGGTAATTTGATGCTTGAGTTCATCGACTATTCACTTGGCGAGCCTAAGTACTCTGTCGATGAGTCGAAAGAACGCGACGTGACCTATGCAGCACCGCTGCGTGTGAAGGTTCGACTCATTAACAAGGAAACCGGCGAAGTGAAAGAGCAAGAAGTGTTCATGGGCGATTTCCCGCTGATGACCGAGACGGGCACATTTATTATTAATGGCGCGGAACGCGTTATCGTCAGCCAATTGGTTCGTTCACCTAGCGTTTACTTTAGCACGAAAGTGGACAAAAACGGCAAGAAAAATTATACGGCTACGGTGATTCCAAACCGCGGTGCTTGGCTGGAGCTTGAAACCGATGCGAAGGACATTATTTATGTTCGTATTGACCGCACTCGGAAGATCCCTGTCACAGTGCTTCTTCGCGCTCTTGGATTCGGCACGGATGCTGAAATTTTAGAATTGCTGGGCCATGACGAATATATTCGCAACACGCTGGATAAGGATAACACCGACTCCACGGAAAAAGCTCTTATCGAGATTTACGAAAGACTCCGTCCGGGTGAGCCGCCTACGCTTGATAATGCAAAGAGCTTGCTGGTTGCGCGCTTCTTTGATCCAAAGCGTTATGATTTGGCTAACGTAGGTCGTTACAAAATCAATAAGAAGCTGCACATTAAGAACCGTCTGTTCAACACGCGGCTGGCGGAAACGTTGTTTGATCCTTCGACAGGGGAAATCCTGGCGGAAGCTGGTCAAATGATCGACCGTCGTTTGCTGGATGAGCTAATTCCTCATCTGGAGAACAATGTAGGCTTCAAAACGTACAATGTGGCAAATGGCGTTCTTGATGCGGATAGTATTCCGCTTCAAACGGTGAGTGTATTCTCCCCGCTTGATGAGACTAAAGTGATTAAGGTCATTGCCAACGGCATTATCGACAAAGCTGTTAAGCATATTACACCTGCTGATATAATCGCTTCCATCAATTATTTCATAGATTTGCTGCACGGCGTAGGAAGCACGGATGATATTGACCACCTAGGTAACCGTCGTCTTCGTTCGGTTGGCGAGCTGCTTCAGAACCAGTTCCGTATCGGTTTGTCCCGTATGGAGCGTGTTGTCCGTGAGCGTATGTCCATCCAGGATGCTAATGCGATTACTCCGCAGGCGCTTATCAATATCCGTCCTGTTATTGCGTCGATTAAAGAGTTCTTTGGTTCATCCCAACTCTCGCAGTTTATGGACCAAACCAATCCGCTTGCTGAGCTGACGCACAAACGTCGTCTGTCTGCACTCGGACCCGGCGGTTTGACGCGTGAGCGCGCGGGCTTTGAGGTTCGTGACGTTCATAACTCTCACTATGGCCGTATGTGTCCGATTGAGACGCCGGAGGGACCGAACATCGGTCTGATCAACTCCTTGTCGACTTTCGCGCGTATTAACGAATATGGCTTTATCGAAGCTCCATACCGCTGGGTTGATCCTAAGACGGCTATTGTTACGGAGCAAATTGCCTACCTGACTGCTGACGAAGAAGATAACTACGTTATCGCGCAAGCGAATGCGAAGCTTACCGGCGAAGGTAAGTTCCTCGAAGATGCGGTTATCGTTCGTTACAACAAGCAGGCTGACAATATTTTGACTATGCCTACTGAACGTGTTGACTATATGGACGTATCGCCTAAACAGGTTGTATCCGTTGCTACGGCGCTCATTCCGTTCCTTGAGAACGATGACTCCAACCGTGCACTCATGGGATCCAACATGCAACGGCAGGCTGTTCCGCTTCTTATTCCGAAGTCTCCACTTGTCGGAACAGGCATGGAGCATAAGTCTGCTAAAGATTCAGGCGTATGTATCGTTGCTAAATACGATGGCGTTATCGAACGCGTGTCGGCCAATGAGATCTGGCTGCGCCGCGTCGAGATGATTGACGGTAAGCCGGTAACAGGCGACTTGGTGAAATCGAAGCTGCATAAGTTCATGCGCTCTAACCAAGGTACTTGTATCAACCAGCGTCCAATTTGTCGTAAAGGCGATATCGTGAAGAAAGGTGATATCCTTGCGGATGGTCCTTCCACTGAAATGGGCGAATTGGCGCTCGGACGTAACGTTGTTGTTGCGTTCATGACGTGGGAAGGCTACAACTATGAGGATGCGATCCTACTAAGCGAGAAACTGGTTAAAGAGGATGTGTACACTTCCATTCATATTGAAGAATATGAGTCAGAAGCGCGTGACACGAAACTTGGACCGGAAGAAATTACACGCGACATTCCGAACGTCGGCGAAGAAGCGCTCCGCAACTTGGATGAGCGCGGTATTATCCGTGTCGGTGCTGAAATTAGCGCAGGAGACATTCTCGTTGGTAAAGTAACGCCTAAAGGGGTTACGGAGCTGACGGCTGAAGAGCGTTTGCTGCATGCGATTTTCGGTGAGAAAGCGCGTGAAGTTCGTGATACCAGCTTGCGTGTACCTCACGGTACTGATGGTATCGTCGTAGACGTTAAAGTGTTTACTCGTGAGAACGGCGACGAATTGCCGCCAGGCGTTAACCAATTGGTTCGTGCCTACATCGCGCAGAAACGTAAAATCTCTGAAGGGGATAAGATGGCGGGACGTCATGGTAACAAAGGGGTTATCGCCCGTATCCTCCCAGAAGAAGATATGCCGTTCCTTCCGGACGGAACACCAGTAGAGGTTGTTCTTAACCCGCTGGGTGTACCTTCGCGTATGAACATCGGTCAAGTGCTCGAAGTCCATCTAGGTATGGCTTGTAAGCGTCTTGGCATCCATGCTGCAACGCCGGTATTCGATGGAGCGCGTGAGTATGACGTGTTTGACTCCATGGAAGAAGCAGGCATGCAGCGTAATGGTAAGACAGTCTTGTACGACGGACGCTCCGGTGAGCCGTTCGAGCGTGAAGTAACAGTCGGCGTCATGTACATGATTAAACTGGCGCACATGGTTGATGATAAAATCCATGCTCGTTCCACTGGTCCTTACTCGCTCGTTACTCAGCAGCCGCTGGGTGGTAAAGCGCAGTTCGGCGGTCAGCGTTTCGGGGAGATGGAAGTTTGGGCGCTTGAAGCCTATGGCGCCGCATATACATTGCAAGAGATTTTGACCGTGAAATCCGATGATGTCGTCGGCCGTGTCAAAACGTACGAGTCTATCGTGAAGGGCGAGAACGTTCCGGAACCGGGCGTACCTGAATCCTTCAAAGTTTTGATCAAAGAGCTTCAGAGCTTAGGTATGGACGTTAAGATCCTATCTGAGAATGAAGAAGAGATCGAAATGAAAGAGATGGACGATGAGGATGATGCAGCAACTGACAAGCTCAACCTCAATTTGGAAGGTGCAGAAGTAGGCGTCGAGTAATCGTTGCTTTCCTGCCGGAAGTCATAAGCATGCCGAATCCAACTTCACGGGCGGATGTAAGGTTAAAGGAGCTGCTTGAACAGTGCTCCTTTAGCCGTTAACGGCGTTAAATACAGCATATTAGTGAACCATGACGAAGGAGGGTTGCTCCTTGTTGGACGTGAACAACTTCGAGTATATGAAGATTGGATTGGCATCTCCGGATAAAATCCGATCGTGGTCCCGCGGAGAAGTAAAGAAACCGGAAACGATCAACTACAGGACTTTAAAACCGGAGAAAGAAGGTCTTTTCTGCGAAAAGATTTTCGGACCGACGAAAGACTGGGAATGTCATTGCGGTAAATACAAACGTGTTCGTTATAAAGGCGTCGTTTGTGACCGCTGTGGTGTTGAAGTAACGCGTGCGAAAGTTCGTCGTGAGCGTATGGGACATATCGAGCTAGCGGCTCCTGTATCCCATATCTGGTACTTCAAAGGAATTCCAAGCCGTATGGGGCTGGCGCTTGATATGTCGCCTCGTTCGCTTGAAGAGATCATCTATTTTGCATCATATGTGGTAACGGATCCAGGCGATACGCCGCTTGAGAAAAAGCAGCTGTTGTCCGAGAAAGAATACCGCAGCTACCGTGAGAAATACGGCTATGGCTTCCATGCAGGCATGGGTGCAGAAGCAGTTAAGAAATTGCTTCAAGACATCGATGTTGAGCGTGAGCTTGAAACATTGAAAGAAGATCTTCGTACCGCTCAAGGCCAACGTCGTAACCGTGCGATCAAACGTCTTGAAGTTATCGAAGCATTCCGTAACTCCGGCAATATGCCGGAATGGATGATTCTTGATGTGCTGCCGGTTATTCCACCGGAACTTCGTCCAATGGTACAGCTTGACGGTGGACGTTTTGCAACGTCTGACCTTAATGACTTGTACCGTCGTGTAATTAACCGTAACAACCGTCTGAAACGTCTGCTTGATCTCGGTGCGCCGGATATTATCGTGCAGAATGAGAAGCGTATGCTTCAAGAAGCGGTTGATGCTTTGATCGATAACGGCCGCCGTGGTCGCCCGGTAACGGGTCCGGGTAACCGTCCGCTTAAATCGCTCAGCCATATGCTTAAAGGTAAGCAAGGACGTTTCCGTCAGAACTTGCTCGGTAAACGGGTTGACTATTCCGGTCGTTCCGTTATCGTCGTAGGTCCTAGCTTGAAAATGTTCCAATGCGGATTGCCGAAAGAAATGGCGCTTGAGCTCTTCAAGCCGTTCGTAATGAAGGAACTCGTTAACAAAGGTCTTGCACACAACATTAAGAGTGCAAAACGTAAAGTTGAACGCGTTAGCCCAGAAGTTTGGGATGTGCTTGAAGAAGTAATCAAGGAGCACCCGGTTCTACTGAACCGTGCCCCGACCCTTCACCGTTTGGGTATCCAAGCGTTCGAACCGATTTTGGTTG
The DNA here is from genome assembly GCF_059383835.1 of Paenibacillus sp. J22R98. Taxonomy (NCBI): domain Bacteria; kingdom Bacillati; phylum Bacillota; class Bacilli; order Caryophanales; family Paenibacillaceae; genus Paenibacillus; species Paenibacillus sp. J22R98. The sequence goes on from NZ_JBXENW010000017.1 coordinate 28,326, forward strand.
AAGGTCGCGCAATTAAGCTTCACCCGCTCGTTTGTACCGCTTATAACGCGGACTTTGACGGTGACCAAATGGCTGTTCACGTACCGCTCTCTGCTGAGGCGCAAGCTGAAGCACGTTTGCTCATGCTGGCTTCGGGTAACATTTTGAACCCGAAAGACGGCAAACCGGTCGTAACGCCTTCACAGGATATGGTTCTCGGAAGCTTCTACCTGACTATGGATAACAAAGAGGGTAAAGGCAGCGGTTCTGTATTCGCAACTGTAAACGAAGCGATCTCTGCATACCAACGCGGCATCGTATCGCTGCATGCACGTATATTTATCCCGGTTAAAGTTCTGAAGAAAACGTCCTTCACGGATGCACAGCAGAAAACGCTGATTTGCACCACGGTCGGTAAAGTCATCTTCAACGAAATTTACCCGCCGGATTTCCCTTTCATCAACGAACCGACTAAGGTGAACTTGCTGCAAGGAACCCCGGATAAATATTTTGTCCATGATAAGGGCGCAGATTTGTTTAAGTTTATGGATGGTTTGGCTCAAATTGGCGGCGTAGGTAAAGAGTATCTCGGCTTGATTATTGCAGAGTGCTTCCGTCAATACCATACTACTAGAACTTCGGTTATGCTCGATAAGATCAAGGAGCTCGGCTTTACGTACTCGACTCGTGCGGGTATTACAGTTGCGGTTTCTGACGTTATTGTTCCGCCTGAGAAGGTTGAGATCTTGAGAGAGTCCGAAGAGAAAGTTAAAGTCGTTTCGAATCAATACCGTCGTGGTTTGATTACGAACGAAGAGCGTTATGACCGTGTTATTGAAATTTGGAGCAAAACCAAAGATCAAATTACTGAAATTCTCATGAAATCGATGGATCGTTACAACTCCATCATGCTCATGGTGGATTCCAAAGCACGGGGTAACAAATCGCAAATTACACAGCTTGGCGGTATGCGTGGTTTGATGGCGAATCCATCCGGTCGGATTATCGAATTGCCAATCAAGTCCAACTTCCGTGAAGGCCTAACCGTACTCGAATACTTCATCTCGACGCATGGTGCGCGTAAAGGTCTTGCCGATACCGCATTGCGTACAGCTGACTCAGGTTACCTGACTCGTCGTCTGGTTGACGTTGCACAAGATGTAATCGTTCGTGAAGATGATTGCGGAACAGACAAAGGCTTTAGAGTAAGCAAAATTCAAGACGGTAAAGAGGTTATCGAAGATCTCTACGACCGTATTGAAGGCCGTTACTCCTTTGAAACTGTACGTAATCCACAAACCGGCGAAGTCATTCTTAACCGCAGCCAGCTGATCGATTCCAATAAAGCAGAAGAAGTTATCGCTGCTGGAGTAGAAAGCCTGCAAATCCGTTCCGTTCTTAGCTGCCGCGCTCGTCATGGCGTATGTAAAATTTGCTACGGGCGTAACTTGGCAACAGGCAAGTTCGTTGAGATCGGTGAAGCGGTTGGTATTATCGCTGCTCAGTCCATCGGGGAACCGGGAACACAGCTTACAATGCGTACCTTCCATACCGGCGGTGTTGCCGGAGACGATATTACGCAAGGTTTGCCGCGTATCCAAGAGCTTTTCGAAGCACGTAACCCGAAAGGTCAAGCGATCATTTCCGAAATCGATGGTGTTATTAAAGACATCCGCGAGACGAAAGACCGCCGTGAAATCGAAGTCCAAGGTGAAGCAGAATCCAAAGTGTACGCAGTCAGCTATGGCTCCCGTATCCGCGTAGTCAAAGGCAAGCAAATCGAAGCCGGCGATGAGCTCACAGACGGTTCGATCGATCCGAAGGATATGCTCCGTATTAAAGGTATCCGTGGTGTACAGAACTATATCCTTCAGGAAGTTCAACGCGTTTACCGGAACCAAGGGGTAGAAATCAACGATAAGCATATCGAGGTTATGGTGAAGCAAATGCTTCGCAAAATCCGTATCGTAGAAGCAGGCGACACTACGTTGTTGCCAGGCGCTTTTGTTGATATTCATGAGTACGAAGCAGCTAACCGCGATGCAATTCTCTCCGGCAAAGAGCCGGCGGTTGCCAAACCGGTACTGTTGGGTATTACCAAAGCATCCCTTGAAACGGACTCCTTCTTGTCAGCAGCCTCGTTCCAAGAGACAACTCGTGTCTTGACCGATGCCGCTATCAAAGGTAAAGTCGACCAGTTGCTTGGTTTGAAAGAGAATGTTATCATTGGTAAGCTCATCCCGGCAGGTACAGGTATGCAGCGTTATCGCAGCGTGCATGTAGCTGGTATGGATGATGAGCCAGGCATGGAAGAACTGCAAGTTGAAGCAGAGAGCGTACCGGTTGAGTCTTAATCGGGAAGTGATATAAGGCAGCATGTGGACAAAGAGCGAGCGGGGCTGCATCCGTTGTAAACGGAAGTTAGCCTGCCGCTCTTTGCGCCGTCATGCCTTGTCATGATAATCCATTTTCTCCTGTAATTCTTGTAGAGATATGCTTGACATTCACCAAGCCTAGATGCTAATATGTCGTAGTGTGCCAAATCGCACAACCTCTACGCATGTCATTAACGAAACTTGATCGTTCTAGTTTTGACTGACTTGGAAGGATGGTTGTGATGCGGTTTGTAATAGGTAGCAAGCAAACGACGAAGATGGTTGAGCAAGGCTTAGCCACTCAAGTCTATGTAGCACAAGATACAGATCCGCGGCTGAAGAACAGTATTGTTCGGCTTTGCGAAACATCGGGAGTGCCAATCATCTGGTCTGAATCAATGAAGAGCCTTGGGGAAACCTGCGGGATCGAAGTTGGGGCAGCGATGGCAGCGGTTATACCGGAAATCGAATAAAGAAGTAATGTTTTTACCGAGTGAATAACAAGGTAGAAACTTTCGTTTGTTTCTTTATGAACCGCCTGGATCTGTGGGCTTAAATAGCCAATATGTCTTGAAATGTTTTACTAAGTGAGGAAGGGGGATGCAACATGCCAACAATTAACCAACTCGTTCGCAAAGGCCGTGAAGCGAAAGTCGTTAAATCGAAATCGCCAGCCCTGCAAAGAGGCTTCAACGCACTGAAACGTGAAGAAACAAACCTGAGTTCACCACAAAAACGCGGGGTTTGTACACGTGTAGGTACGATGACTCCGAAAAAACCGAACTCCGCTTTGCGGAAATATGCGCGTGTACGTTTGACTAACCGCGTTGAGGTTACAGCTTACATCGGCGGTATTGGACACAACCTACAAGAGCATAGCGTAGTATTGGTACGCGGCGGCCGGGTAAAAGATCTTCCGGGTGTTCGTTACCATATCGTTCGTGGTGCGCTTGATACAGCGGGTGTTAACAACCGTAAACAAGCTCGTTCCAAATACGGAACTAAACGTCCTAAAGTTAAAAAATAAGGCATAGCCGGTGACGGTTATCCTCATCCTAAAATGAAAAACTAGAAGAAAGGGGGACTTCCACATGCCACGCAAAGGTCCAGTAGCAAAACGTGATGTATTGCCAGATCCGTTGTACAGCAGCAAGCTTGTAACACGCTTGATCAACCGTATCATGATCGATGGTAAACGCGGTGTCGCTCAAACAATTTTGTATGATGCGTTCACTCTTATCAACGAGCGTACGGGTAAAGAACCGATGGAAGTTTTTGAAGCAGCAATTAAGAACATCATGCCAGTACTTGAAGTTAAGGCACGCCGTGTAGGCGGTTCGAACTACCAGGTACCAATTGAAGTTAAACCTGAACGTCGTACAGCGCTTGGTCTCCGTTGGCTCGTGAACTATTCACGTAACCGCGGTGAGAAAACGATGGAAGAACGTTTGGCGGCTGAAATCATCGATGCTTCCAATAACACTGGTTCATCCGTGAAAAAACGCGAAGATACACACAAAATGGCTGAAGCGAATAAAGCGTTCGCTCACTATCGTTGGTAGAATTCGCTCAATCGAAAGGAGACTGAATTATGGCAAGAGAGTTCTCCTTGAAAAATACGCGTAATATCGGGATCATGGCGCATATTGATGCAGGTAAAACTACCACTACAGAGCGGATCCTGTTCTACACAGGCCGTACCCACAAAATCGGCGAGGTGCACGAAGGTGCAGCAACGATGGACTGGATGGAGCAGGAACAAGAGCGCGGAATCACGATTACTTCCGCTGCTACAACTGCTCAATGGAATGGTCACCGCATTAATATTATCGACACCCCGGGGCACGTTGACTTCACTGTTGAAGTTGAACGTTCCCTGCGTGTATTGGACGGGGCCGTTGGTGTTTTCAGTGCTAAAGAAGGCGTAGAGCCGCAATCCGAAACTGTTTGGCGTCAAGCTGACCGTTACGGCGTACCGCGGATCGCTTACGTCAACAAAATGGATATTATCGGTGCAGACTTCCTTAACGTTGTTAGAGATATGCGCCTGCGTCTTAACGCAAATGCTGTGGCAATTCAATTGCCGATCGGTGCAGAGAACGACTTCGTAGGTGTAATCGACTTGGTTGAACGAGTTGCTTACAAATACAAAGACGATCTTGGTAAAGATCCGGAGAAAATTGAAATCCCTGCAGAATACAAAGACCAAGTTGAAGAACTTCGCTTGGAAATGATCGAGAAAGTTGCTGAGCTTGATGAAGAGCTCACAATGAAATATCTCGAAGGCGAAGAAATCAGTGTTGCTGAGATTAAATCCGCACTTCGCAAAGGTGTTTGCGAAGTTAAGATCTTCCCAGTAATCGTTGGTTCCTCGTACCGTAACAAAGGCGTTCAATTGATGCTTGATGCAGTTGTTGACTACTTGCCATCACCAATCGACGTTCCAGATATCAAGGGTCACCTTGAAGATGGCACTGAGACGATCCGCAAGTCTGCTGACGACCAGCCTTTCGCAGCATTGGCGTTCAAAATCATGACTGACCCTTACGTAGGTAAACTGACGTTCTTCCGCGTATACTCCGGCGTACTTAGCTCCGGTTCATACGTTGTGAATGCAACGAAAGGCAAACGTGAGCGGATCGGTCGTATCCTTCAGATGCACGCTAACAGCCGTCAAGAAATCAGCGAAGTTTACTCCGGTGATATCGCAGCAGCTGTAGGTTTGAAAGATACAACTACTGGCGATACGCTTTGTGATGAGAAGCACCCGGTTATCCTTGAGTCGATGAACTTCCCTGAGCCGGTTATCCAGCTTGCGGTTGAGCCTAAGACTAAAGCTGACCAAGACAAAATGGGTATTGCTCTTCAAAAGCTGTCTGAGGAAGATCCTACGTTCCGTGCTCACACGGACGAAGAGACCGGCCAAACGATCATCGCTGGTATGGGCGAGCTTCACCTTGAAATTCTAGTTGACCGTATGCTTCGTGAATTCAAAGTCGAAACAAACGTTGGTAAGCCACAAGTAGCTTACCGTGAGACGTTCAAAACGGCTGCGAAGGTCGAAGGTAAATTCGTTCGTCAATCCGGCGGACGCGGTCAATTCGGACATTGCTGGGTTGAATTCTCCCCGCTTGAGCCAGGCTCAGGCTTTGTGTTTGAGAACAAAACCGTGGGTGGTTCCATTCCGCGTGAGTTCATCGCTCCAATTCAAGCAGGTATCGAAGAATCGATGAAAAATGGTGTCGTTGCCGGCTTCCCGGTTGTTGACATCAAAGCAGTCGTAGTAGACGGTTCCTACCATGACGTTGACTCCTCGGAGATGGCGTTCAAAATTGCTGGATCGATGGCGCTTAAAGCAGCGAAAGAGAAATGTTCTCCAATTCTGCTTGAGCCAATCATGAAAGTAGAAGTTAGCGTTCCTGAAGAGTACATGGGCGACGTAATGGGTATGTTGAGCTCCCGCCGCGGTCGTATCGAAGGTTCGGACACACGCCATGGTGCGTTGATCGTTCGTGCTAAGGTGCCTCTGGCTGAGATGTTCGGTTACTCCACTACACTTCGTTCCGGTACACAAGGTCGCGGCGTGTTCTCCATGGAGCTTTCGCACTATGAAGAAGTACCACGTTCGATCTCGGAAGAGATCATCTCCAAATCCAAAGGTGCTGCTAACTAGTAGCCCTTTAACAACTTGCATCTCATAAGTTGTACTTTGGCTGAATGCTGGGGGCAATAAGCTCCCACACAGCCGATCACATAATCTTCTATCTATTAAGGAGGAATAGTTCAATGGCTAAGGCTAAATTTGAACGTAATAAACCGCATGTTAACATTGGTACAATTGGTCACGTCGATCATGGTAAAACAACTTTGACTGCTGCAATCACTACAGTTCTTTCGAAAAGATACGGTGGTGCTGCTGTAGCATTCGACCAAATCGACAAAGCTCCAGAAGAGCGCGAGCGCGGTATCACAATCTCCACAGCTCACGTTGAGTACGAAACTCCTAACCGTCACTATGCACACGTTGACTGCCCAGGTCACGCCGACTATGTTAAAAACATGATCACTGGTGCTGCACAAATGGACGGAGCAATTCTGGTTGTATCCGCAGCTGACGGCCCAATGCCGCAAACGCGTGAGCACATCCTTCTTTCCCGCCAAGTAGGCGTACCTTACATTGTCGTATTCCTGAACAAATGCGACATGGTTGAAGATGATGAGTTGCTTGAACTCGTTGAGATGGAAGTTCGCGACCTTCTTAGCGAATATGAGTTCCCAGGTGATGATACTCCAATCATCCGTGGCGCTGCTCGTGAAGCTCTTCAAAACCCAGACGGTCCTTGGGCTGACAAAATCATCGAGCTGTTCGAGCACGTTGATACTTACATCCCAACTCCACAACGTGATACTGACAAGCCGTTCCTTATGCCAGTTGAGGACGTGTTCACAATCACAGGTCGTGGTACAGTTGCTACAGGACGCGTTGAGCGTGGCGTAGTTAAAGTATCTGACGAAGTTGAAATCATCGGTATTGCTGAAGAAACTCGCAAATGCGTTGTAACAGGCGTAGAGATGTTCCGCAAATTGCTTGATTCCGCACAAGCTGGTGACAACATCGGCGCATTGCTTCGTGGTGTAGACCGTAAAGACATCGAGCGTGGTCAAGTACTTGCTAAGCCAGGTTCCGTTAAACCACACACGAACTTTACAGCTCAAATCTACGTTCTGACTAAAGAAGAGGGCGGACGTCACAAACCTTTTTTCACAGGTTACCGTCCACAGTTCTACTTCCGTACAACTGACGTAACTGGTATCATCAGCTTGCCTGAAGGTACTGAGATGGTTATGCCAGGCGACAACATCACAGTAACGGTTGAGCTTATCGCTCCAATCGCTCTGGAAGATGGTACTCGCTTCGCAATCCGTGAAGGTGGCCGTACTGTAGGCGCCGGCGCTGTAGCTTCCATCCAAAAATAATGAAACTGCAGCGCAAGCTGCAGCTCATGAAGCCCTCACTTCGGTGGGGGCTTTTTTATTACTAAATTTTGATGTTTGCGCAAATGGCGTATATTCATTAATATAAATGAAGACAAAGACGCGCAGAAACAAAGAGAACAAAGTGAATGCAGTTAATCGTAAATGGCTTTGAGTATGCAAGCCATTTTTATTATGCCTTCACCACGGGTTTTGGAAGTGCATCACTGGGAAGCAGGAAGTGTAACGGAGTGAATTAGGAGCCGGAGAGTTTACGTGCTGCCTTTGAAATTAAGTTCCCACAGGTGAATTATTTCTTAATGAAGAAACTTAATTTCAACAGCAGCCGAAGGCCTTATTTCATGCAGTGTAACGGAATTTGCAACCCAAAAGATTCATTTTAACAAAATCAACATTTTTGTTGCATTCGCCCACCGATTCAGATATAATAGTGAGCGTTGGTCTGTGACGTTGCGATGATGCGAGAGGTTGCCGACACACACGGCTCCTTTGCCATGAGGGGCGTGTCGGGTTTTCTTGCGGAGTATGTCCGATACTAAATTGGGCGATAGAAGGAGGGACTTATATGGCTAAGCAAAAGATTCGTATTCGCTTGAAAGCATACGATCATAGAATTCTGGATCAATCCGCAGAGAAGATTGTTGAAACTGCGAAACGTTCCGGTGCAGGCGTGTCTGGGCCGATTCCGCTTCCTACTGAGAAGCAAATCATCACCATTCTGCGTGCGGTACACAAGTACAAGGATTCTAGGGAGCAATTCGAAATGCGCACTCATAAGCGTTTGATCGACATTGTTAACCCAACGCCGCAAACGGTTGATGCATTGATGCGCTTAGATCTGCCATCCGGTGTAGATATCGAAATCAAACTGTAAGTTATGCATATTTGAAAATGGAAAGGAAATGAGGTGTCAACATGAAAGGTATCTTAGGTAAAAAACTTGGAATGACGCAAGTGTTTACTCCTGAAGGTAACGTAATTCCGGTTACGGTTATCGAAGCAGGCCCTTGTGTTGTTTTACAGAAGAAGGACCAAGACAATGACGGTTACGTATCCGTACAACTTGGTTTCTCCGACAAGAAAGAATCGAGAGCTACTAAGCCAGAAATCGGCCACGCTAAAAAAGCGGAAACGGCTCCTAAGCGCTACGTTCGTGAATTCCGCGGCATTAACATCGCTGAATATGAAGTTGGCCAGGAATTGAAGGCTGACCTGTTCGCAGCTGGCGAGTTCGTTGACGTTACAGCTACTTCCAAAGGTAAAGGTTTCCAAGGTAACATCAAACGTTGGAACCAAAGCCGCGGCCCTATGGCGCACGGCTCGCGTTACCACCGTGGTCCAGGTTCGATGGGTTCTATCCAAGCGAACCGCGTACCAAAAGGCAAACACCTTCCAGGTCACATGGGTAACGAAACCGTTACAATCCAAAACCTTGAAATCGTGCGCGTCGATGCAGAACGTAATGTATTGCTCGTTAAAGGCTCCATTCCGGGTCCTAAAAATAGCTTTGTAAAAGTTAAATCTACGGTGAAGAAATAATCGCCTAAGAAAGGAGGAACATGAAATGCCGAAAGTAGCACTTTATAGCGTGAATGGCTCGCAAGTTGGCGAGGTTGAATTGTCCGAAGCGGTATTCGGAATTGAACCAAACGTTCACGTATTGCATAGCGCAGTTCTTTTGCAGCAAGCTTCTGAACGCAGAGGTACGCACAAAACAAAAGGTCGCTCCGAAGTACGCGGTGGCGGTCGTAAACCTTGGAAACAAAAAGGTACTGGCCGTGCGCGTCAAGGTAGCATTCGCTCCCCGCAATGGGTTGGCGGTGGTACAGTATTCGGACCAACTCCACGCAGCTATAGCTTCAAACTTCCTAAGAAAGTTCGTCGCTTAGCAATCAAATCTGCTTTGTCTTCCAAAGTGATCGACAACGAAATCATCGTTCTGGATCAACTGGCGTTCGCGCAACCGAAGACTAAAGAATTCGCAGCGATTCTGAACAACCTGAAAGTGGCTCGTAAAGCACTGGTTGTAACAGCTAGCTACGAAGATAATGTAGCACTTGCAGCTCGTAACATTCCTAATGTGAAGTTCGTTGCAGCCGATGGCATCAATGTTCTAGACGTTATGAAATACGACAAGCTGATTATCACTAAAGAAGCAGTTGAAAAAGTACAGGAGGTGCTTGCGTAATGAAAAATCCTCGCGATATTATCAAGCGCCCAATCATTACTGAACAAACAAGTGATTTCATGGCGAATAAGAAGTACGTATTCGAAGTTGATATCCGTTCTAACAAAACTGAGATCAAACTTGCGATCCAATCGATATTTAAAGTAAAAGTATCGAGCGTAAACACGCTTCGCATGCCGGCTAAGCCTAAACGCTACGGTAAACACAGCGGATACACATCCGAGTGGAAAAAAGCGATCGTACAATTGAGCGCAGATAGCAACGAGCTAGAATTTTTCGAAACAGTTTAAGTAGCGAAGAAGCCCCCGGCTTCTCGTGAAAGAACGTTAGATATCGGTTAAGGAGGGAATCGAAGTGCCAGTTAAGAAGTATAAACCGACATCTCCAGCGCGACGTGGTATGTCCGTCTCGACATTCGAAGAGATCACCACAAGCACACCGGAGAAATCACTTCTTGCGCCGCTTTTCAAAAAAGCTGGTCGTAATAACCAAGGTAAAATTACGGTTCGTCATCACGGTGGCGGCCATAAACGTAAATACCGGATCATCGACTTCAAACGTAATAAAGACGGTATCGTAGGTAACGTAGCGACGATCGAATACGATCCGAACCGTACGTCCAACATCGCACTTATCCACTATGTGGATGGCGAGAAAGCCTACATCATCGCACCTAAAGGTCTTAAAGTTGGGGATAAAATCGTTTCCGGAGTAGATGCAGACATCAAGATTGGTAACGCGTTGCCACTTGAGAACATCCCGGTAGGTACAGTTATCCACAACATCGAGCTGAAACCAGGTAAAGGCGGACAATTGGTTCGTGCTGCTGGAACAGATGCTCAACTTCTTGGTAAAGAAGAGCAATACGTCACAATTCGCTTGACGTCTGGCGAAGTACGTCGTATTCTGAAAAAATGCCGTGCTACAATCGGTTCTGTTGGTAACGAAGATCACGAACTCGTGAAAATCGGTAAAGCCGGCCGTTCCCGTTGGATGGGCAAACGCCCTGAAGTACGTGGTGTTGTAATGAACCCGAACGATCACCCACACGGTGGTGGTGAAGGCCGTGCGCCAATCGGACGTAAATCTCCAATGTCTCCATGGGGCAAACCGACACTCGGTTTCAAAACACGCAAAAAGAAAAAAGCATCGAGCCAATACATTATTCGTCGTCGTACGAAGTAATAGGCGCCTCGGCGTCATGAGCGTGACGCGCCGCGTCGCGTAACGCTAGCGTGAAGGGAGGATCATCCATGGGTCGCAGTTTGAAGAAAGGACCGTTTATTGACGGTTACTTGCTGAAAAAGGTTGAAGTTCTGAACGAGCAAGAGAAGAAGACAGTCGTTAAGACTTGGTCTCGCCGTTCTACAATCTTCCCGCAATTCATTGGTCACACTTTTGCTGTTTATGACGGTAAAAAGCACGTGCCGGTATATGTGACGGAAGATATGGTTGGCCACAAACTCGGTGAGTTCGCGCCAACGCGTTCGTACAAAGGACACGGTAATGACGACAAGAAAACAGGTCGCCGTTAATCGTTAAATAGTTACGTTATAAAGGTCGAGAGGAGGTTCATCCATGCAACAAGCTAAAGCGTTCGCTAACCACGTCCGCATTGCACCTCGTAAAGCTCAGCTGGTTGTTGATTTGATCCGTGGTAAGCAAGTCGGCGAAGCAATCGCGATTCTGCGCCACACACCAAAATCGGCTTCCCCAATCGTTGAGAAGCTGCTGAATTCCGCAATTGCTAATGCGGAGCACAACTACCAGTTGGACGTGAACAAACTTGTTATTACACAAGTATTTGTAAACCAAGGGCCAACAATGAAACGTTTCCGCCCGCGCGCAATGGGTCGTGCTAGCCGGATTAACAAAAGAACCAGCCACATTACTTTGGTGGTATCCGAAAAATAAGGAGGGAAAACGTGTGGGACAAAAAGTAAACCCGGTCGGTCTACGTGTTGGTATTATCCGTGATTGGGAATCCAAATGGTACGCAGGCAAAGACTTCGGCGAATTGCTCATGGAAGATGTTAAAATCCGTGAGTACCTCAAAAACAAATTGAAAGATGCGGCTGTCTCCAAGTTCGAAATCGAGCGTGCAGCTAACCGCGTTAACGTTACAATTCATACAGCTAAGCCTGGTATGGTTATCGGTAAAGGCGGATCTGAAGTTGAAAACCTTCGTTCCGAACTGTCGAAAATCGCTAAAGGCAAAAAAGTGCACATCAACATCTCTGAGATCAAACATCCAGAACTTGATGCGATTCTCGTAGCTGAGAGCATTGCACAACAACTTGAGCGTCGGATCTCGTTCCGCCGTGCAATGAAACAATCCATCCAACGTACAATCCGTTCGGGCGCGAAAGGTATCAAAACTTCCGTTAGCGGTCGTTTGGGCGGCGCTGAGATTGCTCGTCAAGAAGGTTATAGCGAAGGTACAGTTCCACTTCATACGCTGCGTGCAGACATTGACTATGGAACAGCAGAAGCTGCGACAACATACGGCCGTATCGGCGTTAAAGTATGGATCTATCGCGGTGAAATCCTTCCAACTAAGAAGAAAGCTCCACAGGAAGGAGGCAACTAATCATGTTGGTCCCAAAACGTGTCAAACATCGTAAGCAACAACGTGGTCATATGAAAGGTCGCGCAAAAGGCGGTACTGAAGTAGCCTTCGGCGAATACGGTCTACAAGCACTTGAGCCTTCATGGATCACTAACCGTCAAATCGAAGCAGCGCGTATTGCGATGACTCGTTACATCAAACGTGGCGGTAAAGTATGGATCAAGATTTTCCCTGCGAAACCAATTACGCAAAAGCCTCTTGAAGTCCGGATGGGTAGCGGTAAAGGTAACGTAGAAAAATGGGTTGCTGTCGTAAAACCGGGCAAAATAATGTTCGAGCTTGCTGGCGTATCTGAAGAGATCGCACGTGAAGCAATGCGTCTTGCAGCACATAAACTCCCAGTTAAAACGAAGTTCGTGAAACGCGAAGAAGTGGGTGGTGAAGCAAATGAAAGCTAATGATTTCCGCAACCTAACCTCTGTTGAACTCGAACAAAAAGTCGCTGGATTCAAAGAAGAGCTATTCAACCTTCGTTTTCAATTGGCTACCGGCCAACTGGAAAACCCAACTCGCATCCGCGACGTACGTAAGGATATAGCTCGTGCCAAAACCGTTCTTCGTGAAAGAGAACTCGGAATCAGCAGCTAAACTGCGATTGTCCGTGAGCGATAACGAATGCATGGAAGGAGGATGAACATGAGCGAACGTAATGCCCGCAAAGTTCAAGTAGGTAAAGTCGTGAGTGATAAAATGGACAAAACAATCGTTGTTGCCATTGAAACTTACAAAAAACACGATCTGTACCACAAACGTATTAAATACACGAGAAAATTCAAGGCGCACGACGAGAACAACCAAGCTAAGATTGGTGATATCGTTAAAGTCATGGAAACTCGCCCGCTATCCAAAGACAAACGGTTCCGTTTAGTCGAAATCGTTGAAGCTGCTGTTATTTTGTAAGAAATGCTTCCTAGTAAGCATTTTCCCGAAAGGAGGACGTTGAAATGATTCAACCATTTACACGTTTGGCTGTCGCTGACAACTCTGGCGCGAAAGAACTGATGTGCATCCGTGTGCTCGGTGGTACTGGACGTCGTGTTGGCCATATCGGCGATTTGATCGTCTGCTCCGTCAAACAAGCAACACCCGGTGGCGTTGTCAAAAAGGGTGATGTAGTTAAAGCGGTTATCGTGCGTACGAAACGTGCGGTTCGCCGTAAAGACGGTTCATACATCGCATTTGATGAGAACGCAGCGGTTATCGTAAAAGAAGACAAAAGCCCGCGCGGCACACGTATTTTTGGACCAGTTGCTCGCGAACTTCGCGACCGCGACTTCATGAAAATCGTATCGCTTGCTCCGGAAGTTATCTAAAAAGTACTTTGCGCATTCCGCGCAAGCACGCAGGAGGTGTAACTCATGCCACGGTTGAAGAAAGTGTTGGAATCTCATAACAATAAATTGCACGTGAAGAAAGACGACACGGTAATGGTCATTACGGGCAAAGACAAAGGCAAAAAAGGCCGCGTTATTGCAGCGTATCCGCGCCAAAACCGCGTACTCGTCGAAGGCGTCAATATGGTGAAGAAACATGCTCGTCCTTCGCAAGCTAATCCGCAAGGCGGCATTATCGAGCAAGAAGCGGCGATTCACGTTTCCAATGTTATGCACATCGATCCTAAGAGCGGTAAAGTAACTCGGATCGGATATAAAGTGCTTGATAACGGCAAAAAAGTCCGGATCGCTAAGAAATCCGGCGAGGTAATTGATTAATTGACCTATACGGAAAGGAGGTCCACGTTACATGGCAGCAAGAATGAAAGATCGTTTCCTGAATGAAATCACTCCTGCTCTTATGCAGAAGTTCAACTATACAACAGTAATGCAAGTGCCTAAAATCGAGAAAGTTGTAATCAACATGGGTGTTGGTGAAGCTGTTTCCAACTCCAAAGTTCTCGATGTTGCTGTTGAAGACATGCGTTTGATCTCTGGTCAAAAGCCTGTAGTAACTCGCTCCAAGAAATCGATCGCTGGTTTCAAACTTCGCGAGAACATGCCGATCGGGGTTAAAGTAACATTGCGCGGTGAGCGCATGTACTATTTCCTTGATAAACTGTTCAATGTCACACTTCCACGCGTACGCGACTTCCGCGGCGTATCGAACAAAGCGTTTGATGGCCGTGGTAACTACACTCTGGGTCTGAAAGAGCAATTGATCTTCCCAGAGATCGAGTATGATAAAGTTGACAAAGTACGCGGTATGGACGTCGTCATCGTCACGACGGCAAAATCGGACGAAGAAGCTCGTGAACTGCTGACCCAAATGGGCATGCCGTTTACGAAGTAATCCACAGGAGGTGTAATACCAAGTGGCAAAAACTTCGATGAAGGTTAAGCAGCAACGTGCTCCTAAATTCAAAGTGCAGGCTTATACACGCTGCGAACGTTGCGGCCGTCCGCATTCCGTTTTGCAAAAGTTTAAAATTTGCCGGATTTGTTTCCGTGAATTAGCATACAAAGGCCAGATTCCTGGCGTTAAAAAAGCAAGCTGGTAATCAGCCTAGTTCGGGAAGGAGGTTTACACAATGGTTATGTCTGATCCGATCGCAGATATGCTTACACGCATTCGCAACGCAAACGTTGTGCGTCATGAGACCGTAGAAATGCCTGCTTCGAAAGTAAAGAAGCAAATCGCTGAAATTTTGAAACGCGAGGGCTTTATCCGCGATGCCGAGTATATTGAAGATAACAAACAAGGGATGATCCGTATTTTCCTAAAATACGGCCCGAACCAAGAGCGTGTAATTACGGGGCTGAAACGTATCAGCAAACCGGGTCTACGCGTTTACACGAAAAGCACTGAAGTGCCTCGCGTATTGGGCGGCCTGGGAATGGCGATCATTTCCACGTCCCAAGGAATTATGACTGATAAAGAAGCTCGTCAGGTTAAATCCGGCGGCGAAGTCGTCTGCTACGTTTGGTAATTAACTGTCACAACGATTGGAGGTGTAACAATGTCTCGTATTGGCCGTAAACCGATCCAAGTTCCAGGTGGCGTAAACATCGACTTGGACAACAGCTTGATCACTGTTAAAGGACCTAAAGGTACACTGAGCCGCGAAATCCACAAGGATATGAAAGTGGTTGTAGCTGACAGCGTAATTACTGTAGAGCGTCCTTCTGACAATAAATTGCATCGTTCCCTACACGGTACAACTCGCAGCGTCATCGCTAACATGGTTAGTGGTGTAACTGAAGGTTTTGCAAAAAACCTTGAGCTAGTAGGCGTTGGTTACCGTGCAAACAAAACTGGCGAGAAAATCGTACTTAACGTTGGTTACTCGCACCCAGTAGAAATCACTCCTGAGAGCGGAATCGAGTTCGATGTTCCATCGAACACGAAAATCACTGTTAGAGGCATCGATAAAGAACTCGTTGGTGCAACTGCTGCGAAAATTCGCTCCGTACGTGAGCCTGAGCCGTATAAAGGTAAAGGTATCAAGTATGAAGGCGAGCGTATCCTTCGTAAAGAAGGTAAAGCTGGTAAGAAGAAGTAAGCAGCCGCTTAGCGCTGCTTAATCGGATAGCTTCATAAGGACCCAAGGAAAGGAGTGTACAACGAATGATTACAAAAGGCGATAAAAACAAAGCACGTCTCAAACGTCACCTGCGTGTGCGTAAGAAAATCAACGGAACTACGCAGCGTCCGCGTCTCTCTGTATTCCGTTCCTCCAAACACATCTATGCACAATTGATTGATGATGTTCAAGGCGTAACGGTCGCTTCAGCGTCCACGCTTGATAAAGAAATCGCAGAACAATTCACAAATGGTGGTAACATCGAGGCTGCTCGCAAAATCGGTGAAGTTATCGCT
Source organism: Paenibacillus sp. J22R98 (assembly GCF_059383835.1). Taxonomy (NCBI): domain Bacteria; kingdom Bacillati; phylum Bacillota; class Bacilli; order Caryophanales; family Paenibacillaceae; genus Paenibacillus; species Paenibacillus sp. J22R98. Next base: position 44,305 of record NZ_JBXENW010000017.1, read on the forward strand.
TCTCGCGCTAAAGCGAAAGGCGTAGACAAAGTGGTTTTCGACCGCGGCGGTTACTTGTACCATGGAAGAATTCAAGCACTGGCTGATGCAGCTCGCGAAGCAGGACTTGAGTTTTAATCGATAATACTTATGAAGGAGGTAAGTCGACTTGCGTATCGATCCAAATACGTTGGAACTAACTGAAAAAGTAGTTCAAATCAACCGTGTAGCGAAAGTAGTAAAAGGCGGACGCCGTTTCAGCTTCAGCGCACTGGTAGTTGTAGGTGACGGTAAAGGATATGTTGGCGCAGGGATCGGTAAAGCTGGCGAGGTACCGGATGCAATCCGCAAAGGTATCGAAGATGCTAAGAAAAACCTGATCCATGTACCACTTGTGAAAACAACAATCCCACATCAAGTGCTCGGACACTTCGGCGCTGGACGCGTATTGCTTAAACCAGCATCTGAAGGTACTGGAGTAATTGCAGGCGGACCGGTTCGTGCCGTTCTTGAACTTGCAGGTGTTGGCGACATTCTAACCAAATCGCTTGGTTCTTCAAACTCCATGAATATGGTTAACGCGACACTAGAAGGACTTTCCCGTCTGAAACGTGCCGAGGACGTTGCTAAACTTCGTGGCAAAACCGTGAAAGAGCTTTTGGGCTAAGGAGGAGAATACGATGGCAAAATTGCAAATCACCCTCGTTCGCAGCCTGATCGGTCGTAACGAGAAGCAGCGTGCTACTGTTGCTACGCTTGGTCTTCGCAAGATTCGTCAATCGGTTGTCCACAGCGACAGCCCGGCTATCCGTGGCATGATTACTCATGTCAGCCACTTGATCAAAGTGGAAGAAGTACAAGCATAAATCGTCTTTAATGGCGTAAATGATATACCGCTTCAACAGTATGCTTTCAAAGACGAGTTTTGCTGATGAAGCAAACTCGTACAGAAAGCAGCGTAAAACATTAAGGAGGTGCAACGTACGATGAAATTGCATGAACTTTCACCAGCACCGGGTTCTCGTAAAGAAGGCTTCCGTAAAGGCCGTGGTATCGGTAGCGGCAACGGTAAGACAGCCGGTCGTGGTCATAAAGGTCAAAATGCTCGTTCCGGTGGTGGCGTTCGCCCAGGGTTCGAGGGCGGACAAAACCCATTGTACCGTCGCTTGCCTAAACGCGGCTTCAACAACCCGTTCCGTAAAGAGTATGCGATTGTGAACATCGATGAGTTGAACAGCTTTGCAGCTGGCACAGAGGTAACACCTGAGCTTCTGCTTGAGCAAGGTATCGTTAAAAACCCACAGAGCGGAATCAAGATCTTGGGTAATGGCGAAATCACAGTTCAACTTACGGTAAAAGCAAGCAAGTTCTCTCAATCTGCGGTAGAGAAAATCCAGGCTGCCGGCGGTAAAACCGAGGTGATCTAATTGTTCAAGACCGTGTCCAACATTTGGAAAGTGGAAGACCTTCGCAAGCGGATCCTGTTCACGCTGTTCATCCTGTTGGTTTACCGGATCGGTTCTTTTATCCCGGTTCCTGGTGTCAACAAAGATGTATTTACACAAACTGATCAGGCCGGTTCTGAATTGTTTGGTTTGCTTAATACGTTTTCCGGTGGGGCACTGTTCCAGTTCTCGATCTTCGCGATTGGGATCATGCCTTACATTACCTCATCGATCATCGTACAGCTTCTGTCGATGGACGTTATCCCTAAATTCGCCGAATGGGCGAAGGAAGGCGAGAATGGTAAACGTAAACTTGCTCAAATTACTCGTTACGGTACGATTATCCTCGGTCTAGTCCAAGGTTTTGGTACTGCAATTGGTTTTAACCGGCAATATCAGTACGATATGATTCCTGGTGCAACGGTTACGGATTATATTATGATTGCGATAATTCTAACGGCAGGAACAGCCTTCCTCATGTGGCTCGGTGAGCAGATTACGGAGAGAGGCATCGGCAACGGGATCTCGGTCCTCATCTTTGCCGGTATCGTAGCAAGAATACCTGCGCATGCTCGATCCATCTACACGCAGGAGTTTGTTGATGCAAGCAACATCTTCCTTAGCATTATTAAGGTAGTGGTGATTGTAATTGCGATCATCGCAATTATCGTCGGCGTTATCTTTGTACAACAAGGGATTCGCAAAATTCCGGTTCAATACGCTAAGCGCGTTGTTGGACGGAAAATGTACGGTGGGCAATCTACCCACATTCCGCTGAAAGTTAACGGTGCAGGTGTTATCCCGGTTATCTTTGCAGTATCACTTCTGATGTTCCCGGTTACGATCGCGAACTTCTGGTCGACACATGCATGGGCAACTTGGGTTCAAACTCATATGTACTACGACAAGCCGCTTGGCATGGTGTTGTACGTAATACTGATTATCGCTTTCACGTTCTTCTACACGTTTGTGCAAATCAATCCGGTGCAGATGGCCGATCAAATGAAGAAAAATGGTGGTTATATTCCGGGCATTCGTCCTGGTAAACCGACATCTTCCTACATTACGCGCGTCATGTCGCGGATCACACTCAGCGGAGCGATCTTCCTATCGCTCATCTCGATCTTGCCGGTACTCTTCGGCACGCTCGCTGATTTGCCTCGTGATGTGAAGCTCGGCGGAACCTCGCTGCTAATCGTAATCGGTGTTGCACTGGATACGATGAAGCAAATCGAGACGCAATTGATCAAGCGCCACTACAAAGGGTTTATCAATAAATAACAATAGGTTCGCAAGCGGGCTTCCGCGCATCTAATTGTGTGGCGGGACCCGGCCGAGCCTATTATGTTTAAAGCGAGGAACACGCTAATGAACATCTTATTCATGGGCCCTCCGGGCGCCGGCAAAGGCACACAGGCGGAACGTATCGTGGACACTTTCAGTGTCCCGCACATTTCCACTGGCGATGCTTTCCGTTTAGCAATGAAGCAAGGCACACCTCTGGGTTTGAAGGCTAAAGAATTCGTGGATCAAGGACTTCTTGTCCCGGATGAAATTACGAACGGTATCGTTCGTGAACGTCTCCAACTCGAGGATTGTAATGGCGGCTTCCTGCTGGATGGATTTCCTCGCACGCTGCAACAAGCTGAGGCGCTGGACGGGATGTTGGCTGAAATGGGACGCAGTATCGATCATGTTGTTAACTTGAAGGTTGACCGCGGTCTACTGCTTGCGCGTCTGACCGGTCGTCGCATTTGTAAAGCATGCGGCTCCACTTACCATGTTATGTTCAACCCGCCGAAGCAAGAAGGCGTTTGTGATAAATGCGGCGGCGAGCTGTATCAGCGGTCAGACGATACGGAAGCAAAAGTAGGCACGCGTCTCGACGAATATATCTCCAAAACAGCTCCATTACTTGAGTACTACACAAGTAAAGCCGTTTTGTGCGAAGTAGACGGCGAGAAAGAAATCGACGAAGTAACAGCTGACATCGTTAGCTGCCTGCGGGGAACAGCAGAATGATCATTTGCAAATCCGAATCGGAATTGCAAGTAATGAGAATAGCTGGCCGAATTGTATCGGAGACGCATCGCTTGCTCAAACAAGCTATTCGTCCCGGCATTACGACCAAAGAATTGGACGATATTGCTGAATCGTACATTCGCAGTCAGGACGCAATACCTTCTTTTAAAGGGTACAATCAATTTCCTGCCAGTATCTGCGCTTCTGTAAACAATGAGCTGGTACACGGTATTCCAGGTTCACGTAAGCTGAATGATGGCGACATCATCAGCATAGATATTGGTGCACAGTATCAAGGCTACCATGGCGATTCCGCTTGGACCTACGGTGTAGGCAATATTAGTGAAGAGTCCCAGCGACTGCTCGACATTACAGAACAATCGCTCTATGCAGGACTCGCGCTCGTGAAACCGGATGTTCGTTTGTTAACCATCTCGCATGCGATTCAACAAGTGATTGAAGCTGCTGGTTTTTCTGTTGTTCGAGACTTTGTGGGGCATGGCATTGGTGCAGATCTGCACGAAGAACCGCAAATCCCGAATTTCGGATTACCCGATCGCGGACCTCGTCTAAAACCAGGAATGGTGCTGGCGATAGAACCGATGGTCAACATCGGTGAGCGATATGTGCGTACGCTGGAGGATAATTGGACAGTCGTTACACAGGATAACAGCCGGTGCGCTCACTTCGAGCACACGGTTGCCGTCACAGAGGATGGCTGCGAAATCTTAACCCTATCCAGGGAGCAGGCAGGTTGAGTGCATTGGAACATATGCCGGAGATCGGTCGTATAGTTAAGGTCCTTAAAGGAAAAGACGGAGGCTCATACGCCGTCATCATTCAGGTTCTGGATGAACGTTTCGTCCTTGTAGCTGACGGAGACAAGCGGCGCTTCGATCAATCGAAGAAGAAGAACGTACTGCATCTTCTGATGCAACCGGTCGTCAGTCATGAAGTGGCTGACAGCATGCGGGAAACCGGCCGTGTTACTAACGCAAAACTGCGTTATGCTATTCAGAAGGCTGTGCAAGGGAAAGGAGAATGACTATGGCCAAAGAAGACGTCATTGAAGTCGAAGGTACGGTCATCGAACCACTACCTAACGCCATGTTCAAGGTTGAACTTGAGAATGGACACCAAATTCTGGCCCATGTATCGGGCAAACTCAGAATGCATTTTATCCGCATTCTGACAGGAGATAAAGTAGTCATTCAATTGTCGCCTTATGATTTATCTAGAGGACGCATTACCTATCGGAAGTAGGCCTTAAAGGCCTGCCGACGAAAGAATTCGGGAGGTAATCACAATGAAGGTTAGACCATCGGTCAAGCCGATTTGCGAGAAATGTAAAGTCATTCGCCGCAAAGGCAATGTTATGGTGATTTGTGAAAATCCGAAACACAAACAAAAACAAGGATAAGGAGGGATAACGATACATGGCACGTATTGCTGGTGTAGACTTACCGCGTGATAAACGCGTTGTCATCGCTCTGACATACATCTTCGGTATTGGCAGAACGACTGCTAATAAAATTCTTAGCACAACCGGTATTAGCGAAAATACTCGCGTTCGTGATCTGACTGAAGATGAAGTCAGCCAACTTCGCGAAACAATCGACAAAACGGTTAAAGTAGAAGGCGACCTTCGCCGTGAAATTTCGCTTAACATCAAACGTCTAATCGAGATCGGCTGCTATCGCGGTGTTCGTCACCGTCGTGGTCTTCCGGTTCGTGGTCAACGGACGAAAACAAATGCTCGTACGCGTAAAGGTCCTCGCCGGACTGTAGCGAACAAGAAGAAATAAGAAGGAGGGATAACCGAAATGGCTAAACCAAAGAAAGTGGTTCGTACGAAACGTCGTGACCGTAAGAATATTGATACTGGCGTAGCGCATATCCGCTCGACATTCAATAATACGATCGTTACGATTACTGATCCGCACGGAAACGCGATTTCTTGGGCAAGCTCGGGTAACCTCGGCTTTAAAGGTTCCCGTAAGAGCACGCCGTTCGCAGCTCAAATGGCTGCTGAATCTGCAGCAAAAGCGGCAATGGAACACGGCATGAAAACTGTCGAAGTAATGGTTAAAGGTCCTGGCGCAGGCCGTGAAGCAGCAATCCGTTCGCTTCAAGCAGCAGGTCTGGAAGTTAACCTTATTAAAGACGTTACTCCAGTTCCGCACAACGGATGCCGCCCGCCAAAACGTCGTCGCGTATAGTCAATATTTGTGGTATCAAATGACTACAACTTGTGAATAATGGTTGTGAAGGTTTGCCATACTACATGATTTGACTACTTATGCGATAATGGTAACGGAGCGACGTTTTGAGGGAGGGTACTATTGTGATTGAGATCGAAAAGCCGAAAATCGAAACCGTAGAACTAAACGAGGATGGCACGTACGGACGGTTCGTAGTTGAACCGCTTGAACGTGGATACGGAGCAACGCTCGGGAATTCCCTTCGCCGGATCCTGTTGTCGTCGCTGCCTGGTGCAGCGGTAACCTCTGTTCAAATCGATGGTGTACTTCACGAGTTCTCTACGGTTCCAGGTGTGATGGAGGACGTTACCGAAATCATCCTGAATCTCAAAGGCCTCTCGCTGAAAATCCATTCCGACGAAGAGAAGGTATTGGAGATTGACGCGGAAGGCGATGGCAACGTTACGGCTGGCGATATTCGCGCAGACAGCGATGTCGAGATTTTAAGCCCTGATCTTCATATCGCGACGTTGGCCTCCGGTGCACGGCTCCACATGCGGGTATTTGCTAATCGCGGACGCGGTTATGTGCAAGCAGATCGGAATAAACGGGAAGACCAACCAATCGGCGTCATTCCTGTTGATTCGATCTACACACCGATTACTCGTGTAAACTACTCGGTTGAGAATACTCGTGTTGGTCAAGTGACTAACTACGATAAGCTCACACTTGAAGTTTGGACCGACGGAAGCATTCGTCCGGAAGAGGCTGTAAGCCTCGGCGCCAAAATTCTGACTGAGCATCTGGATCTGTTCGTTGGTCTGACTGACGAAGCGAAAGATGCTGAGATCATGGTTGAAAAAGAAGAAGACAAGAAAGAGAAAGTACTTGAGATGACGATCGAAGAACTCGATCTCTCGGTACGTTCTTATAACTGTCTGAAACGTGCAGGTATCAACACCGTCCAAGAGCTGATCACGAAAACAGAAGAAGACATGATGAAAGTCCGTAACCTCGGACGCAAGTCTTTGGAAGAAGTTCAAGAAAAGCTCGAAGAACTGGGTCTTGGCCTCCGCATGGAAGAATAAAAAGCAGCGTAGACTAAAGGTCGTTAGACTGTTTTAAGGAGGGGAAATTCGATGGCATATTCTAAATTGAGCCGTGACGCTAGCTCCCGGAAAGCATTGTTCCGTGATCTCGTTACTGACTTGTTCTTGTATGAGCGCATTCAAACGACTGAGGCAAAAGCAAAAGAGCTTCGTCCAATCGCTGAGAAGCTAATCACACTTGCAAAACGTGGTGATTTGCACGCTCGTCGTCAAGTTGCAGCTTTCGTTCGCCGTGAGTCTTTGGTAGCTGGTGAGCAAGATGCAATTCAAAAATTGTTCTCCGAACTGGCTACCCGTTACTCGGAACGTCCGGGCGGATATACGCGTATTTTGAAACTAGGACCACGTCGCGGTGACGCGGCACCTATGGTTTACTTGGAACTGGTGGATCGCGCGTAGCAAGAAGAAACGGCTGGCGACATAACTGGCGCCCGCGAAAGTTTCTTTCGGAAAGGGTGGACCTTGCGGCCACCTTTTTTTGTTGCCCTTGATACCGTGCTTAAGGGGGACCATATGGGATGAAGAACATACGGATGGTTGTCAGCTATGTAGGAACGCATTACCATGGCTTTCAAACGCAGCCCATCGGAAATACGGTGCAGGATGTGCTTGTGCAAGCGATTCATGTGTTGACCGGCGAGAAAGTGCATATCGTGGCATCCGGAAGAACGGATGCAGGTGTCCACGCGAGGGGGCAGGTGTTTAATTTCGTCACCTCCTCGCCAATTCCGATCGGACGCTGGGCGCTCGCCTTGAACTCTCGATTGCCGGATGACATCGCCATCTTAAAGGCCGATGAAGTGCCGCTTGAATTTCATTCAAGCTATAGTGCGAAACGCAAAACGTATCGCTACTCCATCGACACCAATAAGTTTGCAGATGTATTCGAACGGGATTACCGGTTCCATTATCCCATGCCTCTTCGCTTGTCCGAGATGAGGGAAGCTCTGTCTAAGGTTGTAGGCAAGCATGATTTCACTTCCTTCGCTTCGCAGCGTTCTACGAAGCGTTCACATGTTCGAACGATCCTTGAGGCGAGAATCGAACAAAGTGAAGGGAAATTGGATCTATTTGTGACTGGTGATGGCTTTCTCTATAACATGGTGAGAATCATTGTGGGCACCTTACTATGGGTAGGGGAAGGGAAGCTGACCGTATCTGATTTTGAGCGAATTCTGGAGGCTAAGGACCGTACTGCGGCCGGACCTACAGCGATGGCTCACGGTTTGATGCTTTGGGAAGTTTCCTACGACGATTGACGAGTATTACCAGTGCTCAAAGGGCATAAAGCCTAAACAAATAGCTTGCACTTGTTAATCCTATGTTGTAGAATATAACTTGTGCTTTCTTAGTGGCTCTCCCACAGCCCCGACTGAGATCGCCAACCAACAGTAGCATTTTTGAATGGAATCGAGCCGGTTACAGATGATGGCTTTGAGAAGACCCTTGGTCGATCCACCATTCATCTCTAACGGTACCGTAACATTATAAATTAGAACCAATGTTTGAATGAACAAGGAGGAACATCCATGCGCATTACCTATATGGCGAAGTCCAGCGAAGTTGATCGCAAATGGTTTGTCATTGACGCAGAAGGCAAAACGCTTGGTCGCTTAGCGAGCGAAGCTGCTAGCCTTATCCGCGGCAAGCACAAACCAACATTTACTCCACACGTTGATACTGGTGACTTTGTAGTTGTCATCAACGCGGAGAAAATTCACCTTACTGGTAAAAAACTTCAAAACAAAATGTACTACCGTCACTCCATGTACCAAGGCGGACTTAAAGTAACTCCGGCTCAGGACATGATTAAGAACAAACCAGAGCTAGTATTGGAGCAAGCTATCTACGGCATGCTTCCAAAAAATCGTCTTGGCGATAAAATGAAGATGAAGCTCAAAGTTTATGCCGGACCAGAACATCCACATCAAGCACAAAATCCAGAAGTTTACGAACTTCGCGGGTAAATAGAGGGAGGACAGTTTCATGGCACAAGTTCAATACTATGGAACCGGTCGTCGTAAACACTCTGTAGCACGTGTACGTCTCGTGCCGGGTGAAGGACGAATCATTATTAACAAACGTGACTTGAATGATTACTTCGGTCTGGAAACACTGAAGCTGATCGTTAAACAACCGCTTGCTCTTACTGAGACTGGAAGCAAATACGATATCTTGGTTATCGCACACGGCGGCGGTATCTCCGGTCAAGCCGGCGCTATCCGTCACGGTATCTCCCGCGCTCTGCTTAAAGCAGATCCGGAATTCCGTCCAGCTTTGAAACGTGCAGGATTCTTGACTCGTGACCCACGTATGAAAGAGCGTAAAAAATACGGTCTTAAAGCGGCACGTCGCGCGCCACAATTCTCGAAACGTTAATATCGAATTTCAGGAAAAGCCTTCTCTGTTGCAGAGGAGGCTTTTTTTTCATGTCATCGAATATTTAAAAATATTGAACAAATGGAGTAATCGACGTATAATTTAATGTAGATTAGTTTACTAGGAATTTGAATATGGAGGTCAACACCATGAACTTGTTTGAAAAGGAAGCACTAATCAAGCAAAAAGCGGAAGAATTGGAAACGGCAACGCCGCAGGAGATTATTAAATTCGCGGTTGAAACTTTCCCGAACATTACCTTTGCCTGCAGTTTTGGTGCGGAAGATGTCGTACTTGTCGATATGCTGCAAAAAATCAGCCCGAAAACAGATATTTTCTACTTAGATACGGATTTCCATTTTAAAGAAACTTACGAAACCCGCGACAAAATGGCAGCTATCTACAACCTTAATTTTGTTGAAGTGAAGCCGTTGATTACGCCGGAAGAGCAAGCAGAGCAATATGGCGATGAGCTTTGGAAAAGCAATGCCAACCAATGCTGCGATATCCGTAAGGTTCAGCCGTTAACCCAAATCCTTTCCAAATATGAAGCATGGATTACGGGTATTCGCCGTGACCAAGCACCTACACGTGCGAATGCGAAGAAGATTGAATATGATACGAAGTTCGGACTCGTGAAATTCAATCCAATTGCCAATTGGACTTCTGAAGATGTTTGGGATTATATCCGTTCGAACAATGTGTACTACAATCCGCTTCATGACAACCACTATCCGAGTATCGGATGCGAGCACTGCACACGTCAGGTAATGCCTGGTGAAGATCCACGTGCAGGCCGGTGGTCGGGTCAAGAAAAAACAGAATGCGGATTGCATAAATAAGAGGGGGCTTTTAGAGCATGAGCAGCATTAAGCCACATGGCGGCGTACTCATCAACCGAGTCGCAAGCGGAGCTGAGCGCGATGCGCTGCTGGCAGAAGCGGCAGCATTACCGGTCATCATTGTAAACACTTGGGCAATCTCGGATTTGGATCTGATCGGAGTCGGCGCATTCTCGCCGCTTAACGGTTTCTTGAATGAAGCAGACTATCGCTCCGTAGTTGAACGTATGCGCCTTGCAGACGGTACAGTATGGAGTATCCCAATTACACTGGCAGTAGAAGAGGCGAAAGCTTCTGAACTGTCCATAGGGCAGCGTGCAGCACTTGTAGGCGAAGATGGTATCGTTTATGGCGTGATCGATATCGAAAGCATCTACAGCGTTGATCTGAAGCATGAAGCTGTTCATGTATATAAGACCGATGACATCGAGCATCCGGGTGTAGCGAAAACCTACAGCCGTCCAAATACGTATGTTGGTGGACCGATTACGGTTCTTAATCGTCCGATTCCTGAGAAGTTCAATGAGTTTTATTTTGATCCGGCTGAGACTAGACGGATCTTCGCGGAGAAAGGCTGGCGTACAGTTGTCGGCTTCCAAACGCGTAACCCGGTACACCGTGCACATGAGTATATTCAGAAGTGTGCGATGGAAATCGTAGATGCGCTATTCTTGAACCCCCTTGTGGGCGAAACCAAATCGGATGATGTGCCTGCAAACGTGCGGATGAAGAGCTACATCGCGCTGTTGGAGAATTACTATCCGGCAGATCGCACGTTCCTTGGCGTGTTCCCTGCGGCTATGCGTTATGCTGGTCCTCGCGAAGCGATCTTCCATGCGATGGTTCGCAAAAACTACGGCTGCACGCACTTCATCGTTGGTCGTGACCACGCCGGTGTAGGCGACTACTACGGCACGTACGAAGCGCAGGATCTGCTTCGTTCCTTTACTGCTGATGAACTTGGCATTATTCCACTTTATTTCGAGCACAGCTTCTTCTGCACGAAATGCGGCAATATGGCATCGAGCAAAACTTGCCCGCATGACAAAGAGAGTCATCTGACGTTGTCGGGTACGAAAGTCCGTGCATTGCTGCGTGACGGCGTTTGCCCGCCGCCGGAATTCTCCCGTCCGGAAGTGGCTAAGATTTTGATTGAAGGCATGTCTGAGCAGCCTGTGAATTAATTGACCACGTAAAACGCTTTTGCCCGTCTACCGAAGACGGCAAAGGCGTTTTTTTATTCTGGCGAATCTTCATTTGTTCATGGTTGTTCGCATAACCAACCACCTCGTCCCATAGGATGATAAAGAGCACAGGACAAACTCCTGTGAACGATCATCGGATGGAGATAGGGGTGGCTTTTTGTATGCGCGGAGTTCGGAAACGTTTCGTCATCTGGATCACGTATCGCGGTGCTGTACGCATCTCCCTTGGCGTGGTGGCGGTTATGCTGACTGTGATCCTGCTCACGCAGGAAGTGCCCGCATCACGCACCTGGACGTATTGGACGCTGCCGTTATCCGGGAAGATTATCGCTATTGATGCCGGGCACGGCGGAGTGGATGGCGGTGCGGTCAGCAAGCAGGGGATGGTGGAGAAGGATTTGAATTTAGCCATCGCTTTGCAGCTGAGAGATTATTTGCAGCAAGCTGGTGCCATCGTGGTTATGACACGAGAAGGCGACTACGATCTGGCTGAGGAAGGCACATCGAAGATAAGCAAGCGCAAGACACAGGACTTAGTTAATCGAGCTAAGTTTGTAAAAGATAAAAACGCCAGCATGTTGCTCAGCATTCACATGAACAGCATCCCGTCCCCTCGTTGGTCAGGGGCTCAGACCTTCTTTTATCCCAATTTGCCGGAGAATGCGGTCCTTGCTTCTTTGATTCAAGATGAAATTAAACGGAATCTGGCGAATACCGAGCGGGTGGCTGCAACTGTGAATACGGTGTATCTCCTAAAAGCGATGGATGAAGTACCGAGTGCCTTAGTGGAGGTTGGCTTCTTGTCCAATCCCGGTGAGGCAGCAAGGCTTGCGGATGCCGAATACCAGAAAAAGGTTGCGGCCGCGATCTATCAGGGGGTACTTCGCTTTACCGCCGGAGAGAAATGGGGTTCGGCTTCCGGGGCGGAGCCGGATGCTCCTAAATAACCTCGGCTTGGAACAGGGTCTTGGTCTTGTTATAATGGAGCAAGTACATATCCACACGTTGTTATAAGCCTTTATTCAAGGACAAGAGGAGACGGTTGAACATGTTGACCCGCATAGAAGCTTTAGCGGCCGCTGAGTCTGCGGCGGCCCCATATACGGCGGAAGGCGCAATTACCTTCCGCGATGTGATGGTTAAGGAGGACCGTCACGTTTCCATGACGGTCCTAGGTGCAAGCGCGAGCGCGGAGCGCGCGCTCGAGGCTGCGCTGCGAGCAGCGCTTGCCGCCGCCGGGGCCGAAACCGCGCACTTCCGGTTTCGTGCCGGCGAAGGCGCGCCTGCGGCGCAGCAGCCCGCGGCTGCGCATGCCGCGGGCAGCCCTGGCGGCCCAGGCAGCGGCGGCAAAGCAGCGCCGCAGCCGCAGGCCGCAGCCAATGGCCCCGTACGTGGGCACGGGGCCGGGCTAGAGGCACATCCGCTGCTGAATAGCAGCAGCGGGGTGCAGTTCATCGCCGTCGCCAGCGGCAAGGGCGGCGTCGGCAAATCCACGGTGACCGTCAATCTCGCGGTCGCCTTGGCACGCAAGGGCAAACGCGTCGGGATCATCGACGCGGACATTTACGGCTTTAGCGTGCCCGATATGATGGGCATCGAGGAACGCCCGCAGATCGTGAATGAGCGCGTCATCCCGATCGAGAAATTCGGCGTGCGCGTGATGTCGATGGGCTTCTTCGTGGAGGACAATGCACCGATCGTATGGCGTGGACCGATGCTGGGCAAGATGCTCCGCAATTTCTTCGCGGAGATCGAGTGGGGCGAGCTGGACTATTTGCTGCTCGATCTGCCGCCGGGAACAGGCGATGTTGCGCTTGATGTGCATCAGCTGATTCCGCAAAGCAAAGAAATCATTGTAACAACCCCGCACGCGACAGCCGCTTTCGTTGCTGCACGCGCAGGTGCGATGGCGATTAAGACCGAACATGAAATCATCGGTATCATCGAGAACATGTCCTACTTTGTAAGCAAGAGCGGTGAGCACGAATATGTATTCGGACGCGGAGGCGGCGCAAGGCTGGCTGAATCGCTAAACGCAGAGCTGATGGCTCAGATTCCGCTTGGCGCACCGGACAACCATCCGTCCGAGCCGGATTTCTCACCTTCGGTGTACAAAGCCGATACGGATAACGGCCGCATCTACCTGGATATCGCCGACCGCGTAATTGCAAAGTGCGAGGCGTAATCATTTTTCATTGATCCACTCTTTACCGAGCTTTCTTTATTCAGTCATTACGCAGCTCTTTAATCCTTTTCACTGTTCCACACCAACCCATATTTAAAAAGCCGGTATTCCACACAATTGTGTGAGAATACCGGCTTTTTTCGTCAACCGCCTTGATCACTCATGCCGCTGTCGCCTTCGCCGCCGCTGTCACCGCCATCTCCTCCGCTGTCACCGCCGCCGTCACCACCACTATCTCCGCCGCCACTACCTTTGTCCTTTGTAACCTTCTCGTCCGGCTTAGGCTTAAGCTCTTCTTGAACAGCCTTCTTGAGCAGGTCCAAAATTTCAAGACGGAATAGCGGATTTTGCATGGACTCCTGCATTAGGGACATGGTCTGTTTACGGTATTGGGTGCTTTGCAGCACTTCAAGAATCATTTTGTCCATTTCCGGACTCTTCATCACTTGAATGAGATCCTTCTGGTACGTAGGATCCTTCAGCAAATCCTTGTGGATCTGTTTGTTTTGCTTATTCACGGCTTTCGCGAATTCACCGGCAAAACGAGGATCGGTCATCAACTTCTCAATAACCTTGCTATACTCCGGCGCCACCAATGTTTCCTTGACTGCTAAACGCATCTGCTCTTGATCCTGTATGGAGAGCGTTCGGATGCTTGAGCCGTTATTGCCGCTTGTGGCGGCAGCCGATTCCTGCAGCGCTTTTTGCGCGTCTTCGGTTTTGAGTATGTCAATTACCATAGACTTCATGTCTTTATAGCTGATCGGCTCGCTTGATGCGCTGGATTGTTGCGTACCACAGCTTGACAGGCTGAATGTCAGGACAATGAGGGCACCAAGCCATGTAATTCGTTTAACCATGCTGTCAGTGTCTCCCTTCTGATAAAGCAACTGTTGCTGTGTGTAGTATGCGACAATGTTCATCGTATTATCATGGAAGCAGCATAGCTTTTTGTATCGGACATGGTAAAATGAAGGGTAGTTTCGGCATATTCGGAAAAGCTGGCGATAATCGCTTGAAACATACTGGATTCTTCAAGCTCAACAAACCTGTAGGAGTGGAAAATAGTGAACTTGCGTAAATTGTTTTTCTTATTTTGGAGTACGATGGCAGTTGGCGGCGTTGTGACAATTGTTGTCGGAAGTATCATGCAATGGACAGATACTTCGTTTGGCTTCATGGGACTGTCGGCTGCAGGCTTTAATGCCGCCATGATGGCACTGGTCGGTCTGCTTTTCGGTGCATTCAGTCAAATGGGCTTCTTCGCTTACATGACCTTGAATTACATTGCACTTAGCGTCATTCGCAGAAACTACATGTGGAATGCCCTACAAGCATACACGACATTGTTTGCGCTCGGCGGCATTGGATATTTACTTTACCAAGATCGCGTGAAGCTGGATAACAATTGGATTTTCTGGGTGCTGCCGCTTGGTCTCGGACTCGCATCTTGGGCAGTTGCTTACTACAAAGCCAAATTGACGAACAATAATGCGTTCATTCCAACGTTGTTCTTACAAGTTGTAGTTACACTGCTTGAAGCATGGCCAAGCATCAGAGGTGAGGAAAGCAATGTAACAGCAATGATATTTATGATCATCCCAATGTTCGCGTGTAATGCCTACCAAATTTTGTGGCTGCACAAGCTTGTGCGCAAAGAAAAAACAACCGGATCCGCATCAGATGCGAAACCGGCTGTATAAGCTGCAGCTATTATTGTTCGGCCGAAGCGTCAAGCTGCTCGAACATTGCGGTTTTATCCTGTACTGTTTTGCCTTGAAGCTCAGTTTGCGCGATTAATTCCGACACGGTCACAAATTCATAGCCCTTGGAGCGCAGCTGATCGATAATGGCCGGAAGTGCTTCATGGGTTTGCTTCACGGAATCGCTGGCATGCATCAGAATGATATCACCGGGATGTGCTTTACTGACGACGCGATTGATGATTTTGTCCGTGCCGATATTCATCCAATCGAGCGAATCGGTATCCCACTGAATCACTTTGTAATTCATTTGCTCAGCAATGCGAAGAACTCGTTTGTCAAAATCACCATTGGGCATGCGGATCAAGCTTGGTGTTTTACCGGTGACTTGAGTCAAAATCGTTTGGGCCGTTTCGATCTGGCTGCGAATTTCTTCATCACTGAATGTGCTGTAGTTGTCATGCTTATGGCCATGGCTGCCGATTTCATAACCGCCGTCGACGATCTTCTTCACGATGTCGGGATGGGTCTGACTCCAAGGCGAAGAGAGGAAGAAGGTAACGTTCTTCACACCTTTCTCCTTCAATACCTCAAGAATCGGCTCGGTCCGTTTCTCCCCCCAGCTGATGTCAAACGTTAAGGCGATAACCTTCTTATCCGTTGGAACGCTGTAGATGGCCGCAGGCTGATTAGGTGCAAACACGGTAATATTGTCCTTCTCCGCGTAAATAACGCCCGCAGCAAACAAAATACCTACGGTGACTAGAAAGTAACGCTTCAGTTTCCGTCCGTTCATTACATAAAACATATTCATTACAATTGCACTCCTCTCCAATAAGGGCTTGTTCTAGTACAATCTATGCTCGTACCAACAACTTATTCTTGTTATCCCAAAAAGAGCCCAAAGAGGTGATCCCCACATATGTTTTCGCCAAAAGAAATCTTTCGCCATTTGCAGACGATGCGGCACTATATCGCGTTCAGCACTATTTTTCTGTTAGCCGGTATCGTTGTAGGTGCAACTAATCCGGGATTAGACGCCTTTATCAACAGTCAGCTCAATGGAATTAAAGGTGTCGCGGAAAATATCGATTCGAGCTCCCACCCGACCTTATTCTTAATGTTGTTTATTTTCTTCAATAATGCCATTAAAGCCATTTTGGTTATGTATGTAGGCTCATTGTTCGGGATCGTTCCGATCGCGTTCTTAGCCATTAACGGTATGATGCTTGGTTACTTAGTTCATAAGACAACGGAACAGGGCAATGAGGCTGTATTCACGGTTATCTTTAAGGGGCTGCTGCCGCATGGCATAATCGAGCTCGCGGCCATCATTATTGCATGTGCATATGGATTGCGTTTCGGCAGAATGATGCTTCAGGGGCTTGGTACCGTATTTACGAAGCGAAAAGGCTGGGGGCAGGAGCTTGAGCTATTCGTTATGCGGACGCTGCCGGTTATGGTTTTAATTGTGTTTATGTTGATTGTTGCGGCTGTCATTGAGAGTACCGTAACAGTTTGGTTGCTTAGTTAGTAATAAATTTCCAATTATTTGAGCATAACAATAAAGCGGCGTTTATCGTGACATGCGATAAGCGCCGTTTTTTCTAAATTTAAGGGAGTGTAAGTTCCGTCTTGAATTGCTGGAATTTGGAGAAAATGAAGCAAATTGCACCGCTTTCGGGCGGTGATAGCAGTTTCTTCTTGTTGGCCGATATATGATTTCTGGCTGATTAATTGAAAGGGGCCACCAACGGTTATGCTTGGAATTCTGTTCAACGACAAAGAATGTAAAGAACTCGACTACGTACTACGCAAAGAACTCGACGAAATGCTGCTCGATTTGAACGATTCCCGGCTAGATGGCGATATCAAAACCGCAATTGCCAAACGTTACAAAATTATTTTCCGCATGTATGCTCGAATTGCCTCCCCGAAAGAGCTGTCCCGCTATGCATTGAATATGCGGACATACCGCTGATATCAAGGGTTTTTTAAGGGGTTATAAACATGTGGATAAATAATTTAAAAAAACTCTTGCATTGTTTATAAAGCGTGTGATATATTAATCAAGTCGCCGCTGAGACATGGGCGAATGAACAACGGAATTTGTTCTTTGAAAACTGAACAATGAGCGACCAGTCAAATGGTCATAAATCGCGAAACTAACGTTTCGCAAAGCTAGTTTTTTGAATGAGCTAACAAGCGAATTCTTAAAAATGGCCAAGCCTTCGGGCTTACCACTTTTATGGAGAGTTTGATCCTGGCTCAGGACGA
>NZ_JBXENW010000018.1:0-57227 GCF_059383835.1 Paenibacillus sp. J22R98
ATTCGCTTGTTAGCTCATTCAAAAAACTAGCTTTGCGAAACGTTAATTTCGCGATTTATGACCATTTGACTGGTCGCTCATTGTTCAGTTTTCAAAGAACAAATACTTCGTTTATTTCCTTCCGGCTCATGACCGGAATTAGATCTTACCACGAATCGAAACATGATTGCAAGCTTTATTTTTCAGCTTGTTTTGGTTTCGATCGCCGCTTCCAAGTTGATGTCTCGGAGGCAGAAATAGAATATATCATGGTTCGATACCATATGGCAAGTCTTTTTTGAAATTAATACGACCACCCCCGCTACTATCTCCGGGAATGGCCGTTTACCATAAAGTCCTCCATCAGATCAACTCTGAGTTACTATTTATTAATACGCCCAATTCCCTTGTCGGAATACAGGCTCGATTGACCCGTCAGGCAATTCTCCGTCAATATCGAGAGAAGCGCAGCCAATCATAAAGTCAACGTGCGTCAAACTTACGTTGGCGCCCCGCTCCAGAAGCTCATCACCCAATAACTTCGTGCCGCCTTCTAGGTTCACGGGATAAGCACTGCCAAGCGCAAAGTGGCAGGAAGCATTCTCATCGATGCCCGTGTTATAGAATACTCGGTTCAAGTTCGATATCGGAGAATCATGCGGCACTAATGCCAACTCGCCGAGATAGGAGGCACCTTCGTCCGTTTCCAGCAGCGATGTTAAATGTTCACGCCCTGACTCGGCATCGTAGGCAACCACTTTCCCGTTCTTAAATGTAAATGTAATCCCTTCAACAAGTCTACCGTTCAGATTGAGCGGAAATGTACTTCTTACCGTTCCGTTCACGCCGGTACGATGCGGCATGCTGTACACTTCTTCAGTCGGCATATTCGCGACGAAATAGACGCCTTTATCATTCTCGCCTCCGCCGCCGCGCCAAATATGGCCATCAGGCAGCTCCACCCGCAAATCCGTTCCCGGCGCACGATAATGGAGACTCTTGTAACGTTTGGCGTTCAGTAGATCTTGCCTCGTCTTCAAATGCTGGATATGCTCGCGCCAAGCGGCGATTGGATCGTCTTGATTCACGCGCACCATAGCGAATATCGCTTCCCACATCGCATCTACACGCTGCTCTTCCGGAAGATCGGCATACACTTTGTTTGCCCATGCGAGCGTCGGAGCTTTGATCAACGACCAGCTGATCTTACTATTGCGCGTATATGCGGAATATTCTTTACGCGCGATAGCCGCTGACTTAACCGCTGCCGATACTTTGGAAGAATCGATCCCTTGGAACAGATCCGGATTAGGTACTTTAATATGAAGGATTGCCCCGCCCTCTTCGGCAAACCGTACCATGCCGTCTGCCAACCACTGCGGATAATAATCAAAGGAATCCTCTGAGGCCTTCTCATAGCGGGCACGAGTGACCGCATCATCGTCCCAATCCACAATGACGAATTTTGCTCCCGCTTCATAAGCCTTCGCCACGATCAACCGGGTAAGTTCAGCCGTTTCGATCGGAGCGTGGACGATAAGCACCTGCCCGACTTGAATATTCACCCCAACCCTGACGACCAACTCCGCATACTTGATAAGCATCCGTTCAAATGTCTTCATTTGTGAGACTCCTCTCTACACCTTTCATATAACAGCTCAGCTATCCCCCTATTTTACCAAACGAAAAAGAAGAACCCAACCTCGCGCGGTTGAGTCCTTCTCGGTGGAGCCAATAGACAGCCTTGCGACCACAATTCGCTTAGCTCGCCCCTACTCCTTCACGGCGCCGAGCATAATGCCGGATACGAAGTATTTTTGCAGGAATGGATATACGATCAGCATCGGCACCATAGCGATAAACACCTTGGCCGAGTTCAGCGTTCGGTTAGACAGCTCCGACAGCTTCTTATATTGTTCCGGGGTCAGGCTCGTGCCAACCGGAATGTTGACGACTAGCTGCTGGATATAGGTTTGGAGCGGATATTTCGCAGCCGTGTTCATCAGCACCAAGCCGTTAAAAAACTCGTTCCAGTGATACACGGCCAGGAACAACGCCACCGCAGCAAGCACGGGAATGGAGCATGGGATATACACCCGAAATAATACGGACCAAGGACCTGCACCGTCGACTACGGCCGCCTCATTCAGCTCCTTCGGCAGATTGCGGAAGAAGTTCATGATCAGGATGACGTCGAATACCGGTACACCTCCGCCTAGCACCAACGCCCAAATCGTATCGATCATATGGTAGTTCTGAATCGTGAGATACCATGGAATCAATCCCCCGTTAAACAACATACAGAAGACAAGGACCCACATGAAGGTATTGCGCATTTTGAAATCTCTCTTGGGACGAGCCAGCGGGTACGCCATTAATACGGTCATCAGCAAGGAGAACGATGTCCCGAGGACGGTACGTTGGATGGAGATCCAGAATGCGTTAAAGAATAGGCTGTCGTTGATAATCTCCTTATACGGAGTCAAGGAGAAGCCGATGGGATAAATGGTAACCAAGCCTGCATTAGCGGCGGACTTGACGGAGATCGATACACAGAACGTGTACCACAGCGGGTATATGCAGCTGACAAGCAGGAGACCGAGGACGATAATATTGGCTATTTCAAACGTCCGCGAGCCTAACGTTGTATTTCTGACCAATGCAGCGTCCTCCTTTAGAATACCGTGTAATCGGCATAGCGATAAGCCAGACGATAGGATATGAAAATCAGTACAAAGCTAATGACCGACTTGAACAATCCAGCAGCCGTCGCCAGCGAGAACTGAAGATTTTGCAAGCCCAGCCGGTACACCCATGTGTCCAAAATATCTCCGGTTGAAAATACGAGCGGGTTATACAGGTTATATACTTGATCGAAGCCGGCGTTCAGCACGTTTCCTAAACTTAATACGCCCAGCAAAACAACCGTGGTCGACAGTGCAGGCAGCGTGACGTGCCTGATCAACTGCCAGCGATTCGCGCCGTCAATGGAGGCTGCTTCATACAGATTGAGATTGATTCCTGTCAGTGCCGCAAGATAGATAATCGCGTTATAGCCGAATTCCTTCCATACATCACTGCCAACGACGATTTGCCGGAAGATACCCGCATCCGCCATAAATAGTTTTGGATCGTGGCCAAACATCCCGATAACCGTATTGATAACGCCATAATAGCCGAAAATTCCAATTACAATCGTGGACATAATAACCCAGGACAGAAAGTGCGGCAGATAAACAACGGTCTGAACCAGCTTTTTGTAACGCAAGCTGCGAAGCTCGTTTAGCAGAATCGCAAAGATAAGCGGCACGACTAGATTGAGCACGATTTTGCCGACAGCGATAATGAGGGTATTGACGATAACCGTCTTGCTGTCATTGAGCTGAAACATATACTTGAAATTTTCCATCCCGACCCACTCGGATTTGAACAGCCCTGCTCCCGGATTATAATTCTGAAACGCCATCAGAATTCCGAACATAGGCACAATGCTGAACATGACAAGCCAGATCATACCCGGCAGCAGCATCAAATAATAGTGCTTCTGATGGCCCAGTTTTCTCATTCAGGCTAACCTCCTTCTCCCTAGCAGGATAGTAAAGCTTGCGAGAGGCACCGACCGGCAGTGCCTTCCGCAAGCTTCTGCATCATTACTTCTTCAAGAGTTTGGCAACTTCCGCCGTGATCTCATCTCCGCCTTGAGACTTCCAATCACTTACGAATTTGTCGAAGGAGTCGATGGACGCTTGACCAAGGATGATTTTCATAACCGTCTCATCTTCCATCTTCTTCAGATTCGCCCATTTGGTTTCCATGGTCGGCGTTTGGTTGTAGGTTACGCTGAAGACCTTCTTATCAATTGGAACCGTCGTGAACGGACGATCGCCGATCAAGAGGGAATACAAGCGCTGGAAATCGCCGAAGTTCGTCGTATTAAAGTTGCTCACATTCAAATTATCGTATGGAGGCTTAACGACGTCTTTCACCTTTTTGGCATCGGCGTACATCAGTTTGTATAAGCTGTTCGGCTTGTTGTAATCCTCAGCCTTCGTTTCGCCCTTCAGTACTTTAAGAAGCTCGGTATACTCGTATTCCGTCTCGTTGGCTGCGGCCATAACGTTGCGGAGCGGATACCAGCCCACATTAACCGACAAATCGAAGGTCGATTCATCGCGCACAAGTGCATTATTCATGATCATGATTGCTTTGACGACATCCGGCTTAGCATTCTTGCTAATAACCGTGTAGGTGCTGCCTGTTGTCTTCATATGTGTATTCCACTTGTTGTCGTCCGTATAAACGGGATACGCCTGCCAGTTCGCAGTCGGATCGTTCTTGAAGGAGTCCCCGTTGCCATAGCCGCCATTCCACCAAGGGCCGAAGAAAATCCCCGTCTGATTGGCATTGATCGGATCCCCTACGTTATCACGGGTGCCCACTTCCGGATCGATAAGTCCTTTTTTGTACCAGTCCGCCAGCAAAGCCAACGTTTTCTTCGTATTGTCCGACGTCGTTCCGTACGATACCGTACCGTCTCCATTGTCGAGCCAGTAGCCCGGGTATGCATCGTTCGCGCCAAAAATCGGATCGAAGCCGCCCATATTATTGGAGGAAACGAGGAAGGTGGAATAAGGGAACGAGTTTTTGGAAGGACCGGCGATACCGATCGTTTTGTCCCCGCCAAGCTTGTTATCAATAAACGCTTTCGCCGTTTTCTCGATATCGGACAGCGTCTTCGGCACAGGCAGCTGCAGCTTATCCAGCCAATCTTTGCGAATCCAGAGCACGTGAACACCGTCGGTATCTACCGTGATATTCGGAAGCGCTACCATTTTACCGTCATAGCTGGCGTTCTCGAGTGCACGGCCCTCCGTACTAGCCATGATCTCCTTCACCTGCGAGGATTGATATTGATTAAAAATATCGGTGATATCATACAGCAGTCCCGAACTAGCCGCTTTGGTCATAAAGGAACGGTCGTCAACGACCATACCGTCAGGCAGTTTGCCCGATGCGATCGTCAAGCTGACTTTCTGCTTGAAGTCGTTACCGGTTGCCGCGGTCCAATCGACAATGATGTTGATGTTGTACTTGTCCTTCAGATACCGCGTGTACGGGTTGTTGCTTACACTGTCGCCTTCCGGCAGCGTCTTGTCGGTCGGATCCACCACCATGCCGATGTGAACATCAACAGGTTTCGGGAATTTTGAGAAAGCCAAATCGTCTCCCGTCAGTGCCGGGCTTGCGGAGTTCGAGTCTGAATTTGAAGACGCTTTCAAATTGTTATTCGATGAATCATTGGAAGTACATGCTGTCACAGTTAAACCAAGTAATGCGGTGGAAAGCAACAATGCCATTTTCCTTTTCATCTTAACCCTCCCCTTTGTTTCTTGCCTTCTCATTGTACATGGGAAGCGGAGAAAAAAAGTCAGACGGATGTGCCGTGTTTTGCGATGAATTCAAGACTGAGGTAGATATTTGTTCGATCGGTTGCAATCAATCGTCCCCCTTGTGGAATTGAGCTCGGAATTCGGAGGGCAGCAGACGTGTCTGTTCATAGAAGAGCTGAGAGAAATACTTGGAATCATTATAGCCTACGGCATGGGCAACCCATGCGATGGACTGATTGGTTTCGCACAGCAGCCGCTCGGCCGCTCTCATCCGCTCTTGCCTTAAGTAATCATTGAACGTCGAACCCGTCAGCTTCTTAAAGCATTGGCTGAAATAACTTCGACTCATATGCACATGATCCGCGACTTCCTCGGCATGCAGCGTATTCGAAGCCTGCTCGCGAATGAACAATACAGCCTTCAGAATACTGGTTGTCGTATTGGTGAAATCAGAGGATGCCGCAACCTGCACATATACGCGTTTCCTGTAATCGCGCAGCCATTCGACCGCTGACCGGACATCATTCGCATCCGAACGAAGCTCGATATCGAGCGCGACGATGGTCTCCAATTGGGACAGCACGCGCATGAACATCCCTTCCACACGGCGAAAAGAAACCTTGGCATCTATGGTCTGCTTGCATAAGCGCTGAAAGACCGATTCATTATACAGCCAGTAGTGAGAGCGCCATTCCTGCTCCAGGCTGGACCAGACCTCTTCTTCCGGAGAGCGAGTATTTTGCTCAGGAGCCGGAGAGGCAATCGATAACGTTGGAGGCTTGGCTGCTGCACGCTGCGACATTTCGCCAGTCATTTGCTGCTGGATGCGTTTCAAGATTTGCTCATCGTCCTCCGACTCTAATCGGACCTTAGATAGATAATCGAGTGCCCCCATCCGATAAGCCGTTTGCACGTTCTCGAACTCTTCATGAAAGGATAATATCACGGAGCGCAGCCCCGGAAATCGTTGTCTGGTGACCTGAAGCAGCTCCATTCCAGACATGACAGGCATGGAGAGATCCACGAACATGAGATCCACCTCATGTCTTTCCATGAACTCCAGCGCCTTTGCGCCGTTCGCCGCTTCTCCGACAACAACCATATCGTGGCTCGACCATGGCATAATCGAAATCAAGCCTTTACGCGCAAGTTTATCATCATCAACGACTAATACTCGGATCAAATCGCTTTCTCCTCTCTATGCTGAATATAAGGAAGATCTAATGTTACCGTTGTGCCTTGATTCGGAGTGCTCTCTATACCCATACGAGCATGGTTGCCATAAAATGATTCCAACATGGATCGCACATAGCGAAGTCCGATTCCCCACCCCGTCTGCTGCTGATCCGGCGTGTCGCGCTGCAGTAAGGCCAGCGTCTCCTGGCTGAGCCCTTTGCCATCGTCGCGGATTGTGATGTGCACCATCTGTGCCGTCTCATCCGGAGAAATGGAGATTTCCAGCTTGCCGTGATCATCAAGGCCGTGACAGACGGCATTCTCCACGATAGGCTGCAGGATGAACCTCGCAACCGGGCTATCCAGATAGACCCCTTCCTCAATGTCCAATCCCACCTCAAAATCATGCCGCATCTGCTGCAGCTCCAAATACGTGCGCATGACTTCGATTTCTGACCGGAAGGTAGCCGATTCCTTAGACTTGCCTAAGTTATAATTCAACAAATTGATTAAAGAAGAAACAAATTTCTCAATCTTCGCTTGCTTATGCATGACCGCCAACCAGCGCACCGAATTGAGCGTATTCATCAGAAAATGCGGGTTGATCTGGTAGGCAAGCTTCTCGATCTCCAACTGATGTCTCCGCTTCTCCTTCTGCTCCACATCAATAATGAGCTGCTGAATTTGCCGTTTCATAATATTGAATTGATCGAATATCCGGTCAAACTCATCAATCCCCGTACGATATTGGCTGGTGCCCATATAGCCCTTACCAAATGTCCTCATTTCCCTCTCAATTAATTGAAAGGGTCCGTTAATAAGCCGCCGCAACAGCAGCGTAAGCAAAAACATCATCAGAAGGGCAATGGCGAGAATCCAATACATATGGTTCTTCCACGTATAGAGCTCGTGATTGTAGTAGGAGACGGGAAGAAGCAGCGTGATTCCATAGCCGTAATCGCCTGTCATCCGGTTCCAAACATAGCCGTCTGTCACACCCGATTGCCCGTTTAGCATGAGCTGTTGGCCAGCGGCAAAAGCCGTTGAATTGCTGCTGTTATAGGTGACCAAGCCAGTTGAATCCGTGAAAACGAGCGAGTATGGCATATTCAGACTTTCTGAAAGCGAATTCATATCTGTCGAAATGTCTGTCTTGGCTTCTACATAAACGACTAACTGCGTTCCGTCTGAGAATTTCACTTCCCGTGTCACGGATATCACCTGATCATCGCTGAAGCGGCATAACGATTTATGCGGGGACTGGTATTTCAGCTGTCCCATTCCGGAGACATCAGGCAAGGATTGCAGCGTAAAGTCTCCGCGCAGCGGCAAATTCGATAAAGCAGGCTGTCCGGTTTCGGGATGATAATACATCACGAGCTCCATCGCCGGGTTGGAAAATGTGATTAAGCCAATATTGTAAGATATATCACGAGAGAGAATACGCTGACTATAAGAGTCCTTGGCAGAAAGGTAGGATTCCATCAGATTGCCCACCGTGCCCTCAGGCGTCATCTGCTGCGTCACCTGAAGCAAGTTGTTGTACATTTGGTTCAGCTTGGTTGTTTGCTGGTACAGATCGAAAGCCATAGAAGTCTTGATCTTATCATGCTGCATCGTGTAGATCGCATTGTAAGAAACAGTTGCCATTAAGATGGCGAATCCCACTAAACCAATCGTCAGAAGCATCATAATGCGTTTGCGCAGCGAGGAGAAACCGAATCGATTAAGCAGCACATGCATGAAGCTTATTTTCCTCTGAGCCGTTCTGGTAGTCTTTATAGAGCGTATGCCGAGCACCTCCGCCACCTCACAACGAGTATGGGACATTACATCAAGTCTGGAACAATATTCGCCATATGTCGCGTTTATCCCTCCTTGGGGAGAGGGAGTGGCGGTCGCAGCAGCGGCTACATTCATCCTATTGCCGCCTCAGCAGCATATAAAAAGCAAAACAGCACCTGAAAAGGAGCTGTTTCACGCCGATTTTTCGTTCATTTGTGCAAGGACGAATGTTCTTCTCCGGCGGCATATTGTCGCGGAAGCCGGCTATCCGACCATTCTCTTATCATCCGGCATTGCAGGATTCGATTCCGTCCTTCTAAGAAGGTTGCCCGCTCCACTTGATACAGATCATAAACTTGCTGCGTCGAATTGATTAATTTATAGATTTGTGGGTTAAGATCATTAACTAATTGAACATACGGCAGCTTCTCAACCGCCTTTTTCGAACGAATATTATGCTTGCGAATTTTTAAATATACCGTCTCGATATGATGTTCAAGAAACAGTTCAGTCATGAAAAGTTCTTTCGCACGCCCATTGTACCCTTGTCCAAAGTAAGGAGCTCCGATCCATGTCGCCAAGAAGCCCGTACGATTCACAATATCGTATAACTGAATCGTACCAATGGGATGTCCAAGCTCGTTCATAATCGTTCTTGAAATCGATGTTCCTTGTAATTCCTGTGCGATCAACTGTTTCGTGATGAACAAATATTCTTCGTAGGATTGGCTTTTATTACGTACGTAAGGGAATACGGCAGGGTCCACCATTAAGTCATGCAGTGAATGGCATTCATGCAAATCAAGTTGTTTAAGTATGTGAACTACCACCCTACTCCTTATGATTCGAGTCTCTCGGACCCTTTCAGTTTATAAAAGGAATTTGGGCTTTATATGAACGCTAGATATGGTTTTTGTAAAGATTTCTGTGCCCTTTGCAGTCAAAATTAATGGGGTCAACTAATAAATTCGGAGCATAGTCCCCTCGTAAAAATATCCCGACCTGATGCGGTCGGGTTAAGGATATTGAAAGCGAACTTACATGACAGGATTTAGACAATCAATCAGGTGTCTTCCGCGAGTCTGCCTTTCGTCGCGGTCTGTTTCGAACGAGAGTGCGACAGAATGAACCAAGTGAACAACACGAAACCTAGCCCAAATATAGCCAACACCAGCGCATCGTGCCTTACAAGCGCATAATCGCCTGTCGAAAGCAGCGCGCGGAATCCTTCAACCGCATACGTCATGGGCAATGCGCCGTGAAGCATCTGCATAAGGTTCGGCGTCAACTCAGCAGGGAATATCCCTCCCGTAGCCGTCAGTTGCAGGACGAGAACGACAATGCCCAGCAGCTTTCCGAAATCCGAGAATGTTGTAATCAGCAATTGAACAATTGCCATGAATACAAGACTGGATAAAAAGGCGAACGCGAAAAATTGGAACGGGAAAGTCGGACTTAAGCCGACCCCGGGAATCAGAATTACGCTGGCGATTGCGGATTGAGCAAGCGATACGACGGCGAGCACGCCGAATTTCGAGACAAACCACAGTAATCCGGAAGGCGGCGGCGCCTTCGTCGCTCGGAATGAAAATATGTTGCCAAACAAGAGAGCGCCGATGTAGAGACTGAGCGCAATGAAGAACGGTGCCACTCCCGTTCCGTAGTTCGGAAGCGGATGAACGGCCTGCTCCTTCAAACGGACGGGATTGGCGAGCATTGCGAATACAGGATCCGACGCGTGAATATTTGCCGCTTTCTCCGCGCCTTCCGACAGCCCTCGGCTCAGCTCGGCACCCCCTTGTACGAGCGCTTGCTGGCCGACAGACAGCTTAGTGACGTTGGTCGTAAGGCTGTTCCATCCCCCGGACACCTTATGGATACCATCCGCAGCAGCGGCAACGCCGTCACGAAGCTTCGTAGCGCCGTCGCCAAGCGCAGCCAAACGGCTCGCAATGAGCTCGGCTCCGCTGGCGAGCTGTGCCGCGCTGCCGCCGGCGCTCGCAATGCCCTTGGACAACGAGTCCGTCCCGCCATTTAATTGATCGAGTGCATCGGATAACTGTTTGCTTTGCTTCTCGATGAGCGTCAGATTCGTGTCTTTGGCCTCATCGGGGTGCGCTGCAAGCCATTTCGACAACGCGTCGTTCAATTGCTTAGCGGCCGCCGACGCCTTGTCCGTCCCTTGAGCAGCGTCTTCGCTTCCCGCTTGAAGCCGATCAAGCCCGCCTTGAAGACTCCCTATGCCACTTGAAAGCTTGGTGGCCCCTTGCTCAAGTTGCCCGGCACCTCCTGAGAGGCGATCCGAAGCAGACATCAAATCAGAAGCACCCTGGTCCAGCTTCACGATGGAAGTTTGTCCATTGCGCAAACCGTTCAGAATCGCTTTCGTCCCGTCAGCCGACTGCATAAGGCCGGCATCTAGTCGGGACGCTGCATCGCTCGCCTTCTGGAAGCCCCCACTTAACGGGGTCAATTGTTCGTAAATGGCTTTGGCGTAACTTACCGACAGCTGTTCCGACAGCTGCTGCCTGATCGTTTCTACGGCGGATTTGCCAATTTTGCTCACGATATAATTAAGTCCTTCGTTCAGCTTCACGGTCAGCTCTAGCGGTGATGGCTCTGCCGCTCCCAGAGACGTCGCCCGATGGGAAAAGTCGGAAGGAATGAATATTTCGAAATAATACGTCCGGTTCCGGAATCCCACATCCGCTTCCTCCGCGTTGACAAACCGCCACTCTAAGGAACGATCCTTCTTGAGCTCGCTGACGAGATCATTACCAATCGCGAACGTTTTCCCTTGGTATTCAACCGGCCGATCCTCGTTTACGACAGCGACCGGCAGCCTTTCCAAGTGCGCGTACGGGTCCCAATAGGTCCACAAATAAATTCCGCTGTAAAGCGAAGGAATCAAGCACATCGCGATTACCGGCACGAGTATTTTCCGCGACCCAAAGAAAGTCCGCCATTCATTCCATAACCAGTTCAATTTACTCGCCCCCGAAGTTCAATCCATTGGATCTCTTATCAACATCTTCCTTAATATCAATCAATTGAAGGAAATCATGCAGGGAACGCAAAAAACTCTGACCTTCTGCGGTCAGAGTTTTTTGGGTGAAGGCGAACCGATTGCCGGGCGAATCACTTGACACGTGCAGCTGCTGTCGTAAGACTACCCATTAATCAAAGCGATTCGCTTCAGGATCCTCAGTATCATAACCGAAGGCGTCAAGCGCCGGCCATAGTTCAGGGGCAATCGGGTAATTCGCGAGTTCCACCGTCTGAGCAATCCGATCCGGTTTGCTCATGCCGACGACCGTGCTGGTGATTCGCGGGTCGCGAAGCGAAAATTGAAGAGCAGCAGCGGCCAATGGGACATTAAAATCCTGGCACACTTTGGCGAACGAACGCGCTCTCTCCAATACGATCGGCGAAGCTTCGCTATAGGCATAACGGGCGTATGCGTCCGGACCTTTGGCCAATATACCGCTGCCATAGGGAGCGGCATTGATAACGGCGACGCCCATGCGACTCGCGATTTCAAGCAACGGCTCGGCAGCCCGATTGAGCAGTGTATAGCGATTGTGGGTTTCCACGGCGCTAAACGCTCCCGTTTCTACATAACGAATGAGCATATCGATCGGTCCCCCGGACATGCCGATGTGATCGATGACTCCCTCATCTTGAAGCTTTCGCAATACTTCTAACGGTCCGCCGGGTCCCATGACATTTTCGAAGGTGGTATGTTCGGGATCGTGGATATAAACGTATTGCAGACGATCAAGTCCCAAGCGTTCAAGACTTTCTTCGACGGAACGTTTGATCTGTTCGCCGCTGAAGTCGCCGGTCGTAAAGTCGCGGTCGGCTTTGGTGGCCAACACGTAACCCTCGGGAAGTCCGCCATTCGCTTGAATGGCCTTGCCGATCCGCCGCTCGCTCTCACCAAAGCCATAGGATGCGGCCGTATCCAGAAAGTTGATCGGGCTTTCAAATGCGGTACGCAGCGTTACCAATGCTTGTTCTTCCGAGGTGCTGTATTGAAAGGTTTCCGGCATATCCCCGAGCGGAGCGGCTCCTAGACACAGCGGCGTTACGAGCAGACCGGTATTGCCAAGCGGTCGTTTGGATAGAAGCGTGTTCAACATGGTTTAGACCTCGCTTTTCATAGATATCTGCATTATAACGATACACCCAAGTAGCCTCGCGTCATTTGGAAGTCGATATTTCCTTGCTTATAGAGACGCGGCACATAAGTATGTTCCAATGTTTGTTTGCTGAGCTCGAGAATTTGATTCGGCCATAAGGTCGGCTCACCCGAGAGCATCAAGTCAACATCTTGCTGATGTTTCTGATGCACGGCTTGCCCTGACGCCATTTGCAGCATCGGGACAAAAGGATGCGTCTGCATCGGACGATTGCCGATCAGCGCAATCACTAATTCCACTCCTGTGGCGGCGAGGCCCGTGATCGTTTCTACCAAATGCGTTGTAGGTGTCTCCATGATGTGGAAGCCGTTGGATCGAACATGTTCCCCGTAGGCGATGGACGGACGAACTTGAGGCGCTAATGATAGATGTTGACCGAATGCGGCATCGGCAAGCAATCCGCTGTTCTCAGGCACGACCACCAAGCCTCCTGCGCTGACAATCATCTTGGTCAGTGACGCCAGCTGCTCGCCGGCATCGTCGGCAATGGCACCCTCGCTCACAATACCGATACGCAGTCCTTCCAGACCGACCGTCACTTTCTCCGCAGCCTCGGCCGCTGCCAATCGATCGGAGAACCAGGCTTCAACCTTCTCGCTTACTTTGGCAATTCCGCCATCGAGCTGAATGCTGGCATACCCAAGCCGGCTCGCATCGACTCCGTTAACTTCCATCTGATGGCGCATATAGTCGTTGTGCGTTTTCTCGCATCCATGCTCCAGCAGCAAACAATGCTCTACCATCGGATGCGTAATATAGCCGATCATCGTGCGGGCAAACAGCGATTCGGCTGTTCCTCCCGAAGCGCCACAGCCCTCTGTATGTGCCAATGCGACGATGCGCGAGAGATCGGGCTGCCCAGCTTTTTGCTCGTTCAAGCGCTTCGTAATCATGTTGGCTACCTGACCGGCACATAGACTGGTCGGCACAATCAAGCCGATTTTGTCACTGGACAGCCGATCGTGATGCCGTGTAAAAGTAAATTGGATCGCATCGTTAGCTGACGCTGCAGCATCGTCTTGAATTGCTATTGGTGCTCCTGTCGGTACGGGAGCGTGCAGCAATGTCTCCAGTCGGCTCGCATCGTTCTGCTGCCAGTTACGCCAAATTTGTACCTGGGAATGGCCCGCCTTCTCGCCGACGCTTTGCTGTCCGGAGGCAACTTGGATGGCCAGCTCGAACACCTCTTGTCCCAGCTCATCCATCGATGTCCCTTCCAGATATTTACCTGCATTCACATCCATATCGTTCGATAGCAATTGGAAGCGGCGCGTTGTCGTGACCACCTTAACCGTTGGCACATATGGAAAGTTGGTGATTGAACCGTTTCCCGTCGTAAAGAAAATCATGTTGCAGCCTGCAGCCACCTGGCCTGCGATGCTCTCCAGGTCATTGCCGGGGCTATCCATGAAATAGTAGCCGCCATCCTTCATGAGCTCCCCGTACTCGGTTGCAAAATCGATCCGCGTTGTCGGGTCTTTCTTCATTGCGGCGCCTATCGATTTGAGATAGATGTTGTACAAGCCTCGATACATGTTACCGCCGGACGGATTACCTTCCGCGCTGGTGCCGTGCCAAGACGTACGCTCCTTAAACCGGTCCAGAAGCTCCAGAAATTTGCGCGCGGTTTCCACATTGCGTACCTTCGACAGAATATAGGGCTCCGCACCAATCAATTCATCGGTTTCGGCCAGGCTGGCCGCACCGCCGTAACGCACCAATTCTTCCGAAACCCAGCCAAGCAGCGGATTCGCGGATACGCCGGAAAACGCATCGGAACCACCGCACTGCAGTCCGATTCTCAGGTGGCGGATGGATTCGGGAGTCCGCTGCATCGCATTGACCGTTGGCAGCCACTCCCGGACTAACGCATCGCCTTTAACGAGCTCTTCTTCGAAGCTGCCTGTGAGCGACACGAACTTATGAAGCACATCATCGATTTGGTAGCCGTGCTCGCGTGCATAAGCCTCCACCATCTTGTTCGTGACCGATTCATTGCCATAATCGGCAACCAATACCGCACCGACATTCGGGTTGACCATGAAACCGGCGAGCGTCCGCAGCAGCAAGTCCACGTTATTCGGATTTTCTATGCCGCCCTCCGTATGCGCCGCGGGAACAATCCCGTCGATATTCGAATAGCTCTTGCATTCGTCTTGTAAACGGGCGGCGAGCTTTTTCACAAAGCTGCCCGTCTGCGAGGTGGTACCGAGCAATACGATATAGTTTCGGGTGCCGACTCCGCGATCTTCATGGCGGCGATACCCCATAAAGGTGCGCGTCTCCGTATACGCCGGCGATGCCGGAGCTGGCTGGAAGTTCTGCTCGTCTAGAATATAAGGTTGAACTTGGTCCGCAAAATTGGGCACGGGCGGCAGCGCGAATGCCAACTTGCGCACGCCGAGCGCTCCCAAAACGGTTTCGTTGATCACATAGTGCCCGGGATGAATCGGCTTAAGCGCCACGCCGAATGGCAATTGCCACGAAAGCAGCTCTTCGCCGGGAGCAATCTCTTTCACCGCAAACCGGTGGCCTTCCATAACCGTGTAATCCAAGACAAAGGTTTGGCCTTCATATTGAATGACGGTACCAGCGTTCAATTGACGAATCGCAACGGCACAGTTATCCCCGGGCAAGGGAAGTCTGGCTACTTCTTCAAATTGATAAACGACGTTCATCGACGATCGGCTCCCTTAATGTAAAATGTCCACGTCATCCAAATAATTCGTTAACGACGCTAAAAGCATTTATCATCATCACGCAATCTCATAATATATCAGATTATACCATTTACAAGAGAAGGTTTGTCTTAGCCATTTGAAGTATTTTATGCGAATTTACGGCTGCTGCGAATTTCGCGCGCTCATTTTTCATATCAAGCCATCTTAAATTGATAATAAAAATCCACAACCCAAATGGTTGTGGATTTACTTGGCGGAGGCGACTAGCTTCTAGTCCGCGGCAGGTTACAAAGAACTTTCCGCCGTTCCCGCCATCATCTCCTTCACTGCATCCAGAATCGTACTGGACGAAATGGCGAATCCCATGCCTTGAGCTTCGGAGTTGACAGCGGTATTCACTCCGATTACTTCGCCTTTTTCGTTTAATAGCGGTCCGCCCGAATTGCCGGGGTTAATCGAAGCGTCGGTTTGCAGAAGATGTTTGTATGGATGCTCAGAACCGTCGTCTTCCGTGACCGTAATCGGACGCTCTTTCGCGCTAAGCACGCCGATCGTCATCGTGTGATCCAAACCGTATGGATTGCCGATCGCGACGACCCAGTCGCCGATGTTCGCCTGAGCCGAGTCACCGAAACTTAGAGCCGGAAAATCTTTCCCCTCTGGCTTTTCAACCTTGAGCACCGCTAAATCCAGATCTTCGTTCGCGTTGACAACCGTGGCTTTAAGCGGCTCGTCGTATCCGGGCACGGTCACCTTAAGCTCCGCGGCACCTGCAATGACGTGCTGGTTCGTCAGAATATAACCGTTTTTATTGAAAAAGAATCCGGACCCGGTTCCCTTCAGCACTGGATCTTCGCTGCTTTGCAGCGACTGCTGCCGGCTGCCCGACCGACTGCCGTTTCTGCCGAAGAGGTTGGGATTCGACTGGTTGTTCTCCACCCCATAATTTGCAATCTCCACGACTGCAGGGTTCGCTTGCTTAAATACTGAAGCGAAGTTCTCCGTAGAGGATTTGAGCGAAGCAGTCGTTAATCCGGCATCGGCGGAATTAGAGCCACCGCTCGAAACTACTGTCTGGACTATACTGGATGTCCCTCCGCCGAACAAGTTCATTCGATCGGACATGTAGGTTAGCCCTCCAACTACTAAAGCGCCGACAAGAAAAGCTGCCAGGATCGATTTAGCCGACGTTCGTCTGGATCGATTCGCGCCGCCTCCGGAAGCTCCCTCTCCCTCATTCGCCGCGATTGCTTCGTCATACACCCTCTGCAAGGTTGTCCCTTTCTTTGAGGAATCATAGCGATATATTGTCAGGCCTTCGACGGAGTTATCGAATTCTTTGTTCATTTCCTTATTCGCATCCATTAGGATCATCCTCCTGTGCTCTTGATGACTCTATTATGCAGGTCGATCCTAAAAGGAAGCTTAAATCTACCTAAAAGGTTGCTGAAAATCTATTGGGCCCTTAAATAGCAAAAACCACATCCTCATGCGGATGTGGTTTTACATTTGGTGGAGGCGAGGGGATTTGAACCCCTGTCCGAAGACAACGCCACACAGGCTTCTACGGGTGTAGTCACAGTTTTGATGTCACCCGAGCAGCGCCCCGTAACCGGCTCTGCGTTGGGTCAGCCTGATTATCTTCTTCCGTCGACCCCAGGCGGAGACCGAAGCGGCGTATCCCACTATATGTGAGCCCCTATCCCAGTCACATGGGCGATGCTGAGGAGGAGCACGCTAACAGGTTATTAAGCTGCTAAAGCGTAGTTGTTTTGTGATTTGCCGTTTAATAGGCTTTAGCGTTGATGAAGTGGACGCGTCCCCACTACCCGCAACCCATGCTCGAACTATCCCCGTCGAATCCATAAACGCCCCCAATGTCGCATAAACGGCTCCATACGTTCCGTTTAGCAGGTAAGACGCTCTGTCGACTGGTCCCGCCTAACGTTCAGGCAGTCTCAACGTACTTGAGCATGTAAAACGATACTTCGTTCGTTGCTTACTTAGTATAACACAGGTGCCGACTTCGTGAAGGCATGTCTTGCTGGAAGAGTTGGCGACGTTCAACCATTACATCCAGTCAGCAAGCGAGCAACTTATCTGGCAACCTTCTGTTTCTCGCGCAATGCACGCTGAATATCGCGTTGTGCATCCTTCTTCGCCGCCGATTCGCGTTTGTCGTACTGTTTCTTCCCTTTTCCAAGGCCGATCAGCAGCTTCGCGTAACCGTTGCGAACGTAAATCTTGAGCGGAACAATAGCGTAGCCATCTTGCTTGGACAAACCAAGCAGCTTGTGGATCTGTGCCTTGTGCATCAATAACTTGCGCGTCCGAGTCGGATCATCCGGATTGCTTCGGTTACCTTGCTCGAAAGGACTGATGTGCAAATTGTGAATGAAGATCTCACCGTTCCGAATCGTAGCAAACGCATCGCCAATGTTGGCCCGTCCCATTCGAAGCGATTTAATTTCACTTCCCATCAGCACCATGCCCGCTTCAAAGGTATCCTCGATGAAATAGTCATGGGAAGCCTTCTTATTCTGTGCGAGCTGTTTCCCGTCACTCTTCTTCGCCACTTCTACCCCACCTCTCCCCTTAATAAACGGACTCCTAACCATTGCAGTCAGGAGTCCATTGTAACAACTTTACAGATTGAAATCAAGATTTGGTAAAAGCAAGCTCGAACCGCGTCCTACAAGCGTTTCTTCCGCACAAAAGCTGCGGTCGAGTTGCCGTTTTTCTTCTTCTTGCGCGGCTTCGAGCCGACGCCTCCAGTACCGGCGTTGGTTGCGTTGCCAGTGCCGCCTGCATCAGTTGCCGGCGCAGCTTGAGGAGTAGACCCGTCGCCTGCTGGTTTCTTGCGGCGAGAGCCGGTTCCGCCAGCTGCACCGCCGCCGCCACCGTTGCCGGCGCCGTTACGGGATGACCCGCCACGACCTGAGCCGGAAGAACGACCGCCAAATCCGCGGTCTCCGCCGCCGGAACGGCCTCTGCCGCCGCCATCACGGCCGCGTGAACGGTAAGCATCCGGATCTTCCCCGTTATCTTTAAGCGATCCTGCGTTCAAGATTGGCAAGCCCCACATATCCGTGCGGACTGCTTTACGCTTTTCACCGGATTCACCGCCACTGCGTGCAGCACCATCCGTGCCGAGAAGCCGATCGAGGTTGAAATCATCCTCCGGCTTCCATGCCCGCGCGTCGCCTTCGCGACGCACCGGCGCGACTTCCGCGCCTTGCGTCGCCGCTCCGCCGCTGCGCGCTGCTTCGCCGCCGCGGCCCTTGCGCCGGCGTCCGCCGCGCTCGCTGCCTCCGCGCTCCGCCTGCGGCGCTCCCGCTCCGCTGCGCGTCACGCCCGGCTCCGCCGCCGCTGCGCCTCCGCGCCGCTGGCCGCGTCCGCGCGGCCCCACGGCCGCTTCGCGCGCCGCCGCTGCTGGCGCGCTGCCGCCTCCGCGCCCGCCGGCGCTGCGCTGCGCGGCTGCACCGCCACGCTCGCGGCCTCCGCCGCCGCTGCGCGAGCCGCGGCCGGCTCCGCTGCGGCCGCCAAACCCGTACTCGCGCGCACGGTCGGCGCCGTCAGCGCTCTTATTCTCGAGCATCCCAAAATCAATGGTATGCTCATCCATGTTCACCCGCTCCACGCGGATGCGCACCTCATCGCCAATGCGGTACGTCTTCGACGTCCGCTCGCCGATTAGCAGCATGTGCTGCTCGTGGAAGTGATAATAATCGTCCGAGAGCTCGCTCAAACGGATGAGCCCCTCGACCGTATTGGGCAGCTCCACGAAGATACCGAAGCTCGTTACGCTGCTGATGATGCCGTCGAATTCCTCGCCGACCTTATCAAGCATGTATTCGCATTTCTTCAGCTTCTCCGTGTCACGTTCCGCCTCAACCGCCACACGCTCCCGCTCCGACGACTGCTGCGCAATATCGGGCATCCGCGCGGCCAGTGCTTCCTGACGGGCATCTGTCAGCGTGCCGCCGTTCTCGAATACCTCGCGCATGACGCGATGGATGACAAGATCGGGATAACGCCGAATCGGCGACGTGAAGTGCGAGTAGAATTCAGCAGCAAGGCCGAAGTGGCCGAGGCTCTCTGCATCGTATTTCGCCTGCTTCATCGAACGCAGCATCACCGTCGAAATGACCGTTTGCTCCTTGGAGCCGCGCACATCTTCAAGCAGCGTCTGGAGCGCACGCGGATGAATGACGCTTCCGCCCTTGCCTTTAATCGTATAACCGAAGTTAGCCGCAAACTGCACGAAATGCAGCAGCTTCTCTTGATCCGGATTATCATGCGTCCGGTACAGGAACGGCACCTTCAGCCAATAGAAATGCTCCGCAACCGTTTCGTTGGCCGCAAGCATGAACTCTTCAATAATCGACTCCGCAATCGAGCGTTCACGTTTTACGATGTCAACCGCTTTACCATCGCTGTCCACAATGACCTTGGACTCGATAAAGTCAAAATCAATCGCGCCCCGCTTCATTCGCATGCCCCTCAGGCGCATCGCAAGCTCTTCCATCAGCTTGAACGTCGGCACCAGTTCGGCATAGCGCTCCATAACCTCAGGATCTTCATCGGCCACGATTTTACGTACGTTCGTATACGTCATCCGTTCTTTCGTCCGAATCACGCTCGTAAACACCTCATGACGCACGCGTTTGAGCGTTGCTGCATCAAACTCCATCTCGCAGGAAAGCGTCAACCGATCCACCTTCGGATTCAAGGAACAGATCCCGTTCGATAACCGGTGAGGCAGCATCGGAATAACACGGTCAACCAAGTACACGCTGCATCCGCGGCGGTACGCTTCTTGGTCCAGCGACGAGTTTTCCTTCACATAATAGCCGACATCGGCGATATGCACGCCCAGCACAAAGTTACCGTTCTCGAGGCGTTCAACATTGACCGCATCATCCAGATCTTTTGCATCCTCGCCATCGATCGTCACGATGACCTTGTCGCGCAGATCGCGGCGGCCTTGACGTACAATCTCATCCTCTGTGATGGAATCCGGCGCTGCTTCGGCTTCTGCCATAACGTCGGCAGGGAAACTCTCCGGCAGCTGATGCTTCCGAATAATCGAGAGAATATCGATGCCCGGGTCATCCTTATGACCGAGCACCTCAACGATTTCACCTTCAGCCGCCGAACGGCCTTCCGGATAGGACAAGATGCGCACGACGACCTTTTGACCGGTTACCGCACCTTTAAATTGACCTTGTGGAATAAAAATATCCCGATTAATCCGCTTATCATCCGGCAGCACGAACCCATACGACTCATGATGATCAAATGTTCCGACAATTTGCGTCACGGCACGCTCGATAATCTTTACGACTTCGCCTTCCATGCGACCGCCGGATGCGCTCTTCGAAGTGACCCGCAGGAGCACGATATCGCCGTTCATCGCACTCTTCAAATCGTTGGCGTTAATGTACACATCGCCATGTCCCTTGTCCTCAGGGATTAGAAATGCAAAACCTTTCGCATGCGCCTGTACCCTTCCGCGCACCAAATTCATCCGCTCCGGAAGCCCGTAGCGGTCGCTGGAATTCCGTACGATTTTTCCTTCATTCTCCAGCTCGTTTAAAACTACCAGGAAATTGCGGAACGATGCCGCATCTCCCTCTCCGCCCAGCTGCTTATCTAGCTCTTGGTAGGTCATCGGCTTGTACGCCTGCTCACGCATAAACTCCAGCAGCTGCTGCTCTGTTACCATAACTTCTCACCTCATGTACCGCGATGCCGTCAATCCCATTTTGCTGAATGCTGAACGATCCCGAGGTTCGTTCAATCCAATCAACGTTTATGCAGCAGTCGGTTGATAGATTGCCATATACTATATAGTATACACGAAAGGTATGGCCACCATCCGCGCCAGCCCGGCAAAAATAACATTTTTCGCCTGCTGCATGTATTGAGTAAACTTTTTCCAGTTTGCATAAGCAACAAAAAAAGCGAGCCCTAAGCCCGCTTTCTGTACATCTTATTTCATTACGCCTTAACTAGGTACGCAACAATCAGAGCAGTAATGAAGAAGCCTGCTGCGACTGCGATTGTCATACGCTGCAAGAATAGGTCCAAGCCGCGTGCTTTCGTTTTACCGAACAAGTGCTCAGCACCGCCGGAAATAGCACCCGACAACCCAGCGCTCTTCCCTTTTTGTAAAAGTACAACTGAGATCAGAGCCAAGGAGAAAATGATAAGCAAAATTTTAAAAGTGATTTCCATAGTTCCACCTCCTGCGCACAAGGAGCAAATTTAAAGTTTGCCGTGCCTTGCCTAAGGAGACAAGACCTAGAAACAGCAATATTATTGTACCATAGCAAGGTGGTTAATACAAGCTAACAGATTTTGTCCTTCTGCCAGCGGATCTCCTCGTTGAACGGCAGGAACGTGAACTGCTCCTTCTTCCAGTAGTATTGCAGCTCCTCGCGTGTCCAGCCCTCGTACAGTTCATCCCATTCGAATGGCCCGTGCGGCAGCAAGGATGCATGCTCGATTGGTTGGCTCGCAGGTTGGAAACGCAAATCCAGTGACAGCCTTACCCGTCCCGGGATCGTATTCGCAAGCGCCTTATGCACCGTCAAGCTGTGGAAAATCAGAATATCGCCCGCTTCATAGTCGGTCTCTGCCCATTCATAGCCAAGCCCGCACAGAATCGACTCCAGTCCCCCGGCACCAGGATTAGCCGTAACGCCAAGCAAACCGGTATCATGGCTGCCTTCAAGAACCGATAGACCGCCAAGCGCTCTAGGAACATCCCCGATCGGTGCCCAGCAGGTCCATGTTGTGTAACTGCCTTGAATATGGAGAAAGTCCTGATGCGGCGGCGTTACGTTCAGCTTGTCACTTGGCAGCATGATACGGGCAATATTACGGGGATGCGGGAAGGTGCGTTCTCCGAATAACGTGTCAAACAACCCGAGAAGCTTGGGATGATGAGCTACAGCGTGGAACGATTCCAGCTTCTGAACCTTATGATAGACCTGCTGCGTCGTCCCGATCCCATTCCAGTTCAGCTCTTCGACCGTCATTTCGTCGATGATTGGTTGATTGCCAATACCATCGAGCAGCGGCGTCGAAGGATCCAGAAGCCCTTCATCATGCAATACATTCAGCATTTGCCTCCGAAGCTCTATCACTTCTTCTCGTGGGAAGAAATGCTTAAAGAACAAATACCCCTTCTTCTCTGCTTCACGTCTCAATTCCTCAGGTACCGCCAATAAAGGTGTCGCATCTTCGAAAGACCGCGTTGCCGGTTTGATCGCCGGATCCATCGCCATCCCGCCCTTTCATCCCGTTAGGAATTTGTCGATTGTCGACTTCATAATTCCATTATATGCTTAGGTGAAAGCGGTGTATTTATTTGCATCCGACGCCTTTTTAACTCTGACCGACATCCTGATTCCTTTGAGGGGGCAGTCATCTTGAATAACAGCTCCATGCCGGCTGTAAGCTGGCAGTCGCTTCAGCCTGCTGTCTGGTATGCCAATAAACTGCGGTGTCTGCCTGGCTTTTCCTTCGGTCCCAGGGTCATCGATGAGCATCAATTTATATTCGTTGCCGCCGGTCATGGAACAGCCAATATACAAGGCGAGCATTATAACGCTCTCCCCGGGAGCTTATTCTACTATGGCCCTGATACGGTACATCATTTCATCGCCGATGAAGCAGCTCCGTTTCTCTTGTACGGCTTACACTTCAGCTGGGAAGAATATAACCCCTCCGAAAGAAGCACAGGGATTAAGATTCGTGATACCGCCAAATTCGACCCGGCGCTAGACACGAAGCAAGATAACCGGATGCTGGTTGGAAGCGCCCTGCAACCGGAGGACAGCCTATTGTTCCAAGATGTGCGCCAGCTGTCTGTTGAGCGGTTCGAGCCCCGCTTCGCTCGCCTAGCCGAATGCTATAGTGCCGAATCGCGAGCGTATACGGCTCCGCTGCTTCGCGGTCTGCTGCTGGAGCTGCTTGCTGCAATGAAGCAAGAGGAACTTCGCACGGTCAGCAATCAGCAGCCGCTATCTCCGATCATCAGCGCGATTGCAGCTAAATGTGACGAACACGCACGCGAGCGCTACAGCCACAACTGGCTTGGACAGTGGAGCTCCTACCACCCTGATCATATTGCAAGGCTCTTCCGCGCACAGTTGGGAACGACGCCATACGAGTATTTCATGGGCCGTAAACTTCAGCTGGCCAAGGAGCTGCTCGCTCATTCCGAGTTCTCGCTCCTTACCATCGCCGATGAGCTTCAAGTCGGCTCCATCCACAACTTTACCAAATGGTTTAAACAGCACACCGGTGTGCCTCCGGGCCAATTCCGCAAGCTTTCTCGGTTTATTTAGCACCATGCCAAAAAAGGCTCCGCAGTCCCCTAAAGGGAACCGCAGAGCCTTTCTCATTTATCGCTTATAGATAGTCGTTCTCGCGGAAGAAATCAAGGCTGATCTTCGCGCTCTCCAGCGACGAAGAAACAAACTGCTCTTGTTCCACGAAAATGTATTGAATGCCCGATTGCTCGGCTACATCCAGGACGCCTTTCAAATTCACGATCCCTTTGCCCACCTCGGTGTCGCTGCGGCCTTGGCCAAAATCTTTAAAGTGCGCCAAAGGCAAACGGCCCGCGTAACGGTTTGCATAATCAACCGGATTCTGTCCGCCCATGTGTACCCAGCCGAAATCAAATTCAGCTATGAGGTATTCTGCAGGCACTTTCTCCAGAAGCAGATCAATAACCGGTTTGCCGTCAACCAGCTTGAATTCGAAATCATGATTATGATAGCCGTAGATCAGTCCAGCTTCTTTTACTTGCTTACCAGCTGCAGCCAGAATGTCTGCAAGCTTGTTCACGTCTTCTGCCGTTGGGTTCTCAGGCAGCGGAGCCCATGGTGTCACGATATATTGAAGGCCGATTTCTTTCGCATATTCAATTTGCTTTGCCAGATCGGCTTCGATTTTCTCAGGCTCACCGAAGTTTAGACCGACATGCGCCGATGGCGCTTGCAAACCAAGCTCGTCCAGCAATGCTTTCAATTCCTTCGCAGGCGTATTGAAGTACCCTGCAAATTCTACTGCTTTGTAGCCCATTTCGGCTACTTTGCGAATCGTACCGATGAAATCCTTCTCCGTTTGATCACGAAGCGTATACAACTGTAAGCCAACAACCGGTTTAGCCAATGCTTCCACCTCATAGCTCTATAGTTTTTTGTTCTTCACTTCCTGCTCTTTCCATGCAAAAAGGGAGAGCAACAGGTCTTGCGCCCTGTTATCTCTCCCTAATTATAGCGAATGCCTAGGCTTAAACTACCTCACCTTTTGGGACACTCTTATGCCATTTTGGCTTTAGCCGTTTTTCCTTTGAAACTTACTTGAAGTTTTTCAGGTTGTAAAACGCGCTTTTGCCTGCGTATTGTGCTGTGGAACCCAATTGATCTTCGATGCGAAGCAATTGGTTGTATTTTGCAACGCGGTCCGTACGGGACGGAGCGCCTGTTTTGATTTGGCCTGCATTTGTCGCTACTGCGATGTCTGCAATTGTGCTGTCTTCGGACTCACCGGAACGGTGGGAGATTACAGCTGTGTAGCCAGCGCGTTTTGCCATTTCGATCGCATCGAATGTTTCAGTCAGGGAACCGATTTGGTTTACTTTAACCAAGATCGAGTTACCTACGCCTTTGTCGATACCGTCAGACAGACGCTCTGTGTTTGTTACGAACAGGTCATCACCAACGAGTTGGACTTTGCCGCCCAATTTGTCAGTGAGCAATTTCCAACCTTCCCAGTC
This sequence comes from Paenibacillus sp. J22R98, assembly GCF_059383835.1. NCBI lineage: Bacteria > Bacillati > Bacillota > Bacilli > Caryophanales > Paenibacillaceae > Paenibacillus > Paenibacillus sp. J22R98. Next base: position 25,013 of record NZ_JBXENW010000018.1, read on the forward strand.
GTCTTCGGAGCAGCCGTCTTCGATTGTGATGATTGGGTACTTCTCAACCCACGAAGCAAGCAGGTCCACGAATTCAGCGGAAGTGAACGAGCGGCCTTCGCCTTCGAGGTGGTATTTGCCGTCTTTGTAGAACTCCGTGGACGCAACGTCCATACCGAGGAATACGTCAACGCCCGGCTTGTAGCCTGCGCGCTCGATAGCGGAGATGATTGTTGTGATCGCTTCTTCGTTGGAACCAAGGTTCGGTGCGAAACCGCCTTCGTCGCCTACTGCTGTGTTCAGGCCTTTATCTTTCAGAACCGATTTCAGGTTGTGGAAGATTTCCGTACCGATACGAAGTGCTTCTTTGAAGCTTTCAGCGCCAACCGGCAGAACCATGAACTCTTGAACGTCGATGTTGTTGTCAGCGTGCTCGCCGCCGTTAACGATGTTCATCATTGGAACCGGAAGTGTTTTCGCGTTGAATCCGCCAAGGTATGTGTAAAGAGGTACATCAAGCGCGTCAGCTGCTGCACGTGCACAAGCCATAGATACGGCAAGAATTGCGTTAGCGCCTAATCTGCCTTTGTTGTGCGTGCCGTCAAGCTGGATCATTTTACGGTCGATTAGTACTTGATCAAGCGAATCCAGGCCGATGATTTCAGGAGCGATGATTGTGTTTACGTTCTCTACTGCTTGAAGAACGCCTTTACCCAGGTAACGGGATTTGTCGCCGTCACGAAGCTCAACAGCCTCGTAAGCGCCGGTGGAAGCACCGGATGGAACGATTGCGCGGCCTTTGCCGCCGGACTCCAGCATAACCTCAACTTCAACTGTAGGGTTACCGCGGGAATCAAGTACTTCGCGTGCATAAACGTCAGTAATGATAGACATATTCGAAAACACTCCTTTAATTTTGATTGATTCTTTACCTATTTATCGTCATTAACCATTAAACGCATGAATGATTATAGTAAACCAGGTGAAACGGCTGTCGCCATCCATCGGTGGCGTGGCTTACCCTTGAACAAGAGGCGTGCCTGTCATCTCTGCCGGCTTCGGAAGACCTGCAAGAGACAAAATCGTCGGCGCGATATCCGCGAGGATGCCGCCTTCACGAAGAGGTCCAACCTGCTTCGTCACGATGAATGGAACCGGGTTTGTCGTATGGGCCGTGAACGGACGACCGTTCTCGTCGATCACCATATCAGCATTGCCGTGGTCAGCCGTAATCAGACATACGCCGCCTTTTGCCAGCACCGCTTCTACTACTTGACCCAGGCACGCGTCAGTCGCTTCAACCGCTTTGATTGTCGGCTCAAGCATACCGGAGTGGCCAACCATATCCGGATTCGCGAAGTTCAAGATGATCACATCTTGACGATCTGCTTCGATTTCTTTCACGGCTGCAGCTGCTACTTCATAGGCGCTCATTTCAGGCTGAAGATCGTAAGTAGCTACCTTCGGAGAAGGGATCAGAATACGCGTCTCGCCCGGAAGTTCTGCGTCGCGACCGCCGCTGAAGAAGAACGTAACATGCGGGTATTTCTCCGTCTCGGCGATGCGAAGCTGACGCTTCCCATTCTGCACGAGCACTTCACCCAGCGTGTTATCGAGGTTCTTCGGCTTATACGCAACGAAACCGCCAACGGTTTCACTGAACAGTGTCAAACAGACAAAGTAGAGATTCTCCGGCGCTTTCGGCCCACGGTCGAAACCGCGGAAGTCGCTGTTTGTAAACACTTGCGACAGCTGAATAGCACGGTCAGGACGGAAGTTGAAGAAGATAACCGCATCTTCGGATTCCACAACGCCTACCGGGCTGCCGTCTTCTTTCACGATTACAGTCGGCATGACGAACTCGTCATAGACCGATTTCTCGTAGGATTCCACAACGGCTTGGATCGGATCTTTATATTGCGGTCCATCTCCATAAACCATGGCGCGGTACGATTTCTCGGTACGCTCCCAACGTTTGTCGCGATCCATCGCGTAGTAGCGACCTTGTACAGTCGCGATTTTGCCTACGCCGAGTTCTGCGATCTTCGCTGTTAGCTGCTCAAGGTATCCTTTTGCACTGTCCGGCGACACGTCGCGGCCGTCCAGGAACGCATGGATGTACACTTCCTCGATTTCTTCTTTCTTCGCAAGCTCAAGCAATGCGAACAAGTGCGCAATATGGCTGTGTACGCCGCCGTCAGACAGCAAGCCGTACAAATGCAGCTTCTTGCCATTCTCTTTCACGTGGCGGATGGCGCCCATCAACGTCTCGTTGTCGAAGAATTCACCGTCGCGAATCGACTTGCTGATGCGAGTCAAGTCTTGATATACGATACGACCTGCGCCGATGTTCAAATGGCCAACTTCGGAGTTGCCCATTTGACCTTCCGGCAAACCTACTGCCTCTCCGCACGCCGTTAACGTCGTGTGCGGGTAGGTGTTCCAGTAGCGATCGTAGTTCGGTTTATTCGCTTGTGCAACCGCATTGCCGGTAACATCGTTACGCAAACCGAATCCGTCCAAAATAATGAGTGCAACCGGAGCTGTCATCTTACTTCGCCCCCTCGACAAGTGCGATGAAGGATGCAGGCTCTAAGCTTGCACCGCCGACCAATGCGCCGTCGATATTGGATTGACCCAGATATTCGCTTACGTTGTTCGGTTTCACGCTGCCGCCGTATTGAATGCGAACCGCGTTTGCTGTTGCCACATCGTATAGGCCGGCGATAACATCGCGGATGAACGCGATTACGTCTTCCGCATCAGCGGAAGTCGAAGATTTGCCTGTGCCGATCGCCCAGATTGGCTCATATGCAACAACTACTTCTGCCGCTTGTGCTGCGGACAAGCCTTGGAAAGCAGCTTCGGTTTGAACTTTACAAACCGATTTCGTTTGCTCTGCTTCACGCTCTTCCAGCTTCTCACCCACACAAACGATAGGCGTTAGGCCGTGTTTGAATGCAGCATGGACTTTCTTATTTACAATCTCATCGGATTCCGCAAAATATGCGCGGCGCTCCGAGTGACCGATAATGACATATTGAACGCCGAGGTCTTTCAGCATAACGCCGCTGATTTCGCCCGTGAACGCACCGTTGTCCTCGAAGTGAACGTTTTGTGCGCCAATTGCGATCGCTGTGCCTTTAGCCGCTTCTACAAGCGCAGGCAATGTTGTGAATGGCGCGCAGATGACCGTTTCAACACCGTCAACCTCTGCTTTGCCTTTAACGTCTGCGAAGAATGCAGTCGCTTCAGAAACCGTTTTGAACATTTTCCAGTTGCCTGCAATGATTGGTTTACGCATCGTTATTCGCTCCTCTTATCCCTTACTTGTCGTTCAGTGCAACAACGCCCGGAAGCGCCTTGCCTTCCATGAATTCCAAAGATGCGCCGCCGCCAGTGGAGATGTGGTCCATCTTGTCAGCAAGACCAAACTTCTCTGCAGCTGCCGCGGAATCGCCGCCGCCGATAATGGTGTAAGCTGCTGTATCTGCACAAGCTGCCGCAACCGCGCGCGTACCGTGCGAGAATGGCTCGATTTCAAATACGCCCATCGGCCCGTTCCATACAACCAGTTTGGAGTTTTTGATTACATCTGCATACAGCTCACGTGTTTTCGGACCGATGTCGATGCCTTCCCATTCAGCAGGAATGCCGTCAACATCAACGATTTGCGTGTTTGCTTTCGCGCTGAACTCGTCCGTAATGACAATATCAACCGGCAGCAGGAACTGCTTGCCCAGCGATTTGGCTTTCTCGATAAACTCGAGTGCCAGATCAAGCTTGGAGTTGTCACAGAGCGATTGGCCGATTTCATGGCCTTGTGCTTTGAAGAACGTATAGGAAAGACCGCCGCCGATAATGATGTTATCTGCGATTTCGATCATTTTGTTGATAACGTCGATTTTGTCTTTAACTTTAGATCCGCCGACAATCGCTGTAAATGGACGTTCCGGTTTCAAGAGCGCGCGGCCAAGCACGTCAAGCTCTTTCTCCATTAGAAGACCGGATACAGCCGGCAGATAGTGTGCGATACCTTCAGTCGATGCATGAGCGCGGTGAGCAGCGCCGAAAGCATCATTTACGAACAGATCAGCCAACTCGGCAAAAGCTTTCGCCAGTTCCGGATCGTTCTTCTCTTCACCCTCATAGAAACGAACGTTCTCCAGCAAGAGCACGTCGCCTTCTTTAAGAGCAGCTACTTGCGCTTTAACAGACTCGCCAACCGCTTCGTCTGTTTTGACAACCGGCTTGCCAAGCATTTGCGATAAACGCACGCCGGCTTCAGTCAAACGCATACCTTCAACGACTTGACCTTTTGGACGTCCCAGGTGGCTCGCCAAAATCACTTTCGCACCGTTCTCGATCAGATACTTGATGGTAGGCAGCGTCTCGCGAATACGCGTATCATCCGTAATCGCACCGTTCTCCATTGGTACGTTAAAATCCACACGAACAAATACACGTTTACCGGCTACTTCAACGTCACGCACACTCTTCTTGTTCATTAGTGAAATCCTCCCGGGAACCCCATGATAAAGGTCTTAAGTATATTTAAATTCTCCGCTTGCTATCCATCCCGCAGTCTGTTGCAGGTTTATATCTATATGTTTTTGCTCTAGTTTCCCACAGGGAAACCGGCTCTTGCAGGTTGCAACGGGCAACCGTTAATAAAAAGAAGCATCCGGATCCCAATAAAGGGACCCGCAGATGCGTTAAATTCTCTTGAACTCTAAGTCGTATGGCAGGCATCCGCAAACTATCGCGAAGGAGCTGCCACAAGCAGCTCCTTCGACGGTTATTGGGTCTTCATAGAGTCCCATGGAATCCCCACTTCAAAGGGACTTAGGGGGATGTCTTACAGACCTTTGGATGCGATGTAAGCAGCAAGGTCAACTACACGGTTGGAGTAGCCCCACTCGTTGTCGTACCAAGAAATGATTTTGACCATGTTGCCTTCAACAACCATAGTCGACAAAGCGTCGATTGTGGAGGAAGCTGGGTCGCTGTTGTAGTCGCTCGATACAAGCGGCTCATCGGAGTAGTTCATGATGCCTTTAAGGGAAGTTTCAGCTGCATCTTTCAATGCTGCGTTTACTTCGTCAACTGTTACGTTAACTTTCAGTTCAGCAACCAGGTCTGTTACGGATACGTTAGGCGTAGGAACACGCATAGCCATACCGTTAAGTTTGCCTTTCAACTCAGGCAGAACAAGGGATACTGCTTTAGCAGCGCCTGTGGATGAAGGAATGATGTTTTCTGCAGCAGCGCGAGCACGGCGCAGGTCTTTATGTGGAACGTCCAATACGGATTGATCGTTCGTGTACGAGTGAATTGTAGTCATCATACCTTTTACGATACCGAACTTGTCGTTGATTACTTTAGCGAATGGTGCAAGGCAGTTCGTTGTGCAAGAAGCGTTGGAGATGATTGTGTGAGCGGAAGCATCGTATTTATCTTCGTTAACGCCCATTACGATTGTGATGTCTTCGTTAGTAGCTGGAGCGGAGATGATTACTTTCTTCGCGCCGCCTTTCAAGTGAAGCTCAGCTTTGTCTTTCGCTGTGAAAATACCAGTGGATTCAACAACGATTTCAGCGCCTACAGAAGCCCATGGAAGGTTCTCAGGGTTACGTTCAGCAAAAACCTTGATTTCACGGCCATTTACGATCAGCGCGCCTTCTTTAGCTTCTACAGTAGCTTCCAGCTTGCCATGTGTAGTGTCATATTTAAGCAGGTGAGCCAGTGTATTTGTGTCTGTCAAATCGTTAACAGCCACCACTTGTACATTCGGGTTGTTCAATGCTGCGCGGAACACGTTACGGCCGATACGACCAAATCCGTTAATACCAACTTTTACCATTTTAGTTTCCTCCTAGGCATAATTTCATTTATCTCAAGACGAGGCGTTGGACACCGGTTTCCGGCGGTCCACTCGTCAAGATCACATCACTTACTGTTCCTGATCGATGATCGCTGCAATTTCAAGGGCAGCTGCCTCGTCGGTGACGAGTACATCATCATGTCCGAAGCGCATCACGGCTGCGATCGCCTCACCTTTACTGCGGCCGCCTGCAATCGCAATGACAACCTCAGTTTCCATAATGTCTTCGATTCGAAGACCCGCAGTGAGCATCTTATGAACGACAGAACCGCTTCGGTCAAAATAGTACCCGAACGATTCCGCAAGCGCTCCTTCTGCCTTCAGTGCGTCGACAACCGCCGCATCCACCCGTCTGCGACGAGCCATTACCATAGCGTCTCCGATCCCATGAATGACGATGCGGGCTTTGCGAATAACTTCCACGATCTCCCTCACATTTGGTTCCTGCATCAAGGAGGTGTACGCTTCTTCGCCCAAGTGATCCGGTACATGAAGCATCCGGTATTGCGCACCTGTTCGCTTAGCCATTGTGGAAACAATCGTATTGGCTTGGTAGTCCAAGCTTTCGCCAAGTCCGCCGCGTGCCGGTACAAACCAATTGCCTTTGAGCGGTGTTTGCGAGTTCAGCTGGTTAGCGACTTGGGCCAATGTCGAACCGCCGGTTACGGCAATGACATCGTCGTTCTTCATCGCTTTGCTCAGCACCGCGCATCCTGCTCGGCCCAGCTCCCGCTTCGTATGAGGGGAAGCATCGGAATCGCCCGAGACGATCACAACTTGCTTTAATCCAAAATGCTTGCGAATTCTCTCTTCCAGCTCCGACAACCCGAACATCGCTTTGTAGAAAGGCTCCATATCCTCAAGCAGCCGTTTACCGGCATCACTGATCCGCATCCCTGCAGCATCAATGAGGAGAAGCTCCTGTGCTTTGAGAAAATCCGTTTCCGCGCGCAGCACCCGCTCTGTCATATCGAGTGAAGCTGCTAATGTGCGCCGACCGATCATATCTGATAGCATGACCTGACGGAGAATAAGATACCTTTTCCTCATGACGATAAGTAAGTCCGGCAGAAGCTGCTGCTGTATTTCGATGAGAGATTGCATCTTCCAACATCAACTCCTGTTGCAGAGAGAGGCTTCGTATCTCATGGGACTATTGCAGGGACACGTTTCGTCCCATATGCTCTTTTTAAGTCCCACACCTATTGTAACCCAAACTCATGGCAGGGGCAAGATCAGTTTGCCTAATGAAACCGTTTCCCGTCACGATTTGCACAAAATTAATTTATCTAATGATCTTGCTTTTCTATCCTCAATCACATATACTTATCTTCGCTGTCACTTTGCGCCCGTGGTCCAATGGATATGACGTAGGCCTCCGGAGCCTGAGATCGAGGTTCAATTCCTCGCGGGCGCGCCATTATAACAATAATGAATGACTCATAATGAAGGACCTTCCGATTAAACGGAGGGTCCTTCTTCATGTTTCAGGCAGAAAGCTCACCTCAAACAGCATCCCCATTTCTGCTCGAATGTAACCTTCATCTGGGCCTTATTTGCATGTTTACAGACAATTTGACCATCTTTGACTTTTAATTCGTAATCCGTTATGATGAATTTATTAGCAGCTCCACATTCGAAGGGCTATTCCACTTCGATTGCCGGTTCTGCGTTTCACCACTATATGAATGTTCTTGAGGAGGGACTTACGATGAGTTTCGTACCAATGGTTATCGAATCGAACAACCGCGGCGAACGCGCATATGACATTTATTCCCGTTTGCTGAAGGATCGAATTGTATTCCTAGGCACGCCAGTCAACGATATGGTAGCTAACTCCATTATCGCGCAGCTATTATTCCTTGCAGCCGACGATCCGGATAAGGACATCTCGCTTTACATCAACAGCCCTGGCGGTTCGGTCTCTGCAGGTCTCGCCATTTTCGATACGATGAATTTCATTAAACCGTCTGTTTCCACCATCTGCGTGGGCATGGCTGCTTCGATGGGTGCATTCTTGCTTGCGGCCGGTGCCAAAGGCAAACGTTACGCGCTTCCTAACAGCGAAGTGATGATTCATCAGCCGCTTGGCGGTGCGCAAGGTCAAGCAAGCGATATCGAGATCCGTGCGAAGCACATCTTGAAAACTCGCGATACGCTGAACCGGATTTTGGTGGAGAACACGGGTCAAACGCTTGAGAAGATCGAGCGCGACACCGACCGTGATTACTTCATGTCCGCTGCTGAAGCGGCAGCTTACGGCCTCGTTGACAAGGTTATCGAGAAACTGTAAGTCATTGTTCATAAGAACATGAAAGAGCGTTAATCCTTCGCCGGATTAACGCTCTTTTTATTTGCTTTAACACAGTTCATACAGTCTGTCAATGACAATTTGAAGCGCTGAATGGGTGCGGACTGCTCCAATAAATCATGATAAGATGTACTAAATGATTCCATATCCACCGTCACTTAGGTTACGTTTCGGAAATCTAATATAAACGGAGTTGCACACGCATGAAACTTACGAACCCATTCGCAAGCGTGCGAAATTTCATTCGATCCAGTGATTCTGGCAGCGTATATACTTCTTACACGCCATCGTTTGAGCCTACTTTTCAGCATGCCCCAGTTAACACAGATAATCAGAATCTCTTCTTGCCCATGCAGGACAAGTCTCTCCTGCTGCGTCCGCTTAGCGACACTCACTTAATTGAAGTCTACCATGAAGCTAGAGCGATGCGTTTATCCGAAGAGTTTATTGCACTGATTGAACATGCCATTGAGCAGCGCGGCCTGTCCACCACCGATGATCGGAAATCGTTAGCCTAGCTTATGTTCTAGATAGCGTAACTGCCAGTTCATCAAATAAGGCAGACCCTTCTCCACGACGGAGAGAGGTCTGCCTTATTTTTTCGCCTAATAACCCGCTGTATTATTGCATTTCATAGACGACTGTAACGTCTGCAGAAACGTTAATGACGCCGGTTTGCACACTCGTCTCTGCTTTATCAGCCATACCTGCTGCTTCCGGAGCCATTTGATCACGTCCGTAGTAGATCGGCCCGCTGCTTGTGCCGTTTTGCGAGATGCTGATGACTTCCTTCACTTGTTTGCCTGCGGCCTTCGCAAGCGCTGCCGCTTTCGCTTTGGCATTAGCCATTGCTTTCTCAAGTGCTTGAATCTCATATTGCTCCTGTTTCTCTGTGTTGAACTGGACTCCATCTACCCGATTAGCGCCATTCGCCGACAGATCATCCAGCAATTTGCCGATACCCTCTAAGTCACGTGTCGTAATTTGAATGTTATGCACGGACACATAGCCTTTGATTTTGCTAGTGCCGTCTTTGCTGTTGTATTCATATTCTGCTTGCACGTAGAAGCCTACCGTCTTCACGTCCTTGGCATTCATCTTGTACGTATCGAACAGCACTTTCTTCAAGCCTGCAAACTGTGTCGCATTCTTCGACTGAGCTTCCTTCGCCGTTGCCGCGCGCGCCTCAACCGCCACGCTCAAGTACGCCACATCCGGTGCCGCCTCCAGCTTACCTGTACCTGCTACTGTAATCGTGCTTTTCTGTACAAGACTCCCATTATCCACCGCATACACCTCATTGCCGCCATGACCGTTTGCCCCAAACATCGCCCCTACGCCAACCGCCAGTGCCAATACAGGTACCAAGAGCCATTTGGATTGCATCTTCTTCATCACGTTCAGCCCCCTTCAATCTCCATATTTGGTTCTATCTACTCAGACGCTGCTCCCTCATGCTTTGTTGCGCTGTACATCCATAAATTGGACCATAAAATAGAAAAAACCCCCAATAGGGAGCTTCTTCGAGTCGTTTATGTCTGATTATTGGTTTTCTAGCTCTTCCTTGCTAACCAGGTTGACTAAAGCGGTTACAGCTTGATCGGCGTCGGAACCTTCCGCGCTTATTGTAACCTCAGTACCTGAGCTGATAGCAAGACTCATAATACCCATAATCGATTTTGCGTTCACTTTTTTATCGTCTTTCTCTACGAACACCTCGGAAGAAAACTTGTTCGCTTCCTGAACAAAAAGTGCGGCCGGTCTTGCATGAAGACCTGTCTTCAGTCGAACGACAACCGGATGCCTTGTCATGGAAACCTTACCCCCTATACGAAATTCAATCCTGCGATCATTTGCACCAAGTCATTTTATTCGCTATTATATCACTTTTCTAAAGTCTACACTAGCCTTCTGCCTAACCGTTCCTTAATTTTTCGGCCAACTCGTCGATTTTGCGCAAACGGTGGTTCACGCCTGACTTGCTCACCTTGCCTTTGAGCATCTCGCCGACTTCCGTTAAATTCAAATCCGGATGCATAAGCCGTATATTGGCCACCTCGCGAAGCTTATCAGGCAGTGTATCCAGCCCCACCTCACGCTCGAGCAGCTTGATATTATCGATCTGCCTCACAGCGGCACCAATCGTCTTATTCAAATTCGCCGTCTCGCAGTTCACGATCCGGTTGACGGAGTTACGCATATCACGCATGATGCGCACATCCTCGAATTTGAAGAGCGCTTGATGGGCACCGATGATGCTGAGGAGCTCAATAATTTTCTCGCCCTCTTTCATGTAGAAGATAAACCCTTTCTTACGTTCGATGCAGCGGGCGTTGAGTTCAAACTTATTCGCCAGCTCCACAAGCGCTTGACAGTGCTCTTCATACATGGTGGCAATCTCCAGGTGGTAGGACGATCCTTCCGGGTTATTCACGGAACCCCCGGCCAGGAACGCGCCGCGCAGATAGGAGCGTTTGCAGCATGACTTGCGAATTATGTCTCTATCGATGCCCTGATTAAACATAAAGCCCTCGGAGACAATTTTGAGGTCGCTCAATATCTCTTGCACGTTGGCCGGAATCCGCACGATATAAACGTTGTTCTTCTTCAATCTCATCTTCTTGCGCACCAGCAGTTCCGTATGAACCGCGAATTGCTTCTTAATGAGTGAATAGATCCGTCTAGCAATCGCCGCATTTTCCGTCGATATATCGAGTATAACCTTTCGGCTCGACAACGAAACCGAGCCGTTCATTCGAATCAGTGCAGAGAGCTCCGCCTTCTCACAGCACGGATCGGCTTCGATGAGCGTCAATTCTTTTTTGGTTTGTCCCGCAAAAGACAATGTAACTCACCTCTTTCGTTCCATCCAGTTTTCCACAAGCTGATAAATATGATGACTTAACCTAGCTGCATCATGACGCAAATACGTGCGAAACAGGACGAGCCGGTCTGCAATAACTTCATAGCCGCGCCGTTTCACTTCTTCGAGATCAAGATGTACAGCTTTTGCACCTCGTTCGGCGTACTTATTTTGCACCTGTTCGGGAATCTCACCGTCGTTGACGATAACATAATCGAACAGATGATGACCGATATGCGCATGTACCGCGGCCAAATGGTCGCTTACCGAATAATTGTCCGTTTCTCCCGGCTGCGTCATCACATTACAGACGAACATCTTCACCGCATTCGAATCGACAATGGCTTGCGCCAGTTTAGGCACTAGCAAATTCGGGATAATGCTGGTGTAGAGACTGCCCGGACCGATCAAGATCGCATCGGCTTCACGGATCGCCTCAACCGCTTCTTCCAGCGGTTCGACATCTGCGGGCTCAATAAATACCCGCTTGATCGCTTTACCTGCCTTCGGAATATTCGACTCGCCTGTAATAATGGTGCCATCCACCGTCTCCGCCTTCAGCACAATCGCTTCCCCTGCAGCCGGCAGCACACGTCCGCGAACTGCAAGTACTTTACTGAGCATCCGGACGCCGGACACGAAATCACCGGATATGTCGGTCATAGCAGCTAACATCAGGTTGCCTAAGCTATGACCCGCAAGTCCGGTTCCGGTATTAAACCGATATTGCAGCAAATCGGAGAGAAGCGGCTCAACGTCAGCAAGGGCAATCAATACGTTGCGGATATCGCCAGGAGGCGGCATCTGCAGTTCATTACGCAGAATACCGGAGCTTCCGCCGTCATCTGCCACCGTGACGATGGCCGTAATATCAAGCGGCTTCTCTTTCAATCCACGCAGCATGACCGATAGCCCTGTGCCCCCGCCGATGACGACAATTCGGGGCTTCTGTTCTTTTCTCCGTTCTGCCACGCTTACCTCAGCTCCGATCACGATCTGAATCTCGATGACTGACTCGAACGAGCTCTGTGTCACTGCTGCCAAGCATGCGACCTAAATATTCGGCAATGGCGACCGAACGGTGTTTCCCGCCCGTACAACCAATCCCGATGACCACTTGGCTCTTGCCTTCTTTCCGATAAAGGGGAATAAGAAACTGCAGCATGTCGAGCAGCTTCGTGAGGAACGCCTGTGTTTCCGGCCATTTCATCACATACTCGAACACTTCAGGATCTTGACCTGTATTGGGACGCAGATGATCGACATAGTGCGGATTCGGGAGAAAACGAACATCATATATGAGATCGGCATCGATTGGGATTCCATACTTGAATCCAAATGACGTGACATTGATAGAGATCGTATTAAGGTCCGAGTTCGTGAAGCGAGACATGATTCGTTCTTTCAGTTGAGCCGGCTTCAGATTACTTGTATCAATAACCTGCGTCGCCCAGCCTTTCAAATCCTCAAGAATACGTCTCTCCAGCTTGATGCCTTCCAGCGGCAATCCTTCCGGAGCCAGCGGATGAAGCCGGCGGCTTTCCTTATAACGCTGCACGAGCACGCCATCCGTTGCATCCAGGAAGAGAATCTCGTACCCAATCGTGTAGTGCTCTTTCATATAATTCAGCGATTCTGACAATGCCGTGAAAAACTCGCGTCCTCGTAAATCGATAACGAGTGCGACTTTACCGATTTTGCCATTGGACTGTTCTATGAGCTCCGCAAACTTCGGAATGAGCACCGGCGGAAGATTATCTACGCAGAAAAATCCGAGATCCTCCAGGCTCTGTACCGCAATCGTTTTACCTGCACCGGACATGCCTGTAATGATGACTAGCTTTGCCATCGCTGTTCCCGCTTCCACACTCAATCCCTCCCACCGTCTACCATGACTTTCTACGCACGAATAATTAGACCTGCTGCGCCAACAACGCCTGCATCGTTACCAAGAATAGCTGGCACGATTTCAACGCCTTCTTGCGCCATTTCAGGAGCCGACTTCTTGAAAGCTTCGCGAATTTGTTCAAACAGGAACTCGCCGGCTTTGGATACGCCGCCGCCGATGATGAAACGCTGCGGGTTAAGAACAACCGCTACGGTAGCCATCGACTTGCCCAAGTAATGAGCTGCGCGAGCTACGATGCGAGCTGCTACTTCATCGCCGGCTTTAGCTGCATCAACGACATCCTTCGCCATAATGTTCGGAACGAACGAAAGCGAAGTGCGATCTCCACGTTCGACAGCATCTTTCGCCATGCGGATAATACCCGTTGCGGAAGATACCGTCTCCAAGCAGCCCATTCTGCCGCAGCCGCATTGAATAGCTTCCAGATCCGGCACGATTGGAATATGACCAAGCTCGCCCGCCATACCTGCGAAGCCTTCTACGATTTTACCGTTTATAATTACACCGCCGCCTACACCTGTTCCAAGCGTGTAGCATACGCAATCCGAAATGTTACGGCCTGCTCCTGCCCATGCTTCGCCCAGTGCTGCAACGTTCGCGTCATTATTGACTAGTACCTTTTTACCAAGCTTCTCTTCAAGGATCGCTTTCAGAGGGACATGATCAAAGAACAGATTAACCGACTGCTTCACGATCCCGTTCGGGATATCGAGGAAACCGGCAATACCGATGCCTACGCCTTCTACTTGCTCCCACGAGTATGGGGACTGTTCGACGATCAGCTTGGCATAGTCAGCGATATTCGAGCAAACGACGTCAGAGCCTTTCTCAACCTCAGTTGCTCCTTCATACGTATGCAACAAAGCGCCTTCCATACTGCAAATACCAACTTTAATTGTTGTACCGCCAATATCTACACCAACGACTATTTTCTCAGACATAATAGGCCACCTCTATAATATAAGGATCTGGGGTTACTTCTGTTCCAACTAAACTATAAGCGAACGCTTCCAACTGGTCAAGGTGAAACGAATGCCGCCTTCCGTTCGGCGACACAACGTGTTTCATTCCGAAGAACGAATACATTAACGGGTCTATGGTATGGAATAAAATAGGATAAAAATGCCCCGTCCGCGCTAACATGAAGTGACGCTGTCCGTTGCTACGGACAGCGTCATCCATGCGTCATTCACTTGTGCAGATACACTCTTGATGCAGCTTGCCGGCTTGCTATTATACCGATTGACTCCAGTCATGCACGGCATGACCTTCAAGGAATTTCTCGCAATCAAGTGCAGCCATACAACCGCTTCCCGCAGCAGTAATTGCCTGGCGGTACTTGTTGTCCTGTACATCGCCGCAAGCGAAGATACCAGGAATGTTCGTTTCCGATGTACCCGGCTTCACGATCAGATAGCCTGTCTCATCAGTTTCCAGCTGGCCGCCAAGGAATTTCGTGTTCGGCGTGTGGCCAATTGCAACGAAGATCCCGTTGGTTTCGATAACTTCCTCTTCACCCGTTTGGTTGTTGCGCACTTTAAGGCCGGTTACAGCCATGTCGTTTGCGACAACTTCCAGCGGTGTGCGGTCAAGCGCCCACGTGATCTTGCTGTTCTCGCGCGCGCGATCCTGCATGATCTTGGATGCGCGCATTTCTGCGCGGCGGTGAACGAGTACAACCTCCGAAGCGAAACGAGTCAAGAAGTTAGCTTCTTCCATGGCAGAGTCGCCGCCGCCAACCACGATGATTTTCTTACCGCGGAAGAAGAATCCATCACAAGTTGCACATGTGCTTACGCCGCGTCCAACGTTCTCGCGCTCGTTAGCAATACCGAGGTATTTAGCCGAAGCCCCTGTCGAGATAATAAGGGATTCTGCTTGAAGCTCGCCTTGACCTTCAACTTGAAGGGTGAACGGACGCTTCGAAGTGTCTACCGAATTCACCCAGCCTGTACGGAATTCTGCACCGAAGCGCTCCGCTTGCTTACGCATGTTGGCCATCAGATCAGGACCCATGATACCTTCAGGGAAACCCGGGAAGTTCTCAACCTCTGTCGTTGTCGTCAATTGACCGCCCGGTTCAGGACCTTCAATAATAAGCGGGTTCATGTTTGCACGAGCCAAGTAGATCGCGGCTGTCAGCCCTGCGGGGCCTGTTCCGATAATAATTGCTTTATGCACAGTAATTACCTCCTAAACATGGACTCCCTAGTCGCGATGTTCCGCAAGTCCCGGGAATGTCATTCTCATTTTTTCTTTAATGCCACATATTTCATCAATGCGTTTGGCGCATTTACTTACAGTCGCAATCGACGTCCCATACCGCTGAGAAACCTCATGGTACGAAATTTCTCTCCGGTGCATTTTGGCTGTCAAATACTCGAGCGCCGCAGCCCAGCCCTCCACTTTTCCAAGCTTCGGCACATTGGGGTAAATCCGCGAAAGAAACTCAATCCAAAGCGTCAATAAGTCATGTTGCTGAACCAGATCATAATGCTTGTTCATCCGCATCAATGCTGCTTCAAGGACTGATTGCCATTTATCCTCCCAAATCGGAAGTCTTGAAGGCATCCGGCTATGTTCGATAACCGTTTCTTTCCCTTCAAGGACCGCTTTAAGGGATTCATGCACGCCGATGGAACGAAGTACGAAGATCGCAATTCGCTTCAGATAGTCATCTTCCTGCGGCTCCACGATAAAATCACGCAGCGCATCCTTCACTTCATTGTCGGCAATCATACCAAGAGCTTGGATAACCTGCAGCTTCGTATGTCTGTCGCCGTGGCGCAGCGCCCAGAAGAAGGAAGAACGAACGAGCGGATCCCGCTTCATATGATCGGGCAGCGCTTCGGTTGATTTCTCCCACAGCTTAAACTGCTCTTCGAAGGGTAGATGATAATGGTAGCTTGTAGGCGCCGCATTCAAACCCTTCTCCATAAGCGAAAGCTGTTCCAGATAGTAGCCCGGTACATGCGACTCTCCGTCCAGCTTGCTGACCTGATGCCATAGCTTCCTAGCCTCTTCGTAACGCCCCATATTGCAGGCTGCAACGGCTGCGTAGTGATATAGACATGGATCCGACTTCAGCGCATTGTCCTTCAGAAGACGAATGAAGTGACGATAGGCCTCGCCGTGTTCCCCTAGAATACCCATTGTGGTAGCCAGCTTAAACACATGCTCCTGATGGAATGGCACGGTTCTGCATAGCATCTCCACGAGCGGTTTCAGCTGCTCCTGATCACCGGCATGCTGATGGAAGATCGCCAGGTTGCATAGTGCATGCAAATTGCCCGGTTCAATGTCCAGCACCTCATGAATGGTGACCATCGCTTTGTCGAAAATCCCCATATAGTAATAAGCTAACGCTAGATTGTTGCGAGCCGCGAGAAATTCGCCGTTCTTCTCGACAATGCTCTCCAGCAGTCGCACCGCTTCGACAAACTTGCCTTCTTCCAGCATGGACCTCGCGCGGTCATGCTCGAAGAATCCTTCGCGCGCCTTAATATACGCCAGCTTCATCGGACGCTCCAGTTCAAATTGGAGCAACTCCATCATCTCTTCGGCTTCATCGAGAAACTGACCCTCGGGATCTTCCTCCAGGTAGCGCACGAGTGAATCCTCAGCTGCTTCGTAATTCTCCATGTTGGCGAAGTTGTTCGCCATATAGAAATGGCATTCCGTCATCTCCGGATCGAGCTCGTTCACAATCGACGACAAGATTCGATTCGACTCCTCGTAATTGCCCATTTCTGACAAAATGCCGGCCATATTGCAATGATTCACCGGATTATCCGGTTCATACTCGGCCGCGCGGCGGAAATACTTCAGTGCCTTGTCATAATGATAACGATCCATCGACCGAACCGCTCGCTCGAAGAAGAACGTTGCGTCCCATTGAATCGGAATGACTTTCGTGCTGTGGCTGGCTACCGCAATTTTCTTTTCTTTCATAACAAAAGGCACCTCCCCGGTACAAACAAATATTCTACGATTATACCATAGCGCGGCCTATCCTTACACGAAAGAATATGTGGGAAATCGCGGGCATTCGCCCGCGATTTCGGAGTTTGGCCTTACGTACAGACCGTATGTCGCCTAGATTCCGGCATTTTTGAAGAGCGTGCTGATGGAGCCGCCCTCAATAATAATGCGCGTCGTTTCGGCTAAGATTGGCGCTACAGACAATACTGTAAAGCGGTCGGAAGTGTTCTCCGGCAGCGCAATAGAGTCCGTTACCACGACTTCTTTAATATTCGGATGGTCTAATCGCTGCACTGCAGGGCCGGAGAAGAGCGGGTGCGTTGCACACACGTACACATCTTCAGCGCCGCGTTCTTTGAGACCTTCTACAACGTTGACGATTGTTGTGCCCGTATCAATCAAGTCCTCGATGATTATTGGAGTCTGGCCTTCAACATCACCGATAACATGGGTAATAACGGATTCATTGTGTGCCGGACGTTTCTTAATCATAATCGCAAACGGAGCATCCAGATAGTTAGCCAGCTTCTCAGCAGTTGAGGCACGGCCCGCATCCGGAGATACTACAATCGGATTCTTAATGTTCTTCGATTTCAAATAATCACTGATTAGATCAAGACCCGTCAGATGATCCACTGGGATATTGAAGAAGCCCTGGATCGCCGGTGCGTGCAGATCAATCGTAATAACGCGGTTTGCACCAACGGTCGTCAGTACGTCCGCAAGCATTTTAGCCGAGATCGGTTCACGCGGAGCAGCTTTGCGCTCTTGGCGTGCATAACCGTAGTACGGCACAATGATGTTGACGGTACGCGCGGAAGCACGCTTCGCCGCATCGATCATGACGAGCAATTCGACAAAATGATCATTGATCGGATGTGAGAACGACTGTACAAGGAATACATCACAATTACGGATCGTTTCCTCGTAGTGAACATAAATTTCACCGCTTTTGAAACGAGACACTTTGATTTTACCGAGCTCCATACCTAGATTCTCGCAAATCCGTTCCGCAAGTTTGGGATTCGAGGACCCCGAGAAAATACGCAGCTTGTCGCTAAACAACATAATACCCTCCTGAGCGATTAGACCACTTTTTATTTACATGCATCAAAAACACCGCTTGATTCGACACCCTTCATTATACATGGAAATCGTAATATTTCAAAAAACGATCAAATGCGCAAAAAGACCCATTATCCGCTACAATTGCGCGTTCTCGGCGTCTTTCAACATCTAGCGCGGTTTGTCCCGATTTATGAACGTTTTATGGCAAAACGTCGTAGAACCGAGCACTGGCAATCAGGCTCGGTTCCTCATATTAGCAGCTGCGGCTTAATTTACTTCGGCTGCTTGGATTTGTTGTGGCGACGGCCAAGCTCAGCCATGACCTCATCCAAGGACAAGCCGCGCTCGCGGAGCAGCACCATCAAGTGGAAGATCAGGTCGCTCGTTTCACAGCGGAGCTCATCATTGTCTTTGTTCTTGGCCGCAATAATGACCTCTGCCGATTCTTCGCCGACCTTCTTCAAAATCTTATCGACGCCCTTCTCGAACAGATACGTCGTATACGCACCTTCAGGGCGCTCTGTATAACGCTGTGCGATTACGGCTTCGAGCTGATTCAACATGGCGAAACGGTCGCTGGTCAGCGTTGTCGCATTCGCGTCCACACCTTGAATGCCGTTCACTTCATTCGTGAAGCAGCTGTACGAGCCTGTGTGGCAAGCCGGTCCGGTCTGCTCAACACGAAGCAAGAGGGTGTCGCCGTCGCAATCGTAGTGCATCGAGACGATTCGCTGCGTATGGCCGCTTGTCGCTCCCTTATGCCACAATTCATTGCGCGAACGACTCCAGAACCAGGTCTCGCCCGTTGCGATTGAACGACCAAGCGATTCCTCATTCATATAAGCCATCATGAGAACTTCTTTGCTGTTAGCATCCTGCACGATTGCCGGCACGAGGCCAGCCTCGTTCCATTTAATCGCTGCAGCAACTGTTTCATTTCCTTGTCCAGTACTCACCTGATCTCGACTCCTTTCAGCCGCAAGTCATCCTTCACATCGCGGATCGTCAATTCTTTATAATGAAAAATCGTTGCCGCAAGACCCGCATCCGCATGACCCTGCTGAAATACATCGTAGAAATGTTCCACTTTGCCCGCTCCGCCTGATGCGATAACCGGAATACTGATCGACTGCGAAACCGCTTGTGTCAGCTTAATATCGAAGCCGTCCTTCGTTCCGTCCGCATCCATGCTGGTGAGCAAAATTTCACCCGCTCCAAGCGACTCCACTTCCTTCACCCAAGCAAGCGCCTTAATGCCGGTTGCTGTACGTCCGCCGTGCGTGTACACTTCCCATTCGCCCCAAGCCGGGTTGAACTTGGCATCGATTGCAACAACGATACACTGCGATCCGAATTTACGCGCGCCATCCTTCACAAGCGACGGATTCTTGACCGCTGCCGTATTGATACCGATCTTATCGGCTCCGGCACGAAGCAACCGCTTCATATCATCGACGTGAGAGATGCCTCCACCCACCGTAAACGGGATCGTAATTTCTCCGGCCGTTCGTTTGACGACCTCGATCATCGTCGCTCTGCCTTCAACCGAAGCGGAGATATCAAGGAAAACAAGCTCGTCCGCGCCTTCAAAGTCGTAAATTGCCGCAAGCTCCACAGGATCGCCTGCATCGCGCAAGTTGACAAAGTTGATGCCTTTCACGACCCGGCCGTCCTTCACGTCCAGACATGGAATAATACGTTTAGCCAGCATCCGAAAGCCGCCTCCCTTCTAGCTTGATATGTAGAACACCACTCGCATCTATCGAGCGGTTTCTCTAGATTCTGTCGTCAACGCGAGGAAATTCCGAAGCAGGCTCATGCCGAGCTCGCCGCTTTTCTCCGGATGGAACTGCATGCCGTACACATTGCCTCTGCCGACAATGGCGGTCACCGGACCGTTGTAGTCCGTAATGGCGAGCAGATCATCGCCGCGCTGCGGCTTCGCATGGAAGGAATGGACGAAGTACACATGTCCCCCCTCAAGCCCTTTAAACAAAGGACTCTCCTGCTGCTTAAACGACAACTTGTTCCAGCCCATATGCGGCACCTTGAAGTCGCCGCGGAAGCGGATGACGTTGCCGGGGAGCAGCCCCAAGCCTTGATGCTGTCCGTACTCCTCGCTTTCGCTGAACAGCAGCTGCATGCCAAGGCAAATGCCGAGCAGCGGCTTGCCGGATGCAGCGTAGAAGCGTGTCACTTCTTCAAGGCCGGTATTCTGCAAATTCTGCATCGCGTCGCCGAAAGCGCCAACTCCCGGCAGAATCGCACCATCCGCCTCCATGATCACCTGGGCATCGGCGGTAATGACCGCTTCATACCCGAGTCGCTCAACGGCTTTGCTGACGCTGTGCAGATTGCCCATGCCGTAATCGATGATCGCGATCATCCTACAGCACTCCTTTCGTCGAAGGCACTCCTTGCACGCGCGGGTCAATGCTTGTCGCTTCATCCAGCGCACGGCCAAGCGCCTTGAATACCGCTTCGATCATATGGTGAGTATTCACCCCGTAATGAACGATTACATGCAGGTTCATGCGCGCTTCAAGCGCCAGCTTCCACAGAAACTCGTGAACCAGCTCGACTTGGAAGCTGCCTACTTGCTGGGACGGATACTGCGCGCGATATTCGAAAGCCGGTCGGTTGCTCAGATCAATAACCACCTGTGCCAGCGCATCGTCCATGGGTACGAACACGGAAGCGTAACGCTTAACGCCGCGTTTGTCGCCCAGTGCTTCGCGAAGCGTTTGACCCAGGCAAATGCCGATGTCTTCAACCGTGTGGTGATCGTCAATATCTACATCGCCGCGCGCTTCCACGGTAAGGTCGAATTGACCGTGCTTCGTGAATAGATCCAGCATATGGTTCAGGAAAGGAACATCGGTAT
The DNA here is from genome assembly GCF_059383835.1 of Paenibacillus sp. J22R98. Taxonomy (NCBI): domain Bacteria; kingdom Bacillati; phylum Bacillota; class Bacilli; order Caryophanales; family Paenibacillaceae; genus Paenibacillus; species Paenibacillus sp. J22R98. Next base: position 45,892 of record NZ_JBXENW010000018.1, read on the forward strand.
CGATCTTGGAGATCCCGGTTCCGTCCACTCCGAAAGCCAGCTTAATGTCCGTTTCATTCGTCTTACGCGCAACTTCAGCCGCGCGGACTGCGAGGTTCTCTGCCATGTAGCACTCATCCTTCTTTCCACTCTACCCTATATTTTTGACGATGATGTTCATCACGAATGCCTAGATTAAGCGTTACGCTCCCGCTCCAGTCGAATTTCGATCGCCCTAGCGTGCGCCTCGAGCCCTTCATGGCGGGCAAGCGTCATAATGTTATCGCCATTAGCGAGCAATGCATCCTTGCTATAGTAAATCAAGCTGGACTTCTTCACGAAGTCATCCACATTCACGGGAGACGAGAATCGAGCCGTGCCGTTCGTTGGCAAAATATGATTCGGACCGGCATAATAATCGCCGACCGGCTCCGAGCTGTACGGTCCGACGAAGATCGCACCGGCGTTCTCGATCCGGCCGAGCAGCGCCATCGGCTCTGCCGTCATAATTTCCAAATGCTCCGGTGCCATACGGTTCACCGCGTCGATCGCTTCAGTCATCGTTTCGGCGATCAGAATGGCGCCGTAGCCGTCAATGGACTGCCTAGCTGTGCCTTCGCGGGGAAGCAGCGCCAGCTGCCTCTCAACTTCAATAGCGACTGCATCGCCAAGTGCTTCCGATGTCGTTACAAGAATCGCAGACGCCATCTCATCATGCTCGGCCTGCGACAGCAGATCCGCGGCCACATAAGCAGGGTCGGCCGTCTCATCGGCCAATACAACGATCTCGCTCGGTCCGGCGATGCTGTCGATCGCGACAACGCCATATACCGAACGCTTCGCGAGAGCTACGTAGATGTTGCCCGGTCCGCAAATTTTATCAACCGGCGGAATCGTCGCTGTGCCATAAGCCAGAGCCGCTACTGCCTGCGCACCACCAACGCGGTACATTTCTTTCACACCTGCTTCTGCAGCCGCTACAAGAATATACGGATCGATTCCTGCTTTACCGCCCGTTGCCGGAGGCGTCACCATCACGATTTCCGGTACACCGGCAACCTGTGCCGGAATGACGTTCATAAGCACCGAAGACGGATAAGCTGCTTTCCCGCCTGGGACATAGACACCAACACGCTTAAGCGGTCTAAGCAATTGTCCCAGCATCGTACCGTCCGGCTGCACATCTACCCATGATTGGCGCATTTGCTTCTCATGGAATTTCCGAATGTTCGCCGCCGCTTCACGAATCGCCGTCAGAAAGCCCTCATCCACGCGATCATAAGCGGCTTGTATCTCGCTATCCGTGACACGCAGCTGCGACTCGTCCAGCTTTACGCGGTCATGCTGCTCTGTGTAACGCAGCAAAGCCGCATCTCCTTCGGTACGTACCGCATCTACGATTTGGCGTACCGATTCATTTTGCTCCGGTGAGCCGTAGTCCACCTTACGTGTTAATCCAAACTGCTCCGCACGCAGCTTCCGCATAACGCCACCCGCTCCTTTTCACTTCACCGCCGCATAAGCGCCTTTGATTACGCTTAGCGGCCGATCTCTAGCTATCTATACGCCTGCTTTAGCCGCAATCGCAGTCTGCAGCTTATCACACAGGCTTTGAATCGCATCATTTTTCATTCGGTAGCTGACACGGTTGGCAATTAGCCGGCTTGTAATGCCAAAAATCGTCTCCATCTCCACGAGTCCGTTCTCGCGAAGCGTTTGCCCCGTCTCGACCATGTCGACTATACGGTCAGCAAGCCCAATGAGCGGCGCCAGCTCAATAGAGCCGTTCAGCTTGATCACTTCCACTTGCTGCCCCAATTCGCGAAAATATTGCGAGGCCACATTGGGATACTTCGTCGCCACACGAGGCTGAATGACCGGCTTCCAATCCGGCAGTCCGATAACGGACATGCGGCATTTGGCGATACCAAGATCAAGCAGCTCATAGACGTCTTTATTTTCTTCCATAAGCACATCCTTGCCTACGATGCCGATATCCGCGACGCCGTACTCGACATAGGTCGGTACATCGACGGGTTTCGCCATGATGAAGGACATGCCCAGCTCCGGCAGTTCGATAATAAGCTTCCGCGTGTCGTCAAAATCACTTGGGATCGGCACGCCTGCTTCCCGAAACAGATTCGATGCTACTTTATAGATACGCCCCTTCGGCATCGCGACCTTGAGCAGTTCGCGTCCCGATGTATCGCCGGTGTATATACCGTTGCTCATCTTGAAGTCCCTCCCTGTGCGCCGCCGAAGAACGTCAACAGCTTCGTAAACGTGACGCCTTTGTAGTTCACCTGTCCGTCGACCGAATCCGATGCAGCAAGCACAGCCTGCTGAGCGTCAGCCCCGTCCATTTTCGCCGTCACCACTACGATCGCATCGCCACTGTTCCCGCTGCTAACCGTTTCCGCTTCTTCACGCAGCTCACGCGCCTTATTGAGCGCCGCAGCACGGCCGGCAGCATCATAACCAATCAGTACGCGTTCCGTTCTCGCTTCGTTTGCATTGTCCCCGATAAGCTCCAGAATTCGCGTGGTCTTAAGCGCAAAACCTGTTGCAGGCGCAGGACGACCAAACTGTTTCAATAAGTTATCATAGCGGCCGCCGCTCGCTACCGGGAATCCAAGATCCGCCGCATAGCCTTCGAAAGTCATGCCGGTGTAGTATTTAAAATCGCCAATCATCGTTAAATCAATCAATACATGCTCGCACACGCCATACGCCTCAAGCACATCCCACATCTCGCAGAGATGCTGAATCGAAGCCTGCGCCGTTTGATCGAGGCTAAGCGCCATCGCTTGGCTGCAAATCTCCTGCCCACCGCGCAAACGAGTGATGCCTTCGAGCTCGCTGCGCATCGCATCAGGCAGCGTCAGCTTCCGCAGGCCCTCGCGGTACCCGACATAATCGCGCCCGAGCAAATACGCCTTCAGCTCTTCTTGAGCAGCCACCTGCCCCGGCAATGCTTCCTCGAACAGACCGTTCAGGAAGCCAACATGCCCGATGGCTATCTTGAAACGGTTCACGCCTGCTGCTTTAAGCGATGCGATCGCAAGCGCGACCACTTCGGCATCCGCCTCAGGGGAAGCGTCTCCGACAAGCTCAACGCCTGTTTGGAAGAACTCCGCCTCGCGGCCGGCTTCCTCTTCAATCGCCCGGAACACATTGGAATGATAAGAGAGACGCACAGGGAACTGCGCATCCTTCAATACGGAACTAACGACACGTGCAATCGGCGCCGTCATATCGGAGCGAAGCACCAACGTCGTACCGCGATTGTTAAGCAGCTTGAATAGTTTCTGGTCGGAGGTCGAACTGGCGACACCGACTGTATCGTAATACTCCATAGTAGGGGTCATGATTTGTTCATATCCCCAAGAGCTCATGCAGGCAAGCACTTGATTCTCGATTTGTCTCAGCTTCGTGACGGCATGAGGCAAATAATCTTTCACGCCAATCGGCTTCTCAAATACCTTCGGTTTAGACATTCTATTTTCACCCACAATGCTTTAGTTAGTTAACGTGTTACCATATTACCATACTGCCAAAATAAAGGATTAGTCGTAATAATACCACGCGTCCCCCTATTCGTCAATACACCTGCAACCGGTTGTATCCAACTGCCGAAGCCTGTAGATATAGAAAAAACGGAGAGCATCGCTCTCCGTTTCTGACCCGCAAAGAGTGCCATTATGTACCTTGATCCATCCCACTGCGTATAACCGCAATCGGATTGCCACCGACGAAAGCTCCGGGCGGCACATCCTTATGAACAACCGATCCGGCCGCGACAACTGCGCCGTCTCCGATGACAACGCCGGGAAGAATCGTAGTGTTCGCACCGATCATGACACCCGAACCGATTCGAACCTCGCCAAGGCGGTATTCCTTGATCAAATACTCATGCGTCAATATCGTCGTGTTATAGCCGATGATGGAGTTCTCCCCGATACTGATCTTCTCCGGGAAGAACACGTCCACCATTACCATAAGTGCAAACGCACAGTGGCGCCCTACCTTCATGCCAAGCACATGCCGATAAATCCAATTTTTCACTGGCAATGAGGGACAATAACGCGCTATCTGGATGAAGATAAAATTCCGTACGGCCTTAAATCTGCTGACCGTACGGTATACTTGCCACAGGGCATTAGGCCCTTCTACCGGATAACGCTCAACGTTTCTCAAGTGGTGCTCTACTCCAATCCCGCGAATGCATACAGCTCGCGCATGTTATGAATCACATGACGCGCACCGCTTTCCTTCAGCTTCGCTTCACCCTTCAGTGACCACGCCACGCCAACGGAGATAACCCCTGCCGCCTCAGCAGCTTCGATGTCGACAACACTATCGCCAACCATCAATGTCGTCGCCGGATCAGCGCCTATTGCTTCTAATGCTTTCAGAACCGGCTCCGGATGCGGCTTCGGATGCTCAACATCTTCAATCGTTACGATCGCGCCCGGCTCTACGTAATCGTACAAGCCTACATAACGTAACCCTCGCTCCGTCGTCAATCTCATTTTGGTCGTAACGATTCCGATCTTTATCCCAGCTTCATGGAGCTTTGCGAACACTTCCACTACCTGTGGGAATGCCGATACATAATCGTCATGCATCTGAAGATTGATTTCACGGTAAGCTGCAACGAGGTCCGTAACATCTTCACGGCCTGAGAACAGCTGCATCTGCATCGTAAGCGGCTGTCCCATGCTTGGTATAATATGCTCCCGATCAAACTCAGGAGGAACAATTCCTTTAAGGGAATGCAAGAACGATTGAATGATCAGCTCATTCGTGTCCATAATCGTGCCGTCTAAGTCAAACAACATTGTTTTCACTACTGCTGCCATGCGATTGTTAATTACTCCTTTAATGTCGATTCTCCGTGACCCCCGGCGGATTCCTTATCCAATCCCGTACGATCAACCTTTTTCTCAGGTGTTGCGCCTGCCGGTAAACCGGTTTTGTAATTGATAACCGGATCGCTATAATGAGCATTTGCTTCTCCCGTAGTACGGCGTCCGATGATCATTGCAATCGCAGCGATGATCAGCAATAACGATATCAGTTGCGAAATCCGAATGTTGCCCTCTGCAGGATTCAAGTAACCTTGATCGAAAACCAGACCCATTGGGGACCATAATGCATTCATAACGGAAGCCGCCCACGAAGCGCCATGGAAAGCCAAGCTGTCTGTACGCAGCGCTTCAATGAAGAAACGTCCGACGGAGTACCCGATAAAGTAAGTCATCAGCAGTTCACCCGCCCGCAAGAACGGACGACGGCGAAGGACAAGCAGCACTACCAGTACAAGCAGGTTCCAAAGCGATTCGTATAGAAATGTCGGATGGTGGAATACGCCGCCAACATTCATTTCGTTTACGATCCAACTCGGCAAATGAAGCGTGTCACGCAGGAAGCTCTCTTCAACGGGTCCCCCATACGCTTCCTGATTGACGAAGTTTCCCCAACGACCAATCATCTGACCTGCAATAAGCGATGGCGCACAGATATCCGCGATTCTCCAGAAGCTGTAGCCCTTATATCGGAAATAAATGATACCGCATATGAAAGCGCCTATGAGCGCTCCGAATATCGCAATGCCGCCATTCCAAATCTTGAAGAAATCAAGTAGATTGCCCTTATACTCGTCCCACTTGAACGCTACAAAATAAATCCGCGCGCCTAGAATAGCAGACGGTACACCAAGCAGCAGTAAATCCATGAAGAAATCCGGCGATAACCCGAATCGCTTACCTTCGCGAACTGCAAGCAGCAATCCCACAAGCGCTGCCGTTCCCAAGATAATACCGTACCAATGCACAGTAATAGGGCCCAGCGAAAAAGCAATCGGATCTAAACGTAATCCATACATGCGTCAACGGCTCCTTCTCTCTCCATTTTCGATCTTCAATCAGACTTCATGTTCATTTGTATCTACGAGAATCAATCAAAATCATCGGAATCCTCGGCAATGGTCTCCGTCAGCTTATTCGTAAACTGCAGCGCCGCATTGTAGCCCATCCGTTTCAATCTGAAGTTCATCGCAGCCACTTCGATAATAACCGCTAAGTTTCGGCCCGGACGAACCGGGACTGTAACGATCGGTACATCCGTATCGATAATTCTCGTTGTTTCCTCATCCAAGCCGAGTCTGTCATACTGCTTGTCCGCTTGCCAGTTCTCGAGCTTGATAACTACACTGATCTTCTTCATGTTGCGAACAGCGCCCGCGCCGAACAGCGTCATGACATTGATAATACCCAGACCGCGAATTTCAAGTAAATGGCGAATAAGTTCAGGTGCCGTACCATGCAATTGTCCATCGGAGGTTTGACGAATTTCAACAGCATCATCCGCTACAAGGCGATGGCTTCGCTTCACGAGTTCAAGCGCTGTCTCGCTCTTACCAATCCCGCTGCCGCCCGTTATGAGCATACCGACGCCATAGACGTCGACAAGAACACCATGAATAGTAGCCGACGGTGCCAGTTTCCGTTCAAGGAAGTTGGTAATGCGGCTTAAAAAAATCGTCGTAGCCGCATTGCTGCGAAGTACCGGAATTTGCTTCAAATTCGATTGCTCGAGCAGCTCGGCCGGCGCCTCCATCCCACGAGTGATAATGAAACATGGCGTTTCATCATCGCATAAACGTTCCATGCGATCCACACGTTCTTGTTTGCTAAGCGTGTCCATAAACGTAATTTCGGTTTTCCCCAAAATTTGTACGCGTTCCTTCGGATAGTAGTCGAAATAACCTGCTACCTCAAGACCTGGGCGTGATAAATCGTCTAGCGTAATGCTGCGGCGGAGTCCGTCTTCTCCACTTAGTATTTCGAGCTGAAATTGACTTACCAGATCGGACACTTTCACTTTCTTAGCCACTATTTCGGCCTCCTCAAAATCGCAGCCAGCTACGAGTTGTTAGATTAATTAACCAGATATCGTTATCGTATCGGAAATAACAAATAAAAACAACCGCCCGATAATTCGGGCGGTTGTCAGTAAAGGCTCAGCGCCTTATCTTATACTTCAAATACATTCAGTTCGCTCTCTTTGTCGAAGACATGAACTTTGTTCATATCAAGAGCAAGCTTCACGTTTGTACCTTCTTTAACGCCGGAGCGGCCGTCAACACGAGCGATAACTGTGTCTTTGCCAAGACCGTTCAGGTACAAGAACATTTCGTGACCAAGGTTCTCAGCAACTTCAACGTGAGCGTTCACGATTGTTTGCGGGGAAGCCTCGTGGAACACAGGCTCTTCGTGAAGATCCTCAGGACGAATACCAAGGATGATTTCTTTACCAAGAAGGCCTTTATCTTTCAATTGTTGTGCTTTGCCGTCTGGAACAAGAACGTCGATACCAGTCGATTTGAAGCGAATAGCGCCGTTAGCTTCGCTAAGCGTACCCGTGATGAAGTTCATCGAAGGAGCGCCGATAAAGCCTGCTACGAAAATGTTAACTGGGTGGTTGTACAGCTCTTCCGGGGAAGCAGCTTGTTGAATGATACCGTCTTTCATAACGACGATACGGTCACCCATTGTCATTGCCTCGATTTGGTCATGCGTTACGTAGATAACAGTTGTTTCAAGACGTTTAGCCAATTTGGAGATCTCCGCGCGCATTTGACCACGAAGTTTAGCATCCAAGTTAGAAAGCGGCTCATCCATCAAGAATACTTGTGGTTCACGAACGATTGCGCGGCCTAGGGCAACACGCTGACGTTGACCACCGGACAATGCTTTTGGTTTACGGTCAAGCAAATGCTCGATATCAAGAATTTTAGCGGCTTCACGAACACGTTTGTCGATTTCCGCTTTTTTGAATTTACGAAGTTTAAGACCAAAAGCCATGTTTTGGTATACGTTCATGTGTGGGTACAAAGCGTAGGATTGGAATACCATCGCGATGTCGCGGTCTTTAGGGGCAACGTCATTAACAAGACGCTCGCCGATGAACAGTTTACCCTCGGAGATTTCTTCCAGACCTGCGATCATCCGAAGTGTTGTGGATTTACCGCAACCCGATGGACCGACAAGAACCAAAAATTCTTTGTCTTTAATGTCGAGGTTGAAATCTTTTACGGAAGCGAGATCAGTTCCCGCGTATTTTTTGTAAACGTGCTCTAAGCGTACACCAGCCATTGTATTTCCCCCTAAAAGAAATAGTGTAATTCAATAACCTTAGTGTATATCAGTGCTGTCCTAATGACTATGCACATACTTTACAAAAAAACTACGACCTTTTCGTCACTTTATACAATAGTAAAATAATTTTGACTAATACCGCATCACGGAACTGCCGAACATCGAGTTCTGTCTCCTGTTTTAGCTTATCGAGTCTGTACAGAAGTGTATTCCGATGAATATAGAGTTTTTTCGCGGTTTCGCTTACATTGCAGTCTAGACTGAAGAAGGTTTCCAACGTCGTTAAGATCTCCGGGTCTAGAAAAGCATCCGTACGTTTCAACGCTTGCTCTACAAACTTAAGACGGTGCGTTTCAGGAATGGTGTTTAACAGACGCTCTAAATGAAGCAGCCATGGCAAATGAATATTGGATCCGATATGAAATGTTCTCCCAAGGTGAACGGTTTCACGCAGCAGTGCAGTCGTTCCAACTAATGAATTAGCCGGAGAGATCGGCTGAGATACAGCAAGATGGCACTCCCCCATCCACTCGCTGGTCAGCATTTCATTCAAACCATTGACGATGGAAGCCAAGCTTTCCTCGACGGATTCCTCTTCTTCATCATCGCGTTCTTCGGACTGGGCTTCGTGGATAAGCGAAACCGGCCCAAGTACAAGCCACTCCTGCTCCTTAAGCGGAATGATAATGACCTCTTCCGCAAGGAACGTGCGCAGCAGCTTCTCCAATTCGCTGTAGCTTGAGCGCCCGGATTCGGCCTGCTCGCAGACGAGCATGAACGGGATCATGGAAGAGAATAATCTTCCCCGTGCAATTAATCGTTCAGGCAGCGAATGCTTCGGCTCAGCGGAGTCCAGCTGCTCATCAATCCAAGCACCGAGTTCTCGCGCATACCGCTCAGATTCCGTAACGCCTTCGTAGCTCTTAGAGCGTACGGCAAGCATTTCGGATAACGTCCAGCTGATAAGACGCTGTTCCTTCTCAGACAGCTGACTCCGCTCGATTTCAAGCAGATCGACCGTATGCAAATTAACATTCATGACGAACCAAACTGTACCTTCGGTACCATGGACATAATCGCCAATGGAAACCGAATTATTTTTAAGTGATGATTGCTCTTCTGTGCTTGTCCGATCTTCGGCCAGCATTCTCCAATCTTGCATTGGCAATTGATGCTCACGGACCGGGCAATCCAGAACAGTTTGCAATTGCGCTATCCATTTTGCTTCACTCATCGGCTTGCCCCTATCCTATCCACGCAGAAATGCGCTTTATTATATAAGGAAGTATAAGTGCTGACATCCTTCGCTTATATATTCTAGGAAGAAATGGATATCACCACCATATGTTGATGGCGAAAGCTGTTTCTTCTTGGGACATTGTACCATAGATTGGGATCTATTTCAGCTTAAGGCAAGCAGTAGAACAATGGATAATAAGGAGAAAAGCGCCGCAATAAGGTAGATAAAGGATACGGTTTGAATCTGGGTTAACCCCCAGCGCATCAACACATGGTGAGTATGCAGCTTGTCTGCACGATGTAGTCCTTTACCGGAAAGCAGTCTGCGGAGCATGACGACTGCTGTATCCAATATAGGCACGCCAAGCGCCAGCAGAGGTACAGCTACGGTAACGAGCGTCGCGCTCTTGAAAGCACCATCGACCGCAGTAACAGCCAGTGCATAGCCGAGGAAGGCCGCACCGGCATCCCCCATGAAGATTCTTGCCGGATAGAAATTATAAATCAGGAATGCCAAACAGGCTCCAACCAGAATAACGGCGAGCATTGCAGTTGATGGCTGATGCTTCAACAGCGCGGCTATAAATAAAGTTAATGAAGATAATGTCGAAACACCTGAAGCAAGTCCATCCACACCGTCAATGAAATTAATCATATTGATCAGTGCAAACACCCATATAATTGAACTTATTATCCCGAGCCATGTCGGAAAATGAATCAAACCGTTCGGGCTCGACAGTCCCTCGATTCGAATCCCAAAGAACAACGGCAGGATCGCCGCAGCCAAATAAACCAGCACCCGCGGCCACACGGGGAATTCTGCTCCATTCGCTTTCGCCGCATCATCCGCTAAACCAATGATGACCAGGATCAAGCCGCCAATACTAATCGTCATGCTTAGCGGGGTTGCACCTTGGAATATAAACAAGGTTATTACGATCCCGGCATAAAGCGCAGCTCCGCCCATCAGCGGAATGGGGGTACGATGGATTTTACGCGAAGATGGCTTGTCTACAAATCCCATACGAATGGCGTATTTCCTCAAAATCGGCACCAATACAGCAACAATCGCAAAACAAAGCACGGCAGCTAATACGTATCTCATCTCTGTGTGTAACCCCCTGAACAGCCCTTTGTGTTCAGTTTACCCGCAGCAGTATGAAATACTCTGACTTCCCATGTAATATTGTGCAGAAAACAACAAAAAAACCTGCAGGTCAATGACCTACAGGTGAATGGTTTATGAAATGGTGAGCCATGTAGGACTCGAACCTACGACACCCTGATTAAAAGTCAGGTGCTCTACCAACTGAGCTAATGGCTCTTACTTTAAAGGAATGGTGGAGGGCGATGGATTCGAACCACCGAACCGTGAGGAAGAGATTTACAGTCTCCCGCGTTTGGCCACTTCGCTAGCCCTCCACAAGAAAATGGTGGCTCGGGACGGAATCGAACCGCCGACACGAGGATTTTCAGTCCTCTGCTCTACCGACTGAGCTACCGAGCCTTACAGTTTAGTTAAATGGCGGAGCCGACGGGATTCGAACCCGCGGTCTCCTGCGTGACAGGCAGGCATGTTGGGCCACTACACCACGGCTCCGCATTTAAAAATTATGGTGGAGGCTGACGGGATCGAACCGCCGACCCTCTGCTTGTAAGGCAGATGCTCTCCCAGCTGAGCTAAGCCTCCATATAGGTGTGGTAGCGGCGAAGGGACTCGAACCCCCGACCCTCCGGGTATGAACCGAATGCTCTAGCCAGCTGAGCTACACCGCCACACATTTGCCTCAAAGTACTGCTTGTCCATCACGACTGAGGCAGCCGTAATAATCAGGTCAACTTACGCCCTGAAAACTGGATACGAACCTTTGCGAAGGTCTTGTTTAGCTGATCTTGATCCGAAGTTGAACATCCGAGCGAATGTTCGTAGGATAAGCCCTCGACCGATTAGTATTC
>NZ_JBXENW010000019.1:0-47869 GCF_059383835.1 Paenibacillus sp. J22R98
TTTCGCGATTTATGACCATTTGACTGGTCGCTCATTGTTCAGTTTTCAAAGAACAAATTTCATGTTCTGGTTTGTTGACCCAGAATCAGATCTTACCATACTTCGAAACATAATTGCAAGCTTTATTTTTCAACTTGCTTTCGTTTCGATCACCGCGTCCCTGTATCTCTCAGCGGCGGAATTAGAATATACCATGATTGCCAACGCACTTGCAACAGGTATTATTTTACAATCCATATAACCCATAACAAAAGCGCGCCTGCGTGAACAAGCGCGCATCCATGATGTCTTTCAGTTCTGCATTATTTCCATTCTTCGCTGCCTTGAAACGGCATATGGCGAGCTTCATCAAACTTAGGAAACGGCAAGTAATCATTAATACCCGGAACGGCTTTGCCGCGCAGCAAGAACGCCGAAGGCCACTGCGGTACTTTGATTAACGTGCTGGTCGGGATGTAGCGAATCGTCAATCCGCAGCGGCGCAGCGGGGAGTGATTGGCTTCAGAGCCGTGAATGATGCTTGGGTGATGGACGGATACGCCGCCTGCACGCAAGATGAGATCCACTGCTTTCTCCTCTTCCACTAATGCTGGATCCACTTCGGATTCCAGAACATTCGCTGTTGTCGTGTTGGCTTTCATTTCTTGAAGCTCCATCGTTTGCGTGCCCGGGATTACTCGCAGACAGCCGTTCTCAGGCAAGGAGTCATCGACTGCAAGCCACAATGTAACTACATTCATCGGTTCAAGCGGCCAGTAGCTGCCGTCTTGATGCCAGAGAACAGGGCGGCCATCAAATGGCGGCTTACTAATATAGTGGGAAGCAAACAAGGCGATATCCGGACCAATGTACTGCTCTGCGATATCGAGCAGGCGATCATCGCTTACAAGGCGAAGCCAGAATGGGTCATCCGCCAATAGCGTATGGCCAAGATTCTCCGGGCGAAGTCCCGGGTTCTTCTCCATGAGCCACTCCACATGCTGCTTGGCTTCTTGAATCAGTGATGCATCGAGAACTTCCGGATAGACGGCATAACCGTCACGATCGAATTTTTCTTTAGCCAGCTTTAATTGTTCTTGGGACATTGTTGGATCCTCCTCATGAATTTGAGAATAACTACGTGGATCAAGCTTCTTGTACATCCTCCAGATAAATTCGCTCGTCAAACCCGCCGCGCTTTGCGGATTTCTCCGCTCTTATCGTTTCCAACTGCTCGGCATTGAAGCCATGAACACGTGATAGCGCATGAAGGAGCTCAAGGATATCAGCCAACTCTTCTAGCGCGCTCGCGTTATCCTCCGCCTCCAAATACTCGCGGAGCTCCTCCGATAATTTAAGGCGCAGTTCTGCAAGATACGAAGCTTCATCCAGAATACGAGTCGTGCAAGTTTCGCCGTTGTTTGCGATGATTTCCGGAATACGGTCGCGTACAAGCTTATTGTATGTAGGCATACAACGACTCCTTCGTTAGCAAGTAATCATGGTAAGTAATCCTCACTTCGAGCCTATTATACCGTGATGAGGACACAGAATAAAACAGCTTCCGGATAAAAATCAGCACCATCGCAAGGCTTGTGCCCCATGCGGTTTCCCGGCTCCATGCGTACGATAAAACATCGGGATTCCAACGCGGGAGGAACAGGCGCATGAAAGTGGTTGTAACAGGAGGGGCTGGGTTTATCGGCTCGCATCTCGTAAAAGGTTTGGTTGAACGCGGAGCGGACGTTCATGTCATCGACAACCTCTCGTCGGGTTCGGTGGAACGAGTAGATCCGAAAGCGATCCTTCATATAGAAGATGTTCGGTTCGGAAGAGCAAAACGAATCATAACGTCCGTCAAACCGGATGTCGTCTATCACCTCGCCGCGCAAGCAGACGTACAGCGCTCTATCGCACATCCAAGCAGAGACGCCTCCATTAATGTCGGAGGTACGATAAATATGCTTGAAGCCTGTATACTAGCCGGCGTTCGCAAGCTGATTTTTGCCTCCACATCCGGGGTATACGGCAATTTGGAAAGGGATCGCATTACCGAACAGGATCCCACGGATCCGATTTCGTTCTACGCAATGTCCAAGCTGACAGCTGAACGTTATATCCGCCTCTATAGCCGTTTCTATGGATTGGGATATACAATTCTCCGCTACGGCAACGTATACGGTCCAGGTCAAACGGCCAAAGGCGAAGGCGGTGTCATCGCAAACTTCATAGAAAGAACAGTGAAGGGCCTGCCGCTTATGATCAATGGAGAAGGTCTCCAGACGCGGGATTTCATCTATGTAGGGGATGTCGTCTCGGCTAATCTTGCTGCAGCATCACGCGGGAATCTTGAAACGCTGCATGTAAGTACAGGGCTTCGGACGTCGATCAATCAATTGGCTGAGCTGCTCCAAGACCTTCACCCCAGCGAAATTGAACTGCTGTACCGTCCGGCTAAACCGGGCGACATTATGCACAGCTGTTTATCTTGTGAGCGAACACGTCACACGCTTCAATGGGAGCCGATCACCAGCATAGAGCGTGGCGTCGGTGAAACGTACCGATTCTGGACAGAATCGTAAAGCGAAGCACATCCAGCAGCTGCGGCAAAAATAACAACAGCCTCGTTCTCAGCTCTGAAGACAATCAGAGTGACGAACGGGGCTGGTTTATTTGCTCATGGTCCATAGACGAATCCTTGAAGGGAGAACGGACCCGTAATTCGCGCACGCGTATCGTTTGATCGGACAGTCAAGTAATAGTGCCGCTGCGGAACAGTTCCTCCGAAGGTCAGTTGTTCTTTCGTTCTGACTTTCATGAAACAGGACTCCATATTCCAATAGACAACCGCACCATCCGGACTGTCTTCTCGCAGCATGATTTCCATCTCACCCGAGTCCCAGCTCATGATATCCGAATTCTCCCACCCAACCTCAAGCCGCAGCACCAATCGGTCACCTGGCAGGATGGAAGTAAGCAATAGCGAAGTGAGAACCACTTGCTCGGGACCGACGAGAATGGGCTCAAAGCTGCCGACATCTGCACCACTTTTATCCGAGTATTTCATGCCGAACATTCCTTTCCTATTCCTTAAATGATTTGCAGCAAATGCACGAATGCCTCTCCTTAATCCAGCCGATCAAAGTCCTTCTCTGTCAATGTCGCGATCACAGCGCCTTGATTACGAAGCACGGCTTTAATTCGCATCGGCTTATACGTCGAATAGTTCGTCACAACCAGCAGACTGAACGGCGCATAGTTCGGCGTCAACGGGGGCAATTCAATCGGTTTTCGCGATTCCATCTCCTGCAGCGTCTCGTAGAATAAAATCCCGTTATTATAGACGTGCACGAGGCAATCGAATACCTCCTCGCCGTCATTGACGATCGACCACGAAATAAACTCTATAAACCGACAATCAATTCTCGCGAAAGCTGCGGCATCCAGCCGAAATATCGCCATGTATTCCCTCCTCCGCACGTCTTCCTTCTATTATCGTATGAGAAGCTATGGCAAACGTAAGGGCATAACCGCCCCGAACAGCCACCCAAAAACAAAGGTCACGCATCCATTTGTCCAAGCGGAATCCCTATCAGAAGCATTAACTAAATAGAGTCTATCTACGAAAGGAAGGATGTGTGGACGATGCAACTCGTAGACTTGAAAGGGAGCTACGACGCCATCTACAGCCTCGGCGATCTTTGTTTGCCGGCCATTCAAATGGAGCTTAATGAGATTCGGCCATTCGCCGGTCCGCTGGACTGGATGCAATCGCAGAACCTCTCCGATGTCACAAGACTGCTTCGAAACCGGTTCGCCCGCTTCATGGATTACAGCCATTTGGAGGTCATCAGCAAGGCAAGCGAGAAACTGTACTATGTCAAAGAGACCGAATACAATGTGTTCTCGAATCACGACTTCTACACCCACAACAATTTTCCGCCGGAGTTAAACGCTTATCCCGAGGTGAAAGCCAAATACGACCGAAGGGTCGCGCGTTTCCTGGAAAAGGCCGCCTTGAGCGAGCAAATTCTATTCATTCGTACAGAAGCAACCATCGAGGAAACGAGAGAATTGACTGACGTTCTTTCGGCTATGGTAGCAGGCAGTTATCGTCTGTTGGTTGTGAATCATGCACCGGTAAGCGGTATCGTCGAGCAGCACTGGCCATTGCCGCATGTATGTGCCATTCAGCTGCCGAACGAGGAAATATGGCACGGGAATGATCAGCTGTGGAAAGAGATTTTTCAGGGTATCGTGCTCCGTGAGGAATAAATGAGAAAAGGGCATCCTTATTGGATCGCCCTTTTGCTGTTATGACTTCTTCTGACTATCGACCACTGTTGAAAGCACAGGCCAGTCGGGCAGCTTATAGTCTTCCGCCCTTCTAAGCCCGGCTAATATTCGGTTCCACACCTCATAGTCCACCATGATCCCGGGATCCGGCGTTTGATCGGCGAATATACGGTTGTATAAATCGCCCTTCACCATGAATCGCTGATTCAGCATGGGTTCCCACCTCACTTCTCGCTGTTACTTCTTAATAACCGATTGATACACATCAAGTACCCGCTCCACCATCCTGTCCATCGACCAGTGGACAGTGCCCCATGCTCTTGCGTTACGTCCAAGCTGTTCTCGGAGACTGTCATTTGCAAGCAACAGCCCCAGCTGCTCCGCCAGTTTAACCGAATCCCGCACGGGAGAGATCAGACCCGTCACTTCATGCTCAACCATCTCAGGCAAACCGCCTGCAGTCGACACTAAGGAAGGCAGCCCAGCCACCTGTGCTTCCATTAAAGAGAAAGGCTGATTATCTTGAATACAGGAGTGAACGAAAATATCGGACATCCGAAGCAGCCCGGGAATATCATCCCGGACGCCTAGAAACAGGACATTTTGCTGGAGCTGATGGGCCGCAGTCAGCTGCTCAAGCTCAGCCCGTTGCTCCCCGTCCCCCACGATCCAGCACACCCAGTCCTGCCGTGTCCATTTCAGAATGCCAAGTGCAGCAATGAGAATATCGATTCCTTTAACGAATGAAAGGCGGGCAGGGCATATAATGATTTTCTTACCCAGTGGGCGCTGCATCGTCGTTCCTTTGCTTGCCTGCCGCTCGAATGCATCGATGTCGAGGCCATATGGAAACACCTTAATTCGCGTTTCCGGCACTCCGAACGTGTTTACCAGCAGCTGCTTCTGCCACTCGTTCGCCGTCAGCGTTACATCGCCCGAGTTCGCGCCGTAATGCTCGATGCCGTTAAAATAATTCCAAGCCGGCGAGTTCTCCGCTACGCCTAACTGGGGATTTAACCGATAGTTCATCGTCACTTCGATCGCGACAGAGCCATGAATATGCGCAACCAGCGCCGTTCTGGGGGACTTCACCCGCCCGAGCGCCCTAGCGGCAAAAATATCATGCGTATGGATAATGTCATAATGTTCAAGCCCAAAATAAGCAGCTCCCAGCTCCAAATAATAGCGTTCATATTCGCAATGCATCACATAGTGATCCACGTGAATCTGCGGGATACGAGACGCGTTCAGCTTGGCGGAGATTAGAGGACGCAGTACTTCCTTGGCAATCTCCTTGTTTAGTCCGGGCATATGCACTTTATCGGGACCGTTGCCGAGCAGGTCCACTTGATGTCCCATCAGCTCGAGCCGCTGCTTCAGCTGCGTCATATACTTCCAAACGCCGCCAACATGCGGAACCTGCCAAAAGGTGGCCAACAATATCTTCATGCTGTCCTCTCTCCCTGCATCCGTTAGCTGCCGGGACAGCTGCTCCGGCGCGGAAGTGGTCATACGTTGTCGTAGTACCATCATATTAACGAGACATTTCAAGAGGCACGACGGTTGAACCCCGTCAATGAACTATTTACTGGGTAGTTGCGAGATTTGTATAGCAAAAAGAAACCTGCTCCCCCTATCGGGGAGCAGGTTTCTTCATATAGAGGTGACTAGATTATGCCTCAAGCAGCTTATAAATCACTTTCGCGCTTTCGGCGCGAGTTGCATTACCTTGCGGCTCGAAGCTGCCGCCTGTCTTGCCATCCAGGAGGCCCAGCTCCTTTGCTGCTCCGATCGATGCTGCAGCCCAGCTGCTGATGGCATTCACATCGGAGAATTTCTTCAGCTCAGCTGCGTGATCAGCTGTATGTTTGCCATGCTTCACTTCATAAGCACGCATGAGCATGACCGCCATCTCTTCACGCGTAATCGTGCCGTTCGGTGCGAACGCCGTTGCGCTGCGCCCGTTCACGATGCCCGCTTCAGCTGCAGCCGCCACGGCAGGTGAATACCAAGCGCTTGCTGGTACATCAGCGAACGCAGCCGTCTTCGTCGCTTTGAGCTCCAGTGCATGCACAAGCAGCGCTGCGAACTCAGCACGGGAAATGCTGCGGCTTGGCTCGAAACGATCCGCGCTCGTACCGTTCATAATATGCTTCGCCGTCAAATCACCAATCATCGCAGCTGCCCAGTGAGTCGCGGACACATCTGCGAAGCGCTTCGTGAACTCCAGTACAGCGTAGCTGGAGAAGTGAGAAATCTCCACGGTCATCGTACCGTCATCATTCAGTTTACCGCCGATAAACTCAAGTTGACCGTTATCTGCGATGTAGTAGATACCGATCCGCTTCGTATTGGCATTAGCCTTCACCTTGAAGGTAAGAGTAAGCGGTTGTGCAAACTTGCTCAATACCGTCTTTTCCTTGCCAGCCGCGTCTACAAGGGCGAGGCGGAAATCGTAAATATCCGATGCCGCATTCAGCTCAGTTGTGCCATCTTGCTCGGCTTTAGCCAGTAGTGCTTGTTTAGCTTGCTCGTTCAACGGCTGCATGTGAAGTGTAATTTGCCCAACACCGTTGGCCGCGCCTTCGCCTTGCTTGACTAGCTCTTTCAATACACCGGTTGGAAGAGCAACTTTAACATCGCCTTGGATCACTTCCAGCGACTTATCGCCGAGAAGCTCTGCCGTATTAAGTGGCAATACCAGCTGACTCTTGCCTTCCGTGTCGACAATCACTTTGCTGCCTGTTGCTTTGCTGATTGCAGCTTTCAATTCGGATGGTGACATTTGTTTGCTATCGGTAACTACGGTTACAGAGCCCGATCCGCCGGATGAAGGCGGCGTAAGATCGCCTTCTCTTGTAATCGTAAGCTTAAGCGTCTTCGTCGCTTGTCCCGCACGACCTGCATCGGTGTACCACGGCAGTGCCAGTGTTTCCGCACTCGGCTCAATATGCAGCGTGAAGTTATTTTCACCCACTGCAAGCGGCACGTTCTCGACAAGCACATTCCCCGCTGCATCCATATCCGCTGCATCAATCGGCTCACCGTTGATGGTGAAGTTCACGCCATAAGGTACGTTTGCTTTTAGCGTGAAATCTTCTTCATCCGTCGTATAGGCAATATCATCGCCGTAGGAGATACGCGGCATAGTTACGATCATCGGCATATCCACCCAGCGCAGAACGTAATCGTCCACAACCATCGTGTTGCCGCCTTGGTTCTTGATCGTCAATTGCATATTCGTATCCGTCGAGGAGTACGCGTAATTGCCGGCATCCTCGGTGTCATTGGCCTTACGCGTATGCGAAGTCAATGCCTCCGTCGACCAAGCTCCACGTGTGTATTTGTATTGAATGGATTTGCCGGCCATCATCTTAAAGCTGTATTCCACCACATCGCGCGTCGTTGCACCGCTTGGTACATTCAGCTTGTTGCCCGATGCATTCCAGCCATTCAAGTCGCCTGCCAAGAAGATATCGTCTTGAACCGGCGTGTAGTTCGGAAGATGAACGCGCAGTTTCACATCCACCATGACAAGCTTCGGTGTAACCGACTTCTCATCGGAATACCCGCGATTATAAGCGCTGTCCACTGCTGCTACTTTGTACGTATACGCCGTATCATTGCTGACCGTAAAGTCCACATACGAAGAAACCGTAGGGTCTACAACAGCAATACGGACGAATTCCGTATCCGCCTTCTTGCGATACACTTCATAATGATGTGCCGCTTCTTCAGACACTGCCGCAGTCCAGTTCAATTGAACGCGGTTTGACTCCGTCATAATATCAGCGAGCCCAGGTGCTTCAGGTGCCGTCGTGTCCCCATTGTCTGCATGTACATCAACGCTCTGCTGCGCGGACTCTGTGAACGTATCGCCGTTGTCGCTTGAGACTTTGGCGAAGTAATAGTAGGCACCTGCTTCGATTGGCTCGAAAGCCGCCCAATACACTTTCTTCCCGTCTTGCGTGTCTTGCTTATAGCGCAGTTTGGTTTCTACCGCTTCGGCTTTGTTTGAGCCTTCTTGGTAATAAGCAAGGCGTGCAATCAGATTCGGCGCTTCGCTGCCTGCATAAGCTGCGTTATCCGTAAGTCCCGGAATATCGATCGTGACTTGGATTTCGGAGGTTTTGTGACCCACGCCAAGCGTAACCGCGTCAGATTGCTGCGTGATAACTACCCCATTCACTGCAAAAGAAGGCGTCGCCGATGCATACTCGCTCAGCAAACTCTCCCCGCTGCCCGTAACGGCTGTCACGGTGTAGTAGTACTTCTTCCCATTCTCCACGTTTACATCGGTCCACGTGTTGCCTTCTGCTTGGCCGGCCAACTGCAGCTCGGCACCTTCGATTGCCGCACGGTACACATTGTAGCCCGTTGCACCTTGAGCAGCATCCCATGTCAGCGCAACTTCGCCGTTACCGCCTACTGCAGTAAGGTTCTGCACCTGCGGCACAGTAACTAGCTCAGTCGTTGAAGTCAACATCAAACCGCTCATAGCTTTAACTGTAAGCGAGATCGTGCCTCCTGTAACCGTACCTTCAATCTCACTGCCCAGCTGATCTGCCAGCGTGATGCCTTCAGGCAGGAATCCGGCTACATTGGCTTCAATTGCCACATCGGTTGTGCCGCGATTCACGACAACTAGTCCTGCTTGATTGTCCGTCTTGCGGGCGTAGGCGATTACATCGCCTTGGTTGTAGGCTGTCTTCAGCTCACCTGTGCGGAATACTTCATTGCTCTCACGGATGTTGGCTGCTTTCTGATACGTATCAAACAAGGTTGCGTACTTGCCAACTCCTGCATATTCGCCATTGGAACCGGAAACGCGCTCCCATGGGAATGTACGGCGGGAATCCGGATCTTTCGTACCGGTCAAACCAACTTCATCTCCATAGTTGATCGTTGGCGCACCGGGATAGCCCAGTTGGAAAATCGCCGTTAGCGCTTGCATCCGGAGCGCTTTGTCCGACGCATCCGGTGCAATGGCCAAATGCTCTTCTTCCCACTCCGGTTTATCGTACTTCGTAATGGAACGAATCGTATCATGGGAATCTACGAGGTTCAGCATCACTTGCCATGCTTCTGCCGGGTAATCCTCGCGAATGGACTCCAGTGCATCATTGAACTGCGCCGCATTGCCGCTGATAATGAAGCTTTGCAGGGCAGCGCGGAAACGGTAGTTCATGACGGAGTCGAACTGATCTCCCAGCAGGAAGCGAGTTGCAACGCCCCACTCTTCGCCAAGAATGATCGGGTCCGGAATGGTGTTGCCATTGCTGTCCACGCGGCCGGCTGTCGATTTCACCGCTTTGCGGAACTGCTGCCAAGTCCCCGAGGACACATCAGGCGCAACGTCCAGACGCCAGCCGTTCGCACCCATCCACTCCCAGCGCTGCGAGTTCGCATTTTGCATCAAGGCATCTGCGTCTTCGTCTGTTTTGCCGCTTAGGTCATGACCGATAACGAGATCACGATACCCTTGCACGTTCCACTCATGGTTGCCTTGAAGGGCATCCGTATCGCCGGCCGCTGCTTGAGGTGCATCCACAACCGGTAAGGAATCGTAGCCCCACCAGCCTTCGTATTTGTAGTGACCGTCTACTTGCTCGTTGGAAACGGTAAACCAAGTTGTAAAGTCAAAATCATTCGGATACGCATAATGCTCCCCAGTTGCAGGGTTAACCTGTGCAGTGAACGCATTGATTGTCTGCTGTTTGGCAGCTTCAAGCGTTGCGCCGTCCTTATTCACTTTGTCATACACTTTCGCCCAGAATTCGTAAGCGCCGATCTCCGGATATTTCTCATAGCGGTCAAAATAAATCGAGTCATCGCCGACATGGTTGAACACGCCGTCCACGATCAGCTTGATGCCCATCTCGCTTGCTTTCTTCGTGAAAGCCGTGAATACACGGTCGGAAGCAACGCGCGTTGCTTCATAATCCAGTCCTGAAGCCGGGTTCCCAGGTGTATTGTAGACCGGTTCGCCAAACATCGGATCGAGATGCTGATAATCCGTCGCATCATATTTGTGATTGGAAGCCGCCCATGCGACTGGGTTGAAGTAGATGACATTGACGCCAATGGACTTCAAATAGTCGAGCTTCTGCGACGCGCCTGCGATATCGCCGCCGTAGAACTCATTTGTCCAGAGGTCATCCGAAGTCGCCCCCGGGAAATACGGCTGCTGCTCAGGCGTCGTCCGGTCCGGATTCTCCGGTACATCGTTCCATGATCCCCACACCTGATCCGGAGTAGGATCATTCGTTACGCCGCCATCAAAATATTGCAGCTTATGACCGTTCTTCTCTGTCAGGGTCTCGCCTGGGAGAGCTGCACCGCCGCGATAGCCATCTACGATCTTAGCGCGGTTGTTGGAAGCATCCCCATCGAAGAAACGATCGGGGAAGATTTGATAGACGACCGCATTCTTCATCCAATCCGGCGTCGTGAAATCTTTGTCGTACACAGTTAAATCGTAAGGTAGTACGCCCTCATCCGCAGAGGCTCCGCTGCCGCCGCGTGATCCATCGTCCCCATATTCAACTTTCGCAGGGCCGTCGATCAGAATGAATTTATACCCCCACACGCCAATCCCTTGGAATGCAGAAGCCGGAATCGTTACTTCCCAATAATCCTTCTCGTCAAATGAAGTCGCCTTGCGCATATCGAATGCGGAAGCCAGTCCTTGCGGGTTGCTCAGCTCGACGCGCACCACTTGTGCGTCGCCTGCTTCCGTTGCGATGCGGAGCGTTACCGCCTCGCTGCCTTCTTTGATCGCGCCAAAAGGTTTCTTATAGGTAACCGAACGGGAGTCATACACCAGCTTATCGCGGTGAATCATACCGTCGAACTGGCTATCTGCCGGTTTATAGTCCGTCGTAATCGTGCGGTCTGCTAGAACAGTAGAGAATGTCACATCCGCAGGATCCAGTGTTTGCAGCACGAAGTTGCCGCCGCCTGAACCGTAGTTGTTCGCATCCCAGTTATTCCCTTGCACCACTTTCATTTCGTAGCGCGCAGCCGGAAGCGTGCGTTGAAGCTTGTAAACCGATCCGTCGAAATTATAATCCACGAATAGCTGCTTCGCTTGATCCGGTGCCCATTCGGACTCGCCGAATACGGATTGAATGCTGCCGACAAGCCGCGGCCATTCCGCATAGCTAAGGGCAGGTGTATACTGCTGTGCACCTTCGACGTTCGGCAAGCTGATGCGCACTTGGCCTAACTCATCATTGAGATAGAAGTTGACTTTCGTTCGCTCAGTCAAAGTGAATTCGATGTTGTTGCCGTTGTTGGAATAACCGTCCCACGTACCTTGGTGCACGATTTTAAAGGCATACTGGCCTGCGTCCAACACAGTGGAGTACGCATAAAACTCACCAACAAGATGTTTCATCTGTGTCACGGTCGAGTCGTTACTCCAGCCTTGGAAGGAGCCAACTACAACCCACTTATGGTTGCCGCCCGGCTGTTCAACGAAGGTATCCGCTTGAATCGCATCCGCCCCGGCCTCGTCTGCATTTGCTTGCCGTGGAAAGAAGCCTACAATCTGTACAACCATAAGTATGGATAGAAGAAGTGCCCCTATACGAGTTTGACGTTTGCCTTTCATGGTTATCATTCCATTACCTCCCTAAGTTAAAATGACTGACGATGCTGTGCTCCCTGAGTCGATGAAAACATGAAATTTTGCGCAATCGTTTGCGCAAATGCCCGTAGAATCCCCTTTCTGCCGATAAAAAGAGCTATCCCCTGAAAGAAGAGATAGCCGGGTTGTTCCGCTTCGGTTCTCGAAGGCCGGAAAGCATTGCCCTTAAATTAGCAAGAATCAGCATAGTTCTTTGCCTTTATCTTAGTATGAAAACGCTTTACAGTCAATGATATCCATTAAGGAAAATCATTGGCGAAAATCATGTGGAGCTCTTAGCGGAGCGCAATCGTTTGCGCTAACTCCTATAAAAAGTGAATATTTCTTTATTTTGGCTGTGTGATTTCATGCTTAGCTTGTATGCAAACAAGTTTCTCAAGATTGTGTTAAAATTTCATGAACTGTATTGTATATTTATACATACTATCATATAATTATCCGTAACAAGATCATAAGGGAGGACCCATAATGTCACTCGTAGTACGCAATGTAGAGTTTGAGGATGTAAACGGCCTAACAGCCTTAATGCATAATTATATCGTGGACTTCTATCGGAAGGCATGGCCGGGAGATCGAGTTGTTCGTCAGTTGATTCAAACCTTGCTCGAGAAACAAGAAGGCATTCAATTCGTAGCGCTTAAAGATGGAGAACTGGTCGGCTTCGCCACGCTCTATTTTACATATAGCACCATGAAAGCCGAACGGATCACCGTTATGAACGACCTTTATGTCATGGAGCCCTATAGAGATACACAAGTGGAATCTCTGTTGTTCCTCGCTTGCCAGCGTTATACCCATGATCTCGGCTATGCGCGCATGTCCTGGATTACCGCCAAAGACAATACCAGAGCGCAATGCTTCTTTGACAAAATGGGCGGCGTGCAAGATGAGTGGGTCAACTATTCGATCGGATAAGATGATAGGACTGTTGACGTCTTTTCGGCAGAACTGCGTGAATCGTTTAAAAAAGCCGCACCCCTCAACAGGGATGCGGCTTTCGCCATTCTATAGGGAGATGAACGAACCGCCGGCATCTGCCGACTTCTGCTCTGCTTCGATAATATCCAGTGTGCGCGCTGCGCTCTCCGGCGTACAAACCGTAATCGGCTTATCGTTCGCCAGCGAATCGATGAATGAACGGATCTCGAAGTAGTACCCCATATCATCGGATAGCTCCGCTATGAAGCTCGGCTCCTCGTTTGGATTAACCTTCACCTTATTGTCCGCGAAGATGAGGTTCCCGCCCTCAAAATTAATGCGGTAAGTCATTTCGAAGCCGAAGTCGCCGCGAAGCGTCCAGTCTGCTTGTGCATTCAATACAAGACCACTGTCGTATACATAGTGCGTCGACACGATATCATAGGCGCTGCCAGGAATAACATTGCGACCTATTGTAGAAACCTTATCCGGCACACCGAACAGCCAGTGAACCATATCCGTATCATGGATGTGCATGTCAAGCAGACAGCCGCCGCTCTTGCTGCCATCTAGGAACCATTCTGCCGGCAGGCCTGAGCCGCGGAAGAATGAACCGCCGAGCGGCTTACCGTAACGTCCATCCTCGATGCATGCTTTTGCATATTCATAGGCCGGCCAGAAGCGCAGACATTGACCGATCATGAGTTTCTTGCCTGTGCGTTCTGCAGTCGCTACCATTCGCCATGCATCCTCGGCGGTGCGAGCAATCGGCTTCTCACACATGACGTGGTAGCCTTTCTCCAGCATCATACAAGTGATATCGGCATGAAGCCCGGTCGGCAGCGTGATATCGATCATATCCAGCTCTTCACTCGCGATCATTTCTTCAATATCCGTATAGAGATTGAACGGATCAAGGTTGTACAGCTCTTGATTCGTCGCAATATTACCGATTGCTTTGCCGTCCTTCAATTCCTCGATGCGCACATCGCAAATGGCCTTCAATTGAACCGGCGCGCCTTCTGCCATAAGCCGTGTATAGTTGTCAAAATGCATCCGTCCCATAAAACCGAAGCCGATCAGACCTACCTTAATCATGCTGCTTCCCCCTTTTAGTTGTTGCCCCGTCCCAGAATGGCATCCATCGCACGGGATGTGTTGTAAATGATTTGCTCACCGTGGTGCGTGTAACCCGGAATCATCTCTGCAATGACATAGTTGTTATACTCGATCGCGCGAAGTGCCTCCACTACTGCAGGATAGTTCACGTCACCTGCAAGCAGATCAACAAATCCATGCAATCCGCCCGCTTGTCTGCGGTAGTCTTTGAAATGCACTTTCTTGATACGGTTGCCCAGAATGCGTACCCATTGCTCGGGATATCCGTTGCTGACGACGTTACCCACATCGAAGTAGGAGCCGACATAATCGGAATTAACGGTGTCGATGAATGTCCGCAGCTCAAGCGGGGAAAGCAAGAACTTGTTCCACACGTTCTCGATCCCGATTGAAACGCCCGCTGCCTTAGCATCAGACGATAGCGTGGTGATACATTCAATCGCGCGCTCATAAGCACGCTCGTAGTCGACTACTTCACTATCCGGGATGAAATCAACGCCTACTGCTCCTGGAATAACCAAGATTGTATCGACGCCAAAAGATGCAGCAAGCTCCAATTGCTTGCGTGTAATATCCATTGCTTTCGTGCGGTTAGCCGCCGATTCGCTTGTCATGGAATAGGACCAGTAGAGACCCGTAGCAAGACCGCAAATTTCAAGATCCGCCTGCTCCAATCGGGACTTGATGTCACGAACCTCTTGGTCTGTAGCTTCCAAACTAAGCTCGCCTGTTTCGTTCAAGGACAGCTCGATTCCTTCGAATCCAGCGTCTTTAGCAATGCGTATCGATTCGGCAATCGTCGTCCCTTGCGGAAAAGACCAAATGTTAACTCCCTTTTTCATCAGGCTTGCCTCCTAAGTGATTTGTATTTTTCCTGTTTATTGCTTGGACCTCATCATTTATAATGAAACTGCCAACATTAATCAAAGTATAGTAGAAATAACGAGAAAAATATTTAGCGGAATCAGATATAATTTAAACTTTTCCGAGATCCTATCCGGTGAAGAAGAGTGAGGTTCGTTCAGATGGAGCAGCTGTACGCAGAAAATCGTCATCAACTTGCCCATGCCCATTTTCGGGAGTGGTCGCCAAGCATCCATTATGCCAAATATCAGAGCCTTCCCCCGGGGAAGCTGCCCAAACGGCGACTCTATGACTACGAAATTCTATATGTGAGTCAAGGGGAAGCCGCGACGACGATTGGGGAAACGCGATATGAATGGAAAGCCGGACAGCTGATCTATCTGCCAGCGGGCTTGTTCCATCAGAACGAGGTTGTCTCCCAGCCAAACGCCCAATTTCTCGGCATCCACTTCGATTACTTCGATGAGCTCGAAGTTGGCTCTGACGAGGATATGGTTGTGAATGAGGCGCACCCCCTGGCGGAGAAATTTTGCCGCGAGGCCGCAAATGAGACCTTCCCGCCGCTGTCGGAGCAAATTATCTATACGCCCTCTTTGCTCTGTGTGCAGCTTATGGAGCAGCTAGTCGAGGAGTTCACTGCGCGTCCTCCCGGGTATGAGCTCGCTTGTAAGGCGCTAATGCTGAACATTCTGTCGCAGCTGCAGCGTTCCAGATCCACGCTCCATCAGCGTGCGGCCGATACGGTTCACGGCCAGCGCCTGTTATCCCTCATGAAGCAGATGGAGTCATCTCTGTCTGAGGCGTGGAGCAACAAACGATTAGCCGATTTGCTGCTCATGAATGAGGATCACGCTGCGAAGCTGTTCAAGCAGGTTGCCGGACAGCCACCAGGTGAGTATCTGCGCTCTATTCGGCATCGCGAAGCCCGCAGGCTCCTCCGCGAGACCGACTTATCCGTGGAAGAGGTCGGCGAACGCACGGGCTGCCCCGACATCCACTACTTCAGCCGGCAGTTCCGCAAGCAGGAAGGGTTGTCGCCGAGTATGTACCGCAAGCTCTCGCGGGTGCTGTAGGGGGAACGTCCGCGTCCGGCGGAGTCGGGGGGCGAGGTGCGTGAGAAGCTGAGCGTTCGAAAGTTGGACTCTCAGCTCTGAGACCACTACGAAAAATCGAACTCTCAGGCCTCAAACTAACCAGGTTGGACTCTCTTGCGTGGCTGAAAGTTCGAAAGTCGAACTCTTAGCGCCGAAACCGCTTCGATTAATGACTGAGAGTTCGAAAATCGCACTCTCAGTCTCCAAACTAACCAATCTGTACCCTCACAAGAAGCTGAGAATGCGAAAATCGGACTCTCAGCGCCGAAAACACCTCGAAACGAGGCTGAGAGTATGAAAATCGAACTCTCAGTCTCGCGGTATATTGGGTTTGGGGTTGGGGTTGGGGTTATAGCTTGTGGTTTGCGGTTTGCGGTTTGCGGTTTGCGGTTTGCGGTTTGCGGTTTGCGGTTTGCGGTTTGCGGTTTGCGGTTTGCGGTTTGTTGCGGCAGCGGTTTGTGGTTTGTGGTTTGTGGTTTGTGGTTTGTGGTTCGTGGTTCGTGGTTCGTGGTTTGTGGTTGGTGCTTGGTGGTTAGTGCTTGGTGGTTGGTGCTTGCAGCTTGCGATTGCGGTTTACAACTAGTGATCGGCGGTTCGGGTTCGGAGAGGTGGAAGTTGGGGTTGGCGGTCGAAGTTGAGATCGACGTTGGAGCGCTAACGAACCGTACAGGTCTTATTCGGGCGAAATTAGCCCCACATTTATTCTAACGAACCGTAGGGGTCTTATTAGGGGGAAATGGAGCGAAAACGAGCCATTCAACACCAAATAAGACCTGTAGAGTTCGTTAGAATTTCAAACCCAGCCATTTGGCTGAAATAAGACCTCTGTGGTTCGTTAGAGTTGAAGTCCCACCTAGTCGATGCTTGATGCTGCTTTGCACAACGCGAAGCATTTGCGAAATGAAGTGGTAGAGGACTGCGCGTGCCACCCGCTCCCGCCGTACAAAAAAACTGCCCCACAAAGCGCGCAATCGCGCTTGTGAGACAGCTCTCCTTCCAACTATGAACCGTTGGCACCGCCGGTGCCTTCGGGATTCTTGGTTCCTTTGCTCTTGTAAGGCTTCGGAGCGCTTTTCTTCCGATTCTCGGCAGCCTGCCAGCGGTTCCAGCCTTTCTTGCCCGTGCCGCGGCCTGTGCCGCCGCCTTTACTCTTGGTCATATCAACTAGCCTACCTTCTCGAAAGCGATGCCCACGTGCTCTCGAGCCACTGATCGAAATCCGCTTCTTTATCGCCTTCGTAAATATCGTAAACGTCGGATCTCATCTTCTTCAGCTTCTCTTTGAACTCTTCGTATGTGTGGCCATCCGGCAAGCTCTTCTTGATCCGCACCAGAATTTTGTTCAGGCCTTTTACCAGTTCGCCTGTCTTGCGTGTCGGCACTTCCACATCTTCGCCAAGCTCCTTCAGCACACGCTGAGCGGCCGCTTGCACTTGATGCACCATATCGCTTTGCGCAATTCGCTTCAACAGCAGAGTAGCCTGCTCCTCGCCTAATTGCCCAAGCTCCTCAACAGCACGAAGGCGTTCACGCCAGTTCGACGTACGGCCTGCGGCTTTCTTCAATTCTTCATAACTAACGGGTTGTTCCATTACTTCTTCTTCGGTATGTTCCAATTTCGATCAAGCTCCCTCGATTAACTATTCTATACACGCTACTAGAATGATTCAGGAAAGTCAATGTTTGGCTTGTCCGAGTAGCCGGATTGCTTCGCATTCATGCGATATTGGCTGGGCGTTAAGCCATAGGCCTTCTTGAATTGGGTGAAGAAATGGCTCCGGCTCAAGAATCCCGACTTTTCCATAATATCCGTTATCGTATCCGTGGATGTCGCAACCAGCTGACTGGCATACGCGAGCCTCACATTATTGATGAAATCCGATACGGACACAAGCCTATGCTTCTTAAATAGTTTACCCAGATATGGCGGCGACAGATCAACCTCATCCGCAATATAGTCTAGCGACAGCGCAGGATTCGCCAGCTCACGGTGAACAATCTGATTGACCATATCGAGCAGCTTCAAATACTTATTGTCTTTCTTGGCTTCGAGCTCCTGTGCCAAACTGTCAAACAGCGCGGAGAAGTCGGCCATGATCTGCTCAATCGTTTCCATCTTCTGCAGCTTCATGAGGTAGGCGTTAAAATGAAAATCCACCTTCATCGCATGATTGGTTTCCAGCACCTCAATGGCATGCCGAATGAGCAGCAAAATCCGAATAAACATGGAGCTCAGCGCCGAATAGCTGTATGCCGAAGCATCCTTAAGCATGGCGGACAGCGCATCCTTCGCTTCTTGAAAATGCCCCTGGATAAGCGCCTCCTTCAATTCATCATCTTTCTCCTGCGACGATTTGAAATCATCCGTTCGGACCGTAATGTGCTCGCTGAAAATCATACTTTCATGACCGTAAATCAGTCGGTAATAGGAGAGGTCGAGCGTCTTCAAATAATGAAAATTCAGCTGGGATACCGTTTCGAACGGTTCACTGAATGTGACCGATACGGCAAGACGCAGATACTGTTTCGTATGCTGCTGAATCTGCTGCATCCATTCAACCAGCGCCAGCTGCTCGGACGGTGCGCCAAGCGAATCTACATTGAGCAGCAGCATGACCTGATCCTCTTCAACCTCCAAACATTCATGGGCGGCCTTCTGCTGCATCAGCTCAGTAACAATATTGACGATGCCAAACTTTAATAAACTCCGGTCCCCTCTGCTATATGTCGCGCAGAAGTCCGAGAAGTGATCGATTTTGAAGAGCACGATGAGAAAAGCTGCAGAAGGATCAAGGGAAATATCGTATTTGAGAAATTGCTTCCTTAATTCGTCCGCAGACAGCGGCCCCTTGGAATGCATGATTTTGCGCAGAAACTGCTGCTTCCGATCGTATGACTCGCCCCGCTTCTCCATCTCCAGCTGGTTATATTTCTGAATGACGAGGGACATCGGGACGACCAGTCTTCGAGAGAAATAGAAGGTGAGCAGAATGCTGCCGACGATAAACAAGACGACGAACAGATACGTCTTCTGCTT
The DNA here is from genome assembly GCF_059383835.1 of Paenibacillus sp. J22R98. Taxonomy (NCBI): domain Bacteria; kingdom Bacillati; phylum Bacillota; class Bacilli; order Caryophanales; family Paenibacillaceae; genus Paenibacillus; species Paenibacillus sp. J22R98. Next base: position 18,959 of record NZ_JBXENW010000019.1, read on the forward strand.
CATCCGTTCCACATCTTTGACGATGTCGTGATACGGCGTAATGCTGACGAGATTCCAATCGAAGGCATCCGTACTCGTATAGGTAACAAACGAATCGACGCCATCCACATTCATGCGGAAGTTCCCGGCCCGCACCTTAGAATCATTAATGCGCTTGATATACGGCTTGTCCGACAAATTCGCCAGCAAAGGATGCGTCTGATCTGCCGATAGCAGCATGCCTTTACTATCGGTGACGAAGATACGGCTGCCGCCGGCATCGTTCTGCGAATGGATGCTTTGGCGAAGCCACTCCTCCGATATATTCAGAATGATCGCTTCATTGACTTTGCCGCTCGCAACTTGGGAGTCAAAGAACAAATACGAATAAACGTACATATCCTTGACCGCGCCCGTGGCGATGCCGGACATGATATTCGGAATTTTGCGCAGCACGATGCTGTGCGAAGGGTGGTTCTTAATGTCATCGAGAATCGGGAAGATGCCTTGATCATCAAAGGTTGTGCGGTCATAGATGAATTGTTCACGGGGGACGGCATAGATTTGCTCACCGTTGTAGATATAGATGGATTGAAGGAACGGATAAATATTTTTGTAGGATTGCAGTTTAATCTGATACTTCACGTAGTCATCTGAATCGATATCCGAGTAAAGCAGGTCCGTAATAATGTCATCGAAGAAAGCCGTTGTCGACACCGATCTGGCCGTCTGCTCAAGCGTGCTTACATTTCGGCTCGTGTATTGAAGGTCGGCGAGCTGCTCGCGATAGACCTGTTTCAAGGCGAAGTTCTCGAAATTCCGGCTCAATAAGGAGGATTGAACGAAGAGCAGCAGTACAGTACTGACCAGGAAGGGAAGCAGGATCGTCAGAAAGAGCTGAAACGGGTTCTTCAGAACAAATTTCTTGAACATTTTGTATGCAACTCCTCTACCTCCAAGACTATCACACAACGCGAAAATGATTCAATTCGATTTGTATTTTGACCTCAAAAGCCTCTTTTCAGAACAAAAAGTGATTTTGAGAACTGCCCCATTCGTTCGAAAGCGAACTGAAATGACATTTTAGAAATTGTCAGCACCCACTCTGTTCAACTATGATCAAATCAGCTCTTGAGAACGTTTACATTCTTACCTGAAGGAGGCCTAGCTACTATGAACAAGATTCCGTTCTTAGCTTCATCTCGCCATCTAAAAAAGAATCTGCAGCTGGCGCTGCTCGCACTGCCCGCCTTCCTTGTGATCTTCGTCTTCTCTTATCTGCCGATGGGCGGGATCTTCATTGCCTTCAAAAATATCAATTATACCGATGGTATTCTGCGGAGTCCTTGGGTCGGGATTGATAACATCAAGTTCTTCTTTACCTCCAGCGACGCTTGGATGGTCGTTCGAAACACGCTTCTATATAATAGCGTCTTTATTGCAGTAGGCACCTTCTTATCCGTCGTATTCGCAATTCTCCTCAATGAAGTCGTTAGCCGCAGATGGGTCAAGGCCTACCAAACGGTTTTCTTCTTCCCCTACTTCTTCTCCTGGATCATCGTGGCTTACATGGCCTACTCGTTCATCGGGCCATATGGCGTCCTTACTACGTTAACCGAGAAGCTGGGCTTTGAGGCGTTCGACTTCTACTCCACCACGTGGGTCTGGCCCATAATGCTAACCCTCATCAATATCTGGAAAGGGCTTGGCTATGTCAGCATTATTTTCTACGCAGGCATTCTGGGCATTTCACAGGAATACTTCGAGGCGGCTGAGATCGACGGCGCTTCCAAACTTCAAATTATCCGCAACATTACCATACCGCTCATCATGCCGCTCATCACGATTATGACACTGCTCTCCATCGGCAAAATCTTTTACTCGGATTTCGGCTTGTTCTTCTTCGTCCCAAGGGAAGTCGGTCAACTATTCCCGGTCACCCAAGTTATCGATACGTATGTGTATCGGATGCTCAAAGTTTCAGGCGATATCGGCATGTCTTCCGCAGTCGGGTTATTCCAATCCGTTATGGGCTTTATCGTTGTTCTGGGAAGCAACTACGTCGTGAAGAAAATCGATGATGACAATAAATTATTTTAGAAGACGTCTGGAGATGAGATGAGCCTATGCCACAGAAGAAAAGGAAGATTTCGCAGCTTCTTATCCATTTGATCTTTATTCTCTTTAGTCTATGTTGTATCCTGCCGCTCGTCTCGATCTTGTCCATCTCCTTCAGCAATGAAGTGGACATCATCAAGAACGGATACAGCTTAATTCCGCGCATGTTCGATTTGAAAGCTTATACGTACGTCCTCTACCGCCCTATCCAGCTTCTAGGCGCGTTCAAAGTATCCATCATGGTCAGCTTCATCGGCACCTTTCTCGCCGTGCTGTTCATGGCCGGCATCTCCTACACGCTCTCCCGCGAAGATTTCAAATACAAGAATAGCCTCAGCTTCTACGTCTTCTTCACGCTGCTGTTCAACGGCGGCTTAGTACCTACCTACATCTTGATCAGCAATTACCTGCATTTGAAAAATACCATCTGGGTGCTCATCCTTCCATACTTAGCCGTACCGTGGTTCATTCTGCTGCTGCGCTCCTTTATGCAGAAGATCCCTTTCAACATCATTGAATCCTGCATGATCGACGGAGCGAGCGAGTTCCGCATCTTCTTCCAAATCGTGATCCCGCTTGCCAAACCCGGTTTGGCGACCGTTTCCTTATTCACCATGCTGCTCTACTGGAACGATTGGTGGCTCAGCCTGCTCTACATCGAGAATGAACACCTTGTTCCGCTTCAATATATGCTCTATCGCATGATGAACAACATTGCCTATCTCACCAGCTCGACCAACATGATGCCGGCTAATATGAAGAATGCTGAGCTCCCTTCGGAATCCGCGCGGATGGCGATGGCGATCTTGGCAGCAGGACCGATGCTCGCTGTCTTTCCGTTCTTCCAGAAGTATTTTGTCAAAGGACTTACTGTCGGTGCAGTGAAGGGATAGCTTAAACGTGGATCTATGATCCCATTTAAGATAGCAATGCCACTACAAAAAAGGGAGGATTCACAATGCAACGAGCAAGAGCATTCCGATTTTCCAAGTTAGGCCTTCTATGTACGATTATGCTTCTTGTATTCAGCATGCTGGCTGTCGCTTGCGGCAACAACTCCAATAACAATGGAGGAAATGCGAGCTCGAACAACACTAGCAAGTCCGACAATACAGCCGCGGCGAATGACACTTCAAATGCAGCTGCCACAACAGACAACACAGCAGCTACAGATGCGAATACAGCGGCGGATCTGCCTGAAGTGAAGCTTACCTGGTACTTCCCCGGAAACTTCCCGCAACCCCAACAAGATAAGATTTTCGCTGAAGTAAATAAAGTGATTAAAGAGAAAATCAATGCTACCGTTGATTTCAAAGCGATCCCATTTGGCGATTTCGATCAAAAAATGCAGGTGGTTATTGCCTCCGGCGAGCCTTATGACATTACGTTCACAGCCGGCTGGATCAACAATTATACGCAAAACGTAGCCAAAGGCGCATTCCTTCCGCTTGATGATCTGCTTGCCAAGTACGCGCCGACAACGTTAGCCTCTATGCCCGCTTCCTTCTGGGACGCAACGAAAATTAAAGGGCAAATCTACGGCTTCGTCAATCAGCAAATTTCTGCAAGAACGCCGGCCGTTACAGCTCCAAAAGCATTGATCGATAAATATGGCTTAGATTTGAATTCCATCAGCGGCAAAATCAATGAAAACAGCTTAGACCTGCTCCTGCCGTTCATTCAAGCGGTTCAAAAGGATTATCCTCAGAAATACCCGGTTATCGGGATTGACCCGGATTTCTTCAACATGGAGGCTATCGTCGGCTTCAATGTACCCGGCGTCGTGAAGTTTGGCGATGACTCGCTCACGGTTATCAATCAATTCGAATCCGATTCTTACAAGAAATTCGCAGCTACGCTTAGAGATTGGAACGAGAAAGGAATTCTGCATTCCAAAGAACGGATCTCCAAGAAAACCGATGATTGGACAGACGGAAAAGCAGGCAAATGGGTGCTGAACATCGGCGGCGCATTCAAGCCGGGCGGCGCTAACCTTGACTCTGCACTTGGCGGAGAGCCGTACCTTGAAGTTCCTGCCGGTACTGCGCATTTGACAACAGGCGGTATCACGGCAACGATGCAAGCGATCAACCGCAACTCCAAAAATCCGGAAAGAGCGATGATGCTGCTTGAATTGCTCAACACGGACAAAGATCTCTATAACCTCTTGAACTTCGGTATTAAAGGCGAGCAATACGATTTCGATGCTGACGGACTCATGATCCCGGGACCTGCGCAAGCCGACTACAACCCGCAAGTGCCTTGGATGTTCGCGTCCAACTTCTTGGCTAATGTAGAGAAAGGCATGCCAGCGGATGTTTGGGAGCAAACGAAGAAAGTGAACGCGGAAGCCGAGCCTTCCAAGCTGCTGGGCTTCACCTTCGATGCTGAGCCTGTAAAAGGCGAGATTGCGAAAGCATCTGCGGTAAATGACGAGTATTCCCGTGCGATTAGCTTGGGTGTTACTTCCGAGGAGAAATACAACGAGTTTGTGGCGAAAATGAAAGATGCCGGTGCGGAAAAAATTATCGCGGAAATGCAGAAGCAAATCAATGCTTGGAAAGCAGCAAAATAAGGATGGAATGAAAGAAGTCGTGCAGCGAGCTGCACGACTTCTTTTCTTTGTACTGATTTGTACCCTGCCGCGCTAATCCTGCAGCAGGAACCGATATCCGATGCCCGGCTCCGTCTCAATGAACACGGGTCTCGTCGGATCCTCCTCCAGCTTCTTGCGCAAATGGCCGATGTAGATACGCAGATAATGGCTGTCTGATTCATGGTGATGCCCGCCCCAAACCTGCTGCAGCAGCTGCCGCTGCGTAATGACCTTACCCGCGCTCGAGGCTAATACTTTGAGCAGATCGTACTCCGTAGGCGTTAGCTTCACTCGATTGCCGTCCAGTTCAACGACCCGCTGCGCCAAATCAATCATAAGCCGGCCGAATTGAAGAACCGGCTCATCGGTTGATTTCGCTGCATGACGGAGCGCAACGCGAATTCTTGCGAGCAGCTCCCCCATGCCAAACGGCTTGGTGACGTAATCGTCCGCTCCGCTGTCGAGCGCCGCAATCTTATCGTCTTCCCGGTCCTTGGCCGTCAATACGATGACCGGTATCCGCGTCCACTCTCGAACTCGGCTCAGCACCTCCATGCCGGATATATCCGGCAAGCCAAGATCGAGCACGATAAGGTCGGGATGGATAATGCTTGCTTGATAAACGCCGTCTTCTCCCGTTGCAGCCGTATGAATGTCAAAGTGATGCGCTTGTAAGGAGACTTGGAGCAGCTTGCGAATTTGCGGTTCGTCATCAATGATCAAGATACGTGCTCCGGTTGTCGTGGTCATATCAGTTCGTTATCCCCTTCCGGAGTCATTTGATCGAGAAAGCTCTGGTCTCCCAGTGGCAGCGCAATCCGGATAACAGCACCTTTCGGAAGGTTATGCTCAGCCGTAATCGTTCCCCCATGCGCTTCCATGATGCCTTTGCAGATCGCAAGCCCAAGCCCTGTTCCCGGTACATGCTTGGTCCTGCTGCCACGGTAAAATTTATCGAATATCCGCTCAAGGTCAGCGGCTGGAATCCCCATACCGGCGTCCGCTACCCTGATGATAACATGGGTTTCATCCTGTTCGACGGATATCACGACGGTGCTCTCATCCGGCGAGTACTTTATCGCATTGTTGACCACGTTAACGAGCACTTGCTCAAGCAGCACTTCATCGCCAAGCACAATCGGAATTCGCTCCGGCAGACTCACCTGTATTTCGCGATTATGCTGAAAGTCCTTCACTTGGGACAAGACAACTCCGATAATGTCTCCGACGTCGCACCAGTTTTTACGCAGCCGGAGCATGCCGCTTTCCAATTGGACCATGCCAAGCAGGTTCGTGACGAGCCGATTCATGCGCAAAGCGCCGTCTCTAATGGTCGCAAGCAATTCGAGTCGATCCTCGGAGGAAAACATCCGATCTCCCTCGATGAGTCCCGTTGCTGACCCGATAATCGTTGCGAGCGGTGTACGTAATTCATGGGAAACGGAGTCCAGCAATGCCGTTCGGAGGCGCTCGGATTCAGCCGTCAAATGGGCAAGCTTCGCCTCTTCCCCTAACTTCACCCTTGCGATTGCACTCGCCGCAAGTCCGGCGAAGGCTTCCAGCAGCCTTTTATTCTCCATAGATAGAGTAGTCGAATTACCGCTTGCAAGATTCACGGCTAATACCCCATACACCCGCTCTTCCGTGAGCAGCGGCACATACAAGCCCGGGAATTCTCTTAATGTGCCTGAACCCCGTCCTGCCATCTCTCCGTGTGAGTACACCCATTTGGCAATAGCCGTCTCCGATTCCCCTCTGCCCCAATCCTCGCTTGCGGAAGAAGCAGCAATTGTAAGCTCATCCTGACTGTCTGGCAAATAGAGCGCTACCTGCGAATGGATGGTAGCCGAAACTTGATGGCAAACGTTCTCAAGCAGCGATCGAATGTCCCCAATGGCCGTCATTTGCCGACTCAGTGTGTAGAGCGATGCCGTGTGGGCTTCTCTTTGCTTAGCCAGCTTCAGCTGCTGTTTGAGCCTTGCAGCCAGGCTGGCCGTCAGTGCAGCAACCGCAAGGTAGACGACAAAGGAAAAGATATAACGCAAATCCGCTACCGTAAAGCTGAGGAAAGGCGGGACAAAGAAAAAATCAAAGGCAAGCACGCCTAAAGCCGCAGCATAAAACGAAGGGGCAAGTCCCCAATATACGGCGCTGAACAATACAGGGAATAAATAAATAAGTGCAATGTTAACCATATCGAAAGCCAGCTCAAAAGCATGGAGGACGATGGTTAACAAGGTGACGCATAAAGTAACCCAAACATAAGGCTTCATCGAGAAAGCTCTGATTCTCAAGGCTAGATTCATTCTCATCACATCCTGTAGAGACGATATGCCATCATTATTGCGTTTGGGCATCAAAGTCCGCCACAATTAATACATCCATATGCCTGGTAAGCCGAATCAACTGATTGACGACGGAACCCTTCCATAGCGATTCCCAGAAGGATAGCTTCGGTTGACCTATAACCAGCTGTGTCGCTTCAACCTCATCTGCTTTCGAAGCTAAAACGGCGGCAATTTGTCTGTTCTGATGCTCTTCGTGGATAATAAACTTCCCGCCTAATCGCTCCGTCAATTTCTCCAAAGCAGCCAGCCGTTTCTTCAGTTCATCCGAGCAGCTGCCTCCCACTTGTACATAATTGACATACCATGCGGCTTTAAGCCTGTACGCCGTACGGAACCCGCGCCGTATCAGACGTTCGGCATGCGGCGTACTGTTGACGCAGATAAAGATCACTTCTTTCCTTCGCCACGGGCCACGCAGTGAACTCTTCCGCTCGAACGATTCCAATCGTTCATCGACATCGTCGGCGATTTCGCGAAGGGCCAGCTCTCGCAAAGCAATCAGGTTCCCTGTTTTGAAGAAGTTATTAAGCGCCTGATCGACTTTCGTCATGGCATAGATTTTGCCTTCCCGCATCCGATGCTGGAGCGCTTCCGGAGCAACATCAATGAGCTGCACTTCATCGGCCAAATGAAGAATACTATCGGGTACCGTTTCCCGTACGCGAACTCCGGTAATTTGTTCGACAGCATCATTCAAACTCTCCAGGTGCTGCACATTAACCGTTGAAATGACCGAAATACCCGCATCCAATATTTCCAGCACATCTTCGTATCGTTTCTTGTACTTGCTTCCGGGTACATTCGTATGGGCAAGCTCATCGACCAGTACAACCTCGGGGCATCGTCGGATGATCTCATCGGTATCCATTTCTTCAAGGGTAACTCCTTGATATACCATACGCTTTCGGTCTATGACATTCAAGCTGCCGATCTGCTGGATCGTTTCGGCTCGGTTGTGGGTTTCCAGCAGTCCAATCTGGACATCAATCCCCTTTCTCAGATGGTCATTCCCTTCGCGCAGCATCATATACGTTTTGCCCACGCCGGGAGCAGCGCCGATATACACTTTAAATTTGCCGCGTCTGATTTGGTCGATCTTCTCCGCTACTTCCTGCTGGCTGAGCCGCTTATATTTCTGCTGCTCCGTGGCCGCTGTCATTTGGGCGGGGAGAACCCGCTCTCCCTCATTCGCTGTGGAATCAGCGACCAGAAACAGATCGATATTTTTCGTGATCTTCAGCAGCTCACTTATAATGGATCCCTGCCAAAACTCTTGCCACCGTGTTTGCTTCGAATGCCCCATCACGATGCGCGTCACATTATGCTGTGTGGCATAGTTCACTAATGTCCTCGGAATGCGCCTTCGCTTCGGGAATGGCAGCTCTTCAAACTTACCATCCACTTTCTCTACAAGCTTTATCGTGCTCCTGCGGAAGGTTGCCTCTTCTTTCGATAAAGACTTCTTCAATTTGCGAAACGTGATCACGACCAGATCGCCGTTCAGTCGCTTGGCTATTTGCTGTCCTCGCCTTACATAGATGGATCCGTTCCAGTGGTACTGCGTCGTGACCAGGATGCGCTCCGCTGCGCCGGATGGGCCGATCAGCCCCATTTCTTCGCGATGCAATTTCAAGGATTCATTCACATCCTCCGCAACCAGCCGAAGCGCCAATTCACGGAGCACGCCCAAATTGCCTCGTTTAAACACCGTTGCATCCTTATTCCCTTTCAGATGTCCTTCGGCCATACGATTTAATACCGTTTCCGGGGTGACGTCAATCAACCTCACCTCATCGGCCAGTTCAAGCGTATCCGCGGGAACCGTACACGCCGCTTCAATCCCCGTAAGCTTATGGGCGATTTCGGTATAGCCCTCAAGCTCGTATACGTTAACCGTTGTGATCACGCTTATCGCATGCGAGAGCAGAAATTTGATGTCCTCCAGTCTGGTAGCAAAACGGGCATCCGGACGATTGCGGTGAGCAAGACCATCCACGAGAACGACTTCCGGATTTCGCTCGATCAGCGCATCGAGGTTCAAATCCTTGAACTCCGCTCCGTCTTTAAACCAATGTATACTGGGCACCCGCTCCAGATCACCCAGTTGCTCTACGGTCTCGGGACGCTGCAGTGTTGACACTGCGCAAATCACTACATCAATGCCTTGCTGCTTCAAGGTCTGTCCTTCGCGCAGCATATGATAGGTTTTACCCGAGCCGCTTACAGGACCGATATAAATCTTCAGCGTACCGCGGTGGAGCTTCGAGATGGAGTGCAAGATATCTTCCGGCGTTTTGCGTTTAAAGCTTTCCACTGGCGATTTCCCCTCTATATGAAAGATGAATAAAACCGAGAAAGCCACCCCCACAAAGTGGAGGCGGCTGCTTGATTATTACTTCACTTGCTTCATGAGTTCCATATTGATACCCGTTACGTTCACGCGCGGTTCTCCGAAAATGCCAAGCTGCCGACTTGTCGTATTGGCATCCACAAGTTCATTAAGCTCCTGCTCCGAAATCCCCGTCTCTTTGCTGATTCTCGGCACTTGCGCTTTGGCTGCTTCCGGAGACAAATCCGGATCATAGCCGGAGCCGGAGACAGTTACCAGATCGGCCGGGATATCCGTCAAATTCGGATTTTCCTTCCGAAGCGCGTCGATTTGCTCTTTCATCGCCTTCACGTATTCCGGATAGGCAATGGCCATATTGGAGCCCGCCGAGGCTGTTGGATCGTATTTCGCATTCGAAGCTCGCGGATGGAACAATTTGGACGATTGGAAATCCTGGGCTAAAAGCTCCGAACCGACAACCTTGCCATTCACTTCAATTAAGCTGCCTGCGGCTTGTTTCGGGAATAACGCTCCCGCTACACCGGTCGTGACTAAGGGATAAAGGAGTCCGCAAAGCACCATAAGCACTACGGACAGTCGTATCGCGGTCAGTGTCATCTTCATATGATTATCTCCTTAAACGAGTTGAAGACCATGAAGCACCAGGTCTATGATTTTGATGCCGATGAAAGGAACGATAACCCCGCCAAGGCCGTAAATCAGCACGTTGCGAGTAAGCAGCGTATCGGCTGTCATGGCACGGTATTTCACGCCTTTCATCGCAATTGGGATGAGCAGCGGGATAATGACGGCATTGAAAATTAACGCGGACAAGATCGCCGATTTCGGCGAAGTCAGATGCATGATGTTCAGCGATTGCAGCTGAGGCATCGCCAATATGAACATAGCCGGAATGATCGCGAAATATTTGGCGATATCATTGGCAATCGAGAATGTCGTAAGGGCGCCACGGGTAATGAGCAGCTGTTTGCCGATCGAGACCACAGACAACAGCTTCGTCGGATCGGAATCCAAATCGATCATATTGGCCGCTTCCTTCGCAGCCATCGTTCCCGAATTCATCGCCAGACCAACGTCGGCTTGAGCCAGCGCCGGAGCATCATTCGTACCGTCGCCCGTCATCGCAACGAGCTTGCCTTCTTGCTGTTCCTTCTTAATCGCGGCAATTTTGTCCTCCGGCTTCGCTTCGGCGATGAAATCGTCGACTCCCGCTTCAAGAGCAATTGTAGCCGCTGTGAGCGGATTGTCACCCGTACACATGATTGTTTTGATGCCCATTGCCCGCATCTCCGCGAAGCGTTCCTTCAGTCCGGGCTTCACGGTATCCTTCAAGTAAATGACACCGTATATGCGATTACCTACGGCCGTAGCGAGTGGAGTGCCTCCCGCTCTGGCAATCCGATTCGATGCTTCTTCTAAATCGCCCGGGATGCTGCCGCCATTGGCGGAAACAAATTTCTTAATGGCATCGACCGCGCCTTTACGGATCTGAACGCCGCCGGCCATATCAAGTCCGGACATTCTTGTTTCTGCCGTAAACTCAACAATTTCGGCACTTGCATATTCGCTCTCCGCCCAAGATTCGCCGAGTTTACCGGCAAGCTCTACGATCGAACGACCTTCAGGCGTTTCATCCTTTACAGAGGCCTGCAAAGCAGCGAATGTCATTTCCTTGGCCGTGACGCCTTTTACAGGAATGAATTCAGCAGCCATCCGATTCCCGTACGTAATCGTACCCGTCTTATCCAAGATCAGTGTATCGATATCGCCGGCAGCCTCAACGGCCTTACCGGACATCGCAAGTACATTATATTGCGTAACCCGGTCCATACCGGCAATCCCGATAGCGGACAACAGCGCGCCGATTGTTGTCGGTATTAAACAGACAAGCAATGCGATTAGGGTAGCAATATCCAGATTGACATTCAGATAGTTCGCCATTGGAACCATTGTCATGATAACAATAAGGAAAATGATCGTTAATACAGCAAGAAGCGTCGTTAATGCAAGTTCATTCGGTGTTTTTTGCCGTTTGGCGCCTTCTACGAGCGATATCATGCGATCCAGGAAGGATTCACCCGGATCTGTCATGACTTTTACAATAATATAGTCGGAAGCAACTCGCGTCCCCCCTGTAACCGAGGAGAAATCACCGCCGGCTTCCTTGATCACAGGTGCAGATTCACCTGTGATCGCCGATTCATCGATGGATGCCAGACCCTCGATAATCTCACCGTCTGTCGGAATAAGCTCGCCGGCTTCCACGCGGACAATGTCGCCTTTCTTCAGCTGCGTGGAAGGAACCTGCTTGAAAGAGCCATCCCGCTGAACAAGCTTCGCCATCGTTTCGGACTTCGTTTTCCGAAGGGTATCCGCCTGCGCCTTGCCTCGGCCTTCCGCTAAAGCTTCAGCGAAATTACCGAACAACACGGTAAAGAGCAGGATGAAAAACACGGCCAAATTATAGCCTCGACCCACAGTCTCTGCCCCAAATAGATCAGGCGAGATGGATAGAAGCAACGTAATAACCGTACCTACTTCAACGATAAACATAACCGGGTTCTTGATCATGACCGCCGGATTGAGTTTTTTAAAGGCATCTAGTATCGCCTGCGATGCAATTTCCTTCGTTATCGTTTTTCTGCGTGCAGCAGCCATTGTAATCTCTCCTTAAGTTTAGTGCGGCATGGCCAGATGTTCGGCGATAGGTCCCAGTGCAAGTGCAGGGAAGAACGTAAGCGCTCCGATCACGAGAATGATCATGATCAGAATACCCGTGAACAATGGCGTATTCGTGCGAAGCGTTCCTGTGGTTACCGGTACAACACGCTTCATAGCAAGAGATCCGGCAATCGCGAGCATGGCAATGATGGAAATATAACGGCCGAACAACATGACCAGACCGATTCCCACATTATAGAAGTCGGTATTCGAGGTCAGACCGCCAAATGCGGAACCATTGTTCGCTGCGCCGGACGTAAAGGCATATAGTACTTCGGACAATCCATGCGTACCTGCGTTCGCTATGGACGCGGTAGCCACCGGCGTTGCGAGTGCAATCGCAGTCGGTGCCAGAATGATCAAAGGATGAATGAGAAGTGCAATTGCAGCAAGCTTCACTTCTTTTCCTTCAATTTTCTTGCCGAGGAATTCAGGCGTGCGTCCAACCATCAGACCGCAAATGAATACCGATAAAATGAGATACAACAACCCATTGAGGAGCCCAACGCCTTTGCCGCCGAATACGTTATTCAGCATCATTTCGGCGATCGTAACAAAGCCGCCCATCGGCGTTAACGATTCGTGCATATTGTTTACGGCCCCTGTTGTTGCAGCCGTCGTAGTTGCCGCAAACAAGGCGGACTCGGAAATACCGAACCTAACTTCCTTACCTTCCATATTTCCGTGAAGGCCAGCCGCATCTAGAGCTGGAACGCCTCTGTACTCAGATACAAATATGACTGTAAGCATAACCAAGAAGATGAGTCCCATAGCCCCAAATACAGCCCAGCCCTGCTTCTTGTTCTTAATCATCAGACCGAATGCATAGACAAGCGCTGTAGGAAGCAGCATCATCGAAATAATTTGAACCATATTTGTGAGCGGTGTTGGATTCTCGAACGGATGCGCCGCATTCGTACCGAACCATCCTCCGCCGTTCGTGCCGATATTTTTGATGGATTCAAGTGTTGCAACAAGGCCCCTGGTGATCGTCTGCTGAGCACCTTCAAGCGTGGTCGCATCTACAGCACCTTGGAACGTTTGCGGAATGCCTTGGAAAACGAAGAATAAAGCGACCAGGAAGCTCAGCGGCAAGAATACACGCGTAATTCCGCGAACCATATCCACATAGAAGTTACCAAGATTATCCTGACGGCCGATGAGTCCACGTATGAACGCAATCGCTATAGCAAAGCCGGTCGCCGCCGACGTAAACATTGGAAACGTGATCGCAAGCAATTGAGACAAGTAAGAAAGTCCATTCTCGCCTGAGTACGACTGCCAGTTTGTATTCGTAATAAACGATACGGCTGTATTAAATGCCTGCCCTGCCGGCATATTGGCGATCCCGTCCGGATTGAGCGGCAAGAAGCTTTGAAACCGCAGAACAAGATACAGAAGAACCATCATGACGAAGTTGCTCAGCAGGACGGCTGCTATATACTTTTTCCATCCCATTGCTTCATCTTCGCGTACGCCCATCAAGCGATACAGCATGCGTTCGAAAGGACCGAACACACGATCGAGCCCCGTTTTTTCTCGTTGAAAGACTTTCACTAAATAACTGCCTACCGGCTTAACCAACAACATTAAGATGATAAGCGTTATGGCAACTTGTATGAACCCCATACTCATGTTATGAATCCTCCGCCCTTACCATTTAGAATTTTTCAGGTTTTACTAATACAAATCCAAGGTACAAGATTAGAACAGCTGCAATAATACCGACGATAATCATAGCGTTACCTCCCTAGGCTTTCTCACAAAACTTAAGAAATCCCCAAAATATAGCAAATGCAGCAACAAACAATACGACCATTGTAAAATCATTCATCATGTCTCTTTACTACCTCCCTGTACCTACAGCAATGAATTGAGAATATTTTCCCCAATAGGATGCAGACTATACTCCGTCACATTCAGCTGAATTGAAGTTTAGCTGCCCGATCGCAACCTTTATTCCCCCTCATCGGCATAGAGAAATCTTAATACGATTTGCTGTAAAAAGGGGGTAAAGAAACCTGCTGCCAGGTGTAAAAAAAATATAAAAATCGCCGTTATCGATGTTTAGAATGAGACATAGGCCTGCGAGTGATCGAATAAATACGAACGATCCCATAGTGCGCAATTGCGGTTGGTTATGCCTTTCGCTGTGCAATCCAGCTGCTCAGCCAAGCTCGTTAATGCGGATTCCATTAAATGTGCGCGTTCCGTTCCCCACGATTCTTCCTTCTGATGGATATAATCCAAACTTTCCGCTAGTGTAAGACCCTTGATTCGCTGGTAGATGGCCGTCCACTGCACGATGTCCCCCTTCAGGTTACAGCCGTGCATCTGGAATTCAATGAACCCACTTCCGCCGTCATTCGTGGTAATCGCAAGCAAACCGCAAATACAGTCTTCACTATGTCCGGGCAGCCTTTCATCGGTGAGTTCACCATCAAATTGAAACAGCTCAATCGCTTTAATCTTGCAATCTTTCACACTACTCACTCTCCTGATTGTTTGTTGGCAAATGATAGAAAACACAAAGAGGCCCGGGAGCAGAGAAACTCTGCTCCCGGGCCTCTTAAACAGCGTAAAGAAACAAGCTGTTGCTAGCTCGATTGAAGGGGGTTCTCTCTCATACGCTTACGAGGTTAGCTGTCGGATTCGGGCTTGAGAGTACCCTACCTTAACAAATAACACCTGTTATGGATTCACCCCAAGAAGCCGTTCTGATCGAAGTCGGCTTCCTAATTGGTTCCCCCGTTCCTCTTGCGAGGACTCAGCGTTTAAAGCAAGATTTGATGTTGTTGAATCAAATCTTATTCCTTCTCGTGATGCCTGTAAAACCCGATTTCAGTTCTATTTACGCCATTTTAATCGAAATGAGCGCATAATTGCGCTTCCATCTTGCGGACTCATTCTTTTCAATTGGATTTTCATAGGTATGCTTCCAAACCTTTCTGCGAAGACAGCAACAACAAAGGAGCTAAGCACATTCATCATGTCGCTTAGCTCCTTGTTCAATCCTATTATTTTATTTTTGTAACGATCCGTGAGGTAGCGTACTTTTATTTTGTAAAGCTAACTGCCGACAGCATTCGTGTGATTAGAGCGGCGCTTTCTGCACGTGTCGTCATCGAGCTCGCGTTAAATTTACCCGAAACTCCTTTGATCAGCTTGGCGCTCTCCAATTTCGTTACGGCATCCAGTGCCCAGCCGTGAATACTGCTCACGTCGCTAAAGCCGGACTCCGCTGCCGCTTCGTTATAGTGATAACCTGCGAGTCCCATCGCTCTGTAGAGAATGACCGCCATCTCTTCCCGTGTAATCGTTGCTGACGGGTTGAAGTTGCCTGCAGCGTCACCTTTCACGATGCCATAGCCTACCAACGATTGAACAGCAGCTGCGTACCAAGCATTCGCACTGACATCGTGGAACATCGAAGTCGAAGCTATGCCTTGCGTCTTCATCCCCAGCGCATTTGCCATCATGAGCGCAAACTCAGCACGGGTCACCTGTTGGTTCGGTTTAAACTCATCCGCACTAAAGCCTGCGATAATCATCTTGCCTGCCGCCGCTTCAATATCAGCGCGAGCCCAGTGCGTTGCAATGTCCTTAAACGTGTGCTTGTTGCTAAGAACAAGGTAGGTGCTGTTGGAAAGACTGTAAATATGAATGACTTTCCCATCTGTGGTAAACGGTACAGGCTCATACGACGTATTACCGTCAGCTCCTTTAACTTCTCTGACAACAGCAAGCTTGCTGTTGTCGATTGCAGTATCAAGTACAACGGTTCTCGCAACATACTGCGTAAATGTCGATAGCACGTGTTTCTTCCCATCTGTATCCGCTGCCGTCACCGTGAAATCAATCGCCGCAAGAACTTGATTACCAAGCTTCTCGGCGATTTGCTCCGCATCCTTATTCACGGAGATCATTACTTCGACGTTAGCTTCTGAATGATTGCCAAGCAGCGCGCTAATTTCTTCCATCGGCAGTGCATACTCACCGATCGATGTTTTTACCTTCAAAGTTGCCTTAGCCGAATCCGCCAGCAATTGACGAACAACATCGGCATCCAGAGAAACATGTACCTCGCCGACCTTCTCAGAAGTTGTTGCATCTACAGTGACTGTACCTTCCGCAGATGGCTTCAACGTCTCATCTACCTTGAGGGTGGCGATTTTGTTGCCGGCTGAATCCGTGGAGACTACCGGTTTGTCTGTGGATGGGTTCGTGCTAATCGGTCCTGTACCCGTTGGTGGCCTGCTGGCAGAAACCGCAGAAAGTTCCCGTGTATCACGTACCCTAATCCGCACACCTTCCGAATACTTACCTGTTACGCCTACTGCTTCGTACGTATCGCCTGCATCCATCTTCGGAACGGCAACGCCATTCTGAAGTGCAATATAACCGTCTGTAAATACGAGCACTGGGCCTGTTCCATCATCAATTACGTACGAGTTGTCGTCGTATTTGGAAACAACCGTGCCTTTTACCCTCACAAGTAAACCCTGGCTGTTCTCTTGAGCTGCATCATGTGTGGATACCTGAGCAGGCTCGATTGGGTTCACATGGCCAATCTTGACGACATCTCCAGCAAATGTATCAAAGATAAGCTCACGATTATTCTCGAACGTTTGCAGCTTACCATAAACGCGAACACGGTCACCAGGTACAAGGCTGCCTGACGGCACATCCTGGAATGCCATAATACCGCCTGTAGCATCTTGCAAATAGAAAGCATCAAAGAATACATCTGCGCCTGTCGTTACTGTACCTTCCACGACAACAGCGGTATCATCCGCATGCGACTTCGCATCTGCAATCGTGCTTACTGTGGCTTCATGTCCTGCCAGCCAATTGAACAGGTTAACACCAAGTTCATCATTGCCTTTAGGGTTATAGGCCTCATCCATTTGTTTATCATTCACGAAATTCATACCGGACACGACAACTCGGCCGGCACCGACTTGCTCCGATGCAATCGCCGGAATAGCACTGCCGCCTGTAGCATCAGATACAGTATCGTAAACATGATAGCCGCTAGTTACGCTGTCTTGATAGGTGGTTTCATTACCGGAAACGAGTACGGTCACCGTATCGCTGTCTGTTAACGGCAAATGACCGACTTTCTCAAGGCTTGAACCACTGTAATATTCGACAGTTGCCACATGATCCGTCAACAGATTACGGACCGGTGTAGGATGCAATCTGACCGCAAACAGCGAAGTTGCTGGTGTCGTCCAGAAGTTTCCTTCTTTGGATGCATCGAAGATACCGTCATGATTGATTTGAATCGTGGAGCCGATTTCCGTCAGCAAGTCGTTGTTAATCACCGAATTGTTGTTGTAATTACTCTTATCCGCCAAGAACAAGGAGCCGCCGTTTTTCACAAAATCAGCAACCGCGGTATTTTCCGCTGCCGTTAGGTCTGTTTTCGGATGGGAGACGAACAGTACTTTCACCCCGCTCAGAACAGCGGATGTAATCGTTGCTTTATTCTCCACAACCGTATAACCAAGCTGTCTCAGCTTCTGCGTAATGGCTTTGAGATTGTCTTTGTACGTACCGGCGTCCGTTGTCGTATTCTCGTTGCCATGCGCGGCATCGATCATAATGGTGATGCCGAGCGTCGGCTTCACGACCACATCTTTCGTGTAGCGATTGTCTGCCGGATCATCGGCAGGCGGCGTGCCTACAAGATCTACAATCACTTGATGATTGCCAAGCACAGGGCTCGCCCACGTTAATTTGGCATTATAGGTAGATCTTCCTGCCAAGTCAGGGATTGGAACGCTGCCGATCAGATGAGCTTCATCCACGACGTCATAGTAGAACTTAGCCGTAAACGTTGAAGCCGTTCCGCTTCCCATGTTGCTGATACCGGCTTGAAGCTCAACCGGATTGCCTGCAATCAGCGCGCCTCCGATGACATCGAAGCTGCTCACTTTCGCATCAACCGGAACCTCTTGCGACCAGATCGGCGAGGAGTAGATTTTTTCGCCGTCCTTTTGCGTAACTTTGATCATATACCACTGTTGACCGCCGTTAACGGCAACCGATGGCGACCATGTGAAGTCCTTCGTTCCAGGAGTATAAGTTTCAAGCACTTTACCACCGTTAGAAATCAGTTCCACCTTATCGATCACATCATTCGACTTATAGCTGTCGGAAAGGTAGGAATAGCTTGGCATCGACTTCGCTTCAGCAACAGGATCGCTGCCGTTCACTTCAAAGTTCAAAGTGTCGCCTTCAACGACTGCACCCATGTAATAACCGTTCGCTGAGAAATCGAGTGTAAAGTTAGCATCCTCTGTCATATAAACTCTGCGTTTCTTCATCGAGTCAAAGAGGGAGGCTTCGGATAGATCCTTTGCAACAATGACAGTCCGTTTCGTCGTTTGACCCCATGTCCCGTCATGGTTGTCTTCCCCGAAGGTAGGCGCAACATGCCAGCCCAGATCAAGCGCGTTATAGTACGTTTTCTCCGCATTCGCATAGGCATAGTGACCGGAGCCATTACCTACTTCAAGCATTGTAAAACGTTCATCAACCGCGCGTTGGTAAGGTTTGAAATTGTTAAACGCATTTGCGGACATATCAGGGTGATTGAATTGACCGACAACATTATCGTACGTCAACACCCAAGCATAATATTGATTCAAATCCTGATACTTGCCGCCGTCTTGCTTGCGGTCTATAAAGTTCTCTGATCCGAAAATATTAGAGTGACCCCATGTTGTTGATGTCATCTCGAATGCCGGGAATACGACGAATTGATCATTCTTCGTGTATTCTTTAGCCAGGTCCTTCGTCAACTGCCAGTTGCCTCCGCCTGTACGCTCCGGCATGCCGTTATGTGTTGTGCCATCGGTCGCGCGCGATGAATCGTCGAGATCATGCGAGTGATCCGAGAATGCAAACCAATCGTAATCATGCGCGATTGCCGCTTGCAGTGCTTGCTCCGGTGTGCCGGCAGCGTCATGCGAAAGATTCGTATGGTTATGTGTCGTACCTCTGTAATGGTTGCCGCCGGTAAAGACTTCGACCACTTCAAAGGCCCAGTTCTTCACCGATTCATTGCCGCGAATGTCTTGAACCGTTACTTGCACGTTGTGTGTGCCAAGTGCCATGTTCGCAGTAGGCTGGTAGCTTACGCTGCTCGTGCTCACGACCGCTTGAGCCGTAACATCTACATTGTCTACTTTGAGCTTAACGGAAGCCGTATTAATTCCGCTCGGATCCTCGTATTGCAGCGAGATCGTCGGCTTGAAATTCTCGACTCGCGTCGTTGCTTCTGGTTTCTCTACGCCAAAAGCTGGCCCTACCGCATCGTCAATGACGCTGACGGAGTAAGGTGCAGCAGACGTGCCTGCTTGCTTCGTTCTAGCCCCGTTGGCTGCTTCGATATAATATTCGATACCGGCATTCGGAACTGAAGCAGACGGCAGTGTTGCCGTGTAATCCATTTGATTCGAGCTGCTCATCGGAAGAGCCGTATAAGCTGTTCCGCCAGTTGCTCTGTAATACACCGTTACGCTTGAAGCACCTGACGCTTTTGCAGTAAATACGGCATCTGCGCCTTTATACGTTTCCGTCATCGGCGTGTGCGTAATTGTGAGTGCCGCAACGATATCCGCAGCACTCCGAGGGAACAATTGATAGCCCGTCGTAAACGGCGACGAAGAATCGAATTGTCCTACAATCCCCGTCACTGTGTACGATTGATTCACCGCCAGCATCGTACCCACATCAATTCCGGTTGTGCTAATGACGCGCACGGTAATCGATTTCGAGGAATCGGCTGTATCTTGGAAGGTGACGTTATAATTAGCTCCGCTTGCTGCTACCGCGGATACAGTTCCTGTCACTTCAACAAGCTTTCCTTCTAGCGGCTCGGCCGAAGCGTAAGCCGTCAGCTCGGTTACTGTTTTCGAAATCGGAGCTGGGAGCGCCTGAGTGCCAAGTTTCTCCGTAGCAGAGGGGACAAATTCAAGAAGGCCGTTATAGAACGCCAATTTGCCTGTCAGTCTTACAATATCGCCGGCAGCGATCGTCACTCCAGGTGCTGTGCCGCCAAAAATATTAATACCGCCGGTTGCATCCTGCACATAGTAATTGTTCGTTTGCGTACCGAAGATTTGGTTATTGACTGTTGCGACACCTTCAATAATGAAATCCTGCAGCAAGCTGGATGTCGGCGATCCGTTGGCGTCAGACGCGCGAAGCGTCTGGATCGGCGTCGCACCTACTGGATCGGCTACCTTCGTTACCGAAACCGGCGTGCTCTCCAGATTCTTCCCTGCATCCGTTACTTCAAGCTGCGCCACATAAATCGTGTCCGGAGCGTTGGTAATCGGGAAGCTGAAGGCTTTATTGCTACCTGAGGTAACATAGTCAGCACCAGTTGAGGTCTGCAGTCGATTAGCAAGACCTGCTTCGCTTGCTGAATAGACATAAACCCGTGCGTTAGCGGAACTAGTAGTACCTGTCAGCGTTCCGGTTGTGCCGGATTTAACATAAGTAAGCTCCGCAGCATTCAGCGCTGCACTTGCTGTCGCGGCGCTAATTGGTGTGCGGCTGCTCTCGGTTTTGCCTGTTGCCGTCGCAGATATGTACACGCTAGCCAGTCCAGCCAATTGGCTTCTGCTAATCGTAAAGGAGCCATCCGCACCGGCTGTTGCAGTCTCAAGTGCCGTAGTTGCGCTATTATCGGCATACACTTTGATGATTGCACCATCTGTTGCCGATCCTACTTCAGCAGTCAGGGTACCGTTCGCACCATCCGCATTGTTGAACAGCATCTTCGTGCCGGCCATCGCTCCTGTTTGCACCATTCCTCCGCCTACTGGCGGCTCTGCTGGTGAGGCCGTGTTGCGAGGATTCGGTGTGCCTAAAACAAAATCGCTGCCGTTGTTATCATCATCCCAGCCATTGCCGCTGCCATCCGTTGCAGGAATGGCATTATTGTTCGATTTCCGCTGCATGCTTTGCGTTACGGTTGGAGCCGGGCCCACTGAAGTACCTTCGTACGCATTTGCCGTGCCCGCGCCAACGAAATCGATCACGCCTGCAGGTATGCCTGCACCGCTCAGCGTTGTCTGACTGTTGATCAGCGCTACTTTAAAGTTATTCGCACCCATTGCAATGGCTCCGCTGGCATCAGGTGCCGGCATTGCACCTCCAACGGCTGTGTTATTGGATGTTTCCTGTACAAGATAATAGCCGTGCGGCTGGATGGCACCGCTCAAGTTCGTCACCGAATACGATGTTCCGCTGGTAGATGCATACTGAACCGACCATCCTTCTAAACTAACAGCCTCATCGGTCGGGTTATACAATTCAATAAAATCGTGCGTTAATACTGCACCGGAGTTGCCGCCTGCACCAAAAACTTCACTAATCACGACATGTCCCGCAACAGCTGCCTCAGCCTTCTCCGGCTGCATAATAGGCAGCAACTGCCCAACACTTAGCGCAGATGCCAGCATAATGCCTGTCCATCTTTGCCTTCTTTTGCTCCAAATCGTCACTTAAGTAAGTCCCCCTCGTAGTTAAAAATGAGTGCAATATTTGGACACCATATCACAAGAACCAATTCTACCATTTATATGTTAATTTGATTATTAAAATTTCCAATAGTTATATTAATAGTTTGTAAAATGTTTATTTTCACGAAAATATCGACTACACTTAGGAAGCAAACTTACCTATTTGGAGGTCTTCATCAGGTGTATTTCAAATTTTTCCAGAAAATTGGACTTCTTTTCTTACTTCTATTAGCTGCATTACCGCTTACAATCGCTTCTGCTCATCCATATAGTGTCAGTTATACCGACATAGAAGTGACGGATGATGCTACGTTAGTTAAGTTTTCGATGGATACGGTATCTGTCATTGAACAAACCAAATCCGATCTTGATGCAGACGGATCGCTAAGCGCAGAAGAACTACAAGCACATAAAGCTAAAATTAATCACTTTTTGGAGGATAGCTTGATTCTCGAAATCGATAATGCCTCCCATGAATACGAACCTGTTGATGTGGTGCTGGAAACCAAGGCGGATAAAGAGGTTGCCACCTTTACCTTCCAACTGCCGAAGCTGCTTCCGGGTCAAACGTTTAAATTTGAAGACGGGCTTTATACCCAAGATGAGAATACCAATTACGCGGATTTTGTATCGATGAATTTCTATCAACAATCGACGGATAGCGTACTGCGAGGCAAGGACCGCAGCTTTGTCGTACTTGTTACCGAGAATCAAGACGTGCAGCAAGATCCTGGCACCGGCGCAACTGTCGAACAGGTGACATCGGATGGCAGCAAACCTGAATCGGCTTGGGTCACTTTCTTCAAACTGGGGATGGACCATATCCTCGGCGGCTACGACCATCTCTTATTCTTGCTTGCATTGCTGCTAAGCCGGCAAACCTGGAAACAATATATTTCCGTGATCACTGCATTCACAATTGCGCACAGTATTACACTTACACTAGCAACGCTAGAGATCATTCACGTTCCATCTCAGTGGGTCGAGTCTATCATTGCACTCAGCATCTGCTATGTTGCGCTTGAAAATATTTTCCGTAAACAAGTCCGTTATCGCTGGTCGATCACTTTCCTCTTCGGGCTCGTCCACGGGATCGGATTTGCCGATATTCTAATGGAGATGTCATTGCCAAAGTCTAAGCTAGCAGTCAGTCTTATCAACTTTAACCTAGGCATTGAAACGATCCAGCTGCTGCTAATGGCCTTGATCGTACCGCTGCTCAAGCTCATGCAAAATAAACGTTACTACCCTACAGCCGTCAAAATTGCTTCCGCTGCCGTATGTGTCATGGGTGGCATTTGGTTGATCGAGAGGCTTGCTGGATAAACATCTATCGCCCTTTTAAGCCGAGCAGGATCTGATCCTGGCTCGGCTTTTTTGTTGTTTTGTATTTGAATGTGCCCCAGAGATGCGGTACGCTGAAATCATAGTGGAGCCAGCCGGCTGGCTAAGACGAAGGAGATTGGATCATTGTGCAGATTTTGCACCGGCAAAGCAGCGGACAGCAGGAAATAATCGTTTACGATACGAGTGAGTATGGAGAGGAGCGCGGACGATTCCGCATCCTTCAGTTCTCGAACAGCGCCATGCAAGGCGCTATGGATTTGGATCAGCCGGAACGTATCTTGTTTGAATACCCGAAGGCAATGATTCACCTTATGAACAGCAGCAATGCGTCCTTCCAGCGTGTGTTTATGATCGGGCATGGCATTGGAACGATTGCGCAGAATTGCCCGGGGAAGCGGTTTAAGGTTGCAGAGCTGGACGAGCAGGTGGTGGCGTTAAGCAGGCAATATTTTGGCTATAGTGATGATAATGTGGTGGTTGGCGATGGCCGAGAGTTTCTTGCTGACGAGGATGCGTATGCGCATGATTTCATCGTGCTTGATGCCTTCTCCGATAAGGGCACACCTCGGCATTTAACTTCGCGGGGCTTCTTTGAGCTCGCTGCCGCCAAGCTGGATGAGAACGGCGCGATCCTTATCAATCTGATGGGTAAACGTGAAAATGACACTCATATAAACGCCATCTATACGACGCTGCAGGAAGTGTTTCGCTCTGTGCAAGCTTTTGCCTTGCCAGCTGAAAGCGCGTCCGATCAAAGGAATTACATTCTCGTGGGCAGTAACGAGCCGCTTCCCTATCAAACTCGGCACATGGCTGGGTTTATGGAGATCGAATTGGGGCAAGGCTATATCATTGAAGATCGCTAGCACCATGCACTAGAGAGGTTGATATAAACTGATGAATACGCCAGTCACGACGGAGCAGACCGTCCGCTTGTTCGCCGCCGTCTCCGTTCCGGATGCCATCAAGCAGTCCATTTCCATCATGTGCGAGGACATTAAGTCACAGCTCCCCTTCCGCAAATGGGCACATAGGGACGATTATCACATTACGTTGCAATTTCTAGGCGATACGCCGAGTACGCTTGTTCCAGCTATATCAGAAGCACTTCGCGAAGCAGCGACTGCCGTTCCCGCTTTTGAGTTAAGTGTTACCTCGCTAGGCGTTTTCGGTCGCCCGATTCGCCCCTCCGTCTTGTGGGCCGGCGTTGAAGGAGATCTTGCGCAATTGCATAAGCTGCAACAATCTGTAGCTCGGATGTTGAAGCCCATCGGGTTCACTCCGGAGAGCCGCACCTATAACCCACATCTCACACTTGCACGAAATTACGCGGGCAAGGATGCATTCGAGCCTTCGATGCTTAGCAGCTTCCAAGTTCCGGCTTCAGGCAGCCCGCTCCAGTGGAGAGCAGATGCCATCACGCTCTATCAGAGTCACCTGCAGCGGCGTCCCATGTACGAGGCTATTTCGGTTGCTCCACTCCTTTCGGATTGAGCGAATTAGCCCCCTTCAACCTCCATCATTTACGATATACTTGGTTTGTAATAAAACCATTTCGGAGGTCGAGATGTCCCTATGAAACCACGATATAGAATAGAAAATACCACCTTTCAAGACTGGCCAGCCGTCCTCATGGAATCTAGCGGACTACGAATTATCGTCATTCCCGGGCTGGGAGGCAAAATCGTCTCTCTGCTAAACCTCGTAACCGGCAAAGAGTGGATCGTCGGCACCGGATCTCGACCGCTAGCCAAGGTGGAGCATGGCTCGAATTTCCTCAAGGCGGATATGAGTGGTTGGGATGAATGTTTCCCTACTGTTGCTGCCTGCACTTATCCGGTAGATGGTGCCTACTTCGGACAACACATGCCCGATCATGGCGATGTATGGTCGATTCCTTGGGAGGTTTCTCTCGATGAACAGGATGCACTTGTGTGCAGGGTAGTCGGCAGAGCTCTCCCTTACGAAATGACAAGAACCATCCGCTTCGAAGGGCAGCAGCAGCTACGGTTCGATTACTCCGTTCGTAACCTCAGCTCGGAGACGTTATCTGCATTTTGGCTTGCCCATCCCCAATTTGTTGCCACGGCACAGACACGGATTTTACTGCCTGAGGAAACTAAACAAGTTCGCTGTGTAGGAGGCGGACGCTTGCTGCAGAAAGGTGAACTGTATGATTGGCCGGAAGCGGTTATTGATGGTTCGAAGCTTCGCCTTGATACGATCGGCCCCGCTTCCGCCAAGGATGCTCGTAAATTCTATATTGACGGGGCAGTCCAAGAGGGATGGACCGGACTATATGAACAAGACAGTGAAGATTATTTGAAGCTGGAGTGGGATGCTGAATTCGTGCCCTACTTAGGCATATGGATTGACGAAGGGCTATGCAACGAGCAAGCCGTTTGTGCTCTGGAGCCAAGCAATGGATACTACGACAACCTTACGGTAGCAACTGAACGAGACAAGCTTCTACGCATTGATCCGTACTCCTCGAGCGAGTGGCATTTAACTGTCAAACTAGGCTGTGGCTCGATAGACAGATGAGTAATTAGTCCTATATTAAAAACGCCGTTTCTCTTGAGCTTACGCTTTAGAGGGAACGGCTTATTTTTATTGTGGCATGACTTTAGAACTAGGAGGAATTGCGACGTTCTGTGTCGAATATATCCAGCAAATGTGCGATTAACGAAGGGAACTGTGATGCTTATGAAAGCAACCGAGCAGCAACAGCGGCCATCCAGAGAGAGTGGCTTTACATTAGTTGAAATCTTAACCTGCCTCATCGTCCTTTCCGTCGCCGGACTCGCGATGACAGGCTTTTTTGTCCATGCGCTCTCCTATGCCAAGGGCAACCAGAATAAGACGGTTATGATCAATCTGGCGCGAAATACACTCTTCTATATGCAGAAGCAATCGGATTATGACAAGATGGTCAAATTTTTCAAGATCGGACAGCCCACCGGAATTGGTGAGAACCGTGATGAAATTGATTCAAAAAACTGCTTGAAGGACAGCGGTTCTTGCTTGCAATATGAAACTCTCTTCTCAGATCCACAGTCACTCTACTATATTTTGAATCCCGAAATTAACGGTATCGCTTATCATGTGAAGGTCATTTACCAGGAAGGGCTCAATGATCTAGACAACACAACGGATGGAAATATCGGCAAATATCTGATTCCTATTAAAGTTGAAGTGACATCAGCTTCTTCGGAGGGAGAAGATGGCGGCTCGAGTAAGCGTGAAAGCGCCGAAGTGGAGGGATACATAACCGATGAATCAATTCGTTAACAATCTAAGGCTGCGAATGAAGCTCGGACAAAATGCGGAGGGGGGCTATACATTAATCGAGCTCATCGCTACGCTGGCACTATTGTCGGTTGTAATGGGGGTTATCTACTCCTCCATCACGTTTGGACTCCATACATACAACAAAATTCGGATCGAGAATACACTTCGTGACGAAGGCGACCTGCTCATGTCTTCCATTATTTCGGAATTGTATCGAGTGGGGCCAAGTCGAATTTCGCAATTACAGACCAACGGAAATCTGCGGCAATCGATTTTATTAACGCTCCCTCAGGTTCCCTCAGATGATGATTTAAATTCAGGTGGCACGGCGCTTCAAGAAGGGATCGCCATCAAACCGAATGATTCAGGTAAAAATGCCTTATTTATCAACGATCGCGAGATTGCAATTGAATCAATAGTTGTGCCAAATGCTGTGCCCTTGGATTTGGGCCAAGAGGCTTCCTCTCACAACGATTCCTTCATTAGATTGAAATGTTTGAATGATCAATCCGGCTGCAGCAGTGGGATGTTGGAGATCAAACTGAAGCTTCGGCAAGCATACGGCGGCAAGGACTACGACCTTGACCTTGAAAGTAGATTCGGATTTTAGAAAAGGAGGCAGGTGACGCATGTATCGCGATGAAAAAGGTTCTGCCTTTCTCCTTGTCGTCTTTATGATGCTTCTCTTTACCATGATTGGGGTTGCCGTACTCGGCGCAACCATTGGCGGAGCCGCGCGGACGCAGAAGTCAGAGGACAATCTACAGACGATTCATCTTGCGGATAAGGCGCTTAGTGAAGCCATGGCACACATTATGGCACGCTTCGATAACCAGTCTATTAGCCCATCGGAGATGACGAAGGAAGTAGAAAAGTTTGTACAGGGGTTTAACGGATATGGTGGACGAGACTCCGCTCTGGATCCTGCTAAGAAACCGAAATATCGGATTCAGAAACTATGTATACTCGGCAATACTAACGACCCTGCTATGCAAAATACGGTTTATTGTCCGAACCAAACAGGCAGCTTGAATCAAGAAAACAAGGAGCCTTACCTCACTACACTTCGAGTAACTGCAGAAGCTGAGGTAAATGGCGCCAAACGAGATCTCGTCCAAGATGTAACGCTGGACACGTTCCCTGATTTTCTCAAATATGCCATGGGCTCGGAAGGCGATGTCATCATTAACGGCGCCCCCGCTTTCAAAGGCAATATCTATGCAGGTAAGCAATTAGCTATACGGAACGCCGCGGAATACAGATACAACGACGTAGATCTCGTGAAGCAAACGCAATATCTGTATGTTGACCCTGTAGAATCTTCAGCCTTGGATAACATTTATGTGGCAGAAGGCGATGACCTCGGCAATGGTAAAATTCAGATTAAAACGCAAAAAAATATTGAGATCTATGATGCCTCCGGTAACCTCCTAACGGATGTGGACTTTCATCATGAACAGTTCCACGGCTTGGATACGAAGATCGAGTTGACCGAGACGAAGAAATTCATATCCATTGACGTCGCTCAATCTTTCGTTGACAAAGCTTTCGACTCGCTTGGTGAAGAAATACCTCCAACGACCTGGGATGATCTATGGCGTGCTTATAAGAACGCTCCCGTTAATAAAGAGGACGCGCTGTTGAATCAACTGAGGTTATATTATAACTCAAACCGAATTCTCGTCCCGCCTACAGCACCATCCTTGCCAGCTGGCAATGTTACGAACGAAGAAACCGATGCTTACAATGTGGAAAAAGCAAAATATGATCAAGCCATGATTGACCTCAATAATCAGTTAGGCCATTTGTCAGGTGCATACTTTGTTGATGGTAGTTTATCGATAGGAGATCAGCTAACCAAAGTTAACTACATAGACAAAGGTAAACATGATTGGCTGGTCATCAACGGCGATTTGACTATTCAGAACAATGACCCCCATTCCACAATTCCGATTCGGGCCAATATTCTTGTCAAAGGCAAAGTGACGCTGAAAGGCAATCTGGAGATGGACTCCACCATCTTCTCGTTACAAGATCAACTGAATGAAATTATTGATGCCCAAATACGTGGCACAGGGCTTGTTATGATCGCAAACGGACCCATTGATATCTATCGGGTAGACTCCTTCCAGGACATTGGCGAAGGTTATGAGAAAGAAAGTACAAATACGCTGGATGCTTTCTTCTATACGGATAAGACAGCTGAGCTGTACGGCGTAGGATCACTATTTTGGATACATGGTGGCTTCTTCGCCAAGAAAGGGATTACGATAAACGCTGTGCTTGGAAATACAACGGATCCGGACGGGATTTCGCTCAACTTCAAAACCCAGGTTGGGTTGGATCAAGATCACGCCCGTTTCGTCATTGATTACAATAAGGGTATCTTCGCCAGTCAAGTAGCCGGACTGCCACGCGTTAACAAAATTAGAGTGAATATCGGCCAGAAGAAGCTGCTTCCGATACATAACTAATCATTCAATAGTAAAAAGCCTTATCGCTCAGTATGGGACTGACCCCATAACGTGAGACAAATTAAAACACCTTCAAGTGAAAGACCCCATGTCGTAAGATGTGGAGGACAACTTGGAGGTGTTTTTGCGTTGGCAACTAGAGTTA
>NZ_JBXENW010000020.1:0-37026 GCF_059383835.1 Paenibacillus sp. J22R98
CTCTAGTTGCCAACGCAAAAACACCTCCAAGTTGTCCTCCACATCTTACGACATGGGGTCTTTCACTTGAAGGTGTTTTAATTTGTCTCACGTTATGGGGTCAGTCCCATATAGCAAGGTTAGGCTCTTTTTTTGTTTTAAACCACACGATAATCTGTGCTTTTGCTACCGATAAACAACTCTATTTTTCAATATGAACTTATTATTGATACTAATTTAATTACTTTATTTTCACGATTTCTGAAGACAGCTTTATCTATTTGAGGTTTTTTATGGGTGTACGTGCGGAAGGTATGGAAAGTCTGGAGAATGTTTGGGGAATAGTACTTCATTATGAACAGTAATGGAGCGTAGAGGAATGAAAGTATTATCCATGATTCAACCGTGGGCGACTCTGCTTGTCCAAGACGAGACTCTCTATGAAACAAGATCCTGGAAGACCCGGTATCGCGGTCCGTTGGCCATTCATGCAAGCCAGAAAGTCGATAAGAAGGCCTGCAAATATGAACCCATCCGTTCTTTACTCGCCAAGAATGGCTATACGGAACAAAACCTCCCTACGGGGGTTATCCTTGCAACTTGCGAGCTTACGAATTGTTATCAAGTCATCGACGCTAATCATACGTCAGCCATTCTGGATTGCGGGAAGGTCGTGACGGGGGATGATTTCCTGTTAGGCGATTACAGTCCAGGTTATTTTGCGTGGGAAATAGCGGGTTTCCGTCTGCTGAAGCCCTATATTCCAGTGAAGGGAAAACTGGGACTATGGGATTATCCGATAGGCGAAGAGTTAATGATATGACCTATGTAAACAATCAATTAATGGAGGTTCTGACTTGACCAATCACTTACTCTGCAGTCTCCCTTAAGGTAAGCCGGCAGGGCTACTACGACTGGCTAAAGCGTCGTAAAAGCAACCGCGTCATCGATAGCGAAATTCTTATCGACGATATCCGTAATGCCGCGAAAATCGCGACCTTTTTTATTTATGGGATCAAGTTCTTGTCAAAACCAGATGACAAGAACTTGATCCCATTTCCGCAATTTCTCGTAACGCAACCTAGCCTTTAGGCTGTGCCTGAATCTTGCGGGCGACCCGCTGACCGAGCCCGGCATCTGCTTGGGTGAGGTAGCCGAGTACGAACGTTTGCGTGCCGGGAGAGACAGTAGCCAGATTGGCACCCAGGTTATCGACGAGATGCTCCTGCTGAATTGGCGGAAGCGCCCTATAATACTGACCAGCCTGCGTAAAATCATCCTGCTTCGGGATATCGGATCGCGTCAGGCGTCCTTCAACAAATCTCCCGTTGCCGCTGGTGATCTGCGAGTCAGGCGTCCAGTTCAACTGATGATTAATCGGAATGCTACGGAAATCCGGTCCAAGCCGCCGCCGCTGCGAATCTGAGTAAATATTGGCGCGGCCTTGCAGCATTTTATCGTCGGATAGTTCAGCGCCTTCCAGCAGGTTGGATGGGGAGAACGCGAGTTTCTCCACTTGCTCCTTATAATTGCTCGGATTGCGGTTCAAGACCAGCTTCCCGACCGGGAGCAGCGGGTACTGCCGTTCATCCCACAGCTTCGTATCGTCTAGCGGATCATAAGGGAGGGCGGCCTCGTCTTGGGGGTTCATCAGCTGCACGTAGAGCCCGTATTCAATCGTCTTGCCAGCGTGCAACGTGTCATACAAGTCTTGCGCGGCATAATCCGGATTCTCACCTGCGAGCCTGGCCGCTTCACTGCTGTCAATATACTGCGTGCCGGCGAGAGGCAGCCAATGATATTTGACGTAGCTTCGGAAACCTTGCGCGTTGACCCAGACGTATGTATTGACGCTGTGGCCCGGAATATGGCGCAGACTCTTGGCCGTGCCCGCGTCGGAGAAGAGCCAGAGGATAAGATGGGTCGCTTCCGGCGCACGGGCGATGAAGTTCCAGAAAATTTCCGGGTTAATGAGGTTGTTGACGGGCGACGGCGAGAGCGCTTTAACCGCTTCCGGGAAACGGACGGCGTCCCTGACTAGGAACACGGGGATATGATTGAAGACCAGATCGAACACGCCATGATCCGTATAGAACTTTGTGGCGAAGCCACGTATGTTTCGGGACGTATCCGGCGTGCCTTTGTTACTGACGGCCAGCGAAAATCTCACCGTGACAGGGACTTGCTGTCCCGGCTGCTGCAGAAAACAAAGCTTCGTGTGCGCCGACATGGCATGCGTCGTCTGAAAGTAGCCGAACGCGCCGCAGCCTTTGACGTGCACGGGCCTTTCCAGCATGGTCGAATGCACGAATGTCTCCAGCGTTTCATGCAGCAGGCTGTCCTGTTCGAGGACGGGGCCTCGTTCGCCAACCGTTTGCGAGTGCTGGGCAGGCCGAGTCTGGCCCGGCCTGTTATCCGGGCGATGGTCATTATTCTCGTTCATCCCTCTACCTCCTTTGGGTATATAGAAAGGTATGAGGAGGGATGCTTTTGCATGATTGAAGAACGACAGAAATATTGTTCTTGTCATCCGACAGAAACTCACAAAAATATGCCCAATTGGCAGCGGGATGGGCGGACTGCCGCTCTCCGTTAACGGACGCCCTTTAGAGGAATACGGCATGGTCCAACAGATTCTTTTGTAAGAGGACAAGAACATAGATTCCGCGTAAAACGCGGTTTTTTTATTATAGATACAACTTCTTGTCCTTTTAAAAAGACAAGAAGTTGTATTGTTTTCCAATAATGGACAGTAAGATGATACCTTCTCCGTAGTTACTAAACGATACAGATTGTTGGTTACGAAGGAGTTGCTTACAAATAAGGAAGACCGGGAAAATCCAACTTTAGACAGATACCTTAAAGCAATGCTGGGATGGATACGGGATATGGATGGTTACTATTCAAACACCAACCAGACCATTCCTGAACAACCAACCTGGAAGGTTTTTGCTGATATTTTATATGCAGCTAAAATATACGAATAACTAAGGGATAAAATTGCACTTCGAAGAACACGCCGGTCGGCGGAGAAGCTTTGGACAATCAGCGAAGAACTTTTGCACATGAGCCATCGTGAATTGAACTAATAATGATTAACTTGGTCAGTTGGGGGAGACTATAAAATTAGAACAGTCGAGTAGGAAACACAGAGTGCATTTAAGAAACAGTGACAAATCTATTGGATCATTTATTCTAAAAAAGGACAGCCCAGATTTATTTTGGCTGTCCTTTTAAAATGATGACAAGGGACAAATAAATATGCCGCTGCGTGTCTACAATCGGCGGTGAGTTGACTGTTAATAGGATCGGGTAAGGCGCCATGCAACTGACCGGACCTAAGGTCTGGGGCGAATACCCTGATCGGAATAAAGGGATCGCGTTGTTGCGGGAGGTTATCAATCAAGGCGTCAATTTCATTGATACAGCCGACGTGTATGGTCCTCACTCTAACGAGGAGCTAATCCGCGAGGCTTTGCACCCTTATCCGAAGAACCTGGTAATCGCCACTAAAGGTGGCTTTGTGCGGGGCGGTCCCGAGTATGCCGATATGAGTGCCGTGGGTAACCGGCATTATTTACGTCAATGTGCATACATGAGTATGAGGCGTTTAGGGATCGGCCACATCGACCTTTATTACTTGCATACGCCGACGATGACTGACACGCCCTTCGAAGAAATCGTCGAGACCTTTGCCGGAATGCGTAAGGATGGTCTGATCCGGCATATTGGCCTGTCTAACGTCAGTACCGACCAACTCCGAATTGCGATGGGCATTACCGATATTGCCGCCGTTACGGTCACTATTACATTGGTACCCGGCTTAGTGCGGAGTTGATCAAGGTAACAGAAGGAGCCGGAACCGTCTTCTCGCCGTGGCACCCGGCCTCCGTGCCATCAGGTGATGAGGGCAAACGATTTCGTGATGCCTTGGACCCCATTGCTCAGAAACATGACGTAACGGTTCAGCAACTCGCGTTGTCTTGGCAGCTGCATCGCTCTTCGCGGATACTGCCAATCCCAGGGACGACGAGCATCGATCATCTCAAGGAGAATCTCGCAGCTGCTAGCATTCGCTTATCGCCGGAAGAGATCAACGCAATCACCAGTTTAGTCCCCGGATAAGTCGGGTAAGGCAAGCCTATTGAATCAAATGGATGCCGCGCCGTAAAGTGAAAATAAGAAAGCGAAGGGGAAATGTGATCCCGTCGCTTTTTTTAGTTATGAATGTGAAAAACAGAATAGCAAAGAGTAACTAACGCGGTGACTATTGACGGCGAACTCTGACAAGGCGATTGCCGAAATGAAAGCGACGACTAATCCAGTAATTAAAGATCCTGCTTTTGTTTTGAGGCAGTTTCTTTTTGAGAGTAGATTGCCGCCGCAGTACTCCATTACGTGTTAGAAACTGGTTTTCTCTTGCCAATGTTATTTGAAGTAGTTGTCGATCTGCTCTTGAGCTGCTTTCATAATCGTATCCATGCCGGCTGCCTTCAGCTCCGAAATGATCTTCGGAACGGTCTTCTCCGGGTCAGATGCGCCTGTCATCAGCTCGTAGCGGTATTTGTCCCAAACGGCTTTCGTGTTAGATACTTCTGTACTTAGCTTACTGATATCAAGCGCAAAGCCCAGGCTCGTA
Organism: Paenibacillus sp. J22R98; assembly: GCF_059383835.1. Classification (NCBI taxonomy): domain Bacteria; kingdom Bacillati; phylum Bacillota; class Bacilli; order Caryophanales; family Paenibacillaceae; genus Paenibacillus; species Paenibacillus sp. J22R98. The sequence goes on from NZ_JBXENW010000020.1 coordinate 4,619, forward strand.
GAAGAAATAGCTTGGTCGTTCAGCTTGCGCACTTGATCCCATTGATCGACAGGAGCGCCTTTGGTAACCGCCATATCGAAGAATGTACCCTGCGTATAAGCAGCGAGCGGCCATGTATCTGATATACGCTCGACTACTTTCTCGCCGTCTACATTCTTATAGTCGACGCCAAGCTCTCCGAATGCCAGCATGTTGCGCAGCTTTGGATCCGTGTTCACCAATTGCAAATATTTGAGCGCTTCCTTCTTGTACTTGGAGTTCGCGGAGATCGCGTTCAAAGAACCTTGAATCGTGCTTGTTGTGTAGATCGGCCCGAAGATCGGGAACATATCGTACTTCGCGACGCCTTCATTGATCTGCCAGCTCGCTTCAGCTCCTGGGAACGCTTGTGCAGCGAAGAAAGGACGTCCTTTGTCCGCTTCTGTCTTCGTCGGTGCATCCGGATTGATAATGCCGTCTTGGTACCACTTATGCAGCAGCTTCAGATCGTTCATTACCTCTTGGTCCTCGAGTACGGAGACCACTTTGCGGGAAGCATCGTCGACTTTCACACCGATTGGCGGCAGACCGAGCGTCATATCGTCATAGCGGTTGAAGAAGCCGTTAAAGCCATCGCCTTGCGTAAGAGGCAATGGATAAAAGCTCTTGCCTTCGCCAGCTTTAATATCGTGCAGTGGCTTGTCCAAGTCCTGCATAGTCTTGATGCTTGTGGTGTCGATCTTGTATTTCTGTACATACTTGTCATCGAACACCCAATACTGGGTCAACGAAGAATCTTTATACGTCGGTACGGAATAGATTTTGCCGCCAACCTTCGTTCCATCCCATACCTTCTGAGGAATGAGCTTGTAGAGATCCGGCGAATCGCTCTGAACGGAATCGGTAATGTCGGCAAAAGCGCCGATGTTTACTTGCTGGTTGTACTTGCTGTTGTTCGTGAACATAATGTCGAAGGGCTCGCCGGTGTTCACGATCGTGTTGATCTTCGTGTCCCAGTCGCCCCAGCTTGCGACCTTGATGTCGACCTTCACGCCGATCTTCTCGGCCGTGTAGTCATTCATGGCTGCGATCGCCTTGTCGAAGTTCGAAGGCGTTTGACCGCCAATCGTCCACCATACCAGCGTAGGCGCTTCGCCGCCTGCTGGATTGTTGGCGTTCTGGTTACTTGGCGCATTGTTTGAATCGTTCGTACTCTTCGAACCGCAACCAGCGAGTGAAGTTGTCAGGAGAGCAGCCGTACTAAGGACAAGCAAGTGTTTCAATGTCTTTTTCACATCCATGGACCTCCCTGAATTGATTTATTTCATCTTGCATTAACCTTTCACAGCACCGACCGTTAGCCCAGATATAAAATACTTCTGGAAGAACGGGTAAGCGGCAGCAACAGGTAAGACAATGATAATCGCCACAGCCATGCGGGCGGATTCCTTCGGCATCGTCGCCACCAGCTCAGCGTAGCTAATGCCCAAGCTCGCAGCGTTCCTCGCCAGTGCGTCTACGTTGCTCATCAAGCTGTTCAGCAGCGCTTGCAGCGAGTACAGGTCTTGATTGTTGATATACAGCATGGATTGGAACCAGTCGTTCCAATACGAGAAGCAGAGGAACAGGCCAATGGTCGCGATAACCGGCAGCGAAATCGGCAGAATGATGGAGAAGAAGATGCGTAGTTGGCTAGCGCCGTCCATCTCCGCAGACTCGATTAATCCATCCGGTATGGTGCTTCTGAAGAACGTTTTGCAAATAATCACGTTGAAGGAGGAGACGGCCAGCGGCAGAATGAGAGCCCAAACCGTATCCTTGAGCCCGAGCAGGGTCGAGTTGATGTAGTAGCTGGACACCAGCCCTCCGTTGAATACCATGGGAATGAACACGATCCATGTCAACAGCCCATTCAGCTTATAGTTAGGTCTGGAAATGACATAACCCATTGAAGTAGTAAGCAGGATGCCAAGCACAGTGCCGACAACCGTAACGAGTACAGATACTCCGAGTGCGCGAGAGATCAGCTTCCCTTGCTGCAAGATATAGTGGTACGCCTCTCCCGAGAGAGCCCTGGGAATAATGTGGTATCCCGTTTGCCGAATGGAATCTTCGCTGGAGATCGAGACCGACAAAACCACTAGGACGGGCACCAGGCAAACCAACGCTATCAGAATAAAGATGATATGGAAAACGACGTTCATAACACCGCTGATCCGGTTGAATTTATCGAGACCGGACTCAAAATGTGCTTTCGATGACATTGCTTTCGCTCCTCCTTACATCATGGCGCTGTCCGGATCAACACGGCGGACGATCCAGTTAGCGATTAGAATGGTCGCGCATCCGAGCACGGATTGCAAGAAAGCGGAAGCCGAGGCCATGCCTACCGTAGCGGTCTTGAGCTGCTTATAGACGAGCACGTCAACAGTTGTCGTCACGTTGAACAGCGAGTTGGAATCCCGCGGGACTTGGAAGAATAACCCAAAGTCCGTGTAGAAAATACGGCCGACCGACAGGATGAACATCATCACGATAACCAGCTTCATAAGCGGCAGCGTAATGTATTTCGTCTGCTGCCACTTCGATGCGCCGTCAATAACGGCGGCCTCGTAGTAGGTGCTATCGATGCCGGTAATCGTTGCCAAGTAGACGACCATGCCGTAGCCTAGACCTTTCCACATGTTCATAAATACGAGAAGGTACGGCCAGTATTTGGCCTCCATATACCAGTTGACCGGATCCTTGCCAAGGTCGGCCAGAAACTGATTGGCAATCCCTTTATCGAAGCTGAGGAACGCCCAGATCACCGCGGATACGACGACCCAGGACAAGAAGTAAGGCAGGAACATCAACGTTTGATACACTTTGCCGGCCTTGCGGCTGTGCAGCTGACCGACCATCAGCGCTAAGGAGACTGGTACTACGATACCGAGAATAATGAACACGGTATTGTAGCCCAGCGTGTTGCGGATGACGATCCAGGCATCGTTTGACTTAAACAGAAACTCGAAGTTATCAAAGCCGGACCACTTGCTGTGCACGATGTTACTTATGAAGCCCCCATGTATTTTGAAATCCTTAAAGGCTATGATGATGCCGAACATCGGCAAGAAACAGAACAGAATGTACCAGACCGTTGTCGGCAAAGCCAGAAGCGTCAGCTCGGTATCCTGCGTTCGCCAGCGTGTTCGCAAATGTCTGCGCTTGCTCTTTGTCTCCATGTGATTCACTCCCTTCCATGATCAATCTCCTTGTATTCGTAACGTGCAAGCCACAATTATTTTCATTCAATCTTAAACTGCCTTGCCTTATTTACACAGTAATAACGATCCTTTCACTTTAGATAAAATTAACTTTTATGTTTTTTTCTATTCATCATTCAATATCGATTGCCAATTCAATCGTTGACGTCACTGCGCCTATCGAGCACGCCATGTATGATTTTGACTAAAAAAGAACGTTCATTTAGATACTGTTTGTGAAGCTCATCCAGGCAAAAACCAGCCGAAGCAAAGAGGCCGTATAACCGAGAGAGAACTAGCTGATGATGAATGGATGTGAATGGTGGCTTTTTATAAAATCAGTAGGCGCGATAGGGGTGCTAGCTACAGGGCCAATCGTTCTCGCCTACCCGATTTTACGTTAAAGAGTAACGTCGTTATTGAATAGAGAGGGAGATACAACGAAACATGGAACAATTCAGATTACCTAAAATCGACATGCCGGCTCTTCAGTTGCCGCAATCCATTCAGGACGTGCTCGCTGAAGCAGAGACAAGACTAGCGCATCGGCCTAAGCTGCTGCGGCTGTTCAAGAACTGTTTTCCGAACACGCTGGAGACGACGACTAAGCTGCTTGAACACGGAACGACGTTCGTCATCACAGGGGATATTCCTGCGATGTGGCTGCGCGATTCCGTAGAGCAAGTGATGCATTACGTGCCGTTCGCCAAAGAAGATGCCGATTTGCAGCGAATCATCAATGGGCTGATTATGCTTCATATGCGCAATATCGCCATCGATCCATATGCGAACGCGTTTAACGAAATGGCGAACGACTGGCATTGGAACACCGACGATAAGACCGATATGTCGCCGTGGGTATGGGAGCGTAAATTCGAGCTTGACTCTATCTGCTTCTCGATGCGTCTTGCTTTTGCCTATTGGAAAGAAACAGGTCGTGCGGATATCTTCGACGCGGACTTCAAGATCGCGATGCGCGCGACGGTCGATCTCTGGAAACGGGAGCAGTTCCATTTCGAGCACTCCACTTACCGTTTCGAGCGTGACAATGGTATCAAACACGATACGCTCCAGAACGAAGGCCGCGGAATGCCTGTTAACTATACGGGGATGATCTGGTCAGGCTTCCGTCCGAGCGATGACGCCTGCGATTTTCATTACAACATTCCGGATAATATGTTTGCCGTCGTTACTCTAAGGCAAATGCGGGAAATCGCCGAGTTCGTCTTCCGCGACCTGTCGTTTGAAAAGGAGATGGCGAAGCTCGAGCGGGAAATCGACCACGGCATTCAGCTGTATGGCATTTACCGTCATCCTGATTACGGACCGATCTATGCGTACGAAACCGACGGGTATGGCAATCATTGCCTGATGGACGATGCTGGAACGCCTGGCCTTATTTCGATTCCGTATCTTGGTTACGTAAACGGCGATGATCTGATTTATCAGAATACACGCAGGTTTGCCCTCAGTAAAGACAACCCGTTCTATTACGAAGGCGCGGTGGCCCGCGGCATTGGCAGCCCGCATACGCCCCCGAACTATGTCTGGCATATGGCGTTGTCCATGCAAGGGCTGACGGCTTCCTCAGACGAGGAGAAGCTTGCGATGATAGCACTGCTGGAAGCGACGGATGGAGGCACCGGTTATATGCACGAGGGCTTCCATTCGGATGATCCGAGCGTATTTACGCGTAAATGGTTTGCTTGGTCCAACAGCTTGTTCTCACAATTGGTGTACAAGGCGATGAAAGCGGGGCTGCTCGATGGCTAATTTTGCGACTCAAATGACTCCATTGACAATTTCGGTTTGCGCCAAAACCATTGTTTTCTTCGACGGCGCCTTTCCTGCCGCCGCTGTCGTGAGCGATAAGAGATACGAGAGGCTTAAGTCATAAAGAACGGAACAAGGAAGGGTGACATTCATCTTGATGAACGCAAATAAAAGAAGAACGGCGCAGATTATCTCCCATACCCATTGGGACCGTGAATGGTATTTGCCTTACGAGAAGCATCACGTCCGGTTGATTACGCTCATGGATACATTGATGGACACGCTGGAGAACAATGCGGAGTATCGGAGCTTCCACCTCGACGGCCAGACGATCATCATCGAGGATTATCTGCAGGTACGTCCCGACCGGCGCGAGCGCCTGGAGAAATGGATTCGCGAAGGCCGTATCCACATCGGGCCTTGGTACGTTCTGCAAGACGCGTTCCTGACGAGCAGCGAAGCGAATGTACGTAATCTGCAGATCGGGCATCAGGATGCCTCGTATTACGGTACGATCGCCAAGATTGGGTATTTTCCCGACACGTTCGGAATTATCGGTCAAGCACCTCAGCTCATGCAGCAGGCAGACATCGACAACACTGTGTTTGGCCGTGGCGTCAAGCCGACAGGCTTCAATAATATGGTATCGGATGCTGCGTATGAATCATCCTTCTCTGAGCTCGTATGGGAAGGGCCGGACGGCTCGCGTGTGCTCGGCATTTTATTTGCCAACTGGTACAGCAACGGGAACGAAGTGCCGGTGGACGAGGCGGAAGCCAAGGAATATTGGGATCGTAAGCTGGCCGACGCCGGCAAATACGCGTCAACGAGACAGCTGCTATTCATGAACGGCTGCGACCATCAACCGATCCAGACGGACTTGCCCGAAGCGATTCACGTGGCGAGCAAGCTATATCCGGACACAGATTTCGTCCATTCGAATTTCCCGGAATATCTGGCATCGCTGAAGTCGTCGTTGAACGACACGTCGCTGTCGGTCGTGCGGGGTGAACTGCGAAGCCAGCGGACGGACGGTTGGTCGACACTGGTGAACACGGCTTCGGCTAGGGTGTATTTGAAACAGATGAACCAAATCGGTCAGACGATGCTGGAGAAAGTCGCCGAGCCTCTCGCCGCACTCGCGCATGCGACGGGACAAGCCAAGTACCCGCATCATTTGTTGACATATGCTTGGAAGACGCTCATGCAGAACCACCCGCATGACAGCATTTGTGGCTGCAGCGTCGACGAAGTGCACCGCGAGATGGTCATTCGGTTCGACAAGAGCCGTCATGTCGCGGAGACGATAGTGGACGACAGTGCTCTTGCGCTTGCCGGCGCCGTCGATACGAGCGTGTTCACCATGTTCGGTCAGGAAGCGCTGCCGCTAATAGTGTTCAACACGACGGGCTGGAACCGCAGCGGCGTCGTGAAAGTCGAGCTAGACGTTGCGCGAGTCTATTTCCGGGAAGGTATCAGCCCGAACGAAATGATTCGCATGATGAAGGGCATAGCAATCACAGGGCGTACGCTCGTTGATTCTGAAGGCATCGCCGTCGCCTGCACAATGGAGGATCTCGGCCTGCAATTCGGCTACGACCTGCCGGAAGACAGGTTCCGCCAGCCGTATTGGGCGCGGCGCGTGAAGCTGACATTCGAAACGGCAGAGGTGCCGGCGCTCGGGTTAAAAGCCTACGCTTGGGTGCTTAATTCGTCTGACGCGCCGCAGGAGCCATCGCTTTTGACCGGATCGCGTTCGATGAGCAACGGGAATCTCGGCGTCGAAATTGCTGAGGACGGCACCTTGACGGTGACGGATTACAGAAGCGGACGTACTTACCGCGATCTGATGATTTATGAAGATGCCGGTGACATTGGCAACGAATACATGTTCAAGCAGCCGGATGGAGAGCCAGCGCTCACGACTAAAGGGATCACGGCGGAAATTCGCGTGACCGAGGACAGCGCCTACCGCGCAGCGTTCGAAATCGTACACCTTTGGTCAATTCCGGCCTCGGCCGACGAGCGGTTTGAGCAGGAGAAGCAAGAAGCCGTGTACTATCCGGAACGCAAAGCCGGACGGTCGACCGACTTCGTACCGTTCTCCATACGCACCATCGTCAGTCTGGAGCGTTCAGGCTCCGGCATAGGCATCAGCGTCACTATAGACAACCAGGCGAAGGATCACCGCGTTCGCGCACTGTTCCCGACGGACCTGATTGCCTCCGTACACCGTGCCGACACGATCTTCGAAGTCGCGGTTCGAGACAACGAACCGGCGGCCGAGTGGGAAAATCCGAGCAACGCACAGCATCAGCAGGCTTTTGCCGATGTCAGCGACGGGACGCAAGGACTCACCATTGCGAACAAAGGCTTGAACGAATACGAAGTGTTGCGTGATGGCCGCAATACGATTGCCGTCACCTTGCTTCGTTCCGTCGCTGAGCTAGGCGACTGGGGAGTCTTCCCAACGCCGGAAGCGCAGTGCCTAGGCATGCAGACAGCCGAGTTACTGATCCTTCCGCATCAAGGGGACGGCGCAGTATCTGGCGCGTATGCTTCGGCCTATCAATTCCAGACACCTTGGACTGCTGTGCAAACCGACATACACGATGGAGTGATCGCGCCGATTCATGCCTTCATGACTTGGAAGGGTGAAGGCATTGCCTTCTCCTCGGCGAAGATCTCGGCAGCATCCGGCGATCTGATGCTGCGCTGGTTCAATATGCGGCCGGAGGAAGCGATGCTTCAAGTTACTTCGAATGTCGGTGAGACCGTTATGGCGTACAAAAGCGACATACTTGAGCGTGCGTGTGAACGTGTGCAGCCGTTGGCTGGCCATACAAACGCTTCATTCGCGGCGGAGCTGGGACCGTGCGAGATTTATACAGCCGGCATCTCGTCTGCTACGAGTTAAAGGTATACACAAGATTTTATAATGGCGGCGACAAGTCATGGCTCGCATATCATATAGGGGTCAGCTTCGGATGCCTTTTTTTTGAAGGGTGGTAGGGTCTAATGCATCAGTCAGCATAAAGAAAGTCTATATTCATTTTGTCTAGGGACACAAATCCACCAACATAATTAATCGATTTAAAGCTTTAGGAAAATCAATGGAAGAAATCAATGACATAAACAAAAATATAATAGATAGAATATGCGGAGAAGGATTTGCACCGTTGAGTTCTACTGAGCTTAAAGCACTGACCGTCATTCGTATGTGCACAATCAACCCCCGAACAACTAAAGCAGATATTGATGAAACGATTCTCATGCTTGAACAGTTCGGATATGAAGCTATGTAAAGAGGTATAACAATGTTCGGTTAACGATATTTGTACAAGTGTTCGAAGACTGAGTTGAAGTCCGATTAACAATATTTCAGAAGTGGAGCGTTTGAAGCGAGGGGACAAAAACAATTGCAATCACAATTGAATACTAAGGGGAAAGCGCAGATCGCGCTTGGCCTTGTATCAGCACTGGTTGACTTTGCAGAAAAATACCCTTTGAAAAAAGACTGCCCACGAATGAGTCAGCCTTTTGGGGTTACCAGAACCTTGACTGAAGAGGGGATGTGGTAACATTACCGAATGATTACATTAGTACAACTGAAAATAGGCTGCCGATCATTAGTCGGTGGCCTGTTACGTTATCGGGAAAATGGAAATTTAAAGAAATTTATTGGGCTTTATATGGTAATATGGAAATAAAGGAATATTGGGAGTTGTCTTGCAAGAGGAATCTTCGGCTTTCTGTTATCTTCTTTTCATTGGCGGTTTTATATATTTATTTATCGTGGCAAAACTTCGAGTGAGGTCATTCAAAAAAACTAGCAATCAATAAACAAGAGTAAGCGAAATACGATCTTCGAAACCAACCCTGAATGTAAATTAATTTGAAAAGCCCTGAGGAAGGTATTAGTTTATTTATGAATGGGCGGCCAGAAGCGATGGTGAAAAACGAAGGTGTTGAAGTAGTCGTCGACCTGCGAGCCGAAGCAACGGAGTGCGCTTATCCAGAAGCCGATGTGAAGTGGATTCAGACATCAAGTTCTTGTCATCCGACACCCTGGGAGCTGGTGTAGGATCACAAGAACTTGATCTCATTAAAAGTCGCGAAAATCGCGGCTTTTTTTGTTTATGGGATCAAGTTCTTGTCAAAACCAAATGACAAGAACTTGATCCCATTCCCGAAATAGAAAAGAACTTGATCTCATTCCACACCATTATCCTTAGACATTCCTAACAGGTAAAATCTTTCGTTACCTACTTGTAACTGTTTCGTTACCTTTCTGTCATCACTTTCGAGGCTGGTCTAGGTAATATGAGGTTGTAAGCCACCTGTCACTTGTCTCCAAAAAAATAAGAGGTGAAATTCTATGTATTGAATTCAAATCGAAACACTCGAATAGATTGATCGGGTTAAACGAAAAGCTTTTGAGGAGGAAATGAACATGAAAAAGATAAACAAGGGAGTTGCAGCGTTGCTGCTGCTGATGGCTGTTGTCGCCGAATCCGTACCGGCTATCGTGTCCGCAAATAGAGCGAATCATGCTGAACAGGTAGTATCAATCGTTGCACAAACAGCGAATCAAGTTCACCAAACCGTCTATGAGAATACCCAATATGGCTTCCGTTTCACGCTGCCGGACAGTTGGAAAGGGTACACGATCGTAACGGACAAATGGAAAGGTTTGGATGCGACAGACGGTAAGGTCGCAGTAAGCGGCGCGTCCATCGGCATCCGCCATCCTGAATGGACAGCTGACAAGCCTAGACAGGACATCCCAATTTATGTCTTTACGATTGATCAATGGAACGCGCTTCAGCAGCAGAAATTTTTCATCGGCGCAGCGCCTGTGGGACCAAGCGAACTAACTCGCAATGACAAATATGTGTTCGCACTTCCGGCTCGATATAACTTTGCCTATCTTGATGGTTACCAAGAAGTAGAAGATATTTTGAAGAACAATCCCATTCAACCGATGTAATCGAATATAAAGAAAGAAGAATCCGCTGTAACAGCGGATTCTTCTTTTTCATGGCCGTTGAGATATTAAGTGAACGTATCGTCTACTTAATGTGTGGATATCAATATATAATGAACGGAGCGTTTTGTAAATATGTTGATTTCCGATATACTGAAGCCAAAGGATGGAAAGAGGGATTGATATGGCTCAAAAAGGACGCCCCAGAGATGTAAAGCTGCAGCATTTAATCTTATCCGTTTCGTATGAGCTATTGCTTCAAAACGGGTATGAAGCCGTTACTATAGAGAAAATCGCAGAGAAGGCGGGCGTAAGCAAAGCGACCATTTATAAATGGTGGCCGAACAAAGCAGCTGTCGTTGCGGATGGTTTCTTTGAAGCTGCAGCAAGTCAGATGCCCATACCGGACACCGGATCGGTTATGGAAGATATTATAATCTACGCGACTAATTTAGCTTCATTTATGGAGAGTAAAGAAGGTAACATAATTGCCGAATTAATTGGTCAAGGTCAGATGGATCAGTCATTGATGCAAGTATTCCGCGATTATTATGTAAAGTCAAGACGCTTGGAATCAGCGATGATTTTGACCAGAGGCATAGATCGCGGCGAACTCAACGACAAACTGGATTTAAATTCCAGTATTGATTTGATTTACGGGCCTTTATTTTATCGTTTGTTAATTTCGGGAGAAACATTTACTGCGGACAAAATTAAAGCCGTAATTTTGTTGGCGTTTAATGGGTTGAAGAATTTGGATGATGGTAGTATAGAAAGAAAATAAATTTTGGCGTTTGTGCGATGTCGAGTGACAAGAACATTTCGAGGCGGACGCAAAAGGGAGTTCGATTTATCAGTTCTTTCCCGTGGGCGTCGGATTCGCTATTGTCATGAAAGCCCTGCAAAACTTCTTCTAAACTTCCGGCTCAATCAACATCAAATTGATTATTCACAAAGGAGAGCCAAAACTCCTCTGCGAAGTAAACTTGTGGAGGAATTTCGGTGGCAAATAAATGTTATGCTGGGAGGGAATTTATAACAGTTGTCGAAACGATAGACTATCCAATCAAGGAGGAGTAGCCATGATTTATCAATTCATACCGCAGCTTTATTATAATACGATAGGCCAACATCCACCTATATTGACGATTCGGGATGGGGATACGGTCATAACGACGACGGTCGATGCGAGAGGCTGGGATAATAACGGCGAAAGCGCAGCTACACGAGGGAATCCAATGACAGGACCTTTCTATGTGGAAGAAGCGATGCCCGGTGATATGCTAGCGGTTAAATTCGAATCAATCACTCCGAACCGCGATTGGGCTTGGACTACCAACATGCTTGCCCCAGCAGTTATCGAACCATATGTTGCTGCTTCACTGCCGGCATCGGATATCGTGCGCTGGACGGTTGATGTTTCACAAGGGGTTGCTTATCTCAAGGAGCCATCGCCCGGGCTGGCTGAATTGAAGCTGCCTTTACGGCCTTTTCTAGGCTGTTTTGGTGTAGCACCTTCTAATGGTCAGTTCATCTCAACTGCTACGAGCGGCGAGTATGGCGGAAACATGGACTATAAAGGACTGGTCGCAGGCACTACAGTTTATTTTCCGGTGTCTTCCAAAGGTGCATTGTTTTATTTAGGTGATGGTCACGCCTTGCAAGGCGATGGGGAAATCATCGGTACAGGGCTCGAAATATCTATGGATGTTCGGTTTACAGTTAGCGTTCAAAAAGGAAAAAAAATAGGCTGGCCGAGAGGTGAAAACGATGCGCATTGGTTTTGTATCGGCAATGCACGGCCGCTTGACCAGGCGCTTCAACATGCAACGACCGAAATGTATCGACTGCTGCAGGAAGATTTCGGCATAACGTCTTCGGAAGCCAGCTTGTTGCTGGGTCAAGCAGTGGAATATGAAATTGCCAACATGTTTAACCCCGCCTACAGCGTAGTTTGCAAACTGCCGAAATCGGTCTTATCGCAATTAAATCGAGAAAAGTAAATTCAATAATTCAGAATGAGGCTGCCGATCTTTGGGAACTGATGTTTTATAACCCCACCCCAGCATTTCGGCTAAGGGTACAGCGGCGCAGCCATGTTCAACAATCACGCGAATCTGGAATAGTCTAAGCAGCCTTTATTTCATGCCGTTAAATGTGAGACAAATCAAAACACCTTCAAGATAATGATTCCGTGTCGTAAGATATGGAGGACAGCCTGGAGGTGTTTTTGAATTGGCAACTAACGAGGAGTTGGGTTACTGGTTACTAGTACTGTCGAACCCGTCTGTAAAAAAGCCAGGTGGCAGTGAAGGTTATTCCATCCCTGAAGAGCTTCATAGTGAGTTAAGAACCCTAATTTATCATTCATGAATCATTTATGTATAGGCATATTTAATTAATCGGGCGGCCTGTTCTGCTAACGGGCAGGTAAGCGCATCGAGACACGCAAGCTTCTGGAGCAACTTCAATCCAACGCCTCCCTGTCCCAATAGTTGGAGGACCATAGTGTGTTATGTGAGTCAGTCTTGGTTACAAAATCATGCTTTTATAAAAGAGATTCTGAATAATAAATCAGTATGGACAGTGAAAGATGAGCAGGGTTTTTCCGCTTCAACAAATCTGAACGGTGAAATATCAATGCCCTTCTGGCCAACGAAATCCTGGGGTGGGAATAGTGCAACTGGTTATGATTTAAAACCATGTTTGATTGCAGAGAGAATTAATTATAAAAGAGAAAATGGGTTGAAGTGTTGAACTCCCTCGAAATAATTCAGTTTCCTCACATGCGGGTAACGATAATGTAATAAAAACAAGAAGGCATCCGACTTCCAGCCGGCTGCCTTTGTTTCGCTAAAGGGCAGAATAATTAGAGATGATATACTTCAGTAAAAGAAATAGGAGAGTGGCTTAGAGACATCGTCTTGATAACTGAAGAAATTTTGCGGAAACAAGGGCAAGTAAAATGGTAGACAGTGTGAGAGGTATAAGTTTCGAGATTCCCAATGAGTATGGGAAATGGCTTATTAACATTTTGAAGCCTTTGGATTGTAAGAAGTATAACTGGTTAGAAAAAAAGGAAAAGCAAAATGAAAAGGAAAAAGGAAAAGGAACTCTAGCGGCGCAGGCGCGAATCCGTTAAAAGTTCCTTGAAGGGATTGATTGGAAGTTAATAGCGCCTTACCTTCTCGTACAGAAGCTTAAATTCTTCGATCGAGATCTCCTCAAGCGTGTCCGAACCCTCTCGAATAATCAACTTTCCGAATCTGCTCGATCGCGAATGAATCACGTCCCCGCCATCGTTCACAAGCTCTCCAGTCATCTTGTTTCTGTATATAGTCGATTCCGCCGACAAGTCGTAGCCATTCATAATATCGCCTCCTGCATATAAGCATAGCGCAGGGAGTCGCCCTATTATATAAACCAAAAGGGGGATTTTGTCGACAAAAAGGAGTCCATAGAGGCAGGACTTGTTTTCAACGCCAAGAGCGGCGCGTCAATGCGAAGACAACAACGCTGCTTTCTTCTTCTCAAGTTCTGCAACTTCTGCCTCGAGTGATGAAATCATCACCCTGCATTGAGCAATATCCTGAAGGGCCCAATTATATTCATTATAGCCTTCTTTGCTTGGGTCGGGAGCTCCTTCATCACCCAAAATACGCCCTAGAAGCTCGTTCGTTTTCGCTTCCAAACAATCAGAAGAAGGTCAAACGTTTTTTTTGGTTTAAAAACCGAAACTCATTGTGATCGGTGTCACAGCAATCTAAAACATGGTGCTAATGTGCTATGTAATGACTGTTTTTTATTTAGATAACTTTAGTTGAATGAGAACAGCGGCAGTCTAAGACTTTATTTTTCAGTCTTGGTCCGCCGCTGTTTGATTTTTTGTTCCAGTCTAATACTATTTTCTGAAGCTAACTATTTTTGACCTCATAAGCCCCGTTAAAATCAAGTTATTCAGTCTAAAACTTTATTTTCACTGGACATCAGGGATATTTTGGACATATAGGGGCTTGCTAACAAAAGCAGGCCGCGTTACGCCGAATGGGCCACGGAAGGCTGCTCTCCGTCGGTTTCGGGTTTCTTCTGCAGTCGTGCGCCGCCGATGGTCAAGGCGATAAGCGTGCCGGCGGCCATGACGATGAGTGACAGGATGAAGCCGTGACTTATGGCGTCGCCGATGCCGTGTCGCATAAAGGCAAGGAGATCGGCAGGCATTTGGGAAGAGCCACTAAGCACTGTTTCCGGATTGGTCAGGCTCGCCGCCTGTTCAGCGGGAATCTTGAATTTATCGATAGCCTCTCGCGAAGAGTCTTTCAGGCTCGCGTTGACGAGAACCGCCATGATGGAAGCGCCCATGACCCCGCCAATATTGCGCCAGAAGCCGACAACGGAGGAGGCGATGCCGATGTATGTTTGGTCGACGGACATCGCGACAGCGTTCTGAGCCAAGCTCATCAGAGGGCCAATGACGCCGAGTCCGAGCAAAATCATGATTCCGATCACCTGCCAGTACGGCATGTGGGGCGAAAGGTTCATGAGCAGCACGGAGGCGATGACGCCGAGCGCCATGTTGACGGTCATAATCGTTCGGAAGCGGAACCTTGCCGCGATGTAGCCGGCCAGGATGGCGCCGCTAATTAAGGAAGCCATCATCGGCGTCAGTACGCCGTTGGAATTTGTTTTGCCGAGCACGCTTGTCGCGTACAGAGGCAGGTATGTGATGGCCGAGAACATGATGAATCCTTGGCAGAAGCAGAGGAGGCTGGTGCCGAGAACAAGCCGGTTTTTGAAAATCTCGAGCGGCAGCAACGGTTCCTTGGCCTTCGATTCAACCATCAGGAACAGGTGCGCGCCGACCGCGCCAAGCGCGAAGAGGCTAATGATTTGCCACGACGCCCAAGAGTAGTTTTTGCCTCCCAGCTCCAGCGCGAGCAGGACGGAGATGGTCGTTACGACCAGCAGCAGTGCGCCGAGGTAGTCGATGCTCGGCTTGCGCTCGGCTTTCGATTCGCGAAGGGCGAAGAGGAGGACGGTCATGGACGCGAGGCCGATCGGCAGGTTGACATAGAAACACCAGCGCCAGCTGAAATGCTCCGAGATGAGCGTGCCGAGCTGTGGACCGGCGACGGACGACAAGCCAAACACAGCGCCCATGACGCCGGATAGCTTGGCGGCTTGTTTAGAGTCGCCGAACAAAGTAAAGATAATCGAAAAGGAAATCGGAAACACGGACCCGGAGCCGACGCCTTGGATGACTCGGAACCAAATCAATTGATCAATCGTTTGCGCCATGCCGCATAGGGCCGAGCCGATCAGGAACAGGGCAATGCCGATGAGGTAAAACTTTTTGCGCCCGAACAGGTCGGACAGCTTGCCGAAAATGAGCATCGTGCTTGTCGCCCCAAGCATATAGGCGGTGAATACCCACGAAATTTTATCGAAGCCGCCGATGTTGGCGATGACCTTGTTGACGCTGGCGGACACGATGGTGTTGTCGAGCGACGCCATCAGCAGGCCAAGCGCCATGGACAGAACGATCAGTCCCGTATGTCTGGATGCTTTGGATACGGACAATTCTCTCACTCCTTCGTTTGATGTTTGAATCGGGTCATTGTCTCTTGCGCGCTGCCGCGTCAGTGTTAGCTTTGCACCGTCAGCTTTCGCAGTGTTTCCTGCAGCGTTCGGGTTTTGGCCGCGTTCAACTCGGCACCGATGTCCAGGCAGAGCGTCTTCGCCGGCGGAAGGCCGGGGGGCAGCTGCTCCTGCATATGTCGAATCTTCTCGCCGTCCTCCTCCGACTTACGGATCTCGTCACGGACCCAATCGATCAGCGTGTCGCCGTCCAAGTACTCGCCGAAGAACATCCGAACGAGAAAATCCGGCGGAAGACGCGGGAGAATGTGAAATTCCGGGAATTCATGAATTGCTACTCATTTCTGAGAATAATAAATTGTTGGTCGTTGTCGCTAGGCGACCCGATCAGCAGCCAGTTTTTATTCGGAGACATTCCCAATTGCAAAAAAACATGGTGTAATTATGAAACATTGTTGACGGTACGAAGGGGACATACCCATCATGACGTTATTCAGTTTATAATAAAGTCGTGTACTTTATGGAATGTCTGTTGTTAACCTGTGATGGTGTTTGAACAATGTTCCACTGACAGCTAATATTTTACTATTCTAAGGACAACGATTGTTCTGGTAGGTATAGAGGGGTTTTTAATGATGAAAGAAAACTTTTGGCGCGATTTACCACGACCTTTTTTTGTACTAGCACCCATGGAAGATGTGACAGATGTTGTGTTTCGCCATGTGGTAAGTGAGGCAGGCAGACCGGATGTGTATTTTACGGAGTTTGCGAATACGGAGAGTTATTGTCACCCAGAGGGGAACAAAAGTGTACGTGGGCGCTTGACATTTACCCCAGATGAACAGCCCATAGTAGCACATATCTGGGGAGATAAACCGGAATTTTTCCGTGAAATGAGCATCGGCATGGCGAAAGAAGGCTTCAAAGGCATCGATATTAATATGGGTTGTCCAGTGGCCAATGTAGCAGAGAATGGGAAGGGCAGCGGTCTGATCTGCCGTCCTGAAATCGCAGCGGATATCATCCAAGCCGCCAAAGCCGGGGGACTGCCTGTCAGTGTAAAAACAAGGCTCGGTTTTAGTGACCTAGACGAATGGCGTGACTGGTTAACCCATATTTTGAAACAAGACATTGTTAATCTGTCCATTCATCTTCGGACAAGAGAGGAAATGAGCAAAGTACAAGCTCATTGGGAACTGATTCCGGAGATTAAGAAGCTTCGTGATGAGGTGGCGCCAGATACACTTCTGACCATTAATGGGGATATCCCTGACCGTCAGACCGGCCAGCAGCTTGCAGAGCAATATGGTGTCGACGGTATTATGATTGGTCGCGGTATTTTTCAAAATCCATATGCATTTGAGAAAGAGCCGAAGGAGCACAGCAGTGAAGAATTGCTTGATCTGCTGCGGCTCCATCTGGATCTGCATGATCAATACTCTGCAGAGGAACCAAGTTCGTTTAGTGCGCTTACCCGTTTCTTCAAAATCTATGTCCGTGGATTTCGAGGGGCAAGTGAACTCAGAACCAGCTTGATGAACGCCAAATCAAAAAGTGAAGTGCAGGCATTGCTGAATAAATTTGGAAGCAAGGAGCTTGATGGGGCTGAGGAACATGGGGATTAGATGGAGCCACTCTCCGACGCTGGCCGTCTGGTTTCAAAAGATTTCATTGGAGCACGGCTTCCATTGCGGCTTTTTATTTTTTGTATAGAAGTTCTTGTCGTGAGCTCAAGACAAGAACTTCTATACAAAGCGCTTGTTATTCGGGATCGATGTCCCAACCAGCCTCAAACATGTTTCTACAAGTAGGGGGTGAACAGTTTAGCGCACGGGGTCTAGCCCCACGGGCAGTGACGTTCTACCCCGGCTACCCGTACTAAACCTCTTAAAGAGAAAAGAGGTCAACCAGTAAAAACTGGCTGACCTCATAATACGAAAGGGCAGTTTAGTGTAATGCTTAAATAGCTGGAGTCAAAGCTATAGAATTTTGGGGATTAATTCTACGACAGACATATACGGGAAACTATAGCTTAACAACACGGATAATTCAATTTATAGTGATTTTTACCCGCAACAAATGTGATTTGTTTAGTAAACTGAGGTATGTATAATTTTCCCTGTTTTACTCAGCGAGATAATAAGGTGCGACTCACGAGAGCAACTTCCCAAAGAGGAATAGAAGGAGGTCAACAAAGTATGCAACGACCCCAAATATGGCACTATGGCCTTGTCGCGCAATCGTGGGCGAATGCTACGGAAGCTGTTCCGGAAGGGGCGTACTACAAGAAGCTGATCGAGACGTCCGGACAACCGGCGCTTGATCTGGGTTGCGGTAGTGGACGCTTATTGCTCAACTTTTTGCAGGCTGGTCTGGATGTGGATGGCTGCGACTACTCCGAGGATATGCTTGCAGTCTGCCAGGAGCGAGCAGCAAAGCAAGGCCTTTCACCCCGGCTCTATGCGCAGGCCATGCATGAGTTGGATCTGCCACAGCGCTATAGGACGATAATTGCCTGTGGAGTGATTGGTCTCGGCGGAGACCATCGTCTGACTATGCAGGCCATGGAGCGCTGCCATGAGCATCTACGTTCAGGCGGCACGTTCGCATTCAACTATGCGGTGCGATGGAACGATCCGCCCGCTTGGCTGGCGAGGTTGCCTGAGTACAGGCGGGCTGAACCCCAGGAATGGCCAGCATCAAGCGAGCGCCAGCGCCTGGCCGACGGCATGGAGCTGGAAATGGCTGCCCGGACACTTAAGACAGATCCCTTGGAGAACGTCGCCACCCGTCAGATGCGAGTTCGGCTGTGGCACGAAGAGAACCTCATCAAGGAAGAAGTTCACACGCAAATGGTGGAAGACTTTACGAAGAACGAGTTGGTGTTGATGCTTGAGCGCGCGGGCTTCAGCGACATCCAGATCTTTGGAGACTTTAGAGATGAACCAGCTACCGCAGACCACCATGATCTGGTCTTTATCTGCCGAAAGTAAAATCGCGTCCCAATTGTGATTCATAACGAGATATTAGAAAACAATATCTTCATTATAGAAGACCCTGACGGCAACCGATTAATGCAATACAAATGTAGTACTCTTGAACTATCGGGCATGTTAGTTGAACGAAACAAGGAGCAGTTTGCTGTCTCGGTAGCTGCTCCTTGTTTCATTAAGCTAAAGGGAAGATTAGTGGTGTAGCTTTTTTGAACCTAATTGCCTTAGAGGATTTCAAAGAGATGTATCTACATAGAACAGAAAAAGGACCGACCTTAAGTCGCCCCCTTTCTCTGATATTATTTTCACTTCATGGTGGCGGTAATTGAAATACAACACGTTCCAGTTTCCCGATGTTTTTATCAATACTCAACGTTTGAAACACATGCCCATAGTAGGGATACTTATCATAATGATAATAGCCATCATATCCGTTGGGGAACGAACTTATGCTCTTTGTCTGGTAGGATTGGTTTGCTAACGTATGTGCCCATCTGAAACGAGCATGCAAATCCTCGAATGGCGGATTTTCAACATCTGCTGGATCTATATAGTCTACATATGCAAACGAATTTCTTACTAAAACAACACCCCATCTACCTTTATTATCAGGACTTTCCGAACCTAAAAGGGTAGGAAATCCTCCCGCGTAGTTATGAGATGCCGCATAGTCTTGAACAGTTCGAAGTAACTGCCAAAAATCGTTGGGGTCAGCTACGTTTAAGTAGACTCGTTCATGAACAACCTGAGAAATGACATTGAAAGAAGGAAGTCTGAGTTTCGTGTCTTTTCCGAAAACTTTTACTTGGCTCCACTCTAACTTGCGTAAATCTTTTAAAAATACCGCTAATACATCGTATGTCGCATTTGTTGGGATACCGATGTGATACGTAGGAAAGCCTCCTACGTATCCCTGTCTTTGTGCTTCAGCATTCACGCTGCTCCATATTCGTGCATGGTCTATAGTGCGCGGCAAATTCACGCTCATTCCTCCATTCGGACTTCTACTCTACGCAACTTTTCAGAATGATTAAGGTGAAGTATTTAAAATCCATCAGGAATAACAAAAGGAACAAGATTACTTAACCTTGTGAAGTAAATTCATTAATGAACGTAAATTCAG
Source organism: Paenibacillus sp. J22R98 (assembly GCF_059383835.1). Lineage (NCBI taxonomy): Bacteria > Bacillati > Bacillota > Bacilli > Caryophanales > Paenibacillaceae > Paenibacillus > Paenibacillus sp. J22R98. The sequence goes on from NZ_JBXENW010000020.1 coordinate 24,314, forward strand.
GGGGAGTAAACCGCTGGTTTGTAACGAGATTTACAGACTCATCTATCCCGTATACCGTTACTACGGTATCGCCGATTTGAGAAGGTATCACTTCTTCGTATTGGAGTTCATATGCGGTATTACCACCGATGAAATAATGCAGGACTTGAGTAGATTTTGGTCCAAGATTAACAGAGTGAGAGTAAATATGATTAAAACTAGATAAATTAACCGAAGCGTAAACTTTTATGATGAATGTCGTTGAAAGAGTTGGATTATTGTTTAAGAGATTCACCACGATGAATGAAGCAGCCGCGCCGAATTCGCTTGTGTTTGTGACCCATCCTGTAGTAAATGGCATTCTTAACACTCCTATCATTTTCATCTATGAAGACGTACGTAGTATGCTTCTCTCCCATTTTTTCATTAGACATGATATATGTTATGAGAACAAGTTTTGTTTGTTACAGTATTTGGGATTTTGAGATCCTGAATTTTGGCAAGTGCTCATTCAACTAACGGTGCGATGCTCAATTGTAAAAAAGGGCTGCCAATTGAATGGCAGCCTGTTTCGCCCAAACTCTACATTGCCTACCATATTAACGAAAGGGATAACATAGTAAGTTGGCCCGAAATTGACAAGAACACTATCTCATTACCGACAGAACACAACAGACTGCTGGAATACCGGCAATCTTCCCTGAAAGCCCTGCCAAAGTCACCTATGGTCATTGTAATACGGATACTTGTCGTGCTAAGTTTCAAGTGTACATGGATACCCTTCATAACGAAAATCAAGCATGGAGAGACAATGCATGTAGCTATTTAGATTGTAGCGAAGGTACCGCAGTTTTTGTGTCAAAAGGTGACTATCCAATAATTAGGCAATCGAATGGTGATGTTACAAAAGAATATGCGTTGACTCCTGCCGGTATAATCGCCTGTAATTGTTTTGTAGCAGGAACAAAAGTCAAGACAGCTAGTGGAGAAAAGAAGATCGAGGACATTAAAGTCGGAGATAAGGTTCTTTCTAAGGATGAAAAGACCGGCGAGGTAGCGTATAAAGAGGTTACAGCCACATTTAACCATGAGACCGATGAAATCTATATGATAAAAGTAGGAGACCAGACTATTGAGTCTACTTTTAATCATCCGTTCTGGGTAGATGGTAAGGGCTGGACAGGTAGATGGTAAGGGCTGGTGTAAGAGGACAAGAACATATATGCATTAGAATCCGCGTTTTACGCGGTTTTTTTATTTTATGGATGCAATTTCTTGTCCTTTCCAAAAGACAAGAAGTTGTATTGTTTCCCAATAAAGGACACAATGAAGATACCTTCTCCGTAGTTGCTAAACTATATAGATTTAGGGTCATTTTAACAATACTATACATCGTTATGTCCCAAAATTCGGATTTCCTTACATATTTATAATGAAACGGATAACCATTCGAAATTCGACCATAAACAATCGGCTGGTGTAGGGTGACAAGAATATATATGTTTAAGAAGCCGCTAACTGCGGCTTTTTTCATTTTTACGATATATGTTCTTGTCAAAAGCCAGTGACAAGAACATATATCGTTAGCCGATTTAGGACAAGAACTTGCAATGATACCCGTAGTTGAAAATACTTCTCAATAAGATGAATTTTGAAGTGCGTAAGGGATATGATCCGAATTGCTCAGAATCAAAGTTCCACAGACTGGAATGTTCGTTCTTCCAGACAAGTATTGATTTATTGAAGTAACGGGAAGATTTCAACAAATTTTACAATTGGGATGAGATTCCTCTATTCGCGGTCGTGGAACTACACGCATTTATCCACGTTAATCCTTTTAACTGAATGAAATATTAAGAGCAACCTGTTGACAGTAAACTATCCTAGTGATAGGATAAATAAATCCTATCACTAGGATTTATTGATTTAGGATGAAATAATAATGATGTCCATTAAGGGGGAGTTTTATATTAGAATATAAGACGAGGTGATTTAAATGAATCAACAAAGAAATGAACTTGATTTAAAATTATTTCGGACATGGGCAAAAGCTTCAAAGTCCGTTTTCGAGAACGTCCGCAAGGATATTGAAGGTTATAACATCACACCGGAAAACTTCATGATTTTGGAATTGCTTTATAGCAAAGGTCCGCATCCCGTTCAAAAAATTAGCGATACGTTGTCCATTCCTAGCGGAAGCATAACGTATGTAGTCGATAAATTAGAGAAAAAAGGACTCGTGGAGAGGCAAGCAAGTGCTACAGATCGAAGGGGATTAAATGTCCTTTTGACCGAAGAGGGAACGTCTTTATTTAATGATATATTTCCAAGACATATTGCAATTATCTCTCAAAATTTGTCATTTATAAACGATGAAGAAAAAGAGCTGCTCACTGCATTGCTAAAAAAAATCGGATTAGGTGCAAAAAATTTATAAGGCAATCGCAGCTATCGGGATAGCTATCGTAATGTTGCTGTCTGCCATCTTAAAAGACACATACAAGGAGTTATGTAAAAATGAAATGGATTGGACGAATTATTCAGGGATTGTTGGTTGTCGGTTTTATGATGTTTGGCATTATGAAAATATCAGGAAATGCACAACAAGTTGAACTGTTTACGGAAGTATTTGGCTATGCGAAAGGTTTTATGTATTTTGTTGGAGCCTGTGAGGTATTGGGTGCACTCGGATTAGCAGTGGGGTTTAAACAGCCTAAATTCACTTTTCTTGCATCGTTAGGGCTCGTGTTAATGATGGCAGGCGCCGTGTTTTCCCATCTAAATGCAGGTCAAGGTATGTCAGATGCAGCAGCAGCAAGTATTCTTCTACTTTTAAGCTTATTTGTCTTGATTAGAAGTAGATTGACTATCAAATCAGTTAATTAACTGCTATTAATAAAACTATTGAAGATTGGAAAGGCGAAAACTACAGAGTGTAGAATATTCGCTTTTAATAAAAATCAGTAAACAAGGGAGAATTACTATGAATGGCCAAAAATTATTAAAACAGCTTGAAGTGATTCGAACAATAACGATTAAATCCATTGATAACATTACCGATGAGATGGCGGATGAAATGCCGACAGGGTATAAAAACACCATCCTTTGGCATCTCGGACATATTGCTGCTTTTACCGATCTTTTCTTGAATAATTTTGTGGGTTTGTCCCTTTATTTGTCTGAAGAGCATTTAGCCATGTTCAAATCCGGGTCAAAACCTTCTGATTGGCAAGCGCAACCTCCTAGTTTGGAGCAGTTGGCATCCTTGCTAAAAGGGCAAATGGAGCATATTAAATCGCAACTCGGAACCCGTAATCTTGAAGAAAAAGCAAACAAGCCATTGAGCATTTACGGCAATGAAATGGAATCTATCGCAGAGTTACTGAATTTTTGCCTTTATCATGAAGGGCTCCATCTTGGGCATATAAAATGTCGTACTACAAGTTCAATAAAACATGCATAAATGTAACTCGATGATTTACTATTGTAAGGTTCACTTTTAATAGAAAGGGCCATCCAACAAAGGATGGCCCTACTTGTGTCTTTTATCAATGCTGAATTACGTTCATGAGGAAAGTGGAATTTACAATAAATTCGGATATAAACTATGGAATTGGTTTGGATGACGGCATAAAGTTACTGGTACGATAGTTGAGGAGCTGGCAATGTGGCAGTTCCTTTTTAATTTTATAGGGATACGGTGTAACATAAAGCTTCTAATTTTTTAACCGATTGTCTTTGTCTTTGTAAAAGATAGATTATCCGCGGCTGCCCGGCTTTGTTGTTGATTCCCGATGATTAGTTTCGATGGGAAGAAACTTATTCCAAACTTAAAGTAATAGAACTGTTAGGTAACGGTATTTTTCTGAAGATCTAACTTGATTATTCAGAAGATTGGCTAGAAGGCTTTAATTAATGAATTTCATTCGTACAATATGATAATTGAGAAGGGAGTTGAGGATGTAATGGAAATCAATTGGCTAGCAAAAGTGGAAAAAAGGAAAGATGATCTCCCTCATTTTGGGCTAATACCAAAACATAATCCAATGCTTCGCCAATCTTTTCACCCATTGGATATTCGGGAGTACTTGCTTAGAGCAGGCTTGTGGCTAGGAGGGGGATAACGGGAAATCGGTCTGCTGCTCGCTGTCCATTTTCTCAACGTGCTCAATATGCGGAGTGGCCATTTTTGTGTGGCACCTAGCTGATATTGACAAGTTAATTTAGGAAAGCATAAGATAAAATGAACGGTCGATCATAAAGTGGGGGTGGTTTCGATTAGAAAAGGTGAAATAACAAAAAAACATATCATTGAACAATCCGCTATAGTGATGAATCAACATGGATTCCTGTCTACTTCGCTTTCTGATATCGTGGAAGCAACCGGAATGCAGAAGGGTGGTCTATATAACCACTTTAAAGATAAGGAAGAACTGGCATTACACGCATTTGATCAATGCTGTAATCTCATGGAACAATATATTGAGGATACAATTAAGTTGAAGACATCAGCGAAAGACCGAATACTTGGCTTTATTGAAGCTTATTTTACTTTCGGTGATAACCCAAAGATTCCAGGCGGGTGTCCGATTATGAATGCGACTGTTGAATCCGATGGGGAATCTGTAAAACTGCAGGAAAAGGCTCAAATGGCTATGCAAAAATTAATTGATTTTCTAATTGACGTAATTACTAACGGAATAATTAACAATGAAATTCATTCCGAGATAGACCCACAAAAAACGGCTACGATTATTATGGCTACTGTTGAAGGTGGTATTTTATTAAATAAGTTGTTTATAGATCGGTCTTATATTACAACTGTTAAAATTCATTTGTTTGATTACGTGAATAATAAGATTTGTTTATAAATGGACTTGAACTCCATCCGTTTCAGTGTAAAGGATCCCCTTTGTATGGATTCAATGAAAATAGAATAGAGTCAAATTTCCAAAAAACGGTACCCAATTCGGTACCATTTTTTTATATTCTTCCGAGCTTGAGAAGTATTCGATGTGTTGCTTCAGCCATTTGAAGCAGGTCTGTATAGCCCAACGTGTTGCGGTACATGACACCCATTTCATTCGCATAAAGATCAAATCGACGGTTAACAATAAAAAGTAGGTTTTCTTATGAATCATGTCTCAACGTTCGCTGTTGACAAATGAATAATTAAAAGTATAATAAAAATGAACGGTCGGTTTTTTTTGATAGATTCAAAAAATAGAAGAGGAGATTGGTTAAAATATGAACGATTTGTTAGAATTGGCATTGAAAGCACATGGCGGTCTGGAACGATGGAATAAATTCACAAAAGTCAACGCCCGTGTGGCTGGCGGTGGCGCTCTCTGGCACCTCAAAGGCAACCCTGGTCTTTTAGATGATTATAAATTAGAAATTAACACGCGCGAGCAACATGTAATATTCGATCGTTTCTCCACAGTGGATAAGCGCAGCATATTTACCCCGGATCGAGTCGTCGTCGAGAGCATAGCCAGCGGCGAAGCACTGCTGTCCCGCGACAACCCGAGAGCGGCATTTGCCGGTCATGTGCTGGAAACGCCGTGGGATGATCTTCATGTGGCGTATTTCGCTAGCTACGCGATGTGGCTATATCTGACTCAGCCCTTTTTGTATACGTATCCCGGCTTTGTAACTGAGGAAATTTCCCCATGGAAGGAAAACGGCGAGACATGGCGCCGACTCAAAGTCATATTCCCTGACACAATCGCGAGTCATAGCCGAGAACAAATTTCTTTTTTCGGTGAAGACGGTTTGCTACGTCGCCATGACTACAACACCGATGTTTTAGGGGGGGCACCTGCCGCAAATTACGCATTTGATTACCAGGAAGTGAACGGCATCATCGTGCCGACCAAACGTCGGGTATACCCTGTACAAGAAGATGGGCAAAAAGTTCCGGAGCCTCTACTCGTAAGCATCGACATGAGCGAAATTTCGATTGCTTAATTAAAGAAAGGATTAAAGGATCAGACACTTCAAAAGAAAGACATTTTGAAAAACGCCTGTTCTCGGAAAGCTCTGCAAAACGAATACAGTTTCCATAATATACACGCCCCAGTACCGAAGTCGGTATTGGGGCGTGTTTTTGAAGTGCTCTCTGGACAAACTTTTCTCATGTTCAGACGAATCTGCATATAAGTACTTACCGTTAGCAGCGCGAACACCTTAATTTATTGAGAATTAATCGAGATCGGGAATGGGATAATAATCTTGTCATTTATTGGATCAAGTTATTGACTTCCGACACTAGTAATACCGTAATAATTTAATCTATTGAGCCCTAAATGGATTGGAGTAAACCCCTGGGCAAGAGCTTCTATACTGAAGTAACTCATCAACGCCGTTACGGAAGAACCAGAACTGATGGGCATCACTTTTGTTCAACTAACGGGACCAAACCTGATGAAGATCCCAGCACGATTGGCGGGTTTACTACGTTAACGGGAGTTTAGTATGTGGTAGCAATAAGAATTGATCTTACAAAGGTAGAGAAGGACAGACCGAGATAACGAAGAGAGGCCCTTAAATATTAGATGTCGGAAGTCAAAAACATTGTCCCATTAAAAGTCGCGTAAACCGCGGTTTTTTCATTTATGGGATCAAGTTCTTGTCATTGGCTGGTGTCAAGAACTTGATCCCATTTCCGGTTTGAGTCAAGAACATTTTCTCATTCCCGACTGTGCAGGGATGTCCAAGGGCATATGGAGACATAACATTGTGTAATGGTATAACCGAGGAAACGATGGAAGCATGTCGGGGAATAGAGTAGCGCATCTCGTTTAACTGATGAGATAAACGTCGTACTTTTCGAACAATTTCCATACTTGCTCAGCCATATAGCTAGGGGGATGCGGCATCCGATTCACGATCCACCATTCAACCATGCCGTAGAAAGCGGAAGATATGAATTGAACGGTTAATTCCATATCGATATCCCGGACGGAGGAACGACCTTTCAGCTTTCCCCTTAGATTGACTTCCATGATCCGCAGCATCCGTTCGCGAAAAAGAGTAGCTCGGTTGTTGGCCATCATGGAAGAGAAGAACAGGAAGTTCTCCTCGAGATAGAAGAAGATCGGAAGCAAGGAGCCGATAAGATCGATCGGTTCGCCGTCCGAGCGGTCGCGTTTGCAGTTCGTAAACATGTCGGCCAAATGACCCTCGATGCTCTTATCCAACAGATCGTATTTGTCCAAATAATGCAGATAAATCGTTCCCCGATTCACGTTTGCCCGGTCGGCGATTTCGTTGATCGTGATTTGTTCGAACGGTTTCGCTGAGAAGAGCTCGAGAAACGCCGTGTTGATCGCTTCTTTCGTTTTCAACACGCGCCTGTCCGTTTTCGTTTCGTTTCCCATCTTGGGGAAGCCTCCTTCGGATAATGAACACTTTACGGTCGATCGTCGTTTATGAAACAAACCGTCGACGATTAACGATTGAGCCGATATCGAAAACCTCTATAATAATAATCAACAACAGTAAATTAATCAACATCTGTTGGATAATAAAATGTTTAAAGCGTTGTAACCAAAAGGAGGAGAACTCATGAAATACACCGTAATTACTGGAGCCAGTTCCGGCATTGGATATGAAACCGCGCTCGCCTTCGCTGCGCGTGGCAAGAACTTGATCCTTACTGCTCGCAGGAAAGAGAATTTGGATGAGCTTCGCTCTCGCATTCAGCAATTACATGCCGACGTTGACGTCGTCATTCATGCCACAGACATCTCGATAGCCGCAAATGCCTTCTCACTATACGAAAGTTTGAAATCATATGAAATTGAAACGTGGATCAATAATGCGGGGTTAGGAAATGGTTCTTCCGTCGGAGACCAAAATTTGGACAAAATCCAGAAAATGCTGCATCTAAACATCGAAGCCCTCACGATTCTAAGCTCCCTATATGTCCGTGACTATGCCAATGTGGAAGGAGCGCAACTGATCAATATTTCCTCGTCTGGCGGGTATTTAATCATTGGCGATGCAGTCACATACTGCGCAAGCAAATTTTATGTCAGTGCATTTACCGAGGGGTTGGCACAAGAACTTAGGGGAAAGGACGCGCAAATGAAGGTAAAAGTTCTCGCCCCGGCCACAACCGAGACAGAATTTGCGAAGCGTTTTTACGACCTTGAACAATTCGAGTACTCGGGTGTTTTTCCGAAGTTTCATACCGCTGCACAGGTGGCCGAGCTGCTCTTGAAACTATATGATGGCGACAAGGTAGTAGGAATGGTCGACGGGTACACGTATCAGTTTGAACTGAGAGACCCCATCTTCCCTTATTTAAGTTTTTAGAGAGAACGATGCTCGATAGTTCCGTTCAGTAACATGAGCAAATTGTTGTTGAAGATGGTGTGGCCTGAATCAATAATTAAGCCTCGACCAAGAATGCAGATGAAAAGGAGTGTGTCCACATGCTTGACCATATTTACCTACCTGTGACCGACCTTGCGCGGTCTAAGGAGTTCTATACTCGTACCTTGGGCGACCTCGGCTGGCGAGTCATAGGCGTCTATGACTCGACGCTAGCGCCTGAAGGCGTTCCCGACCTGTTTGGATTCAGGGGCCCGAACGGTTCCAGCATCTGGCTGCAGGTAATTGAGAGTGTAAACCAGAAGTTCTATGTCGGTATCTCAGCTCCTAGCCGGGCTGATGTGGACTCGGCCTACGCCATCGCGATCGACTGCGGGGCAACCAATGTCGGTGGCCCTGCAATCCGCCACTACTTCTACGATAAATACTACGCTGCGAACGTGCTTGACCCCGATGGGCACACCCTCGAGCTGGTTAACAAAGGCTAGGTCTAGCAGCGCACATAAAGCGAAGGCACTAGCAGCAGATTATGGAATTAACTATAAAACAAATCCGGATTGGGAAGGTTTTTACGATTTTGAAGATCCTGAAGTCATTGGTGATAGGGTTTTGTCCAGTTGATGGGCAAGCCCTTTTTTGTTCCTATTGGCATATTTATCACGGTGATCAACATCATAAGTGTCATCCAACAATAATGATCGGAGAGGCGATAGGAAAACAATCTTATGTTTTGGTTTATGGTAATCAGCATCAAGAATGTTATACATCATGGAACAATGTCCCGATATTTATGTCATTTATGTCTGCACATTTCTGTTCGTTAGACACGATGCCAATTGTCGGGTGACAAGAACTTATATGCTTAAGAAGCCGCTAACTGCGGCTTTTTTCATTTTAACGATATATGTTCTTGTCAAAAGCCAGTGACAAGAACATATATCGTTACCCGACTTAGGACAAGAACATGCATTGTTACCCACGGTTAAAAACAATTGTCAAAGAGATGGACTTTTGAAGTGCGTAAGGAAATAAACCGAATAGTCTCAGATGCTGACATGAAAAAAATAATCGGCTGCCGTTTGTCATTAAAGTAACGGGCAGGATAATTCCATAAGCTAACGAATAACCTCTAAATGAGTCGCTATAATGGAGGTGGTAGTTCGGTATTGGACAAGAATGAACTGTTAACTTATTTACGAAACCGATTATCATTTCTGAAAAAGAAAAAACTCATTTTTTTATTTGCGCCTATTCGTCATCAAAATCAGGGTAAAATAGAAGAGCTTGAGGATATTATTAATCGAATCGAAACTAACAATTTCGATCCGAATAATGATTTAATCTATGTTTAGTGTTAAACAAACGGGGAAATAGCTGAATAAACAACCAAGTCCAGGCTGCCGGTATGTGAACAGCACCCCGTCAAGTAGATTGGTACCTCCAGAGCCATGGAATAAAACAAGTGTAGGTGCTATTGGATCAGTACCTTTTTGAAAAATATGCTTCATGAATTACACTTCTGCCAGTTCACGAACTTGAATTCGCGGCAACAGCTTCTCAAGCTCAGTTCGGTTGATTCAATCTGTGCCGGAAGCTTCAAATTTTCCTTAACTCATCAAATTTTTTTGAAAGGTATTTCCTCCTAACTATAGGTAATAATTAAACGAGTAAAAACTTAGAAGCTGGAGGTTACAGAATGACTAATAATGTGAATCTTGCTGTGGTTTATTACAGTTCCACAGGAACCAATTATCAATTAGCTCAGTGGGCAGCAGAAGGCGGGAGTGAAGCGGGAGCTGAGGTTAAATTATTAAAGGTTCCTGAACTTGCACCACAATCTGTTATTGCCGGAAATCCCGTTTGGAATGCTCATTTCGAAGAAACCAAAAACGTTTCTGAAGTTACGCTGGATGACATTGTCTGGGCAGATGCACTTATATTCAGCACACCGACTCGATTTGGCAATATGGCGGCTCAAATGAAGCAGTTTCTGGACACGACTGGCGGGATTTGGTTTAAAGGACAAACTGTCAATAAAGTCGTAAGCGCGATGACTTCGGCTCAGAACGCTCATGGTGGACAAGAAGCTACAATTTTATCCCTCTATACGATGATGTACCATTGGGGGGCAATCGTTGCAGCACCGGGCTATACGGACAGTTCGATTTTCGCTGCGGGTGGCAATCCGTACGGAACTAGCGTATCGGTTGATCAAGATGGAAAAATCAAAGAAGATGTTCGCGGAGCTATTCTGCATCAAGCAAAGCGTACGGTAACCGTAGCACAGTGGGTCAAAAACGGTAATCAAGGATAAATATCGATATAGAAAATCCTCGCTTCTTTAGTGGCGGGGATTTTCTATAATTATTTAAGGGGAATGATTTGATTAAAAATGCCTAAAATTTTTGTTTCGGATAAAATCATTGATGCAGAAAAAGGTATAAAACTGGTATTAGCTCTTGAAGATCATGGTGTTGATATTTTACATATGTGTGGTGGCAATGCCCAGTGTGGAACATGCAGAATCGAAGTGATAGACGGAAACTTGGAACCGATAAGTGTCGGTTGACAAGAACATTGTCCGAATGAAGTCCGCATAAAACGCGGGCTTTTTTAGTTATCGGATCAAGTTCTTGTCATTTTGCGATGACAAGAACTTAATCCGATTCCCGATTGATGACAAGAACATTGTCCGATTCCCAACAAGCAGCCGGCTGACCTGTAATCTGTTGAGCTATTCCAGCTAATAGCTTGTCAATATTTAAATATTAATAATAGGTTTATGAAGTAGTATACTTAAAAAAGTGCATGGCAAAGAACCGTCCCCTATGGCACGGAAAGGTCTTCCATATATTTCTATGTGATGCTACTTACTCTAAACGGAAAGCTACTTTAGTAGTCAAGATGGCAAAAATCCAGTGGATAGCTGGACGGGTATTGTATTTGATACTGTTGTTACAGGTGGCTTAGGACTCGGTAAGGCGGCAGTGTCTAAAACCATAACAAAACTATTTGGAAGGACTGTTGCAGAAGAGGCAGCAACCAGTGCTGCGAAAGGGATGATTTTTTACGGTGGCAAAGCTGGAGAAGCATATTTAGCTAATTTAGTCGGAGCTACTGCAAAGAATCAATTGCAGCAAGGCTTCTCTACAAGTATGGGAAGACGGGTAGTAGACGTTCTTGTAGATGGAGTTGCATATGAATCTAAAGTTGGATACTTAAAATATTCACAAGCTGCTGTAAAGCAAATTCAAAAAGATGCTGAGTTAATATCTAAAGGACGGATTGATGAAGCTGTTTGGCACTTTTTTGAAAGTGGTTATACTGGGGCTGGGGCAGATCAACGACTTCTTGATTTGTTAACTCAGAATGGAATAAAATACATCATCCACAAATAGCAGGAGGTTGTTACAAATGGGTTACCACTATCCGATGATGGATCCCCCAATGGGAGTTGTCCCCTATTCGGAAATGACCAAAAAGCAAGCTCAAGAACACTTCAATTGGTATGTGCAAGAAATCCCTGCAAGAATCAATATATTAATGGGAGCGATTGAAGCGTCTGGCGTTCAAAACATGGAACAATTCGATCTGACGCCAGAATCGCTGAACCTGCTTTGGGCATGGTTGAAGGAACGAATAAACTCCGTACCTAAATCTCAGGAAAAGATGAACGAACTGAGAAACACGTTACCCAGTTGGATACTTGAAGATGTAAGTGATTGGGAGTTGGATACGGGTACCTTAATCTTGGCAGTTGATGTATCGGTTTATTTTGCTGAAGTTTTTCTCAGGCAATATCCGCAACTCAAATGGGGCTTGAAAAGCAAACCTAAATCGGATGTTGATGTGAACAAGCCTGTAGTTATTGGATTTAAAGGTGGGGCATTACATCCTCCAACCGTTGTTGTTAATTTATGTCGTTCATATGTGAAGGGAAAACAAGATAAAGATTTGACTTCACTGTTTGAAGTTTGGAGAAAGTTTATTTGACAAGTTGGTCTGGAACTAATTCTGCCACATGCGAGTGTAACAACTCCATGTGGCTTTTTATTCTTCAACTTCTATCTCAATTGGAGTCAGCTTGTTTCATGAGGTCCACGTAGTATACTATACAAAATGATTTATATTTTAGAATTTCTAAGATAAGATCACAAAGAGTTAACATCCAAAATTCGACATATTAGGAGGTGTTGAATGACTACGAATAAGGTAGCTATGACAATCTTGGGATCGCCATCTTAATGGAAGTCGGCTGTGTATGACACTATATAAAATAAAAAATGTCGGGTGACAAGAACATTATCTCATTAAAGGCCGCGAAAATCGCGGCTTTTTTATTTATGGGATCAAGTTCTTGTCAAAACCAAATGACAAGAACTTGATCCCATTAC
>NZ_JBXENW010000021.1:0-21620 GCF_059383835.1 Paenibacillus sp. J22R98
CAATTCGTATTCAAACGAAACTAAATAACCAGTCGCCGGTTGATTTCCGACGACTGGCTGCTTAACTTGAAAGGTGTTTTGATCCCTGTCTCATGAACGGGGGTCAGTCCCCTCTAAGTCCTGACGGTTTTTTTGTTGCCTGCGAGTTTATAGGGACAGCTCAATGGAGCGCTTCACCAGCACGTCCATCGCGTCGACGCAGTGCTGCTTCGTTCCTTCACTAAGCGGAACAATCGACAGCTCCGTGCAAGCGATAATAATGCACTGACAGCCATCTTCCGTAATCAACTGATGAATGATATCCTCAAGCTCCTGCGGGTCGATTTGAACGCCGCGTTTGATATCCTTGTAGATCATATTCATAATTTGCTGCTGCATCGTATCAGACGGCAGATGCGGCACCAGCTTGTGCTTACGTGCAGATTCACTGTAGATACCGCTGTGCAGCGTCCCGTTCGTTGCGAGAATGCCGACCTTACAGCCGTCGCCGTAAGCCTCGTGGATGACTTTGATCGACTCCTCAACCATGTTGATGATCGGAATCTGCGTCATCTGCTGCATCTCGGTTACGTAGTAGTGCGCAGTGTTGCACGGAATTGCGATATTGGATACCTCTGCGTATTCCAGCAGCCGGATATCCTTCTCAATCTCACGCAGAAACTGTTCGGGACTATTCTCAAGAATGACATGAGTTCGATCCGGAAGCGAAGCATGATTGAGTATGACCATATCGATATGATCCTGATCTCTGTCTGCAACCGTACTTTCGATAATTTGATCGATAAATACGCTCGTCGCCTTCGGCCCCATTCCGCCTAGTACACCTAACCGACTTCTCTGTTCCATCATTCAACCTACTTTATATGAGTTAATCTATAGCGTTCGTAATTCGTTACCCTTCTTGGCCTTGCTCCGAAACCGCCTACTTCGCATCCTTCAGCAGCTTTAATGCGATTTCTGCTCCGGGGTCCATCCCTTGACAGCCCGCCAGCAGAATCAAATCACCACGTTCTGCCTTGGACAGCGCATAAGAGATGGCATCCGGCAGCTCGCGATACAGCTTCACGTCAATGTTCGCTTCCGCCATCACTTCCATGAACACATCCGCTTCCTCGTCGGAAACCGTATTGTTCTTGTTCACATGGGACTCACTGCGCGTCGCGATAATTTCATTCATCTCGAGACGGTTCATCCATTTCACAATCGCTTCTGCGTTCTCCCGATTAATGATCGGACCCCGATTGCCCCGAATCGCATAGACAAAGTGGCACTGTTCATAGTCCATGTACCGCAGCGTTTCCAGCGTCACGTCGATGTTCCCCGGATTGGCAAAATGATCATCGATCATGATGAACTCATCCTCGTGAATAAACTCGAATCTGCGCTCAACACCGCCGAAGGTCCGCAGCGTCTCTTGAATGGTTGCAATCGGAACGCCGCACAGCAGTGCGATGGCGATAGCCGCCATGGAGTTATAGACCGAATGCAGACCCGGAATGCGCAGCTCTACGCGGAACTCGCTAGGCGTGTACGCGACTCCGTCCCCTTCGAATGGCTTTCTGATTTCAACCGTAAACTTAGCGCGTCCGGTCGACAAATCTAAATCCTTGCAGTGCAGCGTACCTTCGTCGCTCTTCAGTCCGTACGTCACGACCTTCGCGCGCGTCTTGTCCACTAGCGAGGCCGAATACTCGTTATCCAAATTAAGAACCGCATAGCTATGCTCGCCAGCCCGTTTAATCAAGCCCGCCTTAGCCTCAAAATAATTCTCGAACGTTCCATGAGAATCAATATGCTCGCGGCTTAAGTTATTGAAGCAAACGATATCGTAATCCACCGTCTCTACCCGGTGCGACTCCAGCGCCGCCGAAGAAACTTCCATGCTGACATGCGTCACGTCGCGCTCGACCATTTGCCCTAGGTAGGACTGCAAATCAAGCGATTCCGGCGTCGTCAGCTCGGATGGGATCTTTACATCATCGATTTTGATTACAACCGTACCCATTAGACCGGTCTTGAGACCATGATGCTCCAGAATCGCATTGGTCATATAGGTCGTGCTTGTTTTTCCGTTGGTAGCCGTAATCCCGATCATCTTCAGCTTCGAGGACGGATGACCGAAGTAAGCATCCGCCAGCTGCGCCATCGCAATACGGCTGTTAGGCACGACATATTGCGGAATCGGCACATCCTCTTGAATGTACTCAACGATTGCAGCAACCGCGCCGCTTCTAACCGCATCGCGCAAATATTTGTGACCATCGGTGCTATAACCTGTTATACAGACGAATAGGTGTCCCGGTGACACCTTCTGTGAATGATAAGAAATGCCGGTGATCGTGAGATCTTCCGCCTGAAACGACTCGATAATCTCGGTCGCTTGAAGCAGCTCCTGTAATCTAGTCATAGAATGAATCCCTTCTTTCTACCCGCGAAGCACCACGCTGACGTCCGTCTTAAAGTAGTGCCTGCTTTGTAATCGATCTTCGATTATCTGCTGAATCTGCCAAATGCTTTGCCTGCAAGCATGCCTAGGAACGCGAAAGCCGGCTTCGGATCTTTCCAATCCCAGATCGCATGCGCCTTCGGCTTGAAGTACGAGGCGATAACTTGTCCAACGGTAAGCTGCTTCGTCTTAATATAGTTTCGGACTGCCAATAGATCCTCATACGCGTACCAGAATACAAGATTCGTATCCTTCTTCACCGCATGCGGAGGCAGCGGCGAGCCTGTCAGCTCGCGGTACGTAATGTAAGGAATATTCACGCCCGTGCGGAACAACAGGTTATTTAAATTCGTAATCCGAACGTTAATTTCGATTAAGTAGAACTGGCCTGTAACGGCATCCTTCTTGAATTCGATCTCAGCGAAACCTTTGAACTTCACGGCTTCGAAGAATTTGGCACCCAGGTCATACAGCTCAGGAACATACCGTTGTCCCGTATATACGGAAGCGCCGAAGTTAATCGGATACTGGCGGAATTTCTGGCAGGTTACCCAGTGCGTCACTTTCGCGTCCTGGTTCATATAGGCGTCGAACGTATACATATGATCATCGAAGCCCGGAATGATGCGCTGTACGATAACTTCAAGGCCCGCCTCATGTGATCGTGCAATCGCCGCCTCCAGCTCCGCTTGGTTATTCACCTTGAACAGCTTCTTGCGGAATTTTGCTACGAATGAAGGCGAATCAACGGGTTTGATAATGCATGGATATTGAATAATCGTATCGATTTTCTCTTGAAAATTGTCTTCGCCAACGCGCACCGTCTCCGGAACCGCAACACCCATCTCCAGTGCAATCCGCTGAAGCGTTTCCTTGTTCATCAGCTTCGTGTAGAGGCCTTTCTCCGTCTGCGGGATCAAGAAACTCTCTCTCAGCTCATCAAGATACTCGTCCACTACTTCTACATAGGAATCGTGGCAAGGAATGAGAACGGGCTTCACGCTCTGCTTGTCCGCATAATCCTTCAGAAATTGAATAAACCCTTTCGGGTCTTCTTTATAATGAGGCGCAATCAGCCGCTCCGAGCAATATTTGGACTTCACGGCGTACGTGTTTTTATCCGTATAATCGACAGCAACCGTATGTATGCCATGAATCCCTAAGCAACGAATCGTGCTTAAACCTATATAATAATTACATCCCAATATGACGGCCTTGTTGCTCATTAACAAACGCACATCCTGTTTGAATATATTTTTTTATAAATACCTCTATGCAAAGCGGTGACAATCATTTATAATTTTACTTCATGTATTCTAGGATTACAAATGTTATTATTGCTTGCTATAAAGGTAAAATCGACCGTTTAAACGAGTCTAAGCAACGCATAGTGACTCCTACACGTTGCTTAGATTTACAAGAAACCAACACCGCCGACCTCATTGTCGGACGATGTTGGTTTCTTCATTATTTCCCGGGAAACCGTCGAACTTTACTGATAGTTAAGCAGTGTAAATAGCTCCTTCAGCTCGCTATTCGTTAGGTCACGCCATTTGCCCGTCGCCAGTTGGCCAAGATGAATATTCATGATCCGAACGCGGCGCAGCTTCCTGACATTATAGTCGAACGTCTGGCACATCCGCCGAATCTGGCGGTTCTTTCCTTCGGTCAGCGTAATCCGGAATACGCGGTCGCCTTCCTTCTCTACCTTACAAGGCAGCGTCATCGCGCCTAATATACGAACGCCCTCGCTCATCGCCTTCAGAAATCTTGGCGTGACAGGCCGGTCTACGGTCACGATATATTCCTTCTCGTGTTTGCCTTCTGCCCGGAGAATTCGGTTGACGATATCGCCATCATTCGTAAGCAGGATCAACCCTTCCGAATCCTTGTCCAGTCGGCCAATCGGGAAAATCCGCTCCGGATGCCCGATATATTCGACAATATTGCCCTCAACCTGCGACTCCGTTGTACTTGTAATGCCAACCGGCTTGTTCAGAGCAATATAAACATGGCCTTTCTGCTCGCCGATCACGTTCCCATCGATCCGTACATCGTCACCCAGCTCCGCTTGGCTGCCAAGCTCAGCAGTGACGCCATTAATGGAAACGCGGCCGCTCTCTACCAACTTATCTGCTTCACGTCTGGAACAATAGCCTGTTTCGCTAATAAACTTGTTAATCCTCAACTGCCGTGTTCACCCCGCATGAAAAGTGCTTCTTATAGCTGTATTTTAGCTTGTATTTCGTCATTTTCATAGATTTTTACGAAAGTTCCCGCTTCCGGGACTGCAGCCGCAGCCGCTAGGCTCACCATAAATGCTGCCACATCCTCTGCTTCAACAGGCCGGTATTTACGAAGCCCGCCTTGCATGATGAGCTTGAGCAGCGGACTAAGCCAGATTGCGGCCCGCTCCCCTAACCGGAACTCTTCCCGCTTCCCCAGCAGCAGAGAAGGCCGCAGAATATGCAGCTCCCTTAAACCAAGCGTGCCAAGCTGAGCCTCCATCTCGCCTTTGACCCGGTTATAGAAGATCGAGGACGATGCACTGGCTCCAGTGGCGGAGACGATGATCAGTTTAGCCGCCCCGTGCCGCTCGGCCCATTCCCCAAGCGCTACCGGATACTCCAAGTCCACCTGACGGAATGCTTCTTGCGTCTTCGCCTTCTTAATTGTAGTGCCCAGTGTGCAGAATACGACATCCGTTTCTACTCCGGCCAGTGCCTCATCCATGCGGTCGAAGTCAGCTGTGATCACCGTCAGCTTTCTATCCGAGCCCATCTCGCCTGCAGCAGGACGGAGCGGCCTACGGACGAGAATAGTAACGGCACTGCATCTGCTGTCTTGCAGCAATTGCCGCAGTAGTAAATCGCCCACAAGACCGGTAGCTCCAACCAGCAGCGCTTTGTACGGCGCCGATGCCTCCATGCCTATCACCTTCTTGTATGGATTGTTCCTATCCCATGTTTCCGGACTGCTTAAGCTTCGAGCGCCAGCTCTTTGGTAAGCGGCAGAATAATGTTCACCGTCGTACCCACGTTCACTTTGCTTTTGATCTCCAGCATCCCATGATGTGTCTGAATAATGCGCTGGCTGACCATGATACCAAGCCCGGTTCCCATATCCTTATCGGTATAGAACGGGTCACCCAGCTTCGCGATCCGCTCCTCGGGGATGCCGATACCTTCATCCGTAATGGATACGTTGACATGATGCTGATCATGCCGCCTTGCTTCGATCGTGATCCGCCCGCCTTCCGGCATCGCTTCGATCGCATTCTTGAGCACATTGATAAATACTTGCTTCAACTGGTTCTCTTCACACGAGATACGGCAATTCGCTTGGTCAAAATACGTCTCGAACTCAACATCGCACAGATGTGCCTGGCTATCGAGCAGGGAGATGACATCGCCGAGTATAAAGCGGACATCCTTCACCTCGAAGCGTGTCGCCTGCGGTTTGGCCAGAATCAGAAACTCGCCGACGATCAAATTAATACGATCGAGCTCCGAGAGCATAATATCCACATGCCGTGTATTGAGCTTCTCGGTTTCAAGCTGCAGCTGTAGGAACCCTCGCAGCGTCGTAAGCGGATTTCGAATCTCATGCGCTACACCGGCTGCCAATTGGCCGACTGTCGTGAGCTTCTCCGACCTGCGCAGCAGCTCCTCCATCTTATTGCGGCTTGTCATATCGCGCGTAATGCTCGCGATGGCACGGAGCTCTCCATGCTTATCGTGGATCGGTGATGTCGTTGCACTCACGGATATCCATTCGCCGCTCTTCGTTACACGCAGCGTCTCCCGAGCCGCAAGCGGTTTACCCGCTTTGAGCAGCTCCATCGTCTTCTGCTCTTCTTCGTACAGATGCTCCGGTACGAGCGGAAGCATCTGGCCAAGCGCCTCCTCCGTCGTATAACCGAACAATTGCTCGAATGCCCGATTCACCTGCGTAATGCGGCCTTCCAAATCCACGACATGGATGGCATCTGTTGTATGATTAATGAATGATTCCAAATATTCTTTCATGGATCGGTTCTCTTCGAACGCCATTTTGAGCTTAGTCATATAGATGTTTAGGTTCTTCGACATCGCATTAACGCGCTGCGCCAACTGCCCTAATTCATCCTTCCGCTTGACCTCAATGGTATCGTCGAATCTCCCGAAGGACACCTCGTTGACCTTCCACAGAATCGAACGGACCGGCCGCAGCAAAATATCCGATAACCAATAGCTGCAGAAGACAACCACAATCAGAAGCACAATCGAAATAAAAATTTGATTATTGCGTTGTTCATCCGTCAGCTTCATAATCGGCCTCTTGTCGAGCACGAGTCCAATTACGTAAGGAACTGGTTCCTTCAGCGCAATAAAGCTCTTAATTACCTCATGATCGTTAATCGTCTCTTCGCGGAACACCATTTTGCCCTGCAATGATTCCTTAATACTCTTCTTATCCTTCTCTATTTCTCCGTATTCATAACTGCCGAACGAAACCGCTCTATCCTTCAACTGCTCGATGCTCATAATAGAAGGGATTTTCTTAATGGGCTCCACGCCAAACAAATCCGGATTAAATCCCGTGATTTC
Source organism: Paenibacillus sp. J22R98 (assembly GCF_059383835.1). Taxonomy (NCBI): domain Bacteria; kingdom Bacillati; phylum Bacillota; class Bacilli; order Caryophanales; family Paenibacillaceae; genus Paenibacillus; species Paenibacillus sp. J22R98. The sequence continues at coordinate 7,036 of NZ_JBXENW010000021.1, forward strand.
CAGTATCGTCGGATTACCCGTCTTCAGTTCTGCTAACAATGAAGTCGTATGCGCGATCTTGCGAAGATCTGTAAATTGATCGCTTTTCATATAAAACCGAATGATATAGTCCAAGTTGCGGTCGGTATAAAAGCTTTCTTGACCCAGAATGGTATTGTCGGTCAGCGTCAGCTTGTCCGGTCCTATCCAAAATTCATAATCGAGCGTCTCCTGCTCGATCGTTTGAGATTTGTGCGCAGCCCAAACATTACTGACATCGCCGATCTCAGGCGGATTCGTCGATTGAACGACGTAGTACTTATCGCCTTTCTGCTTCAGCAAGGACATACTTGAGACGCCGACATGCTCCGAAACCTGTCTCAGCTGCTCGTACGTGACCTCGTCGGCATGATAAGGCAGCTGACTGGCAGCAGAGAACGATGCCAACTTCATCTTATCGGACAAAACGGTTTGCACAAACTCGACTTCTCTCGTATTTTGAATGACGTTTGCCGCAACCTGCTGACTGATCGACATCATTTTGAGCTGAATGTCGTTTCTTAGATTGACCCGCGTCGAATATTCGTTCAGAATCACATTTAGAACGAGCAGCACAAATACAATCAACGAAATCATGACAGATAGTTTAGTTTTGACCGACAATATGCGACACATCCTTTAACACCAGCCTGTGGACAGCTACTTGGATCATACCATAATTGGCATAAAATGAAAGCAATCTTGTGCATCATTTCCTCTGTAAAATGTGTAAAAGCAGTCGGTTACGATACTCGATATGTTGATATCACCAATAGTTATACACATGTTTTTCCCCATATTCACAGGCCAAGTTAATAGTTTGTGTACAGAACTGTGAATAATCGAAAGTTATCCACAAATCTATGCACAACCTGTTAACAACGAATATTTGTTCGCGGCACAATTCGACAGTCGATTAACGTCGAATGGGTATAACTCATCATATAGAACAGGGCTGGAGGCTTAATTCATGACAGCAATTGGGACGGATTTTTTTCGGGAAGAAGATTATAAGTGGATGCAGGAAGCGATCCTGGAAGCGAAGAAAGCGGAAGAAATCGGTGAGGTGCCTATTGGCGCGGTCATAGTGAAGGATGGCGAAGTGATCGGCAGGGGCTATAATCTGAGGGAGACGAATTTAGATCCGACCGCGCATGCGGAGATGATCGCCATTCGGGAGGCTAGCAAGCATTTGAATGCGTGGCGGCTGCTGGACTGCACGCTCTATGTGACGCTGGAGCCTTGTCCGATGTGTGCGGGCGCACTGGTGCAGAGTCGTATTCGAAAAGTCGTGTACGGCACAACCGACCCCAAGGCAGGCTGCGCCGGTACGTTAATGAATTTACTGCAGGAGCCCCGCTTCAATCATGAGACTGAGCTTCTTGGCGGTCTGATGCAGCAAGAATGTTCGGATTTATTAACCCTCTTTTTCCGTCGTCTGAGAAAGCGTATCTAGTGGCATCGCACACCAGCTCTTCTTTCTGAATCTGTTGTAGCGTTACGATAAGTTCATCGGCTGCTTCACTTATTGCAAGTACCTCAGGGTCAGTTAAACTTCCGCGGGCTTCAGCCATTTCGAACAGCTTTGTACGAAGCACCTGCAACTCATGGAGTAGGTTCATTTTGTCATTCATGACGCCCTTGGTACATCTCCTATCGCATCTACTTAGTTACAGTTAGTAACTAATTTCATTATATATGGTGCAAGCTATTATTTTTGTAAAATCTTGTCGACAATTTCTCCCGATAATGGCGTAAAGTTTCGACACCTTTCATCATAAAGTCCCTATTTCAGGACTATTTTCTCACTCCCTCGCGGCTGTATTAGGACTAATAGACTTGCTTGCGCCTGATTTGAAATTCATGCTATTATTATCCTTGCCGCGCGCCCGTAGCTCAGCAGGATAGAGCGACAGTTTCCTAAACTGCAGGTCGTACGTTCGAATCGTATCGGGCGCGCCATTCTTCGAAACCTTTGAGCTACAATATAGCGTTAATATTGATCTTCTACGGATTTTGCGTAGAAGATTTTTTTATGCCTTGCAAGAAAAGGCCGGCTTTACGCCGGCCTGTCCCTTGTCTATTCCTCGCGCCCTTGCCTGTGGATTACTCCTATTAGCCTACGTTTCTTGATTCTGCGTTCTCGCCTCGCCTTCGGTCATCTTGCGAGTGCCGACGCCTCTCGCTCTCGCAAGCAAGGTGGCCACGGCTTGGGCTTGGCCATCGCCAAATCAATTACGGAGCAGCATAAAGGAAAAATCACTGCGCGCAGTGTACCGAACGAGAGGACCATATTCTCGCTCCAACTGCCATTGGCCGCCGCGGGCAAATAGTTATCGCTTATAAGCTGCATAGAAAAGGCCCTCCTGATTAGGAGGGCCCTTTCTCTATGCAACACTCACTCGCTCACTCCATAAACGTCTCAAGCGGCATATTAAGCACATTCACCTTACTGCCGTCCTTCGCACTATACTCGAAGATCTGCAGCATTAAGGTTCCGTTCTTCGGCAGCTTATTCGCTGGAATCACGATGCTAAGCTCGAATGTCGACCAGGCCGGCGCACCTTCGCTAAGCATATAGTTCTTCTCCAGCAAGTAGTTGTGTCCGTCCTCCACGGCATAATTCATCATCGCCTCGAACACTCTCGCCTCGCCTGTTACCTTATACTTGCCCCCGCTCCCGCTGACCTGGACGTTACGGAAGGCATTATTTTGCGTAGATGATCCACCGGTACTACTGGATATCTCCACCTGCCTCAGCGTGCTGTTCCACTCTACGCCTGCACCAAGCAAATCACCCACTGCTCGCAGCGGCACATAGGTGCTTCCCTTATAATTCATAATTGGCAGGCTCTCGTCCTCGTAGGTTGTACCGTTCACCACAATCGGGTAAGCGGCATCGCCCAATAGATATTGCTTCACCGCTGCACCTACTGTCGGCATAGCCATCATGATCATACTGCCGGCTAATGCACCGACTATGAATCCACGAATATGCTTCATCGCCTTCACACTCTTTTCATGGGCGTCGCCCAAATTGGACTACTGATAGTACATCCTATGCGGGAACATCGACACTTACCCATGCAAAAAAGCCCCCAACATCACGAGTAATGTTGAAGGCTTTCCCAATTAACCCACCAGCGATTGTACGGAACCGCTTGTCTCCTTGATGCGCTGCAGCGTACGCTCGTTTTGCTCCGCGAGCGTAGTAATCGTTGCGGACAGCTCCTCCAGCGTGGCGGAGGACTGCTGGCTAACCGCAGCCACGTTCTCCGTTGCGCTCTCGATCGAGCTGCTGGCACCGCGGATCGCGGTCATGTTATCGCGGTAATGCTCCAGCGACTGTGCAAGCTGCTCCACCGTTTGACGCACGACCTCGAACGCTTCGCGCGTATCGGTCGTGATTCGGCTGCTGGATGCCATCTGCTTGCCAATCCCGTTCATCAAGCCCCGCGTGGCGTCCGCTTGTTTCTGCATACTCTCCAGCTGCTCCGAAATGGCATCTGCCGTCCCAGCGGAGAGCTCAGCCAGCTTACGCACCTCACCCGCTACAACAGCGAAACCGCGACCGGTTTCACCGGCTCTTGCCGCTTCGATGCTTGCGTTAAGCGCAAGCAGGTTCGTTTCACTCGCGATCCGGACGATCGATTCCGTAAACTCGCTGACGTGGCCGATAACGCCATCCAGAGCCGCCATCTGCTCGGACATATTTTGAACCGAGTGCTGGAACTGCGAGATCGTCTCGTAGAGCTCGTCCATTTTCTCGCCGCCGCTTGTAGTAGAACTGCTGGCCGTCGAGGACTGGGCTTCAAGCTGATAAAGCGAGTTGTTCATTGTCTCCAGTCGGTCATGCGTTTCTTGCACCAATCTCGAAATATCCGATGTAGAGGAAGCCTGCGTGTTCGCGCCTTCCGTAATCTCCTGGAAAGCATGCGTCATCTCGCGGAACGAAGCTTGATTCGCTTCGCTGGCTTCCGTGATCTGCATCAAATTGCTTGCAATCGACTCCACCTGCGCAAGCAATTGCTCTTTCTGAGCCGTCTGCTGCTTTGTTACCACCTCAGACTGTGCACGCATCGTTTCCATTTGAGCGGCGAAGTACTTCCCCGCTTTAACCAGCGCAATCAGAAGCGCGCTCACAAGTCCGAAGTAAACGAAGATCCCAATCGCCGTGCTGGAACTCAGCTGTTCAGCAAGCTCCGGCCCTTGTACGATCAGCACGTAAATATTCATGAACAATCCGATACCGAGTCCCAACAGCAGCGGCGTCCATCTCATATAAATAACCGCAATGGCTACAATGTAATAGACCGAGAAGAAATTCGTAATCGATACGACATCGAACATAAGATAAAGCGTCAGTGCCGCGCTCCCGCCGACAGCGACGTAAGGGAAAATGTGCATTCCCGCCTTACGCGTCAGCATAACCCCAAGAACCGCGAGCAGCACGACGGAAATAGCGAGAATCATCCATTTACCGACACCCGGTATTAAATTCAGCCCGATCACGCTGCCAACCGAAATAATCGATGACGCGATCAACCCCATAAACACAATACGATTTCGATAAAATAAATCCGCGACCTGCAATTCTGACTGTGTCATCATCCCAACCCCTACCCAATATCAAAGTAGGATTAAACCCGTTCTACGAACCGCTTGGCAGGCCCAGCATCTCCTGGATCTTCTCTACAGGCACCGCGTCTTTCGGCAGCTCATACTCAAATTTAATCTCCTTATTTATATCGTCCAAGGAGAGGTCGAAATGAATGCCAAGCTTCATTCCTTGTGCGGAATCAGTCGACTCTACATTCAGGTCCATGCCCTCATAAGTCAAATAATCGTCTGTAATTCCGCCGGTCACGTCCAGCTGATTAATCTTGATCGTTTTCTTCATCTCTTCAACAGCTGCTTTGACCTTTCCGTCCTCTTTGCCATCCAGCTCCTTCTTGGCAGCCTCTAAGTCGGCCTTGTTCAGCTTGAACAGCTTCATGTAAGCCTCGTTTTTGAGCAAAATATCAATGATCTGAGGCGCCGCCTTCTCCATAATCGCCGTCCATGCAGCTTCAACATTCTTCTCGTTAATCGAGAAGCGAACGAGCTGATCGACTTTATGATCGGCAGCCAAACCTTTCACATCCGCGGCTTCAGGCTCGCTGAAGTACGTTTTCTCATCTAAGCTGTCCACCAGCGCCTTCAAGAGATCTTGTCCCGCTTGCGGGGAGGCCGCAACATCGGCAGTACCTTGCTCCTGCTCAAGCTTCTTCATATCGATTTCCACGAATTTGCCTGCAATGCTCTCCGGCAGCGGAAGACCCGGAATTTGCGGTACCTTAATCCAAGTTTTATCCTCGGTAATGATCATCGGAATGGATGCGTTCAGTTTCACATCGCCGCTGCCAAGCGCAATATCCATCGTTAGTTCCGCGCGCTGCGGCGACTTCTGAACCGAACCATGTACGTTGATGACAGCGCCTTTCAAGAGCGAAAGCATCATCGATGTCATGGCCGAATTCGCTTTCCCTGCAGCATCTGCCGCCGCTGGAGGCAGCACCAAATCGTTAATAGTCAATGTACCCTTATATGTCATGCTAGTTGCTTTCTGATTGTTAGCCATCGCATCCATCATCGCATCTTTAGGCGATGCCGCTGAGCTGCACCCCGCCAGAACGGCCAGCGAAGCCACGAGCAGCACGGCTGTTCCCCGTTTAAACAATTTCATTTTAGAACCCCTCTCCTCATATGAGCACCTTCAATTTTACCCCATCCCGTCCCAATCCGAAAGGCTAAAATGATGGCATGACCGCATGCGCAAAAACCCCCGGCAACCGAAGAATCTTCGGCTTCCGAGGGCTGAACGTTAATTGTATAGTAGCGGCCGTTTACCCTTCCGGATTGTGGTGGCTCACATGATTAGCCTGCTTCGTCTTCTTTGATCCGGATAGGGGCTCTTGCTGATGAGAGTCCGGTGAACGGGACTTGGAGTTCTGCTCATATGGATTAGGTACGGGAACATTCTTGGGTTTACCCATTACATAGCACCTCTCTAATCAAATAGTCGGGTTAACTCCGGGAGTGTAGCAGATCAGACGGCTCATCATGATTCAATTGATCCTGATGCCTGCGATCATTCGTATCCTGCTGCAGTTGCTGCGCATGATGGCTGTTGACCGGGTTCTGATCCAAATCTTCTACGACATTGCTTAAATTTTTATCTGCGCTTCCTTTAGCCTTCGTCATTGCCTGCATCTCCTGCCTTTCGCTTTGCGTACAGCCCTTGCCGGGTGTTAGGCTCCACCTCCGCTAAGCATGCGTCAGCCCGTGCAGCGCCTGTGCGCACTCATGAATATGGCGGGTATAATCCTGCACGAGCTGTTGAATAATGTCCGTGCGCTCATCCACCGTTCGTCCGTCTTTTTCCACATCAATTAGCGTTGTTTGAATTTCGCGGCTGTCAACATAGGTCACTTTAAAATCAAACGTGTACATCTGGTGTCCTGCTGTATGAATCGTGACGCGTAGAGCTTTAGGATCCGCCTCATCCGGCAGAACCTCAGCGCGGTCTGCAGTATGAATCGTCTCTGGCAGCGTACGCTGCCATGCTGCTGTCAGCTGCTGTTGATCAATCGACAACTCGTCGTCGTGTTTGCTCATCGCTTACCACCTCCATGCCGATAATATGCGGCTTTGGATGCCTTTTTATGCGGCTTGCAGCGTTTAAGCAAATAGGAAAAAAGCGCCCAAGCGAATGATCGCTTGAGCGCTGTGTTTGTAAGAGTTATGGCGGAGAGGGTGGGATTCGAACCCACGTGGAGTTGCCCCCTAACGGTTTTCAAGACCGCCCCGTTATGACCACTTCGGTACCTCTCCATTGTATAAAGTCACCTGTTTCAAAAGGTCACAAGATGTATTGTACCACAGACGAAATCGGATAAGCAACTCCAAATTACGTCTGCGGTCCAATTATAAGGAAGCTCGTATTAACGTGGTCCGATAACGTCTAATCCGCCCATGTAAGGACGCAGCACTTTCGGTACAATAACCGTGCCGTCAGCTTGCTGGAAGTTTTCCAGAATCGCGGCAACCGTACGTCCTACCGCAAGTCCTGATCCATTGAGCGTGTGCACGAATTCCGGTTTGCTCTTCGCTTCCGGACGGTAACGAATATTCGCGCGGCGCGCTTGGAAGTCCTCGAAGTTGGAGCAGGAGGATATCTCACGGTACGTGCCGCCGCTTGGGATCCACACTTCAAGATCGTACGTCTTAGCCGATGTAAAGCCCATATCGCCTGTGCAGAGCGTCAGCACGCGGTAAGGCAGTCCAAGCAGCTGCAGCACTTTCTCGGCGTTTGCAGTAAGCTTCTCGAGCTCTGCATAGGAGTCCTCAGGCTTAACCAGCTTCACCAGCTCAATCTTGTTGAATTGATGCTGGCGGATAAGACCGCGAGTATCGCGTCCGGCTGAACCGGCTTCCGAGCGGAAGCATGCGCTGTAGGCCACAAAGTTCTTCGGCAAATCTTCCACAGACAAGATTTCCTCGCGATGAATGTTCGTCACCGGTACTTCTGCGGTTGGGATCAGGTAATACTCCGTGTCCGCAATCTTGAAGAGATCTTCTTCGAATTTCGGCAGCTGGCCGGTTCCGATCAAGCTGTCGCGGTTAACGATATAAGGCGGCAGCACTTCTTCATAGCCATGCTCATCACTATGTAGGTCCATCATAAAGTTAATCAGTGCACGCTCCAGTCGAGCGCCCAGACCGCGGTAGAATACGAAACGCGAACCGGTTACTTTCGCCGCACGCTCGAAGTCCAGAATCCCTAGATCCTGTGCCACTTCAAAATGCGCCTTCGGCTCAAAATCAAACGTAGGCACTTCCCCATGACGGCGAATCTCCACGTTCTCTTCTTCCGATGCACCAACAGGTACCGAGTCATTCGGTATGTTCGGGATCGCGAGCATAAGATCCGCAATTTCAGCCTCCGCTATACGAATCTCTTCATCCAGCACCTTAATGCGGTCACCGACTTCGCGCATCTCAAGAATGAGCGCTTCCGCGTCTCCGCCGCTCTTCTTCAGCTTCGCAACCTCTTGCGATACCGTGTTGCGACGGTTCTTCAGCTGCTCCGTCTCCTGCAGCATATCGCGCCATTTGCCATCCAGCGCAGGGAAACCTGCGATCAAATCAAGTGATTTACCGCGATTCTTCAAGGCTTGCTCTACTTTAGCGAAATCATTACGCATCAATTTAACATCTAACACGAAAGGTAACCCCTCTCTTCATCATTTTCATTTATTGCCTCTTGCAGCGCCATTCATACGGATAGCGATACCACTATAGCCCAAACGGCAAAAAGACTGCGCATACGCAGTCTTTCTCCCGTTATTCTTTAGCCGCAGCCGCTTCCTTCGCCATATCGAGGAAATACGCATGCAGACGATAATCGTCTGTCAATTCCGGATGATAGGACGAAGCCAGCAAATGCCCTTGGCGTGCCGTTACAATTTCGCCATTGTACGTCGATAGAACATCCACGTCTGGCGATACTTCTTTGATCAGCGGCGCACGGATAAATACCGCGCGCACCGGCTCATCGATCCCTTTAATCGGCAAGTCGGTCTCGAAGCTTTCGCGTTGACGACCGAATGCGTTGCGAGCGACGGTCATGTCCATCAGCTGCAAATGCGCATCCTCTTGGCCTTCAATACGGCTTGCAAGTACGATGAGACCTGCACAGGTGCCGAAGATCGGCTTGCCTTGCTCGGAGAATTGACGAATCGCATCGATAAAGCCGTACTGACGCATCAGCTTACCAATCGTTGTGCTTTCTCCACCGGGAATGATGAGACCGTCCAGCTCTTCCAGCTGTTCCGTCCGCTTTACAGCGATGCCTTCGCCACCCGCAGCTTCAATGCTTCGTATATGTTCCGCAACGGCGCCTTGAAGCGCCAATACACCAATCTTCATCGGTTCATGCCTTCTTTCCGATATTACCAGCCGCGATCCTGCATACGCTCGGAAGCGTTCAGCTTCGAAATTTCAATACCTTTCATAGGAGCGCCAAGGTTCTTGGACACTTCTGCGATCAGCTTGTAGTCTGTGTAGTGTGTTGTAGCTTCAACGATTGCGCGAGCGAATCTCTCCGGGTTATCGGATTTGAAGATACCCGATCCCACGAAAACGCCGTCTGCGCCAAGGTGCATCATAAGCGCTGCATCAGAAGGAGTTGCTACACCGCCTGCCGCGAAGTTAACGACCGGCAGTTTACCTGATTGGTGAACTTCCAGAAGCAAGTCATAGTTTACGCCAAGGTTCTTAGCTTCTGCGTACAGCTCATCCTTAGACAGGTTTTGAACTTTACGGATTTGACCTGTGATCAAACGGATATGACGAACCGCTTCAACGATGTTGCCTGTTCCCGGCTCGCCTTTTGTACGCATCATTGCTGCGCCTTCTTGAATACGGCGAAGCGCCTCTCCAAGATCTTTCGCGCCGCACACGAATGGTACAGTGAACTCGCGTTTGTCGATATGGAATACTTCATCTGCCGGCGTGAGCACTTCGCTCTCATCGATATAGTCTGCACCCAGTGCTTCCAATACGCGAGCTTCTACATAATGCCCGATACGCGCTTTCGCCATTACCGGGATCGAAACAACCTTCATTACTTCTTCAAGTATTGTCGGATCTCCCATGCGGGCAACGCCGCCTGCAGCACGAATATCAGAAGGTACACGCTCAAGGGCCATAACTGCCGTTGCGCCTGCCGCTTCAGCAATCTTTGCTTGCTCAGCATTCGCAACGTCCATAATGACGCCGCCTTTTTGCATTTCAGCCATACCGCGTTTTACACGTGAAGTTCCTGTTTCCATGTTCGTGAATCCTCCCAAAAAGTTTTTGCACTGTCATCCGTGAATGTGAATCGTTCCGGACTAGCTAGCTCTAACCAATAATTTTACATCATAGAAGAAAAATCGACAACCATCAATTCAAAGTAAACGGGTTGCCTATTCATTTATCTAGAACAAATCAACGATCCCTTTGAACAAGCCGGAGATAAAGCCGCCAAGTGCGCGGAACATCAGACGCCACCAGCTAGCCTTCTTCACTTCCTCGGAAGTAATCAGCTTGACTGTTTTCTCGATGGACTTGCCTGTATCCGGATCTTTATACGTGTACGTAGCCGTGCCGACTTCTTGCCCGTTTGCAATCGGAGCAACAAGCTCTTCTTCCGATTTCAACGTAACATTTTTGAGCTCAATGCTCGGCGTTGCGTTCTTTTTCACAAGGAATGTCACGTCGGACGCCGTCATGATCGGCACTTCCTTCGATTTACCCTTCTTTATTTTGACCGTCTTTGCCGTTTCTACAACCGTCTTGGGCGCAACAATCGTCTTTTTCTCGAAATTATTAAATCCGTAGTCGAACAGTTTCGCCGTTTGGACGAAACGAGCGGATTTAGAAGCGGTATCCATAACAACCGAAATCAATCGCAAATCGCCGCGCTTCGCAGTTCCTGTGAAGCAGTAACCCGCCGCACCGATATAACCGGTTTTCATGCCATCTACACCCGGATAAGCAAATTGCTTGAATGATTGCACGTTCTTGTTTGTTTCCAGCATCCAGTTCAGGTTGATCATCTCTGTTTTATCACGCGCACGGAATCTGTAGCTTGGCGTGCTTGCGAACTCAAGGAATTCAGGGTGCTTCTTTACCAGAATACTTGCGAATTTAGCCAAGTCGCCTGCAGAAATAACGGTCGTTTCCGCAAGACCTGTCGCACTTGTAAAATGAGCCGTAGTAAGCCCAAGCGCCTTCGCAGTCTCGTTCATTTTCACGACAAAAGCTTGCTCTGTGCCGGAAATGTGATCGGCAAGCGCAATTGTAGCGTCATTGGCGGACTGGACAGCCATCGCCATATATAAATCTTTGACCGAATGTACATCCCCTTCAGCCAAGTAAATTGCGGAACCATCGGGAGGAATGTCAGAAGCTTCTTTCGAAGTCGTTACCATATCTGTCAGCTTCAAGCGGCCTGCCGTAATCTCTTCGAGCACGAGATACTCCGTCATCAGCTTCGTCATACTTGCCGGCGGATAAGCGGTGTCCGCATCTACGGCATAAAGCACTTGTCCGGTATCTGCATCTATGAGGACAGCTGAACGAGCTTCTATTCCCAGCGGGTTCGGAGTCACTTCTGCGGCATAAGTAGTGTGGGAACCTAAATTAACAGTGAGCATGGTGGCAATTACGGTCGCGCAAATGGTCGGTACAAAGCGTACCCAGCCCTTTTTCGGTTTCAACGTCTTCTCTCCTCTTCTATCATGCATTCTCTCTAGTATTGTAACACAAAGAGTGCTGTTACTAAAAAAAGAAAGACAGGAAAACGGTGATTCCCACCATCTTCCTGCCGGGCAGTTCTACTTTATGCTGCTAGGTAAATATAAACGCTGCAGCACATTCGATTATAACGAGTAGTTTGGTGCTTCTTTCGTGATTTGAACATCATGCGGATGGCTTTCACGCAAGCCGGCGTTCGTAATCCGTACGAATTGCGTGTCGTTCTTCAGCGCATCGATATTAGAAGCGCCGCAGTAGCCCATACCGGAACGAAGTCCGCCAATAAGCTGATGAACCGTATCTGCCAATGGTCCTTTATAAGCAACGCGGCCTTCAATACCTTCCGGAACGAGCTTGTTTTCGTTCTCTTGGAAGTAACGGTCCTTGCTGCCTTCTTTCATAGCGCCGATAGAGCCCATACCGCGGTAAACCTTGAAGCGGCGACCTTGATAGATTTCCGATTCGCCCGGGCTTTCTTCTGTACCGGCAAACAGGCTGCCGATCATAATCGCACTGGCACCCGAAGCGATCGCTTTCGTTACATCACCGGAGTACTTAATGCCGCCGTCCGCAATAATCGGTACATTATATTCGCGTGCAACCGATGCACAATCATAGATTGCCGTAATCTGTGGAACACCGATACCCGCAATAATACGAGTCGTACAAATCGAACCAGGTCCCATACCTACTTTAATAACGGAAGCTCCTGCTTGGATCAAATCACGTGTACCTTCGCCTGTTGCTACGTTGCCGGCCACAATAGTGAGGTCCTCGTACTTGCTGCGAAGCAAACGCACCATCTCGATAACGTTCTTCTGGTGACCGTGAGCTGTATCAATGACAAGCACGTCAACGCCGGCGTTAACAAGCGCTTCTGCACGTTCCGGTGTATCTTTCGCAATACCGACAGCAGCACCGCATAGCAAACGTCCTTGACGGTCTTTTGCTGAATGCGGGAATTGAATAGCTTTCTCGATATCTTTAATGGTAATAAGCCCTTTAAGTGTGTTGGTTTCATCCACCAAAGGAAGCTTCTCGATTTTATGCTTCTGCAGCAGGATCTCAGCTTGCTGAAGCGTTGTACCTACAGGCGCCGTAACGAGATTGTCTTTCGTCATGACTTCGCTGATTTTGATGGAGTAATCATGAATGAAACGAAGGTCGCGGTTCGTAATGATCCCGACCAGCTTCTTATTCTGATCCACGACAGGCACACCGGAGATCCGGTACTTGCCCATCAATTCCTCTGCATCATATACATGGTGGTCAGCTGTAAGCGAGAAAGGATTCGTGATAACGCCGCTCTCCGAACGTTTTACACGATCCACTTCTTCTGCTTGTTGAGCAATAGACATGTTTTTATGAATAATACCGATGCCGCCCTCGCGCGCCATAGCAATTGCAAGCTTTGCCTCTGTTACCGTGTCCATTCCTGCACTCATCAGCGGAATGTTCAGCTTTACATTCGGGCTTAGCGTGACGGATACATCTACTTCCCTCGGCAATACTTCCGATTTACGCGGCACTAACAGTACGTCATCGAAGGTTAATCCTTCTTTGGCGAATTTATTTTCCCACACAGACTTGTTCCTCCTCTTGCAATTTACGTTCCCAAAACGAGCCCGCAAAACCTTAGTTTTTGAATAGGCTCGCGTATATTATTGCAATATTAGCAGAGGGGTAGGGGGCTGTCAAGGCAAAGGGAGTAGGGGGAATTTGTCCATATTACGAACGATAATCATACTTACAATTCGAGCTCCACAGCAGAAATTCATAGATCCCTTGCTCACGTGCTGCTTGGATTTGCTTATTCACCTGTGCGGCACCATATTGCTGATGCGGATGAACCCATCTCGCTGTAAAACTTTGCAGCCAAGGCCGGATCGTTGCCGTTGATTGGCTGCCACTGCTCTGGATGATGGCATTGCGCCGTTTTGCATCCACCATCGCCTGCTTGATAATCGGGTACGGATTGAGATCCGGCTGTTTCACTCCGTACATGCCTGTGGAATAGTGAGAAGGGTAGGTCATTGGCGAAATGACATCCACTGCACCCGAAACCGCCCGCCACGATTGGCCGATCCCCATATCATTCGTAGAAGAGGTTACTAATCCAAATACGTCTGCGGATACTCTGGCACCGGATTTATGCACACTCGTTCTTGCCTGACGGAGAAAATAGGAGATCACATCAGACTTCGTTCTCCCTCCACGATTACCATAACTTACTTCCCGATCCACCTTTGCCCCGTTATCGGGAAAACGCACGTAATCGAATTGAATCTCATCAAAGCCTTTAGTTGCTGCTTCCCCTGCGATCGCAGCGTTATATTGACGTACCTGTTTCTGAAAAGGGTTCAGCCATGCCTTTCCTTGCACGTCTCTCCACACGCCGCCTTCTTGTTTCTGCAACGCCATACTAGGGTGCATCTTCGCATAGAGCGGGTCTTTGAAGGTCACGATTCTTCCGATGACGTAGATGTGTTTCGCCTTCAGCTTCGTTATCAACCCTTCGATATCCGTTATCGCCACATGGCGGTCAGCCCCAATCGCATGCACAGCCGGCAGCGCGGAGTCATACGTCAATTGTCCGTAATCGTTCTTCACATCAATCACCATGGCGTTCAGGTCTGTTTTATCTAACAGATCAATAAGAGCATTCATCCGTTTCTTACTGCCAGCAACCCAGCCGGATACATAAATCCCGCGAACCGGCTGCTCGGGCTTATGAACTTTGCGAGATGTCGCAGCAATGGACTGATTACTAGCAGCAGCTTCACTCGTCCGGAGCTGCGTTGTTGTTTTCATTCTAGGGGCTAATTTGCCTTTATGTTTTACAGTCAATTGTTGGAGATCGGTGTTGGTTTGACTTTGTTGCTTTAATGGAGGAAGACTGATTTGATCATGTCGATCAGCCGAATTGCACCCTGTACAAACGATCAGGCCCGACAAAACAAACGTAATACTCATCTTCTTCATACCGTCCATCACCATCATCAGCTAGCACCCCCAGTACGTTGAATGACTACGTTACCAGTAGTATGTGCTCGCCCTTCCATACATTTGTGTAGGAGATATACCCAGCATTGGTAAAAACATAAGATAAAAACACAACAAAAAACCGACCGTATAAATACGGTCGGTTCATCGTGCTTGGCAACGTCCTACTCTCCCAGGACCCTGCGGTCCAAGTACCATCGGCGCTGGAGGGCTTAACGGTC
>NZ_JBXENW010000022.1:0-13362 GCF_059383835.1 Paenibacillus sp. J22R98
CAATTCGTATTCAAACGAAACTAAATAACCAGTCGCCGGTTGATTTCCGACGACTGGCTGCTTAACTTGAAAGGTGTTTTGATCCCTGTCTCATGAACGGGGGTCAGTCCCGTATTTACTGGCGATAAGGCTTTTTCTATGTTAATACTTGTCGCTATTCAATACAGTTACAATGACTTTACGTTCAATACCATACGTATTATCGAACATCGTGATGGTTGTCGTACCTTTGCTGATTCCTTTAATGACGCCTTCTGGCGTGACCGTAACGATGTTGTTATTAGCAGAATGCCACTCTAGCCCGCCAATAATCGAGTCGCGCATACTAGCAGGTAATATCTTCAAAATTCTACTGTCTTCTAGATTCATTGTACGGCCTTGCTTCAGCTGCGGCACGGAATCCGGAAGTAGAATATTAATGATATTGATCTGCTTCTGAGCCTTCAGTTCCACACCGGCTGGTGTCATCACCTTCACGACAACGGTAACTGTCGCGCCATCCGTCCACCCCGTTGTGACTGACCCTGTGCTGCTATTTATACTTGTTGTGGTAGACTCATTGTTTACCAAAGACCATTGCGGCGTGTAGATGAAACCAGGAATACCCGCAGCACCGACCCAGTTGAGGACAAGATCATTAATGGAATTACCTGCTCGAACGTTCGTGCTACCACTAATTTCGGGTGCACGGTTCTTTATAGTAATTGGCAGCTCATCCTTAATGATCCTGCCATCCAGCAGCTCCACGCTTACAACCACTGTAAAACTACCTGGAGCAAGTGCTTTGAGGTCTTTCGTATACGGGCTGCCTGTAGAAGTGAGTTTGCCGAAGTCATCAGCATCCCCGCCCTTCAGACTCCATGTTGGGCTCGAAATAACACTGTCATCCGTAATCATTGCATGATTGGTCTGTGATTTCCACAGTTCCGCATCTAATTTCACGACATCACCGACGCCAATTGAGCTGGCATCTTTGGTCAAGGATAGGACAGGTGTTTCGATCGTAATCGTTATATCTTTGGTGATCTCTTTGCCGTTTAGCAATGTCACCGTAACGCTAACGGTTACTTCACCAGGAGTTGTGGCTCTTAGTGTATTCACACTCTGCTTGGCTGCTGTATCGGATAGCGTCGCATGTTTCTTTGCTTCCTCTGGATCCGTAAAGCGCCAAACCACATTTTCTACCACACTAAGCCAGTCTGTGATCGGGGAGGCATTCAATGCCGACTTCTGTAACGCCGCTGTCAGTTGCACCGTATCGCCAATACCAATTGAACTAGTCCCCTTTAGAGTGAGTTCCGGTTCCTGAATTGTAATCGTTACTTCGTCGGAGAGCACAGTGCCGTTTAGCAATGTCACGGTTGCTCTAACCGTTACTTGACCAGGAGCTAAAGACTTTAATGGATTCACATTCGCTGTAGTACCCGTTAGAGCCGCCAGCTTCAATGCCTCGACTGGTCTCGTGAAACTCCAAGCTACGCCGCCTCGCGTCATACTGCTCCAATCCGAAATTGTCGAGGAATTGGATGACGACTTCTGTAAGGAAGCAGTCAGTTGCGTTGTATCGCCTACACTAGTAGTACCGACCTTGTCTAACGAAAGAACAGGGTTTTCAATATTAACTGACAATTCCTTCGTGAGCACAGTATTGTCCAGCAGACTAACTGCTACGACAATTGTCACGTTCCCTGGAGCAAGAGCCTTTAGCTCATTCTTAAGCTGCTTCCCTGTTGTAGAAGGAAGATTCACAAGATTCTTCCGATCCGACTCTTTAATATTCCATGTAACGTTCTGTATGACTCGGTCATCTGTTATGCTCGTATCATTTGTCAGCGACTTCTTCAGAGTTGCAGTGAGCGAAGCGGTATCGCCAACTGTAAGTGAATTAGCCCCCGTTAATGAAAGGACAGGATTCGTTATGATGATATCCTTCGTCGCTTCATAATTTGTCGTCACCTTGGAACCATCAATCGTTGAATCATATGTGGTCGTCTCTAGTAATGTGAGTGTAACTTTTCCCGCCTTAAGACCCGTCAGAACCGTTTGCTCACTTTCACTGGAGCTGAGCGACCCGTCCTCAGGTCGATATACCGTCCACTTGATACTGCTTACCTTCTCGCGACTCGGTTTTACTAGACTGCTCGATAGGTTGATCGCCATACCGGCTGTTACCGTATCATCGCCGATAATGTTCAAACCTGATTCCAATACAGTGACCTGAGCGGTCGCCGTCTTCCCAGTAATCATATCCGTTACCGTAATGGTTGCTGTGCCTCTTGAAACCCCAGTGACATAACCGTTACCAGCAACAGTCGTAATAATGGTAGCGACATTCGTATTCGATGACGTCCAATTAAACTTAGGCGTCGCGTCCACAGGTGTATAAGTCGGAATGATCGTCGCGGTGTCATACACAGTAGCACCGGAGCTGTCCTTCTTATTCACAAGAGTAACGTCATTAAGGCTGATGCTAAGGTTAGTTAGACGCACAATCGAATTAATCGAATACGTATCGAAAGGAAGCGTCGTCGTCGATGTTCGTCCTACATCCTTAAACGTAAGACTGGAATTGTTCAGCGGCAGCGTCCCTGTAACCATCGGTTTCACCGTAACATCGAATGATAGTGGTGACGCCGTATAGCTCTGCCCATTAGCAGCAAGGGAATACGTAATGGTGCTTAAATTTCCGTTTAATTTATAACCCGTGTTAATGTCTCCGCTCTTCGTTAAGCCTGTAGGCAGGGTGCCGACAATCTCTAGTCCGGCAGGCAGTGTCTCCGCGAAAGCAATCCCTTGGATCTTCAAAGTGGACACGTCGACAGATCCTGATTTCGCAATCGCACTAGGTGTTGCCGTATACGTCATGGTTGCCGATGTTCCCTTATCCAGCATGAGCTCGGAACCAGAGGTCAACCCGGAAATTGTACGTTTAACAGTTAGATTGGAAGACACTTTCTTCACTTTAACCGGGATCGACTTCGTAATCTTCGCGCCGGTTTTGTCAGTAACCGTAATTTCAATGGTGAGATCACCATCTCCAGTGAAGGGGTTCACTATCTCTTTGTTAATCGTAGAACCTGAGACAGCCGTTGTATTCGGCAGCGTTACCGTCTGCAAGCCCGATCCGTCATTATACGAATACTTGATCGAAACCGATAAATTACGATCCGCAAAATCGTAATCCTCCGGCATGAAGCTGAGGTTGATATTTTGATAATTCGGAATGAAGTTGTCCTTCAATGCCGAGTAATCAAGCGGGTTGTACACCGTCAGCATTGGTGCATGGTTAGATCCCATATAAGCACGATACATCGTATTGACGAACAGCTTTTGCTCCCACACCGGAAAGCTGTTGTTCGTGTGCCCAGTACCGGAGTACGTAACATTCCCTTTGGAATAGGTATAGTAATGGTTCCAACTGTCATCTTCATCGCGGTTCGAACCAATAATGTTGTACCAAGGCACAACCGTCTTATCTTCCAGATCGAGCGTGAAGTATTGGTTGTGCGTTAACGCCACCTCTGGTGTCGTCGTGTTTAGATTAAAAGGGAATTGATTGAGCAGACCGTCATTAACCTTCTTCACAGCTCTCGATGTGTTCGGCGCGCTGAGACCAAGATTAGTCCAAGGCTCGATTTGGCCTGTCGTTTGCTGGAATTGGTCGATCCATGTATTGCGATCCGACTCGCTGCTTGAGAATACAGTATCATGCGTGAACATTACGCTTTGACCGGTTCTGATAAAATTGTTGACGGCATTCGCAGTTGCCATAGTAATGCTGGCGCTGGAATTATAGGAATCTGCGAAACCAAATATCAGCATGTCATATAATCCGTTCAGATTGTCTTTCCCTGTGTCATTAAAATCCTTAAACTTCATTGTCGTTATAGCAATCTCGTATTCATCGGTCGATTTCAAATACGATTGGGTCAAGTTGCCGCTGTTCTTCAAGCTGCTCGTATCCGAATCGTTCGGCATGACTTGCAGCACGCGTACCTTGGTCAATTGATCGCGATACCGGAACACGCCAGTCTCGTAGCTCTTCAACTTCGTCGTCTGATCTACGATTTCGAGCTTCCAATAATAGAGTCCGGAATAGCCTTTAGGCAACACGTAAGAAATCTCACTATCTTCGCTATTATTCGTCACGACCGAGGAAGCAACAATTTGGTCATTGCCGAACGTTACCGCTTGGTCGAGACCAAGATATAAATTCGCCGTTAATCTACCGTCTCCGAATCTATTATAGTTCGACACGTTGAAATGAAAGGATAACGTATCTCCGGCATGATATAGAGCAGAAGAGTCAATGAGATAAGAGCTTGGTTGACCGCTTAGCACGAGATTCGGCCGTTGATTCAGCAAACCGTTTGTTTGCTTGCTAAGGTCAGCCAAACTCGACAATTCTGTCGGTTTCAGAAAGACAACATTATCTCTGCCGGCTGTCGAGTACGGCGCAAACGTTTTGTACAAATTCCCCGTAGTATTTTGATACAGCAGACCGCTCTTCTTCGAGGAATCATTGTAAATAAATACAGGCTGTCCCTTGGTAATAAAATCATTTACAATCTCGTTTGCCTTAAGCATTGTAATGTCGTTCTCCAAGCCCTTCGTATCATGGGCAGCTGCTCGTCCGCTCGAAGTTGTCTTGGCAACTTTGGTAGGGTTGAAGGTGCCTTTACCCAAGTAAATTCCATCGTACTTGCCATCGAGGTCTCCACGCAGGGCGACGAATCGCTTCATGCTCATGGTTTCGATTGAAATATTCGGCAGCGATCCAAGAACGGGCTGCAGGTCCGATGTTCCGCCGCCATCTGTAATTTCTAGAAACTTGGTCACATTTTGGGTGAAGCTCAGCTTCGCTGCATTATCACTTTTATCTGACTCGGAAACGGATGCAAAGAGCTGCTTCGTATCTGAAGCCAGCTTCACGTACCTCTTTTTATTCCCTATTGTAGCTACTAAATAGTCATCCTCAATGCTGAATTTCTCACTAGAGCTAATAGTAGAAGCAGTTGCCGCCAATGCCTTATCCGTCTTTGTAGCGGTCACATATTTGCCGGTCGATTTGGATTTTATCGAATATGTACCATCACTGTTATTGATCCGCTCAAACTGCTCCGCTGACGTGCCAATGCTTGTCACGCTAGCGGTTAGTACATTATCGGCACCGACCGTTATGAACTTCGTATCAGCCTTGATTGCATAATAGACCGTCCCGTTCGCATACGCATCCTTCAAATAAAGTCCAGGAATGATAATTAGCGCAGCAATCATGCTGATAAAGAGCAGCCTGATTACCAGAGACCTCATCTTCAGCCTCTTACTTGTTCTCCTACTCATCCTAGTACTCTTTCTCGTATCCATAGCTTTCCCCCCTGTCATAGGTTTACTTTTTGCTACAATTTGATACAGTTCTAAAGGACTACGCTCAGTTGACTATATTATACATAGAATCCCGGAAGAAAAATAGATAAATATGTTAATAAAAATCCCATATTGTCTAATAGAACTAGGTGTGTGTATAATTACCTTATCAGAGGCAGGATTTTCTAGTTTTTCGAGACTGCTTGGAATGAGTTGGTAGTTCTTCGGCGGTTTACTGTAGGTATATAGTCCTAGTTTATTGTCGTAAAAAGAAAGATTTTGATACAGTTTGTCATGAGGGGATGGATAGAGATGAGTACCGTGAAGAAGAAGCGGCTGGGAGACCTCCTCATCGAGAGCAATGTCATTTCCGAAGAACAGTTGCAGCAGGCATTGCGGGAACAAAGTAAGACGAAGCAGAAGCTTGGAGACTTGCTCATTACACAAGGATACATAACCGAGCAGCAGTTATTCGAAGTATTGGAATTTCAACTGGGCATCCCACATGTCAGCTTGTTCAAATATCAGATCGAGCCTTCTATTACGCAGATTATTCCCGAGAGTATGGCCCGCAGATATCAAGCCATTCCGATTCATAAAGAAGGCGGCAAGCTGCTTGTTGCGATGGCCGATCCGCTGGACTATTTCGCTATTGAAGAGCTTCGAATGTCCACGGGTTTCCGAATTGAGCCGGCGATCTCCGGCAGAGATGAGCTGCAACGAGCCATTGCACGGCATTATGGCTTGCAGGACTCCATGTCACAGCTTATGGGCGAGCTGCCTTCGGCCGACGAAATTCGAGAGACTGAGATTACGGATGAAGACTCCCCCGTCGTTCGACTGGTAAACCAGATGATTCAACAGGCTGTCCAGCTTCAAGTTTCCGATATTCACGTTGATCCGGGTGAGAACAATGTGAACATTCGCTACCGGCTTGACGGTGTACTTCGCACCGAAAGAGTTATCCCTAAACAAATGCAAGGCTTTATTACGGCGAGACTTAAGATTATGGCGAAGCTGAACATTGCCGAACGCCGTTTGCCGCAGGATGGCCGAATGAAGATGCAAGTCGACTACAAGACAATCGACATTCGGGTATCCTCGCTGCCAACCATTCATGGTGAGAAAATCGTACTACGTATTCTCGATCTAAGCGTAGGCGTTAAAGCGCTCGATCAGCTCGGCTTCAGCAAGCATAACCATAACGTATTTAAACAAATGATCGAGGTTCCTTACGGTATTATTCTCATTACAGGACCGACAGGCAGTGGTAAAACAACGACGCTCTACTCTGCCCTGCAGCATCTGAATAATGAGGACTCCAACATCGTTACGGTTGAAGATCCGGTGGAATACCAGCTCGAAGGCATTAACCAAGTTCATGTAAACCCACAGATCGGGCTCACCTTTGCAACAGGCTTACGTTCCATTCTCCGTCAAGATCCGAACATTATCATGGTCGGGGAGATTCGGGATTCGGAAACTGCAGAGATCGCCATTCGAGCATCACTCACCGGACATTTGGTCCTGTCGACGCTGCATACGAACGATTCCGTCAGTTCCATCACAAGGTTCCGTGATATGGGTATCGCGCCATACCTGATTGCATCCTCTTTGGTCGGCGTAGTCGCCCAGAGGCTTGTCAGACGCGTATGTCCGGACTGCGTGACCGAGTATGCACCTTCTGAACAGGAGACCATATTCCTGCAAAATCACGGCCTTCATGCGGACAAGCTTTACAAAGGAACCGGCTGTGGTACCTGCAATCAAACCGGCTATCGCGGAAGGGTCGCGATCCATGAAGTGCTTGGCATCAATGACACCATTCGCCAGCAAATCGGTCAAGAAAGCTCCATTGAGGACTTGCGCAAAGCAGCAGAGAAGAACGGATTGATCCAGCTCATGGATGATGGACTGGAGAAGGCGGTCAGAGGCATTACTTCCCTACAGGAAGTGCTGCGAGAGACAGTATCCCATTCGTAAGGAGGCTGGATAATGGTCCAGGCCTTAGAACAGATTACAAACTTGCTGCGGCAAGCTCATGAAAGCAAAGCATCCGATCTTCATATTTCAGTCGGGTCTCCGCCTGTTATGCGTGTTCATGGTACGCTTCACCGACTGGGTGAAGAGGCAGTCACCGTAGAGAATTCCAGAGCAATGGCAACCGCTCTCCTCAACACCGAACAGGTAGAGCATTTTGACCAAGCCGGCGAAGTGGATTTCTCTTATGAGCTGGAAGGCTACTCGCGGTACCGTATCAATGCATTCCGCCAGCGAGGTAAGGTTAGTATCGCGATCCGTACGATTCCAACACGCATTCCTTCGCTGGAGCAGCTACAACTCCCGCCTATAATTGAGTCGTTAGCCAATAAGCATCAAGGGCTTGTCCTGGTTACCGGCCCAACGGGTAGCGGCAAATCTTCAACTCTGGCAGCCATGATTGATTACATAAACCGAACACAGAAGAAGCATATCGTTACGTTGGAGGACCCGATTGAGTTCCTCCATACCCATTCCGCTTCGGTTGTCGATCAGCGTGAAGTCGGCAACGATACGAAGAGCTTCAGCAATGGGCTTCGGGCCGCGCTTAGGCAGGATCCAGACGTTATCCTCGTCGGTGAGATGCGCGACTTGGAGACAATCTCCGCCGCTGTAACGGCAGCAGAGACGGGGCATTTGGTTTTTGCAACCTTACATACAACAGACGCTCCACAAACGATTGACCGAATTATTGACGCATTCCCTTCCCATCAGCAAGGACAGATCCGTACACAACTTGCGGCTGTACTGATCGGGGTTATCTCACAGCGATTGCTGCCCCGTCCAGGCGGACAAGGCAGATCATGCGCGACAGAAATTATGATTAATACACCAGCTGTTGCGAATTTGATTCGTACCGAGAAAATTCATCAGATCAAAAGCGTCATGCAAACAGGACGTGCTCAAGGTATGCATACCCTTGACGCTTCGATCAAAGAGCTCTTGCAAACAGGACGTGTCGATCCGGCTGCAGCGAAAGTGTACATGACTGAAGGTGCCTACTAATGGCTCAATTCGCTTATCAAGTCAAGACAGGCGGCGGCAAACTACTCAAGGGCAAGATGTCAGCGATGGACAAATCGACTGCGGTCGAGGAGCTTCGTAAACGCGGACTTGTCGTCCTCTCAGTGGATGAGCATCGCAACACGATTCTATCGATGGACATCTACATTGGTAATCCGGTCAAAATGCAGCACTTCATTATCTACTGTCGCCAGTTCGCTACACTGATTCGTGCAGGGGTTACGATTCTCGATGCTACCGGCATTCTCGCTCAGCAAACAGAGAGTAAGCCGCTTAAGAAAGCACTGGTAGAGGTTCATTCGAGCCTGCTTCGCGGTAATGCATTCTCTCAGTCGGTTCAGGAGCATAAGCGCATCTTTCCATCCATGTTCACCAATATGATTCGCGCAGGCGAAGAATCCGGTGATCTGGAAGGCACGCTCGAGCGGCTCGCTGTTTTCTTCGAGAAACAGCATACGACTAAAGAGAAAATCAAATCCGCCTTAACTTATCCGGTCGTTGTCGGGTTTCTCGCAATCGCAGCCGTCATTTATTTGCTCAAAGCGGTTGTACCCCAATTCGTTAATATGTTTGATTCCATGGACGCCGAACTACCGGCCATTACCAAGATTGTCATGGCGGTTAGCAGAAGCATTGAGAACCAGTGGTATCTATGGTTGTTAGTTGCCGCACTACTTGTAATTGGCTATATTACAGCCAAGCGCACCGAAGGCGGCGCCTATGTCATTGATTTTATAAAGCTGAAGATGCCGATCTTCGGGAAGCTCTCGCAGAAAGGCGTCATTGCACAGATGTCGCGGACAATGTCTTCTCTATATGCAAGCTCGGTTCCGATGCTTCAGTCCCTCTCAATTGTCGAGGAGGTCGTATCGAACCGGGTAGTAGGAAAAGTCATCCGCAGCGCAGGCGATTCCCTTCGCCAAGGTAAACCGCTCTCCGATCCACTCAAGAAATCTTGGGTATTTCCACCTCTAGTCACCCAAATGATTGCGATAGGTGAAGAGACTGGCTCACTAGATTTGATGCTTTCGAAGGTCGCGGATTTCTACGAGATGGATGTAGAGAACACGGTCGATCGAATGAAGTCACTTATTGAACCCTTATTACTCGTATTTCTCGCCGGTGTAGTCGGAGTCATCGTAGCAGCAATCATGCTGCCTATGTTCAGTCTATATGGTCAAATGGGTTAGACAAATTAAGTAAACCAAATTCAGGGAGGAATTAAAATGGTAACGAATGTATTGAAGCGTGTGAAGAAAGAAGAAAAAGGATTCACTCTGATTGAATTGCTTGCAGTTATAGTTATTCTAGGAGTTATTGCAGCGATTGCAATTCCCTTAATCGGTAATATTCTAAATAAATCCAAGGATAAATCTGACTTCCAGACGGCACGCCAAGTTTATGATGCTGCTCGATTATATGTTACTAATGAGTCAAACGGTACCTTTACTTCTACAACTTCAACTGGAGTAAGTGTAACAATTGCTCAAATGGTTGCAAAAGGTTATCTGGAGTCTAATATTGCATTACCTAGTACGAAAGATACAATTATTGCTGGTACTGTTCAGTATCAACCAGACGGCGATCTGCTCTATGTATTCCTAGATACGGGTACAACTGGTGCCACTCCAACTCATGTGAATCATTGGTATAAGGGCACTGAAGTGTTGGCAGGCGAAGGAACTGTAATAACTACAGCAGCTCCGACAACTCCATAATGCTCCTACACAGGAACCGGAATTCGTTCCGGTTCCTCTCTTCATTTCATATAGAAAGTAGCCATGCTCAATGACGGTTGCCTTAGCCATCTACTTTTTCACCCTCGGCCTTGTATGCGGTTCGTTCTTTAATGTCGTCGGCTTGCGCGTACCTGCAAAAAAATCGCTAATACACCCGCCCTCCCATTGCACAAGCTGCAGCACGCCACTTAGGAAACGTGATTTAATCCCCGTATTCAGTTATCTGTTTGCAAGAGGCCGCTGCCGACACTGCGATACGTCGGTTTCTCCCGTCTATCCGATTGGGGAAGTGCTTACCGGCCTACTATTCATGTACATGTACATTCAGCTTGGCGTAAGTTTAGAGCTTCTAATCGCACTGCTGCTTGTCAGCCTGTCCGTCATCATTACTGTCTCCGATCTTCGATACATGCTTATACCGAATAAAGTACTTCTGTTCTTCTTACCATTATTTCTGCTTACTCGTATACTCCATCATGACCAACCGTTCTGGCATTACTTATTAGGCGCTTTAGTTGGAGGCGGAATACTGCTCCTCGTGAATCTCCTCTCTCGCGGCAAAATGGGATTAGGCGACGCCAAACTGTTCTTCGTATGCGGCCTTGTTGTTGGATTTCCGCATATTCTTGTTGCTATGCTATTAGCATGTCTAGCTGGTTCTATCGTCGGTGGCACATTGCAGCTACTTCGTATTGTTAAACGAAAACAACCGATTCCTTTCGGTCCGTTTCTCGCTTTAGGCACACTTGCTGCTTATTGCTACGGAGAACTGCTGATCGATGGGTATCTGAACATAATTACCTAAATGGGATGTGATAGAGATGATAACCATTGGCTCCAAACAAATCGGTCTTACGATTGAACAAACCGGTATTCGATTCGCCGCCCTGCGCAAGAAGAAAGCTTGGGAGCTTGACCGCAAAGGCTATCTGCCACTAACGCAAGGCGCCATTGTCGATGATCAATTTATCAATATCGACCCCATCCGAGTTCTATTCAAGAAATGGATCCTTCGCGAGAAGCTCGGCGGTGCAACGGTCACTTTAGCCGTTCCTACTTCGCAAATCATCGTACGTAAAATGCGCATCCCAACGACCAATGCCAAGGAACTTCGACATTTGATCGAGCTTGAGGTCGAAACGACGCTCCATTTACCATTTGAAGATCCGATTTATGACTTTCTTCAGATCGGTAAAGATGAGACAAGCACCCATGTTCTAATCTTCGCCGCACCGCTCAAGTGGATCCGGACTTCGATCGATCTCATGCAAGATGTAGGATTACGTGTTAAAGCTATCGCCTTCCCAGCTGCAGCCTTGTTGAAGGCGCTATTCACACAGCAATCGGAGAAAACAAGTGAAACGATGGTCATCAACATTGGCGAAACGGGCCTTGAGATCTTCATGTTCCATGAAGGCAGTCCCATCTTCATGCGTACCATCAATCTGTTCGAGAATGGCGATCATCTTCCCGGACAATTAAATGAGTTCCAGCTTTCGGATCTCACTGCCGAAATTTCGCGGATACTGAACTTCTATCAGTTCGGTCTACACGAAGGGGCTTCTCGTATTACAAAAGCTATCGTCGCAGGACCTCCGGCCGCCCAGGAAGCATTACTCACAGCACTCCGAGATTCGCAGCCAGATATGTCTATTCATGAAGCTGACTTCCATGCATTTGAACCCGGAGCCTTAAAGGACGAGCATGGTGCATATCTGATTCCAGCCGGTTTGGCGCTGCCAAAGGATCCTACGTTTAGCATTGACCTACTTCCGAAGGTGAAGCATGAAGCGCGGCTCGTTCCGATCGTTCTTACAAGTGTTCTAGCTGCTTGGATACTCATTATGACACTGATCGTCTATAGTTTTATTAGCAACCATGCCGAAATCGCGGGAAATAAAGATAAGGTTCAAGCCTTAAATGACCAAATTGCATTAAAGCAGAACGAATTAGCTACAGGAGCCTCCTCAGGCCAGTCTAATCCACTGACAGAAATCGAGAACATCAAGAAGCATCAGCAAGATGTCGTCGCGATTGTAAAAGAGCTGGAGCGGAAGCTGCCAAGCGGAGGAGAAATCCGGACTCTCGGTTACACGGAGCAAGGACAGATTGCGATCAGCGCCAGCTTTAATACGATGAAGGATATGTCCCGTTTCTTATTTGATCTGCATCGCATGTCCTTTACACAGGATGCCGGCATGCAGAGCATGTCTAAAGGAGAGATTGCGGCAACATCGAGCTCCGATGGCGAGATTTCGGTTTCTAAGCCATATACGGCTACATTCAGCGTCAAAATGAAGTCGACTGAGGAGGATAACAATGGAACAACTAACTAAAAACCGTTCATTGACCATACTCCTTCTTGCCCTATTGTTCCTTGTAATGTTTGCCGTCTATTCTTACTTGCTGAAGCCATCTACGGATAAGATCACTAGGCAGCAAATCGAACTTGAAAGTCTCAACAACCAATACGGATTGCTTAACAAGAAGATCGCTGAGAAGAAGAAAGCAAGCGACGAATACTCGAAAGAAAACGTTCAGCATGCACTCCCGCTATGGGATAATACAGAGCAGCTTCTGCTAGATTTACAGCAGATTGAGTCCGTCACCGGCGCTGAAACGTTAACTGCGAACTTTACGCCTGATCGCGATGGGGATCAAACGACTGCCGGCGAAAATGAAGCCGAAACGAACGCAACCGACACAGAAAGTAAGAATCCTTTTGGTCCTAATGTAAAGAAACTCAAAGTAGCCACAGTCATTAAAGGCCGCTATACCGATGTCCTTCGTTATATTGAAGAGCTACAGAAGCTCCCAAGGCTGATATCCATCGACTCGTTTGACGTAGCCAAATCAGGCAGCATTAACGCTAACACCAAACCCATTTCGGCTAACATTGTATATACCGCCTACTTTGATCCATCCTACAAACCGCTCGTAAATAAGCTAGTGCTCCCTTTTGACGAGCAATAATGAAAAATCCGCCCTCCGACATACAATGACGGAAGGCGGATTTTTTAAGTGCTAAAAAAGCAAAAAGCCCAATCTCATGTTAGCGAGATCGGGCTTGGATGTTGTAAATATGGAGCGGAAGACGGGAATCGAACCCGCGACCCTCGCCTTGGCAAGGCGATGCTCTACCGCTGAGCCACTTCCGCAAGTAAATATGGTGCGCGTAGAGGGACTTGAACCC
>NZ_JBXENW010000023.1:0-1786 GCF_059383835.1 Paenibacillus sp. J22R98
TTGAACTCCCTCGGTACGACTTAGTTTTCTCAAGAATGCTCGCTTATTCGCAGGATTTCACCCTTGCAAGAAATATAGAAAGAGAGTAAGAGGGACCTTGTAGTAGAGCCGGACAACATGAAGGCGTGAGGAAATAAAGGGGGGAGATTGCAACCCCATATCCTTCCATATACTGCACGCATTCTCCACGCCGCCCCTGGAGGTTTTCACTCCCATGTCTCAACGGGTCTATGCCCTCTCATTCCTTCGTTACGCCTTTCCAAGGGGTGGAGGCCGGTCTTGCTAACGGTACGGATCGGTGCCCTTTGGTTCAACTGCATCCGGTACTCCGTGCTTTCTTTTGAAATCCCGCGAATAAGCCAAAATTCGTACAACGCAACGGTTGGATGTGCTTAAGCAGCTAGCTGTAGTGGCATCGTTTTTTGAGGATTGTACGCTTCACGGCTGCGAGCCATGCCAACGAGTATGCGTGCTAATTTACCACACAGTTTCATAATGGACCTCATTTTCTTCATCTTCTTCACCTGCACATTGTGTGCGTGCATCGCTTGAAATTCCGGATTATTCATGACCAAACTCATCGTCATCATGAAGATAAATCGTCGGAGGCGAGAGCGTCCACGTTTGCTAATTTTCATCTGTCCGGTCCATTTTCCTGAGCTTGCTTCAGCAAGGTTAAGGCCTGCGTGACGGAGCAGGGCATTACCGTGAACAAAACCGCTTAAATCCCCTGCCTCACCTAGAATACCGGCTAGTGAAATGGCGCTAATCCCTTTGACAGCAAGCATAGATTTCGCAAAAGGAATGCGATCTAAAACGGTGATGATCTCGGTCTCAACCGTTTTTAGCTGCTGGCAAGCAAGATCGTATTCATCTAACAACTGCTTTAAGTGAAGCTTGTAAGCATGCGTGGCTTGTTTTGATCCAACAGAACGCCTAGCAAGAGAGGTGAGAGCTTGAGCCTTTCGCTCACCAGAATGCCGTTTCATAAGGGTTTTCCAGCCTTTAATGATGTCTTGAGGCTGCAGCTCACTCAAATCTTCTGGTGTTGGAAAGAGACGGAGAGTAGCTAAACAGCCGGCGCACATCAAGCTCTTAAAGACTTGTCGCAGCTCTGGGAAAACAACGTCGACCCACCGATGGATTTGATTCTTGGCACTAACGAGTCTCGTTACGACAGAGTCACGGTTTGAAAGATAGACACGTAATTCTTCGAAGGCTTCAGGCGTGTTACGGATGAACGAGTAGTATCCGTTTTTAACCATGTCCGCAATGACAAGAGCGTCCTTTTTGTCGCTCTTAGATGGCGTATTATCTCGGTTTTCTTTGTTTTTCTTTACAAGATGAGGATTAACGAGAACGACTTCAAACTGTTGCTCAGAGATCCATTTGGAGAGGTTAAGCCAATAGTGTCCGGTAGGTTCCATGCCAACAATGGCTGCCGTTAAAGCATGTGTTGCTTGCAGCGAATGAATCCACCGAAGCAGGATGTGAAATCCTTCTTCGTCATTTGAGAAGGAGAGAGGGTTGCCAACAACAATTCCTCGAAAGTTAACCGCACGTGCAACATGAATTTGTTGAGCAATGTCGATCCCGACGACAAGATGCTGGGCGGTAATTTTTTCAATGAGTTGATTTTGTTTGTCTTGCGATTTAAACTTCATAGTAGAGCGTCCTCCTGGATGATGGGATTTTAAGGGCTATGACCCGTTGCGTACTCCCATCGTACCGAGGCGCTTTTCTTTTTTCAAAGACGAAATTAATCCATCTACAGGAATGCTAACGG
>NZ_JBXENW010000024.1:0-1385 GCF_059383835.1 Paenibacillus sp. J22R98
TAAGGCCAGGCTGTGATGGGGAGGGAAAATTACAGTACCGAAGGTCATGTGTTCCCGCTGCCAAGAAAAGCCTCTAGCCAGGTGATGGTGCCCGTACCGCAAACCGACACAGGTAGTCGAGCAGAGTATGCTAAGGCGCTCGGAAGAACTCTCGTTAAGGAACTCGGCAAAATGACCCCGTAACTTCGGGAGAAGGGGTGCCTCGGTAGGGTGAATAGCCCGAGGGGGCCGCAGTGAAAAGGCCCAAGCGACTGTTTAGCAAAAACACAGGTCTGTGCGAAGCCGTAAGGCGAAGTATACGGGCTGACGCCTGCCCGGTGCTGGAAGGTTAAGAGGAGTGGTTAGCCGCAAGGCGAAGCTATGAATTGAAGCCCCAGTAAACGGCGGCCGTAACTATAACGGTCCTAAGGTAGCGAAATTCCTTGTCAGGTAAATTCTGACCCGCACGAATGGCGTAACGACTTGGGCGCTGTCTCAACGAGAGATCCGGTGAAATTTTAATACCTGTGAAGATGCAGGTTACCCGCGACAAGACGGAAAGACCCCATGGAGCTTTACTGCAGCTTGATATTGAACTTTGGTACGATCTGTACAGGATAGGTGGGAGCCTAGGAAACCGGAGCGCCAGCTTCGGTGGAGGCAACGTTGGGATACCACCCTGATCGTATCGGAGTTCTAACCTGGTACCGTAATCCGGTACAGGGACCGTGTCAGGTGGGCAGTTTGACTGGGGCGGTCGCCTCCTAAAATGTAACGGAGGCGCCCAAAGGTTCCCTCAGAATGGTTGGAAATCATTCGTAGCGTGTAAAGGCATAAGGGAGCTTGACTGCGAGACCTACAAGTCGAGCAGGGACGAAAGTCGGGCTTAGTGATCCGGTGGTACCGAATGGAAGGGCCATCGCTCAACGGATAAAAGCTACCCTGGGGATAACAGGCTTATCTCCCCCAAGAGTCCACATCGACGGGGAGGTTTGGCACCTCGATGTCGGCTCATCGCATCCTGGGGCTGAAGTAGGTCCCAAGGGTTGGGCTGTTCGCCCATTAAAGCGGTACGCGAGCTGGGTTCAGAACGTCGTGAGACAGTTCGGTCCCTATCTGTCGTGGGCGTAGGAAATTTGAGAAGAGCTGTCCTTAGTACGAGAGGACCGGGATGGACGCACCGCTGGTGTACCAGTTGTTCCGCCAGGAGCACCGCTGGGTAGCCAAGTGCGGACGGGATAAGCGCTGAAAGCATCTAAGCGTGAAGCCCCCTTCAAGATGAGATTTCCCAGTATGTAAGACCCCTGAAAGACGATCAGGTTGATAGGTTCGAGGTGGAAGTGCAGCAATGCATGCAGCTGACGAATACTAATCGGTCGAGGGCTTATCCTACGAACATTCGCTCG
>NZ_JBXENW010000026.1:0-1284 GCF_059383835.1 Paenibacillus sp. J22R98
GGGACTGACCCCATAACGTGAGACAAATTAAAACACCTTCAAGTGAAAGACCCCATGTCGTAAGATGTGGAGGACAACTTGGAGGTGTTTTTGCGTTGGCAACTAGAGTTAGCTATCCCGTTGAAGTGAAAATGAATGCAATTAGGATGAGATTAGCAGGTATTCCAGTGAAAGTGGTCATGGATGAGCTCGGAATCAGGAATGTAACTCAGCTTAAAACATGGATGTCCTGGTATCGTAAGGGCGAACTTCATCGACTTGAACAACCTGTCGGTAAGCAATACAGTTTTGGAAAAGGTCCTGAATTCTCTTCTGAACTTGAAAAGTTAAAAGTGGAGATTCGTTTTCTGAAACAACAACTAGATGTACTAAAAAAGTACAAGGAATTGGAGAGGAGGTGTCACCAGAAGCCGTAGTGGCTTGGATGGAATCCATTCGAGGAGAAATGTCCGTAAAGCAGGCTTGTGAGCTGCTAGGGATTGCACGTGCAACCTACTATCGCTGGAAAGAGGCTCTTGCCTCAAAGCGAGAAGATCAGCTCACCGAGAATATTCGCCAGCTCTGCATCTTGCATAAATTCCGTTATGGCTATCGCAAGATAACCGCTCTGCTTCAAAGAGAACAAAACGTCAATCATAAACGAGTGCAACGAATTATGCAGCGCGAGGGGTTACAGTGTCGAGTTAGGATGAAGAAACGCAAGCCAACTGGACAACCAACTCAGATCGCTGAACATCAGTTAAAACGTCAATTTCAAGCAGATACACCTCTGCAAAAGCTCGTAACAGACATCACTTATCTGCCATTTGGGGGTAAAATCTTGTACCTGTCGAGCATTTTAGACTTGTTTAACGGCGAGGTCGTGGCGTACAGTATAGCAGATAAACAAGACACAGCATTTGTGTTAGATACTCTTGATCAGTTGCCTCTCACAACCGGTGCGATGCTCCACAGCGATCAGGGAAGTGTCTATACGTCACAGGCATATCAGGAAGCTGTAAAAGGAAAAGGCATTACCATGAGCATGTCCCGTAAAGGTACGCCCGCTGATAATGCCCCCATCGAATCGTTCCATTCCACTCTAAAGTCTGAAACGTTCTATCTCGAAGGTTTAACCTGTACAACGACGGCAATCGTTGAGCAGACCGTTCGAGAATACATTCACTACTATAACTCAATTCGTATTCAAACGAAACTAAATAACCAGTCGCCGGTTGATTTCCGACGACTGGCTGCTTAACTTGAAAGGTGTTTTGATCCCTGTCTCATGAACGGGGGTCAGTC